>LEKJ01000035.1 GCA_029852775.1 Pasteurellaceae bacterium LFhippo2
TGATCCATTTTCATTTAATACACACCGTTACAACCCGTTAGAATATTTAAATTTCAATGAGCCTGATATTGAATTACAGATCCAAGCATTAGCCAATTCACTTTATCCAAGCGGTAATGGGGGTAAGGACTTTTTTATCTTACAAGCGCAAGCCGTTTTTGTATCGTGTACATATTTAATGGGAAAACTTAATCAAATTGGTTTACTTGCAAGCAGTTTTACACTAACAAGCCTTGCAGGCGCATTACAAGGTATAAAAATTTATATTTATGATGAAGAAACGAAAAAATTTAATATCGAACAAAAACCATTGCAAGAAACAGTAGAAACCGCTCAAGCAATGGGATTATTAAGCGAAACCATTTACGCAAAATTTTTAAGTTTTTTCGACCAAATGGACGCTAAAGACCAATTTACGGGGATTAAAGCAAGTTTTGAAACCCCGTTAAAAGTGTTTCAAGATCCGTTGTTTGAAATGGCAACAAGCACAAATGATTTTGACTTTAGAAACTTACGTAAAGAGAAAATCACAATCTATATTGGCATTACGCCTGAAAATATTTCAACAGCTAGACCGATCTTGAATTTGCTCTTTAGTCAATTAATTTTTGAAAATATCCGTCAAGGTTTACCTGACACTAACCCTGAATTAAAACACGGTATTTTAATGTTAATGGACGAGTTTACGAGTATCGGATTTATGGAGCGTTATCAAGTGGCTATTGCGTATATGGCAGGTTATAACATTCGTAGTTTAATCATTTATCAAAACCGTACACAGCTAGGCGAAAATCCGCCTTTAGGTTATGGGGATAAAGGTTCAGAAACGCTTTTAGAAAACCATTCGTGCAATATTATTTATCGCCCGAAAAATCCGAAAACAGCCGAAGAAATTAGTAAACGGATTGGGAATATTACCACGATTAATAAAAATAAATCGCACAGTAAAAGCGGTACAAGTACAAGCGATAATACGACCCAAAGGGCATTAATATTACCGCAAGAAATTATGGATTTGAAAGATGATGAAGAAATAATCTTTTGTAATTCAGCAAAAATCAAATGCAAAAAAGCCTTTTTCTATAATGATCCGTTTTTTATCAACCGTTTAAAATTGGTTAGCCCAAGCCTTGCAAAAATCAAAGGCATACCAAGTAAAAAGGACTTAGAAAATGCTTACCAAGCAGGGGAAACATCAATCCCATTACCTAATCAACAAGAAAACCATAAAAAACAACAAGCCGATCTAGCAGGCGAACAAAAAATAGAACTTTAAGGAGTTACACAATGAAAAAACTTGCACTAATTGCAATCGCTATGAGTGTAGTAGCGTGCAGTAGCCCCCCTGAACCTGTTGCTTTTCCGAGTAACGTAAAAGACAGCAATTTAAATAATTTGGTACACACGTTTAAAACGCCTAACGTGCCTTTAAATCGCTTAGATTTAGAAGAATGGCGTTATTATGCAATCGCACACGGTACAGCGTTGTATGAAGCAGAACACGCTAAAACGTGGTATTTAGCACATCACGCAACCGATATTGAAATAATGGGAAATATCGACCGTGCAAGCGAATTACGCCAATTATTTATCTCTAACGGAGTGAAAGCGAAAATTACGTTAAATGCCACGTATAGCAACGCTAACACCCTTTCGATCACATTTGTAAAACTTAAACCCCAACCAACCAATAACACAAGTAAAGGAGTAACATTATAGGCGATCACTTTTACTTTTAGCATTGTGGATTTGTGGACGGTTAAACAGTTTAATTGCTAACGCAACCGTATGAATAACCCATTAATAACTTGCTAGGCGCAAGTTACCGCAGGCTTTAACAGGTTATTCACACTTTAAACTTACCGCCCACAAGCCCCACAACGCCCACATCACAATCTTTTTTTATTTTTTATTCTAAGGAGAATAATTATGAAGAAAAATACAATCGCATTAGCTAGTTTATTAGCTATTTCAAGTACCGCATTATTAGCGTTCTCTATTGCAAATAAAGCACACGCCTATACCGTAGGCGAAGAATTAACAGGCGATACAAAATTAGCGTGTGAAGCATTACTCTGTTTAGCAACAGGCACAAGACCGAGTGAATGTAATAGCGCAATTAAGCGTTATTTCAGCATTAGAATGAAAAAGCCCCACGATACATTCAAAGCCCGTTTAAACTTTTTAAAACTTTGTCCGAGTGATAGCGATAACGGAATGACAAAAGAGCAATTAGCGCAAATAGGGATTGATTTAGACGACCAAAAAGAAGGTATGGATAGCCTAAGTAATTCGATTGCAAGTTTACCGTATGATTGCACCGCAGAAACATTAAATCAGCAAATTCAAGAAACTTGCTTAATTCTAGGGGATCACGGTAAATGTGATGAATACGGCTATCGTATCAACCCTGAAATGCCAAAAGCCTGTAAAGATTTAGCTAATCATCGGTGGACGGTAATCAAACTACCAACCTATGTTGGGGATCGAGAGTGGTTTAGATATAAAGGCAGTCTAGCCCCTGTTTGGGTAAGCCCGAAAGAAGAATAAACATTATTGCATTTTTGCCTTTTTTATGCAAAAAGGTATTGCATTTTTACTTTATGGGCGTAAAATATAGCCTATCTTATAAGGAGAAAAACTATGTTAAACGCCCTTTTAAATCGAGTAAAACACTACACCGAAACCCACGATAAACTTATTCCCTTATTCCTTGATACTGAAACAACAGGACTTGATTTTAACGCAAAAATCGTTGAAATTTGCGTAGCAGATTTACACGGAAATATCATTATTAATACGTTAATCAATCCCGAAATTAAAATCCCTTTATGTGCGAGTGATATTCATTGCATTAAAGATAAAGACGTTAAAAAAGCACCAACATTTCCCGAAATAATCCCGATCTTAAATGAGTTAATTAAAGGGCGTAACGTTTATATTTATAACGCTGATTATGATATCCGATTAATTAGACAATCCGCAGATGACAGCTATCAATTCCCCGAAGATACCACATTTATTGATGTGCTTTATCCGTTTGCAAAACTCTATGGAGAGTGGAGCGATTATTTTAACGATTACAAATTTCAACGTTTATCAACCGCTTGTCGTTATTTTAATATTGATACAACCGAATTTGGCGAATTACACCGAGCAAAAGCAGATGTATTAGCCACAATCGAAGTATTTAAAGCTATGCAAGCGTTACACGAAGAAAAAGAATTAGCAAAATATTATTAATTGTAATCCGATTAAGCAATCTAACATTAAAAAATGCTTTTAAAAGGTAAAAAAATGAAAATGACAAAAGAACTTTCTAAAAAAATATTAGAAGAATTACCATTTATTCAAGATGATCTAAATCATTTCTATAATTACCATTCAAATAAAATTGAAAATAATGCTTTAACGTATGGAGAAACAATTACTGTTTTAAAAGACGGATTTGGTGTACAAAAACCGTTGAAAGACATTAGAGATATTGAAAATCATCATAAAGCCTTGTTATATGTTCAAGAATTAGCAAAAGATAATGCACCATTATCTTTAATGGTTATTAGAGAAATACAAGCTATCATAGAACCTGAAAAGGCAGGCTTTAGAAGAAATCTAGCAGAAATTCAAAATACAAATGCAAAAACCGCAGAACCTTATGAAATTATGATGAAAATGCAAAATCTAGTAGATAGCTATAATTCATCAAATACTGATTTTTTCAGTAAACTATCTAAGTTTCATATTGATTTTGAAACAATACACCCTTTCGCAGACGGTAACGGTAGAACAGGAAGATTACTTCTTAATTTAGAATTAATGAAAAATGGTTATCCTTTAACAACAATAACATTTGAAGATAGACCATTATATTATAACGCATTTAATAATGGAGTTAATGATATGAAAGAATTAATTGAAAAAAGTGTTAATGATACATTTGAATTAATCCGAAAAAAGCAATGTGAGCGTTTTACAAACTGTTTTGAAATGTCAAAAGAAAAAGTTGAACGCTCTAAACAATCGCTAAATATTACAACTTCTTATAAATTATAGCTAAAATGAAATAGGGCGGTAGAAATTTTGTAAAGGAGAATTATTATGAAATTAATCATTGCAGAAAAACCACAATTAGCACAGGTAATTGCCGAAGCAATCGGAATTGTGAGCCGAAAAGACGGCTATATCGAATGTAAAAACGGTTACACCGTAACAAATGCAATAGGGCATATTTTAGCGCAGAAAATGCCCGAAGAAATTAACGAACGCTATAAAGAATGGCGTTTAGAAGATTTACCGTTACAGGTTCGCCCAATCCCTTTAAAAGTGAAACCGCAAACAAGTAAACAGTTTAACATAGTAAAAAGTTTATTGGAAAAAGCACAAACGGTAATTAATGCAGGCGATCCTGATGACGAAGGACAATTATTAGTTGATGAAATTATCGAATATTGCCATTTTCAAGGCGAGCAACAGCGGATTTTAGTCAATGACTTAAAACCCGAAAGCGCACGCAAAGCCCTTGCAAAAATTGAGCCTAACTCAAAATATAAAGGTATGCGAAATAAAGCCCTAGCACGCACGCAGGCGGATTATTTAGTGGGATTAAACCTAACACGAGCTTACACTATGTTTGCCCGTAAAAAAGGCATTAAGGACGTTTTAAGTATAGGGAGAGTACAAACCCCAACACTTGCGCTAATCGTTAGACGGTTCGAGCAAAATCGAGATCATAAAGAGAGTTTTTACTATAATGTGGGGGGAAAATTTGCCTTTAATGATATTGCCGTTTTGACTAAATTAGTAATAACCGACAATATCCCAACAGATCCAAACAGCGAAAAAGAAAAGCGGATTATTGACGAAAATATCGTTAATACAATCAAAAACACGTGTGAAAAATTGCCGTGTTCGATTGCAAAAATCATAATCGAAGATAAGAACACCGTAGCCCCTTTACCATTCTCTTTATTAGATTTACAAGTACGATTAAATAATAAGTACGGCTATTCGTCTGATGAAGTATTGAAAATCACGCAAGATTTACGAGAAAAGCACAAAGCAATCACGTATAACCGTTCTGATTGCCGTTATTTAACGGACGAACAATTTAGCGAAGCCCCACAAACCTTAGACTTTTTAATCGGTTTATTCCCTGAATTGCCAACGGAGCAATTAAATAAAACGAAAAAAGGACGAGCCTTTAACCCTGAAAAAGTAACCGCCCATACAGCAATTATTCCCGTAACAGGCAATTACAAATTAAGTGATTTTACGGCTAAAGAAAAGAATGTATTTACCGAAATTGCACAGCAATATTTTATTCAATTCTTGCCTGAAAAATCTTATAAACAGCTTAATGTAATCGTAGAATGTGGGGAATACCAATTTAAAGCAACTGAAAATAAAACGGCTAATTATGGGTGGTCTAAATTAGTCGAAGATGACGAAGCAGACGAAGAAAACACCGCCCTTTTCGATCAACTCTCTACATTGCACGAACAAGATAAAGGGCAATGTACTGAAATTGTAATAAAAAAAGAAAAGACGAAACCGTTACCGCTTTATACCGAAGCAACACTTTTAAAAGATTTACAGAATATTGCTAAGTATGTTAAAGATCCTGATATTCGCAAGTTACTGATAGATAAAGATAAGGGGAAAGACGGAGAAAACGGGGGGATTGGTACACCTGCAACCCGTTCAGCGATTATCAAAAATTTAGCAGATAAAGGCTATTTTACTTATTCGGCTAAAAAACTTATTCCAACACAATTAGCAATAGATTTTATCCATAATTTACCCGATATTATCACTTACCCCGATATGACCGCTTTATGGTTCGATCAACAGCAAGAAATCGAAAAAGGGCATTTAAGTGTTAATGCGTTTTTAGACGGTATCGAAAAATTTGTTACCGAACAAATTAAACAAGCCGAACAATTAAAAATAGAGTTAAAAGGCGAGCCTTGCGAGTGTGGTAAAGGCGTTTTAATCTTGCGTAAATCAGATAAAGGAGTGTTTTTCGCTTGTTCTGCTTATCCTGATTGCAAAATTACACGCCCTGCGCTCAATAATGAGCCTATGCCTTTATGCCCTTGTTGCAATAGCAACTTAAAAGGCAATAATGCGGTTATTGAGTGTGAAAAATGCGGTTTAAAAGTATGGCGTAAGCTATTAAATAAACCGCTTACCGACAGTCAATTAGTAAGCCTATTGACGAAAGGCAAAACACCATTAATTAAAGGCTTAATCAGCAAAAGCGGAAAAGAATTTGAAGCCTATGCGAAATTGAATAAGGCAGAAAAGAAAGTCGATTTAGAATTTCCAAAGAAAATGGATAAATCAAAATGAGTAATGACAAATTGAAAGACCTTAAAAAGATAGCAATTTCTATAATTTTAGTTGTAATTATCGTATTCATACTTTTACTCTGTAACGATAAAAATAGCACGCTATCTGAAAAAGTGATCGCTAGTTGCACCGTTGGATTATTAATTGTATCTATTTATGGAATAATCTTTCAACTAGGAGCTTTTATCAATAAGAAATACCCTAGTAAATAATTTCTTAACTATAAAATAGCTAAGGAAACACAACAACCAAAATAAAGGAGCATTATTATGTCTTTAAATCAAGTAAATTTAATTGGCTTTTTAGGAGATAATCCCGAAATTCGCACAATGAAAAACGGTAAAAACGTAGCAACGTTAAGCGTTGCCACAAGTTTTAAAAGCAAGCAGGAAGACGGCACGTACAAAGATAATACGGAATGGCATAAAATCACGGTATTTAACCAAGTGAACTTTATGCAATACCTTAAAAAAGGCGATCAAGTGTATATTCGTGGGCGTTTGCATTATTCAAACATCGAAGAAAACGGTATTAAGCGTTATTTCACGGAAATTATTTGTGAAGAAGTCCAAAAACTAAGTAAAGATACCCAACAACAAGAACAGGCGCAAGCGCAGGAATATGATGTGCCTTATTAAAGGTTGAATAGATAAAAAGCCCACACACGTGGGCTTTTTTTATTGTTGTTCGTCCAAGAATTTAATTACAAGCCTTTCGATAATACCATTAATTGATTTTTCACGATTGTCAAAGCGATATTGTTCTAATTTTTCAGCAATATCATTTGGTAAATGAACTGTTAATTGCTTTTTCGTTCTTCCTTTTTTCACTTGTGAAGCAGTTTCAGGGGAAGACACGGGTTGTTTTTCCATATATTCGGGTTTTCTAATAGCCATAATGTTTTATCCTTTGTTAGTTTAACACGGTAAGAATAGTATAACACCCTAAAAAATAAAAAACAATGCAAAAAGGCAAAACATTTTTGCATTTATACATTGCTTTAAAAAAAAAATTGTACTAAAATACCTTTACGCCTTAAAAATGCAATACCTTTTTAATGCAAAAAGGCATTTTGTTTAAGGCATAAAAATAGCCTTTCCCGTCCGCTAAAACAGAGAAAGGCTACCAAAGCGACTTACAGCTTTTACATTTACACGTAGGGGAAACTACTATGCAAATGCAACCGCATTTTATCAGAGCCTTTAACATTGCTCAAACCTTTTTAGAAACACGCAAAATGCCTGCGTGCAAAGCTAAAGATATTCCGTTTGTGTGGAAATATATTATCTTATTAACCACACCGCCTAAAACAGCGACAATCTAACAGGAGCTTAAAGATGAAAGTAATTACAACATACAGCTTAAAAGGGGGGAGTGGTAAAACGACCCTAGCCGTTTTAATCGCTCAATATCTTTTACATAAAGGGCATAGCGTTGCCCTTTTAGATAGTGATACCAATCAAAAATCATTGTTAGACTGGGCAAACAACAATCAAGCCGTAAACGTGCCTTGTTATCTCATTCAAGACGAATTAACGGAAAAGGATTTAAACGATTTTCCAAACGTTGATTTTGTGATTATTGACGGTACACCAAGAACAAATGCTTACGTTAAAAGCGTGCTATCATTAGCTGATTATATTGTTATTCCCGTGCAACCGACACAAATTGCAGTAACAAGCCTTTTACAGGATAATCACTTATCCCTATTAGCAGAAATCGAAGAAAATAACCCGAATACGCAAATTAATGTAGTAATCAATGGAGCGACCCAACACAACACAAAAGAGATCAAGGACGTGAAAGAAATCTTAACGGAAACAGGCTTTAACGTGCTTGCAACGCTAGGGCAACGCAAAGCCTTTGTAATTGATTACGATAAGCCATTTATGCAATGTAGCAATAGCAAAGCGTTAAATGAGCTAGGGTATTTAGTTGATAAAATGTTGGAGAAATAAAATGACCACAAAAATTATTCATTTAGAAGATAAAGGGCAAGATGTATTACGCTTGCTTTTAGATAAAAATGATAATGTGCTAGATATTGAACCGTGTAATTATACGTTATGGAAAGGGTATCATTTCAGCCCTAAAAATAGGATTGGTAAAAAGGCTATTTTGACCCATAATGAAGAACACACGACATATATTGAAGAAAAGGAAATTACCTTATTATATAAGGTAGTTTCTATTGAAGAAAAATAGGACAATTAATGTTTGATTTTTTAGAAATCTTTACTAATCCAATTTCAATATGGTTTATTATCTTAGCGATAGTTATTTTCGGTAGCAGATATGTACTACATATAATCCATAACAAAGAGAATAACTAACGCCCTGCGGTTGTTCAACCCTTTCAAACGTTGCCAACAAGTGCCAACGCCCGAAAGGGTTTACCATAAAGGAGAAAGAATATGAAAGACAATCTTATCTTAGTATTAGCCTTTCTATGGAAAATAGCTAAATTCCTTTTTACCATTTTATTAAAAATAATCAGATTTACATTTGATTTTTATTTCTATTCAGATCCTATTTCTGATGAAAAAAGAAGAGAAGAAAGAAAAAAAAGAGATCAACAAGATATACAAGATTATAAAAACAGAGTAGGGAAATATGCCAACGATAAACGTTGGTACGATAATTAAATTCCCATTTTACTATTATTTTGTTGAGCATTGCCCTGCGATTGAGCAAGTTTATTTTCTTGCTTAACAGGATTGTTTTGCTTGCTAAACTCTTTCAAATTATCAGCAGATTGTCGCACAATATCCCCAATTCTAATTCCCTTTTCTTTGATTTGTTTTTCTAGGGATTTTCCCCAAATATCCTGAAAATCCCCTTTACTATTTTGCAAAATAATATAATAGGATTGCTTACCCATTTCATCAAATTTATAAGGCGCTTTCCCATAATCCATAACCTTAAATTCCTGCTCAACTAACTGTCTGCTTGTGTGTAATCTACGTAATGACTGCACGCCTGAATATTGTTGGTTTCCTGATTGAGCTGATCCCAAATAATAGCGTGCATTATTAAACAATACACCCTTGTTTGATAACCATTCTGCGTTGGCTGTTCCGTCAAAACGCTGTTCTGACAACGGGCGCAAATTATCGGGGGTATTTCCCGTTGTTTGTTCCCGTCCACTTCCATTATGTCGATGTAGTCCTGTTTCGTCTTCTCGTTTAATTTTCCCATTATTTAATCTCTCTGATAATTTTGTTTGCTCACTAAATCGCTTGAGTTTTGAAAAACACGCTAGATTTGTTAGCTTAGATTTTGTAGATAATGTTCTTTTTTTAGATAAAGGTTCTGCATTAAGATGTAGATCTTTACGGGGTTCAATAACCTTGCCTTTACGCTCTAAAATCTCAATGTTCCACGTTGATTTCTGAAAAAATCCATTATTATCCAATTCTTTTTTATTTGTAATGTTCGTCTTTTTTAGCGTAATTTTATCGCCTATTTTTACCCCTTTTTTCCCAATTTCTTCTTGTAAACCTAACGACCAATGCTCTTTTACTTCCCCATTTTTTGTTTCAACAAAAAGATAAAATGACGGCTTACCATTTTCTTGAAATTTATACTTACCCCGACCAAAATCAAGTACCGTGTATTCATTTGCGCCTTTACGTTTATCTTCCCGTTTTTTATCTTGAGATAGCGTATTTTTGCGTTTTTTTTGCTTATCAGTTTCTGACAAAAAAATAGCTTGCAACCCATACCGATTTTGGGTTTCTGCAAAGCATTTTTTCAACTGATTTAACTTGTTTTTATTAATTTCAAGTAATTGATCAACCCCTTTCGTTTTACGCTCAATAACAACGTGAACGTGTGTATTATCGGTATCTTCGTGTACCGCATAATAAAATCTATTATTTGGAAATTGCGATTTAACTGTTTCAAATACAATCTGTTTTAACAGTTCAGGATCGGTTTTACCACTTCTTGAAAACGCAATTTGATAAGTCCTTTTAGCGTCCTTTCTTGATTTTTCCAAGCTATCCATAAGATCATCAATTTCTGATTTAGCTTGCTTTAACGGAAGTTTTTCCCCTAATTCATCAAAAATTGGAATTTGATTATTACGAGAAATATAATCAAAATGATTGTATGCACTTTTTGCATTTTTTGCACCGCCTGTAATCTTTACAACCACGTGCTTATTATTTTTAGCATTGCGATATGGATCTGATGTTGCTTTAATTTTTGAATAGGCAACATTATTCTTAATAGACTGACCGCTATTTTTTTTGACTTTAACCCCTTTACCTTTTCGGGCTATTAGCCTTGTTTCATTTTCATCATAATGAAGCTGAACCATTTTACAACGTCCGTTTTCTTGAATGTGATAATGCTTGCTTTAGTTCATCACTTACCGCTTTAATTTTACTTTCTATTTCATTTAATACCGCTATATCTATTGGCATTTGGTTATTAATTGCTAGTTTAAATAAATTCCCCAATCGGTTTAAATCAAAGTGTAATGAACTTAATTTACGATACTCTTGTGGGTCAAACACAGGATTATCTAAAGAAGCAGACAAACGATAATTTATTTCTTGCGAAAGCGTAGAATTTTTTGCCTGAATAGCATTTATTAACTTTTTATATGTTGGGTGATCTACACAAAATTTTAAGTCTATCGTTTCTAACTTTTTATGCTTTTCAACAACTTTAGTAGGTAAAGCCTTTTTACCAACATATAAAAAACACGCCAATTCTATTAGCTGACTGAAAGTAATTCCTTGCGATTTCGCAAGTAAGTTTAGTTTATCACTAAACTCTTTTTCCATTCTGAATGTTTTAACAATTTTCATAGTGAGCCTACTGCAAGTACAGGACGGGATTTTCGCCAAATTGTATTACAATATGGGGGAAATCCCTATCCTGCTTTAGAAAAAAACGCAAACTATTGCGAACTACCCCAAAATATAAGATAATCCCCCTAGATAGTCAAATTTATTCACTCAACCAAACCGACAAAGGAGCATTAAAATGGCTAGACCGTCAAAACAAACCTTAGAACAGAAGCTAACAACGTTAAAAGCGAAGCTAGAAAAGGCGTTAGCATTGAAAGCTAAATACAGCGATGAAGTAAGCCGTATTCAAAGCGAAGTGAAAAGCATTGAAGCACAGGTGCGATACAATGCTATTTCGGGGATTGTAGAAAACCCTGAAAACTTGAAAACAATGCTTGAATTAGGGCTTGTTAGTCAAGAACAATACGAAGCCTTAGCGCAGAAACCTGAATAACAGGGAGAGTAACTATGAAACAAGAAGCTATTTCCGATGTAAATAAAAAATTAAGTCAATTTACTGAAATATCTCAAATAGCGGAAAAGTTAAATAGTTCGGAAGAATATCAAACCGCCTTTAATGAACAGTTAAAGGCGGAAGCTAGAAAAGCCTTTGATAAAGGCATAGCGATAGATTTAGACGACTATTTAAAATCCCACACCGAACACATTAAAGGCTATTCGCCAAGTGTAGCCCTTAATGCCCCCGTTATTGAAAATCCAACCAAAGAAGCAGAACAAGATTTTGCAACTTATCAAAAAATCTTAGACACCGATTTTAACATCACAGAAAAACAAAATCGAAGTCCACAATATCATCAAGCC
Organism: Pasteurellaceae bacterium LFhippo2; assembly: GCA_029852775.1. Taxonomy (GTDB): domain Bacteria; phylum Pseudomonadota; class Gammaproteobacteria; order Enterobacterales; family Pasteurellaceae. The sequence goes on from LEKJ01000035.1 coordinate 11,976, forward strand.
TTTTCCGAGCAAATTAGTTCGATTAATCAATCCCAATTTGATTTTGGTAATATCAAAAAATCGGCTGAAATCATCACAGATAAAAGCGAAAGCGAAAATCATTTTAACGAGCAGTACGGAAAAAAATTTAAACCCTTTATCATTGATCCAATCGCTAAAAGCGACCTTGAAAAATATAAAGCCGAAGATAGCGATTATTTAGCTTTTGAAATTAGCGAAAAAATGAAAAAAGCGGATTATGCAAAATCCATTGAATTAATTTATCAAGAGCAGGGCAAAACCTTTATGCAAGGTAACAACTATGCACAAAATAAAATTGATAATATTAATGAGCGAGTAAACGGATTAAGCGATACGCAAAAAGCCGAGTTTAGCGAGCAATTTAATAAACAGTACCCAAACGGCTTTAAAACGACAGCCGAGCAGGAAGCAGAAAAAGAAATGCACGCTATCGAGCAAGCACGGAAATTAGAGAAAGAAGCAAATGCAACTTATCAACAATTCCAAAATGAGCTTGCTGAATATTTAAAGACCGAGCAGGGCAATCAAACCGAGCAGGCGAAACGGGTAAGTTATTTTCAAAATGAAATTAATAACGACCCTGAAAAATTTAATAATTTTTCAGAACAGTTTTTCACAAATGGCGATTTTAGAAGCCAATTACCCAAAGATACCCAAGCAAAATTAGATCGTATCGGACACGCATTACACAATGGCAAACCGAACAAAGACGGAGCGAAAAAATTTAGTAGCGCATTACAATCTAAAGTATTAGACGATACGCAAAAAATTGCAAACAACATAGCTTTAGGCAATAACAGCGTACACGCTAGAGAGCAATTAAAAATGTACTATGCCCGTCAATTTAAAAAGGAGTATGGTAACGCTGAAAAAAAGTTACAACAGAAAAAAACGTTAAACAGACGGCATAGCCGAGATGAAAAAGTCAAAATTAATTATTAAAGTCGTGGATTAAAAATGTAAGGTATTGCATTTTTAATTTTTTACATTAAAACATCACAAAGGTAAAACACTATGAAAACATTACAAACACCACAACCCGAAACAATCAATGCTCAACAATGGGCTGATGAAATGAACGCAAAGCGTGATCCATTTCAATTTGACCCTGTTTATTATGTTATCGAAGACGATAACGAAGCCGAGCCAAACGGGCTTGATATAGAGCATTTTATTGAAAAATAAACCTTAAAAATCCCTTAACATTTTTGCAGGAGTAAATAATTATGAGCAACGAAACAACCAAAAAAAATTACAGCTTTAATGATTTATATACCTTACAAGCAGAAGCCTTTTACGATCTGATTATGGACAGTAACCAAGAATGGCGTAAACAATGGGCTGATGAAGCATTTGCACAGCGCAACGCAAAAAGCGATGATCCTTACAATAATATGAACCAATCTTTATTATTTAGACGAGCCGTAAAAGATAATATGGACGATCCACGTTGGCTTACTTTCGCCCAAGCAAAAGAAAAGGGATTTAAAATTAAAAAAGGGGCAAAAAGTAGCTCAATCTATCGCTTATTAGAGCAGAGTTACGACCGAAAATTAAAGGACGAAAACGGGAACATTATCCTAGATGAAAAGGGCAAGGAAGTAATGGAAACGGTGCGTTACGACAGAAAACTTATTGTTAAGCACAACGTTTTTAATGCCCGTGATATTGACGGCATAGAGCCTTTTAAACGAGCAGAAATCCCCGAAGCGCATAAACAGCTTTTACAGCAAGAAAATTATGCTAATGCGGAAAGTATGGTTAAGGCATTTTGCGAGAAAAACGGCATTGCCTTGCAGGAAATGGCGAGCGAGCAAGCCTTTTATTTGCATAATAACGGCACAGACGATAAAAAAGTCGTAGTGCCTTTAAAATCGCAATTCGATAATTTAGATGATTATTTTAGCGTACTTTTCCACGAAGTCGCCCACAGCTCAAAAGTGTTAGGTATTCGCATTAATACCGAAACCGACCACGCCAAAGGCAATAATTTTGGATCAAAAAATTATGCGAAAGAAGAACTAACCGCAGAACTAACGGCTTTATTTTTGTGTAAACAGTTTAGTATCGACAGTACCCACACCGCAGAGCAAGAAAATAACTCTTTCGCTTATTTGAAAGGGTGGATCAATAACGGCTTACTAGATAAAGACGATTTCTTAATCGCAGTAAAAGAAGCCAACCGAGCAAGTAAAGCGATTGCAGAACACGCCCCGAAAGTAACCCTATCTTTAGATGATATTAAGCAAAATGATGATGATAAAGTCGTAAAACACGCTTTAGAATGGGCGTTATCAGAAAAACGCTTAGAGCCTGATTATATTACCTTGAACAAGGTAAGAGATAATAATCTTGATTGGGAAACACTAAAAGAAAATGTGTTAAACATTACCGACCAAGAACACCGCTCACAAGTTGAAATAGCTTTAGATACACAGCGCAATTATGCGTATTTGAGAGATGAAGCAAATAGACTACATAACGGGGGCGAAATGTACATTGATTTTGCTGAACGATTATTAGGAAAAAACCAAGAGCTTAATAATTATGAAACAGCCATTATGCAAGCAAGTATAGGCTTTGATAATTTTAATGATTTATCAGTAAGAGCTGATAATTATCTTATTCAATTTGAAAATATCAAAGATGTAATGCTTAATAAAGATATAAATTCGCAAGAAAGCATTGAAAGTGTTGCATTTAGAATTATTTTATCTGAAAACCCAACAGAATTAAAAGCCGTTGTAAGTGGCATATTAGAAGATATGGAAAAATCCCAAAAAATAAATAATGCAGATTATGAAAAATTGCACAATAGTTATTTTGAAAAAATAAACCATACTGAAAAATATGCAGAAGTAGCTAAATTAAATGGCGAACTCTTTGAGTTATGGCAAAATTGGGATAAAAGAGAAAATTACGATCAATTTTTAAAATTGACTAATTTTGAAAGAAATTCAACTGAAAATGATTTAGATCAAGAAAAACGCTATTTTTATGCGCTTATTGAAGAGTTTAAACAGACAGGCGATTGGCAAAAATTAAATCCTGAAATAAAAGTAGATAAGCAAGCACAATCTGAAAACCTAAAATTTAACACAGGTCTTAGATTTGATGATTATTTATTTTCAATACAATCTAACAACCGAAATTATTTTGTAATGATTGAAAAAGACGGAGAAAACGCCCCATTAGAAAAAATCCCTTTCCACACTTATCAAGATGCTGAAATAGCAATGAGTGAAAAAATCACAGAATATGAAAGAAAAGGGATTGTAATACCCACAAACACAAACGAGTTAAAAGACGGGTTATATCAAGGGCTTAGTACGCTGATAGATCAATCTTTATCACAAGGACAAGGATTAGGCTTAAAAGGTCAAGATAATGTATTGAGTGATGATCTTAGCACACGTGTTGCTAGTCTAATTAATGATCATTATAACCAATCTGAAGCGAAAGCCATTTTAAACGAAATTTTGGAAACGGCACGTAAAGACGGTTATTGTAATCAAGAATATCAAAGAGATACTTTAAATAAAGTTAATAGTGATGTAAATAATATAGAATTAGAAAATAACCTAATGTCTATTGTTCTTAAACAGATTGAAAAAGGTTCGACTAATTTTATTCATAGCCAATTAGAAACGATTGAAGCTATTAATAAAATCAAAGAGAATAAGCCTGATACAAATATTTATGAATTAGCAGAAAAATTAGGTAACCGAGTTGAAGACCCTATATTCAAAGGACAAATATCAAATTATATTACATCACAAGAAGCGTTTGGTAAGACTTACCAAGATCTTATTAATGTTGGAAATAAAAAACAAGAGCTATCGCAGGGGTTAGCCCATTATATCAACCATTCATTACACCCTGAAAAAATAACGGCTGATAGACAATTAATTAATCATTTATCTAAAGTATTAGGTAAGGATAAATTAATTGAATTAAGAAAAGAAGCTGACAATTATTTAAGACAAGACTTAAATAATGCAAAACCTAAAAAAATCAAAAACGCAGAAATGCAAAACCTTTCTAATGTTTTTACTCAAAAAGTAAATAATGTATTTACAGAGAAAAACACGCTAGATATTTTGCTTTTAAGCAGTTACGCAAAAGGTAAATCCTTTGAAGAAAACACTATGCTTAAACCGAACGACTTTAAACAAGCGGTAGAATTAGGTTATATAGAGTATGCAGGAAAAAAACCGAACTCTTACAACACCAACCTTTACCAACTAACCGAAAAAGGGCAAGAAGTGGTAAATAATCGCTTGCAAGCCGTTTTAAAAGCAGAAGACGAAAAACAAGGTAAGCCCGTTACGAAAAAAGAAGCGGAAGAAATGATCGCTAGTTTTGAAAGTTTACAACGCAACCACGCAGGGGGACGAGAAGAAGAGTTTGCTAAAAGCAATTACCCACAATCGGCACTTGCAAAATTAGACAACGCCCAAGCGTTATTAGAACGTCCTTTTAATAAACACTCTATCCCCTATCAAGGTAGCATAGAAAGAGCCATAGAGCGCACCCACAGCTATTTAGAGAAATGGGATAATCTCAACCAACGAGCCTTAATTAATACAGACGGAGAACGTATAACAAATATTAAAATATTATGGACGGAAGCCAATAACGAACTACAAAATAAATCGTTTGGCACGGATTTAAACCGCTTGCAGGAAGCAATGAAAGACGCTTACACAAAAGGACAATATGCAAGCAATCCTGAAACAAATCCATTACACGAAAATACCGAACGTTTAGGCTATGATAAGTGGAAGTTTGAAATTACTTATCAAGATAAAAACGGTCAAATTGGTAAAACTGATTTTCGTTTAGACGTGAATAAAAATGAAGGTAACTTTAACCCATTAACCACACATATTAAACAAGAAATCGAACGTATTTATGATATGAAATTTATTGAGCAGAAACCAAAACTAACCGCAGAAATTAAACAGGAGAGAGAAGCGGAAAAAATTCAGACAGCAAAAATTGTAACGAAACCTAAAGGCGTAACATTGCATTAAAACATTATTGCATTTTTGCCTTTTTTATGCAAAAAGGTATTGCATTATTTATTGGATAGGTATAATATATGCCTATCTTAACAAACACACTTTCCACAAGGAGATTTATTATGGGAAATGGCATAATTATAATTAATAACTAAACTTATAAATAAACCGCTTAGAAATAGGCGGTTTTTTTTATTTTATTCCCTTTTTGCCTTTTTAATGCAAAAAGGTTTTGCATTATTGCATTTATAATGTATAATATATGCACTCAAGTAACAAAGGAGCAACCCTATGAAAAAACAGACACCTGCACAACTAGCAATTAAAACACTATTAAGAACTAGCCGTCTTTTGGCAAGACAAAAAGCGACTATGACCGCTTTTAATACACCAAAGGATCAAACTATCCACGCAAAAGCAGAACAACTGTATTATGCGATAGCGTCAAATCTTACAAATGATTTTGAAAACGCTTTAAAACTTGCAACACCTAATCAAAAAGCAAAAGTAGCTGATATGATGAACTATTATGCAAATTAATTAAATTAGGTTACGCCTAGCAATAGGCGTAATCAAAACAAAGGGAGAAACCTTATGATGTACTATATTGCAAATGTTAGACCATTAGCCTTAGTGAACCTAACAGAAAAAGATTTTATTACTTCTTTTGGAGAAGAAGCCCCAACCCCAAAAGGGATTTGTAAAAAGTATTTTTACAATGAAACCGATAAGCTGATTTACTGTTATTACCCTAGCGGAAAAGCCTTACCAAGCTCAAAATATCCTTATACGGCAGAGCAAGCGGAAAGCCTGCTTTTAAGTATGGCTATTGAGCAAGCAGAGCAATCAGGCAAATGTTTTTTACCCCCTGCAAACACCCCACAAGATTTATCAAAAATCATTGAAAATTACATTGATTACCTTGATATATCAGACACGTGGGAGCAAGAAATTTTTAACGATTTAAGCGAATTAAATCGACAATTAAAAAGTATTTTTTAATCAAGATCCCAACTAAGATCTAAAAGCCCTAATCAATAGGGCTTATTTTTTGCCCTTTAAACGCCTGAAATTTGCATTTTTGCCCCCTTACCCTTACTTACCCATTGCTTTTATTTAAAATTGCTTAAAAAGCGATTTAGAGCAGTTTACGTGTAATTTACAAAAGATACTTTCTTAAAAAACAAAAAAAGAAAAAATTATTATGGATTGAGCGACCGAGAACTTGTGGGCGGTAGGGTTGAGTGTGGGTAAGCCTGTTAAAGCGTAGCGGTAACTTGTGAAAGCGTAGCGTTAGCCTGTTAAAAACGCTTTAGCGTTTTTAATGGGCTATTCATCAAGTTATTAATAGGCTTATCCATACGATCCCGAAGGGCAACCCGTTTAACCGTCCACACGTTCGACCGAGCTAAAAAGTAAGTTTATCCACAGCGCACGGGTATTTTTATCTTGTTTTATTTATTTATTCTTGTTTATTTATTTAGGGATTATTAAAGTATTTAAAATCAAACACTTATTAACAGAAAGGTGCACGGATTTTCAAGAAAGGTGCACGGATTTTCAAAAAGGTGCACGGATTTTCAAGAAAGGTGCACGGATTTTCAAAAAGGTGCACGGATTTTCAAAGTATCCACAGATTTTTTTAAAAGGTATCATTTTTTATATTGATGATACTTTGTGAGTATGGTATCATTTTTTTGAAAAATGATACTTTATGTTAGAAAGGTGGCTTATGTCGGAACTTATTATTTATAAAGCAAATGAGCTTGTTGTTAGTCGTTATGATTTAACAGAACAAGAAACACGTTTAATTTCTTATGCCGTTGCAAAACTTAATCCAATGACTAATGGTTCAGAAGAAGATAGAACGGTTATTATTCCTTATAGAGAATATGCAACGGCTATGAAAATAGATGATAGTTTAGCGTGGCATAATTTAAACAATGCGGTATCAGAATTAATGCAACGTACTATTGAAGTTGTTAATCCTGATCCAATGGCTAAAATTGGAAAAATAATTTTCCAATGGGTCAATCAAGCAAAATTCGATCAACAAGCACAAGCCGTAGAACTTACGTTTAGCAAAGAAATTAGACCATTTTTATTTAAAATGAAAGAGTTTATTAAATATAAACTAGAGCATATTCGCTCAATGAATAATAAGTATTCGATGAGATTTTATGAAGTGCTTTTAAAGGAATTAGGAGAAAGTAAATGCACAAAAAAAGATGTAGTTTTTAATATTGATAATTTCAAAGATTTGTTGATGTTGGAAGCTAACTATCCAACATATAAGCAATTTAATCAACGTATTTTAAAGGTTGTAATTGATGATGTGAATAAAAATTCAAATTTAAAAGTATCAATGAAAACACAAGGGCGACCAGTTAATACTTTGATTTTTTCCATAGAAAAAACAACGAAAAATCAGCAATTAGATCTTGTTAAAGAGATTGAACACGCAGAACAAGCCGAAATTGAGCAAAAAACTGTTAAGCGGAAAACGGCTAAACAGCAAGTGGAACAACGCAGGTATAAAGGCTTAAAAATCATTATGGAACAACACCAAAAAGGCGAAATAGACTTAAATGACTATGAAAAGAAATTCGTGCCGAGAATGATAGAAATCTATGAAAATTATAATAATTTTGAAAAAGCAAGCGACCCACAAATTCAAAAAGCAGACGTAACACTTGCAAAATACCTACCCCGTTTCTAATGTTAGGCGATTGATTAATATCAAAAATATGATTTATTTTTACAAATAAATTAAATAAAATTCAGTCAGTTTTATTGACAATGCTTAATAATGAGCGTAAATTGAGCTATGACTTATGGCTATTCTTGTGGCTATAATCATAGCCTTTTTTATAGATCAAAAATGCAAAGGGGATTAAAACTTTATGGCAAGTAACAACAGTATTTCTATTGTTCGTGCGAGAGTTCCCACAGATCTAAAAGAAGAAGTGGTAGAAATTTTAAGCGAGCTAGATTTAACGCAATCAGATGTAATCTTAGATTTGTACAAATATATAGCGACCTATAAAACAATACCTTTTGAGCGTGAAGAAATTATTATTTTGAAATAGGAGTAATCACAATGGGAGTTGGTACGGAACTTTTAATGGCGTGTTCTTCGCTTGTTAGCGTGGAAACTATGCACGCACTAATCACAACGGAAAGCCATTACAACCCGTATGCGATAGCCGTTGTTAATGGGGAGCAAATAAAGCAACCAAAAACGCTTGAAGAAGCCGAACAGGCTATCGATCTTTTAGAGCAACAGGGCTTAAATTATTCCGTAGGACTAGGGCAAATCAACAAGGGTAATTTTAAAAAATATGGCGTTACAGGGAAAGATTTATTAAACAGTTGCACAAATATTAAAGTGAGCGAAAAAATCTTAGCGCAATGTTATGAAAGTTCCCCTAATAAGAGCGTTGCAGAAGCATTAAGTTGCTATTACGCAGGTAACTACTCTTTCGGATTTGTGAAAGAAAATAATGTTAAGGGGAATACGGCTTATGTAGAACGAGTAATTAGTAATTTTCGGGATATAAAAGATATTATTGTACCGTCAATTAAAGCGGAAATTCCACAGGCACTTTCAAAGGTTAGAGAGCCAAGAAAGCCCGTAAAAACGAATAAACCAATCGAGCAAGCACAAGTAAAATTTAGCAATCCAAAATGTGATGATCCTAATTACATTTGGAACGCAGATGATTACGAATACACTTGCATTTTAGGTAAAACAGGGGGAAAAGAGCGGACGATTTACGAGCCGTCAAAACAAACTCAAAGTACAGCAATTACCAAAACAACAGGAAAACAAAAACCTGTTGTATTAAAAGCGGTTAATAAAACTGAATATGTAACCGCAGGTACACAGTCTTCATCTTCTAAAATGAAGTTAATCAAAAATCCGCCCGTGAATGTTGCACAACAACAAGAACAGAGCGGATCAGCTTTTAAATTCTAACTAACAATGGAGTAAACAAACTATGTTTAACTATTTAAAAAATTCTGTTAATGCGTTTTTAAACGTTAAAAATATGAAGCAAGCCGTTGCCGTTGTACCTTTTGTTGTTATGTCTAGTTCTGCATTTGCAGACTTCTCAAAAGCAACGACTTTAATTCAAAATATTAATAGTTGGCTTACAGGAATTAGTGTAACGGTTATTACAATGGCAATTTTAGTAGCAGGCTATAAAATCCTGTTTCAAGGTCAAACGTTCCGTGAAGTTGCACCTATCCTTATCGGTGGTGTAATTATCGGTGGTGCGTCTGCGATTGCTAAGTTGTTCGCTGCCTAAAATTAGACAGCGAATAGTTGTTCTTTTAAATTTCTAAAGCAGGATAGGGATTTCCCCCATATTGTAATACAATTTGGCGAAAATCCCGTCCTGTACTTGCAGTAGGCTCACTATGATAAATAAAGATCCATTATTTAAGGCTTTAACAAGACCTGCAATGTTTTTGGGCGTGCCGTTAGTGCCTTTATTTCTAGCTTTTTCAGCGTGCTTACTTTTCGCTATGTACACGCAACTACGCTATTTTATTTTCTTCATTCCTTTATTTTTCGTTTTAAGATTAGTTACCAAAATAGACGAAAAATTTTTCCAACTATACGGGATTAAACGTTATTTAATGCCGTTTCGACTTAAAGCCATTCAGTATAAAAAATTGTTTGGGGGAAACTTCTATACATCAAACGATTTTTCAAAGCACCGAGTTAAAAAAAGTGTAGTCAATGACAAAGGAGAATATCAAATGCTAGACCTTGAAAAAGCGATACCCCTTGAAAAAATTATCCCTTATTCGTCCGTTATTTCTGATAGTGTGGTATTAAGTAAAGACGGAGCTTATACAGCAACGTGGGAAATTGAAGGGATTTCTTACGAAACCCGATCAGATGATGATATAGAGCGATATAAACAATCTCTTAACGTGCTAATTCGTTCGCTTGCACAAGAAAATATTGCGATTTATTCGCATAATGTGCGAGCGTTTTCACAATTAAAAAGCAATCATACTTTTAAAGACGGTTTTGCAAAAGATGTGAATGATAGTTATCTAAAATCATTCAATGAAAAAGACTTTATGGAAAATTCCCTTTTCTTTACTATTACGTTTAAACCGTCAAAAGGGATTGATAAAATTGCAAAATCAACGCTTTCAAAAGAAGAGCGTTTAGATGATATTCAAGCTCATTTAAAACACTTTACAGAAATCGTAAATCGTGTAGAAAATTCATTAGCTAAATTTGGGTGTAACCGTTTAACAACATACGATAAAGACGGGGTAACGTATTCCCAACAATTAGAATTTTATAATTTCCTTTTAACAGGGAATTATCAGCCTGTCCGTGTATTGAATTATCCAATCTACTCTTATTTAGGCAATATTGATTTAGTCTGCGGTAAAGATATTGCACAAATTGATTTAAACGGACAAAAAACGTATGTAAGGGGCATTGAGATTAAAGATTGGGTACAAGATACGCAAGCAGGTTTTCTAGATAGCTTAATTTCTTTAAATGGGCGTTATATTTTAACGCAATCCTTTTCTATTTTGCCTAAGACCGAAGCGAAGACATTAGTTGATAGACAATTAAAACGTTTGAAATCAACCGAAGATGACGGTATTTCACAACAGGACGCATTGTTACTTGCAAAAGATGATTTAGCAAGCGGAAAAATTTGTTTTGGGGAACATCATTTTACCTTAATGCTTTATGCTGATAGCGTTAAAGAAGTGCAAGCAATTTCAAATTCGGCTTTTGATCAACTAAGCGAATTAGGCTTTATTTGTTCTTTATCTAATATTGCACTAGATGAAGCGTATCTATCACAATTACCCTGTAATTTTAAATTTAGACCAAGAACAAGTTTAATCAGTAGTTTGAACTTTGCAGGGCTAAACAGTTTGCATAACAATCCAACAGGTAAAGCAACGAATAACTGTTGGGGAAATGCAATAACCTTACTTAAAACAAATACCAATACCCCATTTTATTTTAACTTTCATCAGACCCGTTTAGGACGTAATGATTTTGGCGATATGCACTTAGGACATACGCTAATTTTAGGTAAATCGGGTACAGGTAAAACGGTTTTATCAACCTTTTTACTTTCACAATGTATGGCATTTGCAGAGCCGAGTACATTTCCTAAGTCAAACCTAAATAAAGAGTTTACGGCTATTTATTTAGATAAAGACTATGGCGCAGAAATTGCTGTTAGAGCAATGGACGGTCAATATAACCGTTTACGTAATGGCGTGCCGACAGGTTTTAATCCGTTTATGTTAGATAAAAGCGAAGAAAGTATCGCCTTTTTAAATGACTTAATCAGTATTTTAGCTACATCAGACGGCTCAACATTAAGTACAAAAGATAAAGAAGATATTAACTTTGCTGTACGAAGTGTTATGGATTTTCCAAAAGAGCAACGCACTTACGGAATAAGCCTGTTATTAGAAAATATCCAAAAGGATATTAACAACGAAAATTCATTAGAAAGACGTTTAAGAATTTGGAAAAAAGGCGGTATTTATGGTTGGGTATTTGACAATGAACACGATACATTAGCATTTGATAAGCATAATGCGTATGGTTTTGACGGAACGGAAATTTTAGAAAATACCCAAGTAATTAACCCATTATCTTATTATCTGCTTTATCGTATTCAAATGATTTTAGACGGGCGCAGGGTGGTACTTTTCCTTGACGAGTTTTGGAAATGGTTACAAGGGGAGAGTTTTAGCAAGTTCGCTTATGACGGCTTAAAAACATTCCGTAAACGCAACGGCTTTTTAGTAATGGCGACACAATCGCCTGATGAAATTATTAAAAGTCCGATTGCAAGGGCAATCATTGAACAAGTGGAAACCTTTATTTATTTGCCAAACAGTAAAGCGGATTACAACGAATACACTAAGCATTTAAAAGTATCAGATAAAGAATACAAAATAATCAAAGAGCTTGATGACGATAGCCGTAAATTCTTAGTGAAGAAAGGTTCTGAAAACGACAGTAGGGGAAATACGGTAGTAGCAAAATTAGACTTATCGAGCCTTGATAAAGGTAGCCTAAAAGTATTATCAGGTAGTTCCGATAACATCAATATTCTTGATAGTATTATTGCAGATGTGGGCGACAATCCTAAAGATTGGTTGCCTATCTTTAAACAAAAAATGCTAAATGCGTAAATGCAAAAAGGTTAAACCTAAATAATGCAATAATGTTTTGCATTGTTGCATTAAATGGTTTAATATTATCCAAACCAAAAAACAGGAGTAATCTTATGAAACGTAATATTAAAACAATCGCTTTTGCTATTGCTTTATCACTAGGTAGCTTAAATGTTCAAGCAGGCGGTATTCCCGTGATTGACGGAGCGCAAATTGGCAATCAGATCCAAACGTGGGTAGTCGAAGCGCAACGTTGGCAACAACAAATACAGCAATACAAAGATGATTTTGAAAATCAAAAAAATCAACTCTTGCAACAGAGCGGTATTTTACAGGGATTAACGGGCTTGCGTGATATGAAAGGCTTGTTAAATGAATTGAACAGTACTCTCAAAGATGTTCGTGATATTGATAAATGGCTAGGGGATAGCGATCAAATTTTAAAATATGGGCGAGATATTTTAGATAGTAGTCTTAAAAAAGCCTTTGATGAATATGGTGCAACCAATCTTTGCAAAAATAATAGTTCACTTATTCAGAAAAAATGTGAAGGTGAAATTATTGTTGAGTTGTTGAAAAGAAAAAAAATAGAAACAAATGCTAAAAAATTAGAAGGGCGTATTTCTACTATTGAAAGTATAGCTAATAGAATGAAAAATGCTAAAGATGCTAAAGAAGCTCAAGACTTATCAAACGCAATGCAAACACAAATTGCGCTGTTGCAAACGGATAAATTAGCTATGGACTTAGCATTAAGTACTGAACAGTATAATAAAGTTCAGGCAGATAAGCAAAAACAGGATGAAATTAAACGCATCAATTCTAATTTCAAGTATGAAATTAAATAAGGAGTGAGTATGCAAAAAATAATGAAATTATTTTTATTAACTATGTTCTCGTTTGGGATTGTTGCTTGCAATGAAGAAAGTAAACCTATAACAGTTTATGATTATCTAATTAATAAGCCTTTATTAGATGAAGATATGACTAAATGTACAAGCGGAATGGAGAATAATCAGCATAAATGTGATGTTGTAAAATCCGCATATAATAAATATGGATTTTATAAAAAAGGTCTTCTTTCTGAAAAAGATCTTAAAGAGTTAGGTAAAAAATAATAAATTGGGGGTTGTATGGGGGTTTTTACTTATATAGATAATGCAATATCAACAGTATTAACTGAAGCAATTAAAGTAACACAAACAAATTTAGCTAATAGCATTACTTCAATAATAAGTGTAAGCATAATGTTATATGTTATGTTTTTTGGGTATTTAGTATTAGCAGGAAAAATACAATCCCCTTTTAAGGATTTTGTTTGGAAAATTGTTTCTTTAGCTGTTATTTTTGCATTTGTGCAAAATACAGGTGGGACTTTAACCCTTGCAGGTCAAGCAGTTGAAGAATTAGCTAATATAGGAAGTGATGGACACGTTGGCGTTGGTTTTTTAGATGATCAGTTTGAAAGAATGGCAAGTTTAGGAAGCAAGATGGGAGATCAGGCTACTTATGGGACAGGGTGGTTTGTAAATGGTCTTGTTTTATTTGCTTACGTTCTTATGGCTGTTCCTATTTTTTCTATTCTTATTATTAGCAAATTTACAATGTTCTTTTTGCTAGGAGTCGCCCCTTTATTCACTTTCTGTTTAATGTGGGGGTGGTTAAAAGAAAGTTTTTCACAATATGCAACAGCTTTAATTAGCAATGCTTTAGTTGTAATTGTTTCAAGAACAATGCAAAAAAGTTTGTTTGATTTTTTTGATAAATTAGTCGATTTAGGGGATATGAATGTTTATATGCTAGCATTTATTTTCATTATTGTAGCGTGGTTTTCTAAGGACTTTCTATTTTATATTATAGGAGTTGTTTCAAAATTAGCTAGGGTAAGTGCGGATAGTTTTCCAAGTAGTCTAAATTCAAATAAAGAAAGAGAACAAGCTTTAAAAGAAAAACAAGCCGAGAAAGCACAACAGCAAAGAGATCTTGTACAGCAACAGATTTTACAACAATTAAGACAACTTAATGGAAATAAATAGGAGCTTAACTATGAAACGACTTACAGCAATTATTTTAACCGCTTTATTCCTTTCAGCGTGTTCAAGCGGTTTACCGCCCGAGCCTAAATCGTGGAAAAACGATTTAAGCGGTATTCAAGAAGAGCAGATCAACAGTAATCAAATGATTGTTGATGAAATCAATAATAATAAAGACGTATGGAGTAAGTAAAAATGGGAATGTTTGATAGCAAAAAAGCAGTTAATGCAAAAGAAAACAAACCAATTCAAGGCGCATTATCTTACGAACAAGATAAAGAGCGAATGTATAAACGCAGTAATAAAATTGCGTGGACGATTGCAGGTATCAGCTTTTTATTGTTACCGCTTTTAGTCGGTTTAGGTGGGTATGTTGTTGTATCTATCGTTGATAAGGTAAGCCAACCTAAAATTATTGGTTTTGATCGCTCAACAGGAATTATGGATTATGTAACCGTTGTAAACGAAAATACAGTAATGGAGTTAGACGGACGAGAAAATTTAGATAAATTTTTCGTTAATCAATACATTCAAAATCGTGAAAGTTACACTGCTCAAACAATCCAAAAAACGTATAACACAACGCAATTATTTTCTTCGCCACAAGTTGCCGAACAATTTGTTAAAGAATATGAACGCCCTGATAGTTTAGATCAAGTGTTAAAAAAAGGTACAGCACGGGTGCAAATGATTTCGATTGTACTTGAAAATATCGGGGGCGAAAATATCGCAACGGCACGTATTAAAGTTGATTATACAACGGAAAATAATCAAAGTTATGCTAAAAACTTTAGTGTACGTTTAGCGTATGTATATAAACCGCAAGCGGAATTAGATGTATCTAGCCGAATTGAAAATCCCGTAGGATTTTTTGTAACGAGTTATCAACGAGTACAAGAAAATTTATAAAAATAAAAAGGTAAAACACTATGAAAAAAACATTGCTTACTTTAATGATTATGGGCTTTTCAATCGGTGCAAATGCCCTAGATATTCCGAGAGCGTCTAAATATGATGACCGTATGCAAAATATTAATTATAACCCAATTAATGTAACGGAAATTAGAGCAAAAGACGGCTTTTTAACCACAATTATTTTTTCTGAAAATGAAACAGTAACTGATATTGGTGTGGGCTTTACGGGTGGTTGGGAAATTAAGGATAACACAAATAAAGTTTATTTGCGCCCAAAAGCCGTTGAAGTACAGGGAGCTGAACCAATGCCCCCGACCGCAGGGGAATGGGACACTAACTTATTTATTGCAACCAATAAATACAGTTATGTATTTGATTTGAAATTAGTTAAAAATCAGAAAGATAATTCTGCTTATGTGGTTAAGCTAAATTATCCAACAGAAGAACAACAAAAACGAGAAGCCGAAGCGAGATTAAGAGCGTTGAACGCTCAAGAAAAAGCGCAAAGGGAAGCTCAAAAAGCAGAAAAAGAAGCGGTAACAAAAGCCTTAGATAAATTCACAATTCCGAAAAATTGGGATTACACAATGCGAGTTGGCAAAGACAGCCGAGAGATTGCGCCAAAATTTGCTTATGATGACGGTGTAAGAACTTATATTGGATTTGATACCGTGAATACTATTCCGAGTGTGTTTTATTATCAAGGCGAACAAGAAATGATGTCGAACACTAACGTAAAAAAACAAGGGGCTTATACCGTTGTTGTTGTGCATAAAACAGCACAGCGTTTTATTTTACGAAGTGGCGATCAAGTTGTCGGTATTATGAATTATGGATTTGGTAAAAATCCAAGCGATCAAGTGAATACCACAACAAACGAAGTTATCCGAGAAATTAAAGAATAAGGGGCAATATTATGACACAGCAAAACTCATTAGATAATGTTGAAAATAACCTTGTTGTAAATGATGATACAGACGCATTTAAAGCAAATAAAGATGATCGTTTTAATAATGGCGTAGGTAATCAGCGTAGTAAAGGTGTAAATAAAAAAGCAGGTATTGCCGTTATTTTATTAGGTTTATTGGGGATAGGCGTTATTGCAATGCCTAATATTATTCAATCGTTTAAAAGCGAAAAAGAACCCGTACAGGAAGAAAAACAAACCGTATCAACTAAATCCTATACCGCACCTGTTGAAGAAGTTAAAGCCGAGCCGAAAGTATTTAGTTTTGATGAACCCACAGTCGAAGCCCCAATCGAAAAATTAGGCGAACCCGTTAAAACCACAGAAGCAGAAAGACCGCAATTAGTAAAATCACTCACAGGCGGAATGATGCCAAAAATCGGTTATTCAACGGGAAACGATAACGCAACGGATAGCCAAAATTACGATAAAGCAGTAAGCGAAGATCAACAAGCGGTAAATCGTGCGATTAGCAACGCTAACGGCTATTTAACACAACCACAGGGCGGAAATAGTCCAAGTGAAAAAATCGAGAGCAGTAGTACAAGTGATATTTTCACAGCACCAACATTTCAAGCAAGCATTGCAAGAAAAAGCCAATATGATCCGAATTTATTGTTAGAACAAGGTACATTAATTCCGTGTGCTTTACGTGTGCGTGTAATTTCTAATATTTCAGGTCAATTATCTTGCACGATAACCGAGAATGTTTATTCTGCTAGTGGTAATGTACTGTTAATTGATAAAGGTTCAAGAGTAAATGGATTTTATCAAGGAAATTCAGTTCAACACGGTTCAAACCAACTCTTTGTCGTATGGCAGGAAGTCCGCACCCCCGATCATTTAGTGATACCGCTTAATAGTGGTTCAACTGATGAATTAGGCGCAAACGGTTTAAATGGTTGGGTAGATAACCATTTTTGGGATAGATTTAGTAATGCTATTTTCTTGAGTATGATTTTAGACGGTAACAACATTTTATTAAGTAAAATGACTGATACCACAGCAAAAAACTCTGAAAATACCCGTGAAGCAGGTAAAGAAATTGCCACAACGGTACTTGAGCAAATGGGCGATATTAAACCGACCCTTTATAAAAATCAGGGCGATAAAGTCGGTATTTTTGTTGCCCGTGATGTAGATTTTTCCAACGTTTACCAACTTAAACGAAGCCGTTAAGGAATGCTTATGACAGAAAATAGATCACTAAAAAATTATACTAAAAATTTATTTGGTGATCTCTTTGATAGAAAAGAGATCACTGAAATTGTTATTAATAAATTTGGCGAGATTTTTTATGAAGATGATAAAGGCTTTCATATTGGAACAGCCGAAGAATGTGCAAGGGTAACAAAAGAAAATTGTGAACGTTTCGCAAATGCGATTGCAGGAAGTTGCGATCAAGATTTAAATGAGAAAAATCCTATTTTGGGTACAACATTACCCACAGATGAACGTATTCAAATTGTAATACCGCCTAGCATTGATAGAAATCAATTTTCGATTACTATTCGTAAGCCTATGAGCAAATCGCTAACGCTTGAACAATACGAAGCAAGCGGATTTTTTAGCGAAATTGTAATAGGCGATCACTTTCATCAAATGGACTATGATTTAGCAAACGCCTTAAACGAAAAAGATTATTTGAAATTTTTCCGTTTAGCCGTTGAAAGTGGATTAAAAAATATTGCGATTGCAGGGGCAACAGGTTCAGGGAAAACAACATTTATGAAAGCCTGTTTTAATGAAATTCCCGAACACGAACGGTTAATTACAATCGAAGATGTACGAGAATTATTTAGCGATAAACACGATAATATCGTTAATCTTTTATACCCAAGTGAAGCAACTACAAACGAAAATAGCGTAACGCCCGCCCGTTTATTGAAATCGTGTTTACGTATGAAACCCGACCGCATTTTACTAGCGGAATTAAGAGCAGGAGAAGCCTTTGATTATATCAATGCAATCTCAAGTGGACACGGTGGAAGTATTACATCATTACACGCAGGGTCAAAAGATGAAGTAATCCGTAGGCTTACTTTAATGACGTTACAAAATGAAACGGGATCACGTTTACCGTATGATACCGCTAAATCTATCATCGAAGATACAATAGATATTATCGTCCATATTGGCAAAATAAACGGTCAAAGACGAATTACAAGCCTGTATTGGAAAGATTATGAAAAAGTAAATCAGCATTTAGCAAAGGGGGATTAAATGACTAATAAATTAGTAGCATTTTTTAAAAAATGCGAAGAATTAAACTTACCAATGGATATTTGCGCTTATGCTTATATGGAATTACGCAGTAGTAGTGTAACCCCTGATAGATTTTATCAATTTTTTGATAATGTATATTCACAAGACACCATTTTTGAATATTTGCAAAAAATGGTAGATAACCATTTATTGCTTTATTTTGATGATAGTTTCGGCTTTGATGATACGAGCTTTTTAACGTTAAATGTTGCTTATGATCAGCGGATAACGTTAGTAGAAGTGGAGTAATTGCTATGAGTAATTTCACAAAAGAGCAGAAAACCGCAATCATATTGCTAACCCCTTTCTTATTGTTTGGTGTGTATGCGTTATCCGTTGTTGTTTTAACGGTAATGCTTGCAGGTAAAAGCCTTAATTTAACGACCGCTATTGCGTTTGTTCAAGCAAACTATACGCTTTCATTGCCTTTAAAGGCAATTTCTCAAGGCTTTATTTTAGAGCCGTTAATCGCTTTCTTTGGCTCACTTCTTTTTGTTGCTTTTGTGTTAGCCTGTTTAATCGTGGTAGCTCAAAATGCGAATAAGCAAAAAAATCTTTTTGGGAAAGCGGAATGGAGTGGAGAAGCGGAAATTAAGAAAAATCGTTTAAGAGATCCAACAGGTATTATCGTAGGACGAGATAATAAAGGGGAATTGTTGCGTTTCGGTGGGCAAGAATTTGCGAGCGTAGGCGCACCAACCCGAAGCGGTAAAGGGGTAGGGATTGTAATTCCTAATCTTTTAACGTGGGAAAATTCTTTAGTCGTATTGGACGTAAAACAAGAGTGTTTTCAGATTACATCAAAATTTAGAGCATTGCCACAATCGGAAGGTGGTTTAGGGCAACAAGTTTTTTTGTT
>LEKJ01000036.1 GCA_029852775.1 Pasteurellaceae bacterium LFhippo2
TGAGAGACAGTATCTACATTATTTGTTATATTGATCAATCACATTCGCCTGTACTTCGGCACCTTTTTCATTGATTGATTGCCATTCTGGGTAAACAGCGTGGTTATCGCCTGTTGCCATACCGAGTTTAACCGCTTGGTCAACGATAATTCGAGCCACATCAAAATGACGAGACTCAGGGTATTTCGCAAGTTGCTCACGTAAAATTAAGCCTAAATCTAATGGCGCATTCTGTTCACGGTATGGGGCTAACTGGGCCTGCATAATCGCAATAATCTGCTCTTGAACTTCGCTCATTGACTCAAATTCTAATTCACTTGGTAATTCACCCACAGCTTCCGCTTCGTTAAATTCTGTTTCATCATCACGTAAGTCTAATAATGGTTCAGCTTTAGTGATATAGAGTTGCCATGGACTATCGAAATAATTTTGGATAGATTGACGTAAACGCTGACCAAATACACGGTTTTTATCCATATCAATCGCGGTACGGATAAATTTATGTACGTGGCGATCATAGCCGATCCAAAGGTCAATAGCTTGCTGACCCCAGCTAATAATGCGGTCTAGTTTGTTTTGTAGATTCACCACGAGTTGATCGACAAAATCTAAATCTTCACGCCCAATTAAACAGCTTTGAATACGCAACAACTGTGCTTGTAGTTTATCACCTGCAGCATTTAAAGTATCTTGTAACTCACGTAGGTTACCCGAGGTTTCATCTAATAATTCCTGACAGGTAACAATTGCTTCGTGCCAGTTTTGGCTTAGAAGATTGGCAATTCGCTCACGGATTTGTTGCTGATTTTCGTCCATCATGCGCTGTGAAAGATCGATACTATCGAAAATTTCCGCTACCGAGTATTTGAGTGGACCAAATACTTGATTACGCCAATAGCGTTCATCGCCCCCCTCTTCTGCAGCATTTGACGCACGTTGAATTTCATCCGCCACAATGGAAAGCTGAATAGAGAGACGTAAGGTTGAAAATTCACGCTGACGCACATAGTAATCGGCAATGCCCACACCTAGTGGCGTTAGACGATAAATCGCTAAACCTTCGGTAAACTCACTACTGAAACGGTTTAAGAAACGCTGTTTAACTAAATCATTAATGGCGTTATTCGCACGCTGAGTTAAAGTTGAATTCGATTGTTCAAATTCATCAGAAACATAACGAAATAAGTCTAATAAATCCGTTTCAAGCAACTCGCCGTCTGTAGCTTCGTGATTATAAAGAGAGATCGCCAACAAGAACGCTAGGCGATCTGTGGAAAGTGAAAGGGAAAACTCTCGATCCTTTGTCCAAGAGATAAGTTCTGGTATGGTTTGTGCCAATTCGTTTTGCATAGGCGGATTTTATCTATAAATTCAGTCGTCAAAAATAACCTATATTGTACCTTATACAGATAAATAGGAAAAGGAAACTAGGGAGGATTTATCTATTTAAAGAAATATTGTGGATAAATTATGGATTAAATTCTGAATTTATATGCAAAAAGAAAGCACCTAGCTTTTCGCTAAGTGCTTTAGATTATAGATCTATTTTTAATGCTTGGGAAAAACTTTGTAAGCCTTTCGAATTGCCATTCTTCGCCATAGTTTGTAAGGCTTGAGTTGGGGCGTGAAGTAGTTGATTTGTCAACTTATAGCTTAATTCACTCAGCACTTTTTCACTATCTTGCCCTTGCTGAATTGCTTGCATTGCTTTTTCCAAAAGATCTAAACGGATCTGTTCAGCATTTTGGCGATAGTGCTTAATTAAATTACTTGATTGTTGCTGCTTCATCCACGCAAAGAAATCTTTGCACTCTTCATCCACAATTTCTGCAGCTTCTTCTGCGGCTTGCTGACGCTGCTCAAGATTGCGCTGAATAATATTCTGCAAATCATCTACACTATAGGAATAAACACTATCAAGCTCACCAGCTTGTGCGTCAATATCACGTGGAACCGCAATATCAATTAATAGCATTGGGTCAAAGCGGCGCTGCTTTTGCGCAAGCTCAACCATCTCTTTAGTAATTAACATATCAGGGCTACCCGTAGAACTAATAACTACATCTGCTTGATTTAAACCTAATTGCAACGCACTTAACGATAAAATCTGCATTGGCATTTCAAGCTTTTCCGCCAACATTTCCGCACGAATATGGGTACGGTTCGCAATCATAATATTTTTTGCGCCGTGCTGAATAAGATAGCGCGCAACTAATTCAATAGTTTCTCCTGCTCCCACAAGTAAAAAACGCAAATCACCGAAATTATCGAAAATTTGACGTGCTAAACCACAAGCAGCATAAGCTACCGAAACCGCACTACTTCCGATTTCCGTTTCAGAGCGAACACGCTTCGCAGTCGCAAAAGTTTTTTGAAATAGGCGCGAAAGATTTCTTGAAACCCCCACACCGCGTGATTGATAAAAACTCTCACTATATTGATAAGCTTGTTTTACTTGGCCTAGAATCTGCGGCTCACCTAAAATCAGAGAATCCAATCCACAAGCAACACGCATTAAATGGCGTGCCGCTTCCATATTTTGCTTGAAATAGATACATTGACGCAATTCATCACGATCTAGATGATGAATTTCCGCGAACCATTCAAAACAACGTTCTCTCCACGCAATATTATCTGGATGATCGTCTTGTGGAGGAACATCTGATTGATGAAAATAGAGTTCAGTTCGGTTACAAGTTGAAAGAATAGCAACACTTTCAGCAAGATTTTGTTGCTCGATCTGCTCAAACGCAAGTTGGCGTTTGTCATCAACAAACGCCACTTTCTCACGTAATCCAACCGATGCAGTTTTATGATTTATACCTAATGCTAGAATTGTCATTGCTACCCACAAAATAAAAAAGAGGTGGAAAATCCCACCCGAAAGATAGGCTATTCTAATCAATCAATGATTTTGGTGCAAATAATTGTCTTGATAGGTTTGACTTATAACAAATTTTTAACTCCGTTAACACAACCGGTCTGATTTCGATAATTTTTTACAAAAATGAAAAATAACCGCCTTTTTAACTTTAAATCAGCTATAATGGCGTCAATAAATTTATTTATGTAAATTTTTGTCAGTAATCCCTTTCCATTTTGTATTTAGGAGGACTTATGGTTGCGATTCGCCACTCTCACCAACTTGATCCCAATAATTTTGAGTTAACGAGTTGGAGTGCTGGTTTACAGATGTCGCCCATAACCTTTGATGTACTCTCGCAAGCTTGGCGCTATGCTCAAGAAAAAATCGACCCCGAACAATCCGCTTCACTATTGTGGAATGGCGTTGAAATGGTTGAAATTCTGCACAGTTTAAATATGGATGATGATAGCCTTGTCGCTGCGTTACTCTTTCCGCTAGTAAAACAAAATATTATCGACCTAGTTCAAGTTAAAGAACACTTTGGCAACCAAGTTAAAAACTTAGTAAAAGGCGTGCTTGAAATGGATAACGTCCGCCAACTGAATGCGAGCCACGCTTCTGATCTACAAATCGATAACATTCGCCGTATGCTGCTCGCAATGGTGGATGATTTCCGCTGTGTGGTTATCAAACTTGCAGAGCGCATTGTTTACCTACGCGATACAGAACACCATAGCGAAGAAGATTTGGTACTTGCGGCTAAAGAATGTTCACATATCTATGCCCCACTTGCCAACCGTCTAGGTATCGGCCAATTAAAATGGGAGTTGGAAGATTACTGTTTCCGCGCTCTTCATCCTACTGAATATCGTCAGATTGCAAAATACGATCTAGCAGAACGCCGTTTAGATCGAGAAAAGTATATTGCAGATTTCGTTGAAAATATTAGCGCTTTAATTAGTGAACAAGTCGAAAATGCACATATTTACGGTCGTCCAAAACATATCTATAGTATTTGGAAAAAAATGCAGAAAAAGCATTTAAAATTCAATCAGTTATTTGATATTCGTGCAGTACGTATTATTGTTCCAAGCTTAGAGGATTGCTATACAGCTTTAGGTATCGTGCATACTCACTACAAACATTTGCCAGAGCATTTTGATGACTATATTTCAAATCCCAAACCTAATGGCTACCAATCTTTGCACACAATTGTGTTAGGTAAGAGCGATAAAGCGATTGAAGTACAAATTCGTACTCAAAAAATGCACGATGACGCAGAATTAGGTGTTGCAGCTCACTGGAAATATAAAGAAGGTGCAGGCGCTGGCCGTTCTGGTTATGAGGAAAAAATTGTTTGGTTACGTAAACTTCTTGATTGGCAAAAAGATATTGCAGATTCTGGCGATGTGGTGGCAGAAATGCGTTCGCAGGTATTTGATGATCGTGTTTATGTATTTACCCCACGTGGAGAAGTGGTTGATTTACCAAAAGGTGCAACACCACTTGATTTTGCTTATGCAATTCATAGTGAGATCGGCCATCGTTGTATCGGTGCGAAAGTGGCTGGTAGAATTGTGCCTTTCACTTATCATCTACAAATGGGTGATCCAGTTGAAATTATCACACAAAAGAATCCAAACCCAAGTAGAGACTGGCTTAATCCAAATCAAGGATTTGTGAATACATCTAAAGCTCGTTCAAAGATTATTGCTTGGTTTAAAAAATTAGATCGTGAGAAAAATATTCCGCTCGGTAAAGAAGCCCTTGAAGTGGAAATGGCTAAAAACAATTTTACTCAGAAACAGATCGAAGAATATGCATTACCACGTTATAACTTAAAACAGATTGATGATCTCTATGCTGGAATCGGTGGTGGCGATATTCGCTTAAGTCCATTAATTCACTATCTGCAAGGAAAATTGATAAAACCATCCGCTGAACAAGCTGATGAAGCTGTATTGAAGCAAATAGCGAATAAACAAACGAATCAGCAAAAATCTCGCAGTGGATTTGTCGTCGTTGAAGGTGTTGGTAACTTAATGCACCATATCGCTCGTTGTTGCCAGCCAATTCCAGGCGACGAAATTGTCGGGTATATCACTCAAGGTCGTGGTATTTCTATTCATCGTAATGATTGCGAACAGTTATTTGATCTACAAGCTAGTAGCCCTGAACGTGTTGTCGACGCAGAATGGGGCGCAAACTATACTACTGGATTTACAGTAACGGTTCGAGTGATCGCAAGTGATCGTAATGGATTATTACGTGATCTAAGTGCAATTATGGCAAATGAGAAAATCAGTGTGCGCGGTATGTCTAGCCGTTCAGATAGCAAACGTGGTATTGCGACAATGGATTTTGAAATTGAACTCAATAATACAGAAATGTTACCCAAATTATTAGCACGTCTTGTTCAGTTAGAAGATGTGATTGAGGCGAAGCGTCTCGCGAATTAAAAGGAATAATATGAAAAAACTCGTTATTTTAGGCTCAACAGGCTCTATCGGAAAAAGTACTTTATCAGTTGTTGAGCACAATCCACAGCAGTACCAAGTTTTTGCTCTAGTTGGTGGTAAAAATGTCGAACTAATGGTGGAGCAATGTGTACAATTCCAGCCACGGTTTGCAGCTTTAGATGATGAAAATGCCGCTCAACAGCTTGCGCAACAACTAAAAACGTTAAATATTAAAACTGAGGTACTAAGCGGTCAGCAAGCAATTTGTGAATTAAGCGCTCATCCTGAAGTAGATATGGTAATGGCAGCAATTGTTGGTGCAGCTGGTTTGTTACCAACCCTTTCAGCTGTTAAAGCAGGCAAACAAGTATTATTAGCGAATAAAGAGTCTTTGGTTACTTGTGGCCAGCTCTTTATTGATGAAGCGAAAAAATCTGGGGCTAAAATTCTGCCTGTTGATAGCGAGCATAACGCGATTTTCCAATCACTTCCACCAGAAGCGCAAAATAAAGTGGGATTTTGCCCGCTTGCAGAGCTTGGTGTAAGTAAAATTATTCTGACTGGCTCTGGCGGTCCATTTAGAATGAAACCTTTAGATGAGTTTGCAACTATTACACCAGCTCAAGCTGTTGCTCACCCTAACTGGTCGATGGGTAAGAAGATCTCCGTGGATTCAGCCACGATGATGAATAAGGGTTTGGAATATATTGAAGCACGTTGGTTATTCAATGCTTCAGCTGATGAGATGGAAATCATTATTCATCCACAATCAATTATTCACTCAATGGTGCGTTATATTGATGGCAGTGTTATCGCACAAATGGGAAATCCAGATATGCGTACACCAATTGCGCATACAATGGCATATCCAAACCGTATTAATGCAGGTGTTGAGCCGTTAGACTTCTTCAAATTAAAAGAATTAACTTTTATTGAACCTGATTTTGCTCGTTACCCAAATCTCAAATTAGCAATAGATGCATTTGCAGAAGGGCAATACGCGACAACAGCGATGAATGCAGCGAATGAAATTGCCGTAGAAGCATTTTTAAATGAGCAAATTCGTTTTACCGATATTGTGGAAGTAAACCGCTCTGTGGTTGAAAATATCGCCCCGATTCAAGTAAAAGAAATTGCAGATGTATTACACATCGACCGTTTAGCTAGAGAAGTTGCCAAGCAAACTGTATTTCAGCTTTAATATTTGAGCGGATAAGTGTAGCTTATCCGCTCCTAAATATGTTTCGCGCTACTTTTCTTCCCTTTTTTATGCTATATTCCGGGACAATTTCTCGGAATCAATTAATCTAACGAAATGGCTAATTATCACGACATATCTATTGCACTCGCTGGCGTTTGCCAAAGTGCGTCACTTGTTCAACAATTTGCACATAAAGGCACGGCAGATCGTGAGATTTTCCGTTCATCGCTACAAAGTTTACTTGTCACTCAACCAAATTCTACTCTTGATGTTTTTGGTGGAAATCTTTCTCATCTAAAATGTGGCATTGAAACTTCTCTTGCCCAATTAGGTGGTAATAAACAAGGCAAATTAGATACTGAAATTGGCCGTTACTGGATTGGCGTTCTTGCTCTTAGCCAAAAGCTTGATAAAAACCCACAAGCAAAAACAGCACTAGCTCAGCGCTTACAGCAACTTGAGCGTCAACTATCTCTTTACGAAGGAGATATTCTACACGAACAAATGATCGCCAATATCGCGTCCATTTATAGCGATATTATTAGCCCACTTGGCTCTCGTATCCAAGTGCTTGGCGTTCACGATTATCTTGCCCGTCCAGACATTCAGAACCGTGTACGCGCAGCTTTATTGGCTGGAATCCGTGCTGGAATATTATGGAAACAAGTCGGGGGAAGCCGTTGGCAGTTCTTCTTCTCACGCAAAAAATTATTGAACGCAACCCAAAATTTATATTCATCTTTATAACGTGGAGTTTTTCTTATGCAATTAAATGCTCTAACCGCATTATCCCCTATCGATGGCCGTTACCAAGATAAAACTGCGGCCCTTCGTCCGATTTTCAGCGAATTTGGTCTATTAAAATTCCGTGTTACTGTTGAAGTACGTTGGTTACAAAAATTAGCCGCGCACACACAAATTAATGAAGTTTCTGCGCTGTCAAAAAACGCAAACGATTACCTAGATGAAATTATTGCTAATTTCTCATTAGATGACGCACTTCGTATTAAAACTATCGAACGTACAACTAACCACGATGTAAAAGCGGTGGAATATTTCTTAAAAGAGAAAAGTGAAGCGATTCCTGAATTAGCTAAAATCAGCGAATTTATTCACTTTGCTTGCACTTCTGAAGATATCAATAACACTTCACACGCTTTAATGTTAAAAACAGCGCGTGAAGAAGTACTTTTACCTGAATGGAAAAAAGTGATCGACGCTATTGTTGAATTAGCAAATCGCTACAAAAACATCCCTCTTCTTTCTCGTACACACGGTCAACCTGCAAGTCCAACAACTATTGGTAAAGAGATGGCGAACGTAGCCTACCGCTTACAACGTCAATATAAGCAGTTAGAAAACTTAGAAATTCTGGCAAAAATCAATGGTGCAGTGGGTAACTACAATGCGCATTTATCTGCTTATCCGGAAGTTGATTGGCATAAGTTTAGCCAAGAATTTATCGAAGAATCTTTAGGCGTAACTTGGAACCCGTACACAACCCAGATCGAACCACACGACTATATTGCTGAATTCTTCGATTGTGTTGCTCGTTTCAATACTATCATTATCGATTTTGACCGTGATATGTGGGGTTATATTGCATTAAATCACTTCAAACAACGTACTATTGCTGGTGAAATTGGTTCATCAACCATGCCACACAAAGTAAACCCGATTGACTTTGAAAACTCTGAAGGTAACTTAGGTTTAGCCAATGCAGTAATGGCTCACTTAGGTCAAAAATTACCAGTTTCTCGTTGGCAACGTGATTTGACAGACTCAACTGTGCTACGTAATTTAGGCGTTGGTTTAGGCTATGCATTAATTGCCTATGCTTCAACATTAAAAGGTATCAGCAAGTTAGAAGTTAACGAACAGCATTTAGCTGATGAATTAGACCAAAACTGGGAAGTTTTAGCAGAGCCAATTCAAACCGTTATGCGCCGCTATGGTATTGAAAAGCCATACGAAAAATTAAAAGAGTTAACTCGTGGTAAACGCGTTGATGGCGAAGCGATGCGTAACTTCATCGATGGTTTAGAATTACCACAAGCTGAAAAAGATCGCTTAAAACAGATGACACCGGCAAGCTATATCGGCTATGCGGTAGAATTAGTTGAAAAATTATAATTATGAACAAATCCCCCGCTTTGGGGGATTTGTTGCAATAACACAATTTACAAATTTCTGTTAAAATCAGACCGCTTATATTAACTAAAGGATGAGACCCTATGAAACAATCTATCCGCCATAACAAAATTATTGAATTAGTTAATCAACTTGGCTACGTAGGAACGGAGCAACTCGTAGCTGAGCTAAATGTAAGTTCACAAACGATTCGTCGAGATCTCAATGAACTCGCAGAGAAAAATTTGATTCGTCGTCATCACGGAGGAGCTGGCGCACCATCAAATACTGAGAATAGCGATTACACTGACCGCAAATATTTTTTCTCAGAACAAAAAGAGTGCATTGCGCAAAATGTTGCGAAATTGATCCCAAATGGCGCATCGATCTTTGTCGATATAGGAACGACTGCTGAAGCGATTGCAGTAGCTCTATTAAATCATAAGCAACTCTGCATCGTAACCAATAATTTGAACGCAGCGCATATTTTAAGACAAAATGAAGAATTTAAAATCACTGTAGCTGGCGGAGAATTACGTTCTGACGGTGGTATTATTGGTGAAGCAACGGTTAATTTTATTAATCAATTCCGTTTGGATTACTGCATTCTAGGAATCAGTGCAATAGAACTAGATGGTTCGATGATGGATTATGATTACCACGAAGTACAAGTAAAACGTGCTTTAATGCGTAATGCTCGCAAGGTAATTTTAGCGACAGATCATTCTAAATTTAAACGTAATGCAACTGTTCGCTTAGGCGATATTCGTGAAGTAAACTATTTATTCACAGATTGTACATTGCCGCCCGAACTCCAAAACCATTTAAATCACAGTGATGTTAGCATTCATAACTGTACACAAAACAACGCTTTAAAATGAAACAACATTTCACCCAAGATAAATGGCTTGCCTATGCACAATTAATGCGCCTAGATAAGCCAATTGGAACATTATTATTACTTTGGCCTACTCTTTGGGCTCTATTCACGGCAGCGGGTGGCTTTCCACCGCTGTCGATTTTGATCATATTTGTGTTAGGCGTAATTCTGATGCGCGCAGCAGGCTGTGTGATTAATGATTATGCAGATCGTCATATTGATGGCAATGTAAAACGCACAGCACATCGTCCGCTAGCAACGGGCCGAGCAACAGAGAAAGAAGCCAAAATATTATTCTTAACTTTAATTGGCATTGCTTTCTTATTAGTATTATTTCTAAATAGCTATACGATTTTCTTATCCTTTATCGCTGTAGCATTAGCTACTGTTTATCCATTTATGAAACGCTATACCCATCTACCCCAATTTGTGCTGGGTATGGCTTTTGGTTGGTCAATACCGATGGCGTTTGGTGCGGTAACGGAAACCTTGCCTATAGAATGTTGGCTGCTATTTTTTGCGAATTTAGCTTGGACTGTTGCTTATGATACCCAATATGCAATGGTTGATCGTGATGATGACTTACGCATCGGCGTAAAATCAACCGCTATTCTATTTGCTCAATACGATAATAAAATCATTGCGTTATTACAATTTACAACTCTTGCTTTACTTATTACATTTGGCAAATTACAAAATTATTCGATAGCGTATTTTATTGCTCTTGCAATCACTGCGACCTTATTTATTTATCAATGCAGACTCACAAAAATGCGAGCAAGAGAGGCTTGCTTCAAAGCCTTTTTAAATAACAACTACGTTGGTTTAGGGATTTTTATTTCAATCTTAATTGGTCTCTATACAACGTAAAGATATGCTGAAATAAAAGGCAATCAAAGGAAATATTCACTTTTCCCCTTGCATAAGAACGTAAAGATTTCTATAATCCTTGTCAATTTCTTGTCTGCCTGAGTGGCGAAATCGGTAGACGCAGCGGATTCAAAATCCGCCGTTGAATAAACGTGTCGGTTCGAGTCCGACCTCAGGCACCAAGCAAGAAAACACACAAAGCTGATAACTGTTTTAGATTTCCCCCTTAATTGTTCTAAAACAGTTAAAAATCAAATAGTTACCCATTCAAACTTCAACAAATTTCAAAACTCACCCCCAATTTTAAGTCTATTTTTCGACCTTTTTTACTGCCCTTTTTGATCATAAGTGATCTGTTTTATCATTCATTTGCACCAAATTGCACCACGATTTGCACCAAGCAAAAGGGATAAAAACAATGGCAACAATTACAAAAAGAAATTCACAATGGCGCGTTCAAGTGCGCAAAAAAGGAATCAGCAAATCAGCAACTTTCAACACAAAAGCCGACGCTGTAAGTTGGGCCAATAAAATTGAATCTATGATTGACTCAGGGGAATACGACTCAATCCCACGAATTACATTTGCTGAATTGATTGATAAATATATCAAAGAAGTGACTATTACAAAAAAAGGAGCTAGAAATGAAAAGTACAGACTGCTCCGAATGGCTCGGACTCCGCTTGGCGATGTAACTTTACCTGAATTATCGAAAGAAGATTTTAGAAAATGGCAAAATATGCGCCTAAAAGAAGTATCTATTGCATCAGTATTACGTGAGCGAACATCATTAAGTGCCGTAATCACACAAGCTATGCAATGGGATTTCTTAAAGTCTAACCCACTTAAAACCCTAGAGCAACCGAAAGCGCCACCACCACGCACACGTCGTTACAGTGATAACGAAATTGAAAAAATTGTGTTTGTATCTGGCTACAACCCACGTTATCAACCAATTACAACGCAAAGTCGAGTCGGTGCTATTTTCTTATTTGCCCTAGAAACAGCAATGCGCGCAGGTGAAATCTGTAAATTGACGTGGGATTGCGTTGATTTTACTAAACGCACCGCATTTTTGCCTGAAACAAAAAACGGCTATTCTAGAACAGTGCCATTATCAACTAAAGCGATCAATATATTACGTCATTTAGAACTTTTTCAATCTGATGATGAAACCAATGTCTTTAGAGTAAACAGTTCAACGCTTGACGCAACGTTTAGAAAATTAAAAGTAAAAGCAGGGCTAGAAGATGCCGATTTACATTTTCACGATACAAGACGAGAAGCGCTGACTCGCCTATCTAAATTATTTACCGTGATGGAACTAGCCAAAATCAGCGGTCATAGGGATTTATCTATTTTACAAAATACCTATTACACCCCTGACATTTCCGAATTAGCACAGAAATTGCTATAAAAAATAAAGCGTAGGATTTTTAGCCCTACGCTTTTTTACTAGATTTTTGCTTTTTTCTTCTTCCTGCGTAAGCAAAATTCTACAACTTCGCCTGAAACATATAAGTTTTTACTTCTTTTCCCTGTTCTCCCTTCAATATCGACCGCAGGGGGAAAATGGGGGCTTGTAACAATACTCCGATAAGTGTGTTCTGGTGTGCATTGAAAATACTCTGCAACCTGCTGAATTGTCCATAACTCACGGCTATTTTCATTTATCTGCTGTGCCTTAAGTAATTGCTCAACTTCGCATAATTTTGCAAAAACTTGTTCATTACTGACCGCTTGTACAACAACCTGCTCCATAACTCCCCCTTACTCTAAAACGGTATCTCGTCGTTAATTTCTCGTTTCTCTTGCTCGCTCAAAAACACTTGATTATCTGCTTGTTGATATTGTTGAGCTTGAGTCTGATTTGCTTGCGTAGGCGCACCACCACCGCACATTTCCATTTTCTCGGCAATAATTTCAGTGGTGTAACGGTCTATGCCGTTTTTATCCGTCCACTTCTTCGTTCGTAGTTTACCTTCTACATAAACTTGTGAGCCTTTACGTAAATACTCTGCAACTGTTTTGGCCAAAGGCGAATAGAAGACGATTTTATGCCATTCGGTGCTTTCCATTTTTACACCAGTGGCCTTATTTATCCACTTTTCACTTGTTGCGACTGAAATTGTCGCGACTTTATCGCCAGTGTTATTATTAATAATACGCACTTCTGGCGCTTGTCCTAAATGACCTAAGATGATGACTTTATTAATACCGCTCATTTGCTAATTCCCCCAATTTCTCTAATTTATTTAAAACATCATCAACCGTTTCCTGTGAGATAAACGGGGTATTGCTCCCCGTTACATAGATTGATGAACCATACATTGAATTTGCTTTAATCGCGGTAATATGTTGCACCGCTACGGCAAACTTACGACCGCTTTCGTCGGTTGTGGTGAGATAGATTAATTGCATTATTCTTTCCCCATCTCATCTAAAATTAAATAAATCATCGCACGAATTCTTTTGAACTTACTTTCATTACCGATGATACTCTCCCCTGATTTTTTATCTTTATCTAGGAAATAAGCTAGAATATCTAACCCAGCCTGCTCAATATTGATATTTTCACGATCTTTATGGGGCATTTCACTTAAATAGCGTTTTGCTTTACTAATGAATCTTGATTCTCTCGTATCAGATAAGCTATCCATATTAATATCCTTCCTTCTATTGCTAATAACCACTTCATAACCATTAAAAGTTATGTAATCTCTACCTAATAATTGAACTGAACCGCCTTGAATCAGTGAGAAAATATGCAATTTATCGAACTGTTCGGGCTTAATTCCGCGCCAAATCATCGCCTGCGTTAAGTGATGGACTTTGTCCGCGTGAAGATTCAGATAATCATCTACATTTACCTTACTTGTGTTCGTAACTGCTTGATTTCCCGATGGGTTACAGTTACTGACACAAGTCCAAGCGGGGCAAAGCCCCGTATTTTTAGCCTCGCTATGCTCGGCTTGATTTGCTTTCGGCTTCAATTTGATAACCCACTCTTTAAGGCGAGTGCGGATCACTTCTGCCGTTGCTTTTAATTGATTAATTACGCCAATAATTCGTTTGGTGTCCTCCCCATATTTATTTTGACCTTTATCTTCATAGTAAGCTTTCGCTACTGCGTTTTTACGTGGTGCGCCTGCGCCACCTTGCTTATCTAAGTAAAAAGCAAAGTCGCCCAAGTCTGCGCCAATACGTAATTCTTCCACTGCTTCATCTGCGCACTGTCCTGCTGTTAAACGGCGTAATTCGCGCCAAACAGAGATAGAACTTGCACCGTAGAACTGGAACTGACGAATATTCCAAAGAGACGCCCACGCGCGCACACGTTTAGCGTTATCTTTAAAATCTAAACCATCGACTTCATCCGATTTCGCGCCATCTTCTGCGAAGCCATCAATATTTTTAGAAATATACTTAGCGATATAAGCCGTCGCAGAACCTTTCTCTTTATCGCAAAATTCTGCTTTAAAGCGGTGTTCCTGCGCGCCTTTCTCATCGCCGTCCACTTCTAACGCCTTATTACGCAAAATCTCAATAGTGTCATTTGCATGATCGGGCTTCACATACATTAATAAATGCCAGTGCGGAGTGCCGTCGTGGTGTGGCTCAGCTACGCGCATACCGAAAAACTCAATGCCACGCTTTTTCAAAATGGCGCGCCCCTGCGCCCAAATCTTATTTAAATAAGCTTGAGTCTGTTTTGGGCTTGCTCCTGACCACTTGCGGTTTTGTCCGCCCTTGCTGTGTTGAGCATGGTAAGAAGATGGTGCAGTCAAGGTTAAAAATAACGCCTGATAGTCATTCTCTTCTGCCCACTCTTCAATGCCACGTAAGCGCGTCATCATCTCTAAACGGCGTAATTGCGGATTCGATGAAGAACGTAAAAACATATCGAGCAATTCCACCTGCTCTTCGGGCGCTTTTACGTTTTCGATAATCATTGCTTTTAAAAAGGCATAATTCTTCTTCATCTGCGTTTGCCAATCCCCAAAACCATTGTTTGAGATATAGGGCGCAACGTCCTTACGCACTTCGCCACAAGCAATGGCGATATGCTCAATCATCTGCTTCTGGGCTTTGCGTAGGGTTCTAAACCAGTAAACTTCATCTGCAATTTTGTTTAGCGCAATCTCCATTGATTTAATATTTGGTTTATCGGTATTGATAAACGTCGCCCAATAAGGCACGTCAAAACCAATCCCTTGACACAACAAGCCACACTTGCGGTAAACGGTTTCCACCACCTGATCAATATCAGACTCTGTGAAAATTTGTCCGCTGTTGGCTTGCTCTGTAAAGAAATCGCGTTGAAGACTGCCGAAAATATCCGAAAGCTGTTGAGATTGTCGTTTTAGCTTTTTCTCGGTAATTAAATAGAAAGGAAGATTCGCCTTTTGCTCTAAAGCCGATGGTTTACGGCCTTTTTTAAGCTCATCTAAAATGGAGTATTGTTGAACGGGTGCTTTAACATCTGTTGCGCTAGTTGGTGCTTGTTTTGCCTGCGCACGCACTTCTTCTTGCGCCCACTCCCAACGTTGCGAAATATTGAGATTAAGCCAAGAAAGATTAAATTTATACTGTGCAAAAACACGTCCTAAGCGATTTTCGATTAAATCGCGTAAATAATTATTTGCCAAAAACTCTTGCTTTTGACCAATATCAAACGAAATCGAACCATCATCTTTAATAGAGCGATACTCACGCATATAGAGCGAGCGGAAATGGTCTTGCTGACGTTTACGCGGAAGTTTACGCAATAAACGCTCCACAAAATCATAAGAGCTACGGCTCACTAGCTCGAATAGCTCCAGTTGTTTTTCCGTTGCCTGCACATCTGGGCAAGTTGGTTTAACGGCTTGCTGTGCTAGTGCCTGCGTAGCAAACGCCACCTTTTCCGCATAGGCAGACGCACGCGCTGCGTCAACCTGCGCAGAGCGTGCTTCATAGTCCCATTTATCCGAAAAGTGCATTTGCATAGTGCTAACCTAGAATTGATTTGTGCTTAAATAATCTTTTAACGAATGCCCAATAGAGCGAATTGCGGTGTTAATATCTTTCAGAGCCACAGAATCTTCGTTACTGCTAAAAATCGCTAACTCAACCAACCCATCTAATAATTCAGATGCGGAATGATACAAACCGCCCACCTGAACCGCTTCCGTCTCACTTAGTACTTGGCTGATTTTGTAGTTACCCTGAACAGTGCGCTCAATCTGAAATTGCTCATTGCCATCTGCTGTAAAAATAATTTTTGTATTTGCCATTGTTTATCTCTCCGTAATTGTCTGTTTTAATGCCACAGCCACATTGCTTGAGCGCTGGAGCTGGCTTTCTAAACTAACGACTAAATCGTCTTGATACTTATCCACCATCACTTCAACCGCCTGTGATAACTCTTGATAACTGCCAACATGTAACCACTCATCGTTATCTTGGTAATAAACCTTAAATACTTCGCATTTCTGCTCACTATCCCAACAACGATGCATACTGTAGTTTTCACTATTAACTAGCACTTTTCTGCTCTCTTTCATCTATAGCCCCTATAAGTAACTAATCATCAAATCCCACGCCTGCGGATCAAATGTTTTTAAATAGTAATTACGCCAAAATGCATACATCTTTTTCTTTTGTTGTGCTCTGCTCATATAGCCCCCTAATCTCTTTGTAGCCTTGCCCAAACTCTTTTAAGTCTTCTGATAATGTAAAAATCAAACCTGCTATAAGTGTTAATATCTCGAATTGCCCATTCGATGGCGCGTTTTTGAGTGTCGCTGTACTTTTCAAGCGGTAATAATTCAGAGATATTTGCCACTTTCAGCACAAACAAACGATGGTCTTCGCTATATGCATTCCAACGGTCGCGCAGGCGGAACCAATCAGTATGCGTTTTAGCCTTTTTACTCTCGCTTGATTCTGCATGTAGCTCCGCTCTCAATTTACGAACCCACTCAACAACGGCACTCATTACATCCCCCTATGGATTCCCTTTACTGCATAAAATCGTTAATAATCCTTGCCACATTCTTTTAACTAACGGCTCACTTTTCATTTGCTGCGTTTTGAGCTGTTTGTTTTCTCTTACCAGTAGATTTACTTTCTTCTCTAGGCTTGAAAGCAGGTCGTGGGTATTTTCCAAATCCAAATCGACCATATCTTGCTTACGCGCCACATTCTCGACACGTTGCTCCAACATATAAAAGTTAGTGCGCTTTTTGCGTAAGTTACGGCTCATACGCCAACGAGCTTTGTTGCGAATTCGTTTATTCATTGTTTGCCTTCAATTGTTTATTTACCCATTCAATAACATCTTTCTCTATCCAACGTGCGCATTTCCCTATCTTGAATTGCTTTGGAAAATTACCGTGTTTCATTTGGTGATAAACAGTTGAACGATTAATACTTAATTTTTCACAAATCTCTTTTATTCCTATTAATTTAGGTAACGCTTGTTTATTTTGTTTATTCATTGTTCAATTTCCTGAATTTTGGGTGCAAAAAACCCGCCCTTTGATAAAAAGGCTATTTAATGCACTATTTTTAAATTAAAGATTTACTACTTATCTTCGCCAACTACACCGTCAAACATATCCGGTGTGCTGTTATCAACTTGTAGTAACGGCTTATTGATACGTAACGCTTCAGGGCGTTCGTTATAGACTGGCGTTCTCACGCGTACAATTTGCGATTGAACTTTCAGCTCTGTTCCGCAGTTATTGCAATATGCTGTTGTATCAATTAACAATAACCCGATTTTCTCGGATGTACGAACACGGATGTTATTACTTCCGCAATTTGTACATTTATGATCTACATTCATTTTCTTACCCTTTAATCATTCTCGCCTTCGGTTCCCCAACCTACAGCATTTGTTTTCAACAACTCACTCAATTTTTCTTCAACCGCCTGCCACAGCGATTTGTTTTACTCATTTTTTGCCGATAACTGCTCCTTTTGTTAAATTGCTATTTAGTTTAAAACACGCTCTGATAAATCTGTCAGCTGTGTTTGAATTTGATTTATCACAGAATCAACCACAGAAAGTTGTACAGAATCTTGCTCAAGAAATACCAGTTCTTCTATCTGTGCTTCAATCTTATCTTTCATCAAAATAGCGGTTACAGCTTCTTTATCTAAACTTCGGCGAAGTGCCGTGCCTAAATAAAGGCGTGTTTCTTTGTTTAACTGGAACAGCGTTTTAAGCTGTTCTTGTTTTTTGTCTGCTAGTTGGTTCATACGTCCCCCTAATCCGTTGTTTCTCGTTTTGCCTGTTCAATCAGCAACTCTTCGGCAGTTACTTTGCCGTTGGTTGCTTCTACAATTCGCAGAATATATTTTGCTTTTATTCCGCCTCCCCTAAACCATTTTTTAATAGCGGTATGGCTTACTCCGCAGGCTTCAGCTAACGCAATGCGTGAACCTGAAATCTCAATCGCTTTTGCTATCGCTTTGTTCATACCCCTCCTATTCTGTTAAACTAGAATCCCATTCACTCAAAATAGGACTTACTATGAAAACTCGTTTATTTACTGAAAACCCACCTGAATTTGATCGCAATATCATTCAATTTATAGAACAACAATCTGATGAACTCTCTGACCCTTGCCCAACGGTTGTCGGTTTATTTATCAACAATGAACCCTATCGAAAGATTTACTGCGATAACCCACAAGAATTAATTCGCACTCGTGAATACTTGGTTGATTTTCCAGAATTACGTGAAATCAAAATCGAATACTTCACTCGCCTTAAAGGTTGCGATTTCGCTTTTGAGCTGATTTCGCCTTAAGCCACGCTAATTTAGCGCGCTCATCTTCTAACATAGCCTGTACATAGTCATAACCACGTGTACAGGTTAATTTCAGAATTACTTCAGCAACAACAAGCTCTCTATTCGTAAAACTACTGTCTTTTAATAGCTTTAACGCCTTTTTATAGCCGTACTTTTCAATCCACAGACTGAATTTGCCATCGAATTTTTGATATGTGGTTGATTTTTGCTTTTCCATTTTTACCCCCTAATCCGTTGTTTCCTGCTTTGCCTGTTCAATCAGCAACTCTTCGGCAGTTACTTTGCCGTTGGTTGCTTCTACAATTCGCAGAATATATTTTGCTTTTATTCCGCCTCCGTTTAACCATTTAACTATTGTTACTTGGCTTACTCCACAAGCGATTGCGAGTGCAGATTGAGTTTTGCAGTGTTCAACTGCTTTTGCTATCGCTTTGTTCATACCCCTCCTATTCTGTTAAACTAAAGTCCCATTCACTCAAAATAGGACTTACTATGAAAACTCGTTTGCGCTTACCTGATGTAGATAAAGCCCTTGAGAAATTTATAAAATCCCAAGATGACGGGCTATTTATCGGTTCAAAATTCACTGTTGGCATTAAATATTTCGGCTTCATTTATCGGGAAATCTATTGTGAAGAACCGCAAGAATTACACGATTTAGAAAACTACCTAATACAAACAGGCTTTTTTATTCAGTTGCCTGCGCCTAAAGGATTTGATCGCCTTTATGAACTGATTGACTAGCCAACCAATATCTCTCCATCACGCGAGTGGCATTTATAACCCCAATCTCACTCGCTAAACCTAACGCATAAAATGCAAGGTCAAACGCTTGTGTTAAATCTGCATCTTCTGGCACTTTTGCTGTTTTAATATTTTCACGCATTGCATTTACATAATCCGCGAAACTTTCAAACTCACTTACGTTAATCTGCTTTGTCCAGTATTTTCCCTTTAACTCTTGAAGAGTTTGCTTTTCCCAATTTTCCATTTTTACCCCAAAAGAAACTTTAGTAACTATTGAATGCGCAGATTATAGAAACTTTATTTTCACTTTGCAATACTTTTTCTTCGTTGATTTTATGAAACTTTAGTTTTATTCTTAATACAATTCATTACAAAAGGAATGTTTTTATGAGTACATTAGCTTCAAGATTGACTTATGCAATGCAAGAAGCTGGTTTAAATACCAACTCTCTTGCTTTAAAAATAGGGATTACACGTCCTGCAATGGCTAAGATTGTGAATGGTGAAACTCTAGAACCTAAAAAAATACTAGAAATATCAAAAGCTCTAGGCGTAGATGTCCAATGGCTAAAAACAGGTGAAGGCGAAATGTCACAAGCGGTCGGTATTGCGGAACGTTTTGCAAATGAAGATGAAGAAGAAACTTACCGCATTGAGCAATTTAACGTTGTTGCAAGTTGTGGCGCTGGAGCATTAACGGATATTGTTGAAGTGGTGTCAGCGATTGAGTATTCCGAAAATACTTATCGCCAGATGTTTCAGAATATGAACCCTGATCATATCAAGCTAATCACATCAAAAGGCGATTCTATGCAACCAACCATCGAAAGCGGTGAGTTGCTTTTTGTAAATATTAAAATCAACCGCTATCAAGGCGATGGCATCTATGTCTTTAGCTTTGGCGAAACGCTACACATAAAACGCTTGCAAATGGCAGGCGATAAACTGCTTGTAATATCAGACAATAAAGCCTATCAGATGTGGGAGATTAATGAAGGTAATCAAGATAGATTTCACATTCACGGCAGAGTGCTAATCGGGCAGTCAATGCAGTTGAAAAGATTTGGGTAAGGGGAATATATGGATTTTATAAACATAGCTCATCCAGCACTTTTCTTAATATCGCCCTTAATTTTTACCTTTATGTTTTCTCGCCATATTTTGAGAAAACATAATCAGCGTAAAAAACTATTCTGGGCTATTCCACTTTCTTTATTTTTAGGGCTTTTTGCTGTTAGTGTATCTGTTATCTTTGCGAATGAATCGGCTGTATTTGGATTTCTATTTGCATTAATCTTTTTCATCTATGCAGTAACATTCCACAAAATACACAAAACGCCTGAAAAAGAGCTAACAAAAACAGAACTAGCAAAAGCTGAAATAGAAAAATACAAAGACATTCCCGTTACTCAATTACCTAAAATACCAGTTCCCAAAGTTAAAGAGCCTAAAAAAGATGATGTGAGAACTGAAACAGAGAAATTACATAATATAGGTAAAAATAGCTCATCTTTTATTGCTCCAATAACCAAATCAAAAGGCAAAGAAAATATTCAATTTTGGTACACCGATTTTGAAGGGAATTTTACGCTAAGAAATGTAGATGTTCGTTCATTAAATGGCGAATATTTAGAAGCATATTGCCACGACAAAGAAGATATGCGGACATTCCGTGTTGAACGTATTGATAATGAAATCATTGATCTTTCAACAGGGGAAGTTTTATCCAAAGAACAATGGCTAGAAAATCACGGTATCTACCATATTGTAAAACGCAACAAGAGTTATCAGTCTAATAGTAGTTATGATGATTTTTCTGAAGAAATTTGTTTTACTGGGTTTAAAAAAGCAGATAGAGAACGATTAGAAAGATTAGCTATTTTAAACGACTACGTGGTAAGAAAAAGCGTTACTATCAATTTAGATTATCTCGTTTGTGGTTCAAATGCAGGACCAACAAAACTTGCTCAAGCTGAATCACAAGGTGTTTCTATTATTGATGAAGAAGAATTTTTAGAGATGATAGGTGAAGATTAATAAACATCGCCCTGTAGCTATCCTACAGGGCTTTTTTTATTCTTCGGTCTTTAGCTCCATCTCTAAACTTGTTGTAAACCCTGACCCTTTGCTTAACTTATGGGTAACCTGCGTAATTAGCCACGTGGTCGCGTCAATTTGGGGCTTAAAGCCTTGCACTGTGACCGTCGTTTCGGGGATTAACTCCGCATTGCCAATAGCTAAATCAATGCTAAAGGTTGCCACTCCGCGTTGTAGCTTTTCAAAGTTGCGCTTACAAGCATTGATTGCAGTTTGCTTGCTGGCGTAGGTATGGCGCAAGGTTTTAATAGCCTCTGTATCGCTCGTAATCGGTTTACTTTGGCTGATTTCGTTTGCTTTTTTGCCTTTGCCTTGCACATAAACCGTCTGCTTAACGCTTTTACCGTCAGCACCTTTTACAGGTTTACCATCTGCGCCACGTTGCACAACGGTTTTCTTTTTCATCGTCGACTTGGTCACTTGCTTAACGTCTGTGTTCTCATCCCAAACCACTTCGCCCCGTTTGCCTGTTGCGGTGTCGTGCCAGTAAGCTTTTACGGCTTTGTAGTTATCCCCTTCTGCAATGCTGAATGTATGCGAATCGCCCACATCTCGCTTGATGATAAACTCTTTAAGCCCTTTACCGCTTGCAGTTTGACTTTTGCCTGCTTTCATAAAAAGCAAACGACCGCTTTTTACGGTTGAGATTGCATCATGCTCTTCTGCTAAACGCGTGAGCAGATTAATGCTTGATTCGTTGGTCTGGTCTAAATGCTTGATGGCATAATTTTCAAACTCTTTACCGACCACTGCCTGCAAGCCGTTTTCATCGGCAATTTGTTTAACAATTTTGCCGATAGTCGTGTTATGAAAACTACGCTCCTGCGCATTGATTAATGGGCCACGCAAATCTGCCGACCTTGCCCGAATCGTTAGCTTATCGGGCGCGCCGCTATGCTCCACTTCATCCACAGTAAATTCGCCTTTGTGAATTAAGGGTTCGCCTTGCCAACCTAGCCCCAAGCTTAACACTGCACCACGCGCCGGCATCTCCAACTGCCCGTCTTCATCGCCTAGCGTTATATCGAGTTGATCTGCTTCAAAACCGCGACTGTCTGTCAGTGATAAATCAATCAAGCGGTCTGTAACAATTTTTGATATATCTTTTTCGCCATTTTTAACCGCTTTAGCACTAGGGCGCACAGTTAAATGCACCGCTGGGGCTTTGTGGTTGTGTTGTAAAATATCTAAAATTGCCATTTAGAAATACCCCAACACTTCGTCCGCAATATCCGCAAGGGTTGATGAGTCCACCCGCTTTAATTGCATACTAAAATCAATTTGCCGTGGGGCGCCATCGGCAAAAAACTGCGTAGCGTTTTGGCTAATACTCTCAATCACAAACCAGCCTTGAATCATAAAGCTACTGCCCGAAATCAGCGGATAGGCATTGCCCTGCTCTGCCATTAATTCGAGTGCCATCATACTAAATCGACCGCCTGTCACTTCTGGCATTAATGTGCCGTCAATGGTAATCGTTTCGCCTGCCTTACCGGTAAATTGAGAAACGGGCATTTTGCCGATGCGCTCATTGCTTGGATGGCTCCAGCTCATCTCTCGGCTTGTGTTTTGGTAAGGGATAGTTTGCCGAGTAAAGACAAAATAGCCTAAGCTCATCATTGCGAAATTTTGAAACATATAGCTCCTTAAGCAAAACGGTCGAATTTGCAAAATTTTCTACAAATCCGACCGGTTGTTAATCTTCTTTTACTTCGGTGCGCAATCTCGCACGTTCGCGCCATTGCATTAATTCTTCAATGGTCATTCCATCAAATGCCGATGGTTGCCAGTGAAACGCACTTGCAATGTCTGCGATTGCATCTTCGACATAAAGCGGAATTACTTTACTTCTTCGCCTGCGTCTTCGTCGTTTTCGTCAGATTCAGAAATTAACTCAATCCCAGCATTCATTAAGGTCGTTAAATCCATTACTGACATTGTCTCAAAATCCGACTTAACCAATTTTGGTGTTGAAATACGCGGCAACACAATGCGCCAAGCGTCCGCGTTAAGTTGGAATAAATCCATTAAGTTAACGCCTTTTAAATCCGGCACTAACGGCTTGCGAATATTGATGTCCGTAAATGCTTTTTCACCACGAATAATACCTTTTTTAAGTTCTGCTGTTTGATTTTGCTTAGTCATAAAAATTCCTTTAAGAAATGCCCCTTGTTATCGGGGCTTGGGGTAAGGGTAAGTTATAAGCCGATTGCTTTACGAATCTCTGCGAGCTTGTCATCGCCATTTACTTTGAATACGTTGTTGATCATATCAATTTCGATAATCTCAGCCCCATCAACAATCAGCTTGTAGTAAGTTAATGCGCATTTGTAAGATTGCTCGGTATCATCGCCAGCTTTGGCACTGCCGTTATCGATTTCTTCGATACGGCCACGTTGTAAGATTTCAACCGCTGACACTTCATCAGTGTCATCTTGCTGATAGGCACCGTTAAAGCGGATCAATGTGCCGTCGATTTTGCTACCGAAAAGCTTAACTAAGGACGTTACAAAACCGCCCATTTTGAAAGTACTTTCTAAGGCTTCTAAACCTTGATTTACTTTCACTTCACCCAACATACCGCCTGAACGGTACGCCTCGAGTTTCATCGCTAATTTGGGCTGTTCGTATTCTGTGGTTTCGCCGTAATAGCTCACGGCATCAACAGAGATATTAAAATTTTTAAGTTTGCGGGGTAATGCCATTGTTTAACTCCTACGCTGTCGCCACTTGTTGCGCAAAATCAACTAAGTACTCATCGTCGATGTATTGCTGTAAGTTCAGATTCTCTAAAGATGGCATCCACATAAATTTGTATTTGATGTAGAACTTGCCGTCTTTAATAACGTCTTTTGTGTTTAAATCCGCATCAATCCACGCTTCACCATCAACAATGTAGCTATTTGCTTTCCAAAAGCGGAATTTGCTGTTGATCATCTCAAGCATATCTTTTGCAAGATTTGGCGTAAGCGGTTTATCAATCGCCCAATCAAAGGCTTCACCGAATGTATCACGGATAATCTGCGCGGTACGGGTTGCCTGCATAAAGGCAAACTGGGTATCACTTGATAAAGTACGCGAACCCCAAAAACGGAAACCGTTGTAATTTAAACAGGTGGTAATATTTTTGCTGTTTAAGAAATTGGTGTCCGTTGAATCATCTTGAATATCAAACGAAAGCGGATGGGTTACCCCTGAAACACCGGCAATCTCAACGTTTGAAACGTTTTTATGCCAGCCGATATTTTTGTCAATCCACGCTTGCGCAGCACAAGCGCGAATAACTGCGTAGTCCACATCGTAGGCTTTTTTATCCGTATCAAACGATTTGAAATCACCGTGAATCATCATCAATTCACGGGCGGAGAAATTGCGCGAATATTCAACCGCTTTTTCTTTGGTGTCGACGTGGGAGCTGATAAACGCAAAAGCATTGAGTTTTTTCGCAATCACACCAAGTTCCGTAGCTACTGCTTGGTTGTCAAACTTCGGCACGGCTAATAAGCGTGGTTTCACGTAAACCGTTGAGTTAGCCACCAGTAATGCTTTTAAGCCTGTGTATTCGCCTGATTCGGTTACGGTGCCGATGATATTTGCAGTACGCGTTTCTTCATCATCCGAATCCGCTACGCGCACAACCACCGTTGGTGTG
The DNA here is from genome assembly GCA_029852775.1 of Pasteurellaceae bacterium LFhippo2. Taxonomy (GTDB): domain Bacteria; phylum Pseudomonadota; class Gammaproteobacteria; order Enterobacterales; family Pasteurellaceae. The sequence continues at coordinate 24,707 of LEKJ01000036.1, forward strand.
TTAACGATAGAACCGATAGAGTTTAAAGCACGTTTTAACGTACCTTTTTTACCGGCCTTCGCCATTGCTGCAGTAGGGTTTGTGATTAATACAGGCTTGTTAAGTGGGAACATTTCTGCATCAGCATCATCAGCGGTACAAACCATGCCAATAACTGCCGTTGCAATAGTACGGACTGTGCGTGTGCCGTCATTAACTTCAGTAACACGCACGCCGTGTAGGTAAGAATCTGCCATAATTATTCCTTTGAGTTGAAGATAGAATAAGTCGGCAAGTATTGTGTAAGAAAAACCGCCCTAAGTAGAGCGGTTGGGAGTGTGAGTTAGGGTTTTACAATTGTCCCCATTATTTAAAAACTCTCCTAGATGAAAAAGCAAAATTATTTATAGTCTGTTTTCCGTTAATATGCCCGTAATACAACTTATTATAAATGTCTTTTTCGGGGTTGATGTAAGCCCCCCCGCGGTCATTATCTAAAATAGGCTGCAACGTATATTCACTTGTAATAATTGAATTCATTTCATTATTAAAATAAACAACTTTGTTATGATTTCCTAGTTTTAAATCATAAATTCCTGTCGCATCAATATTGTTTTTTATTGGAAAAATAATTTGATTAAATCCCACATCAACACAATTCATTGCACTAAACAAATGATATATTTCGGCCCCATTCCCGCTCATCGAACCTAAAAATTCGATTCCAGCAAAACAAAAACTTGTAATGCTACTGACATCAATGTCATCTCCGCCTTTTTTACTAAAATTCAGTCGAGTATTTTGAATTATTTTAAACCCTTCTACTGCTCTATATTCGCCAGGAGATAAATTAATTCTATTGTTATTAATATCAATCATTGTGCCAGATAATAATGTTTCCCCGCCATGATACGAGCCTCCCCATAAATTAGATTTCGACTCAAACACCGCGTACTCATTGGCACCCTGATTTTTAATATAATGAGTTAATGACGGTTTAATACTGAAGACATTGTCGTACTGGACATTTGGTGATAAATTATTGATTTCATTAAAATTTACACCAACTAAATGTAAAACACCCTCATTTTTAATGTTTAAGCTAATTGTATTTTCTTGATATTTTTGTATAGGAATATCAACAACTTCAAGTTTATTTACAGACGAACGTGCATTTATTTCTTTAACTTTGACATCATTAACAGAAATCTCAATATTTTCTGATGAACCAATCGTTTTTATAAATGCTAAATTTGTGGTATTTCTGTTACTTGCTTGTAATTTAAATTTAATACCACTATTGTAATTGCCTGTTATATAACTTAGTTTTTGATATACATTACCAGTAAAATTTAATAAAGGGGCCTCCCATCTACTTTTCTCTTGCCAAGAACCTGTTTTTTCTCCATTTTGGAGATAGAAAAAAACATGACTTAAATTATGAGTGATGGCTGCTCTAAATAAATCTTGCTCACCACCCAATGAGTTTGCAGTTGTTGTTACATCTTTTATTAATTCGAAAACAACTGCTGATGTAGATGATGGGGATTTTGGCACGTAAACAAAAGTAATCTTTCCATTAATTGACGTATAAAGACCTACAGTTGGTTCTTGAGTCGTTGACTCAATGTGATAAATATTATTTTGACTTTGCGATGAAATAAAAACATTTTCTAACTTTCCATGTCCTTTTAAATCTCCTTTAATATAAGTGTTGCATCCGATAATGTTACAATTTTTAACATTGGTATATTGTGCAAATTCAATTTCAGAGTATGGAATAAATAGAGAAAGTGTGCCGTCGCTAAATTTCGCAGCATTAATAATTGCTTGTGTATCTAAAGAAATACTTTCCCCACTTGCGCCAAACTCATTAATATTTAAGTGTGATGTATTAGATAAAATTCGCTTCCAGCGCTTCCCGCCAGCAGTAATAATAACCGTTCCGCCATTATCTTCTGATTCTGAATCACTAAAATCCGCATAAAACTCCCCACCGCCTTTGTTTAAACCTTTATGCCAAGATTTAACTAAGATACGTTGTTGATCTGCGATTGGTTCAATATTACGGAGATCAGCAATTGACTCGCATTGACCAATTAACTTAAAGCCATCTGAATTTGTTAAATCACTCACAAACTGGTTAAATTCCGTACGAGTTGTGTAAACAATATTATTATTAATACTGATATTTACCTGATCGCTTGAGCTGACTCGGATTACCATTCGATAATATTGAACTTTCCCACTACCACTTTCTAACACTGGCTTGTAGTTTTCAGGCGTGTTGGCAATCGCTAATAGACCGCCATTTCCATCAAACAATCCAATTTCGCGTACAGTAAAATCACCCACATTTTCAGGCACGAGTAATTCACAGATGACTTGCTTGTTATTAGATTGATCTAGTAGTACATCCGTAATATTTGCTCTATAAACTTCACGGACTAATTTTGTGTGGGTTACTGTTGGCGTAATCGCTTTACCATTTCCGTCGCCGATTGCCATTTGTACAAAAGGTAACGGCTCGTTATTTGCTATAGCTTGTGCAATTGCTTGTTCGCCTAATTGTGTTAATAATGTATAAAATTTTGTCATTTGTATTGCTCTCTAATAGATAGTAATAATGTCACCACTGTGTGATGCTGTTGCTATTTTTAACAGTCTTTGAACTGTAGTTGTTTTAGTTGGTTGTTTAGGAAAAATGCTAATAATTTCACCGCTATGAGTTACAGTAGATATATTTAATTTACCTTTTGCTGTAACGACTATTGCCAGTTCTGTCATATGTCGAGAAACAGGCTTGGCATCTTCCACTAAGCGTATGAGTTCTTCATAAAGTGAACTATTTACGCCTTGATTTTTTAACTCTACAAATAATCTGAATGTCCCAGGTTCTTTTGTTTTTTTGCCTACAAACCATTCCCTAATTTCAAAATCATAGCCCAGTGATTCAACAATCCGTCTTACTGCGCTAACCGTGCCTTTCTTTTTATGAATTTGATAAGACTGAATAATCGCTTGCCGCTTTACGCTTTCGGGCCAGTATTCTTCCCATCTATCCACCGAAAACGCCCACGCTAAATAGGGTAATAATGCAGTTGGGCATTTATGCGGGTTGATTAAATGCGGAATAGGAATATCATTTTGTGTCGCAATACGTAAACATTCAGCCGCGCGCTTTTCAAGTGAACTTGAGCCACTCGGTAATAAATGATTAGCTGTATTCATCACTCACCACCAGAGTTAATTCTGTGCCTGTGCAATAGCTTGCTTGTGCGCTATTCAGCACAATGTCTTGTGCTGGCTGAATGATTTCTACATTCTGCACACCTTCCACGTGCAATGCTGCATAAATACCCGAGCGAGTAATATCTCGCCCTAAGCGTTTTGTTAATTGAGTGTATTTATCAAGGTTCTTTTGTGCAGTTTGTCGAATCGGCTCTGATTGTGGGCCACGGAACAAATGCAAACGGGCTTGCACTTGGTAATTAATAATTTCTGCCCCTTGTACAGTGACACGGTCAGCAATCGGGCGGACTTCTTCATCATTTAATGCAGAGCGCACCGCTTGTAAGATTTCATCTGAGCTTTCACCTTTGCCATCACGTGAAAGAATGGTCACTGTTACATAAGCGGGAGCTGGTGACTCCACTGAAACGTCGGCCACTTTGCCGTGAGCGGAAAGGGCTTGGAATGTATAGGCTTTACGTGGACCAGCAACAGATAGCGCCTCAAACTTTAATTGCACACGGGTTCGGAAATCGTCATCAGGTTCTAAAATCTCTTCAATAGCAGGATTTGCGCTATCATCAGCTTCTTGGATGACTAAACGGGTTACGTTGAAGTTCGCTGCGATCACATCTAAATCGTTGCCCGTAGCATAAGCAAGCATTGTAGCTTGCGCTGCGCTATTGATTCGTTGACGTTCTAACAGTTGGAAATAGCAATTTTCTTCAAGTAGTTTCACTATCGGATCACTTTCCAATGCTAAACGAGCAACCCATTCCGCTTGCTCATCTTCGGGATACAAATCTATAAATGCACTTTTTCGCGCTTTAAGCATTTCTTCAAAATCTAACGCTTCCAGTACATCTGGCTCAGGTAACTTGGATAAATCGGTAATTTCACTCATTTGATTTTGACGTTTTCCATTTTAAAAATTGTGTTAGTTGCTTTAATTGTTGCTTCTAGCGAGCCGGTCAAAGAATAAGGTGCGTCTAGTGAACTAAAAGCAACCTTGAAACTATTGACTTCAATTCTCGGCTCCCACTGCTTCAGTGCCATTACACAAGCGCAAGAAATTTGTAGGGCAAGCCCTGCGGAAATTGGGCGGTCAATCAATTTGTATAAATTGCTTCCGTAGGTTCGGCGCATAATGCGTGTGCCTTTGGCCGTCAGCAGAATATCCGCAACAGATTGCTTAATATGCTCAATCTCATCATCTAAATATTCGCCTGTTTCTTTATCCATTATGGTGTCCCTGTTCGTTTGTTGCCCGGTTCTACGCCCGAATGGGTGTGCGAACTTAATGAAATACCTTTACCGCTTACTTCACCTGTTGCGGTTACGCTTGATTGTGTTGAAATTGCCCCTTTACTGCTGATTGTGCCATCTACGGTTAGATTGCCTTTAATTACGACATTCTGGGTGCAGATCACTTGTGGGGTATCAGCGGTAATACTGTTTGACGCTTGAATCAGTGCCGTTTTGCAATTTTTTGCCGATAAATGACCGGTTGCACTGTTATGCATAATCTCGGTGCCATCCGGAAATACAATCAGATGCTCATCGGGGTTACTACTTGGCGCATTACTGGCATAAACAGCCGGTAAGATTAAGCCTGTATTAAATTCACCGCTTACAGAAATAATCAAAACTTGCTCACCCACACTTGGCGCTGACCAAGTTTTTGTTGTGCCCGCGCGAAAAGTCAGAAAAGGGATAAAATCCGTTGTGATTCCGCCTGCGGTAACCCGTGCCGTTGCGGTTTTGTAATCCACTTCGGCGATTGTGCCTAAGCGGATTAAATTATCTAATCGGCGGTCAATCTCTGCCATTATTAAAATCTCGGTTAAGTTAAAAATGGGGATATTGTCGGTAAGAGTGGGGAGCAGTGCTATTAGTTGGGTGTGTGGATTTGGGGATAACAAAAAATGAAAAATCCCACTGGAAAGTGGGATCTATTCGATAAAGAGTTGATTGTACTTTTCTGCAAATTTTTCAGGATAGCTATCTTGAAAATCTTCTGCGATTAAAACTAAATCAGCTAGCCTGTTTTTAATACGCTTATGTGCTTCTGGTGAAATAAAATCTAAAATTAAAATATCATCTTCAAAATCGTGAATAGTGTAAATGAGATAATTGTCGCTTTTGCGTTGTTGCCCTGTTTTATTGCGCCATTTGTCAAAATCAGCATCAGAAACGGCAATATGCACTTTGCGAATTTTGGCAATCATTGCTCGTGGATTTTCTTCAAACCCACCAGAATTACCTATTGTGGTTGGGTAAAGGGTAAAATGGCTTTGAATATGTTGAACTAAGTCCTGCACAAATGGCAATAAAGACTCTTGCGCGGTTAGGTGTTTACAACAGTAAATATTAGCCATTGACTGCATACCGTTTGTTACTATCGGCGATAAGAATGTCTAAATCTTGTTGCGTTACCGCATTTTGACTTGGCACTACTTGATATAAACCGAGTTCTTGACGCAATTTAATAGCAAAAAGATTAAAACGGAAAATCTCATTTTTATAATTTTTAAAAATAGCTCTATCATCTGCTTGATGTCTAAAATGCTGTGCATAGGTCATACGAATACTGTCCGCGAGCTTTTCCAACATAAAGTCAATCGCTGTAATATCATCAACAACTTTTTCTGGTTGTTTCATTGAACGCACAACAGCATTTAATAGACTCACTGTTTGCGTGAGCTTAGATAATTCACCAAAAAGCTGTATTGATTGATTTTCAATATGCTGTGTTAAGGTTGCAGATACACTTTTTATTTGATGAATAACCTGTAAAACGTCTTTCTGCTTTGGATAAGCTTGTGTTTCTGCGCTAAAAAATGACGCAACAATTCCCATTGCAAGACTCACGCCTTTTAGTGCTTTGCTATTCTGTTTTAATTTTTTCATATTCTGCCACCTATTAAGTTCGGCTGATCATAAAATAACAACCTTAGCAATGCAAGCAAAAAAGCCCCGTAGGGCTTTGATTAATAACGGTCTCGCAGACTACTACGTGCTTTGGCTTGCGCCTTGCGCTGTTGATCGGCTAACGCTTTTTGGATTTGCTGTGCAATCTGCTCTGCACTCTGCCCAGCGGATGCGTTAATGGTGATAGTGACATTTTGATTAATCACAGGCGCGTTTTGTGGGCGACTTTGCACCGCTTGCACTGGCGCGCGCGTGTCAAACTGCACATTCTGCATCGGTTGAGCAACGGCAACTGTGGTTGCAAGGGCGGTTAAGCCTGCCGCTTTGCCGTAGTTTAGGCGGTTTAGGTTGTTGATGCCCAAGCGCGCTGTGGCTTCTTTGGTCATAATATACTCGCCACCGTGATAAATCCCTTTCGGCTCATATTTACCGCCGTTACCAGCGTAACCGCCTGACCATTTAGGCTTTTTCGGTACGGTATAATTGGGATCATCCATATTATTTGCCATATTAGCAATATGTTCTACATGTTCTGAACTTACAACAGATTTGAGTCCATTTGTAATTTTTTCCCAACTAGGCATATTGTCAGAAATCCATTTGAACTTTTCAACAAGCCAATTAATCGGTGAAACCAGTATCTCAATCGCTTTTGCTAAACCTGCGCCAAAACTTTCCCCTGCTTTAGTTGCAGCATCTAAATTTTCTTTGGTGCTATCAATCGGCGTAAATAAATCCGTAAACCATTTAAACGCCTTCTCTAACCAACCTACAACCACACCAAAAGCTGAACCAATTTTTTCAAATAAGGGGGTAAGCGGTTTTAAACCGTTAGTCAGCCCAGTCCAAAAACCAGAGAAAAAAGCTTTTACTTCCGCCCAGTGTCTAGTGATCCATGACGCACCTGCAACAATAGCGGCAATTCCTAATCCAATAGGTGAAAACAGCATACTAATAGCGCCTAGTGCTAAGCGAATAGGAGAGAAAGCTACACGCCCAATTGCTTTAATCGCATTAAGCCATGTTTTCATTTGCCCTAAACTACGGATAAACCGCATAGTTGTACCGGGTAACGCCTTAATTCGAGCAAAGGCATTTTTTCCAAAACTAACAATGCCCGATTTGGCTTTACCTGCACCATCTTTTAAGCCTAAAAATGTTGTTTTTGCGCTTAACATATCACGGTTTGAAGATACTAGAGCTGTTTTGAATTTACCTAATCTAGACGTTGTTTTTTTCAGCCCAACACCTAAAACAGTATTAATGCCTGTTAATCGCCCAAAACCTAAAATTAATCGTGCTATTGGGTAAAATAAATAACCGAGCAAAGTACTTAGTAAACCGATCACTGTCAGTGATCCACCAATAGCAAGTGTCCATTTGGCAATGGTTGCGGTTAGTTCGGGGTTAGATTTAATCCATTCATTGATTTTTAATAATAACCCCGTTATTGATTGAGCTGTTTTTCTAATTTCACCACCAATTGTTTTATAAATACCAACGCCTACAGCTTCACGCGCAGAATTTAATGCAGCTAGATCACCAGCCAAGTTATCTGTCATTGTACGACTCACTAATTCCGCTGTACCTTCTGCATTTTTTAATTTTTCAGTAAGCTCCTGAATCCCCCCTGAAGATTGGGAAATTAATTCCATTGCACCTGCTAAGCCGATTTTACCAATGATTTTATCAAATAAAGCTCCCTTCTGACCTGTTCCCATGTGTTTAGTTGCCTTATCTAAATCAGCTAAAATATCGGTAACTTGTCTCATATTACCCGCAGCATCTGTAGATTTTATGCCTAAATCTTTTAAATCTTTGCTATTAATCAGATTTAATTCAATATTTTTTAAGGTTGTTCCTGCTTGCGATCCTTTTATGCCTACGTTAGCTAATAGCCCCGCTAATGCAAAAGTACTCTCTGGAGTTTGTCCCATTGCTGTCGCTATTGGGGCAATATATTTCATTGTTTCAGCAAGTGTTTCTTCTGTGGTATTGGTACTTGTCATCGTTAATACCATCAAGTCCGTAAGCTTATTAAAATCTTCTGTTTTAAACTTAAATGCGGAACCTACATCTGACAAAATATCACTCATTCTACCAAGTTGAGCCCCTGAAGCCATTGCTCCTTGAAGAACTGAAGGTGTCGCATTAATAATATCTTGCCATTCAAAACCCGCCATTGCTAAGTAACCTTGAGCTTCAGCTACTTGAGCTGATGTATAAGCGGTTGTTTTACCTAACTCTATTGCTTGTTCTTCCAATTTTTTTAGTGCTTCGGCATGTTCTGGATTACGCTTATCTAAGCGAGTTAATGCTTCAACCTTTGAGAACTTTTGTTCAAACTCAATGGCAGGATTCAGTAATTTAAAACCGCTCCCCGTAATAGCCCCACCACCAATCGCCGCACTTTGCCCCATATAGCGTAGGTTATCGCCTGTTTGACGTAAATTCGCAACCTGTTGCTTATAGCGTTGTTGAGCGGCTGCACGTTGATTAAGCTGTTTTAACCGTTCGTCTTGTTCTTTAACTGCTTTGTTGGCTTCGCGCATTTTTCTGCTTAGTTCTGTTTGTGCATGACCAAGCTCACGAACATTGATTCCTGTTCTCTTAAACTCATCACGTGCAACTTTTAGCTTTTGCGCCTGTTCACTCTGAACCTGTTTTAAAGCCTTAACTTTGTCTTTTGCTTCTTGTAATTTTTTAGCAAATTCAGCTGTCGGATGTTTAGCTTTTGCAAATTGCTTTTCTAAACGATTTGCAGTTGCCTGCGCTTCCTTGAGCTTGTTATTAGTATCTGATAGTTGTGCTTTTAACGGATTAAATGTATTGCGATATTTATTAATCTGCTCTTCATTACGTTTAAATTGATTTTGTAAATTTTTTAACTCTCCCCTAGCTTTTTTATGTGCATCTGCAAGCACTTGTGCTTGTTTTGAAACATTTTTAAAGGGTGCTGTGAGCTTATCTACCGCAGATAACAAAACTTGAATTTTTAGATTTTGACTCATAATAAATTCCTACAATGATTTGTTTACTATTATGAATGGTATAATTTTGTGAAGTATTTAACAAAATTTGTTAAAGATGGATTGACAATGCGCTTAATTTTTCCGAATATGCAGAAAATAGATAGGGGGAACTATGCTTGGTACATTCTCATTCATTTTCTTAGCAATGGTTGTGCTTATTGGTGCTGTTGTATTTGGGGGCGTATTACTTACGCTTGCCGTTGCATTTATTGGACTTATTGCACCTTTGATCGTGCCGTTGCTTACTGCTGTTTTAGTGCTACTTGTTATAGCTTTCTTCATCAATGATTTTGTTTTAGCATTTTGTATTTTAGGCGGTATTATTGCGTTTATTTGGTTTTTCGCTGATGATGAATTTGTTAAAGCTGAATTAGAAAAGAAAGAACAGTTAAAAAAACATTAATCTTACAAGGCGGTCTAACCGCCTTTTTTGTCAATTCCATCCGCTATCGCTTTAAGTACAAAATTTTCAATCATCTTTAGGTCATCTTTTTCAAAACCTAATAATTCACGTTTTGCATATCTAACCTTCCAGCCAAATTCTTTTTTGACTCTGCCCATTAATCCTTCTTGGTGAATTTTGGCAATAGCCGCATCTCCCCCTGTAAAGCCAAGAGACACCCCTTCATTTTCAAAACGGACTTTTAAATGTTTAGGCTTAACTAGCTTTTTAAACATCTTATCCGTTTTGATTTTGCCTTTTACTTTCTTTTGTTTTTTACGTGGCGCATACCTTGAACCATCGGGAGCTTGCTGTGCTTTAATTCGTCTTCGATGATTACGCGCCAGCTCTCGCCCTATTTGTTGATAGAGTAATCGCCTGCGCGGTTTGCTGATATTGACCAATAACGCAGAAAATGATGTTTTGATTTGCTCAATACTATCACTCACGCTGTTTCTCCGCTGAATCATAAACCAACTCACTATCCCCTAGATAAATGCGCACTCGCTCCAAGTCAAACGGCTCCCATTCGGTCGGTTGTGGTTCGTTGGCGTGGTTGGCTGTGATTAAGCCGTTTTCTTCTTTGACCACCACTCTTTCAGTGAGCGGAATTTTGATGTAAATATCGTAGGTTTTATTGTTGAGCGTATCTATCTCAAAGGTTATCTTCTCTTGGTTCGTAGGGTTGTGCAGTAACTCACTCTGCTCTGTGCGCACAAACTCCAATACTGGCACAAATAACACATCAGGATGATATTTAAAATCTTGCACAATGATTTCTAGATCATAGTGATATTCAAAGGAATGTGATTTACCCCCAGTAGCTTTAATTCGTCCGTTGTCATACTGCAGAATTAAAGCATCGGGGTTCGATTTAAAATAGTCGATAACCTTTGTTAGTTGGTTACGGAGTCTGTCGGGTTTAATCATTTGCGGTAACCTTTTAATCGGTGTTCGTGGTCTTGCTGACAATCAATGCAACGAGTACAACCCACTACAAATCTGCGACGCTCTTCTGGGATAGGTTCATCGCAGTCTTCGCAATCGGTAAGGCTTACACAAGCGGTCTGTTTTTGGCGATATTTTGCAAGGGCAAATTCCCGCTCTTTTTCGGCAAGTTCGTTTGCTCTGTCGATTTGGTCTTTCATAATAATCCTGTTGAATTAAATAGGGCTATTATGGGCAAGATAGGATAATGGGCGAATGGTTGGGAATGTGGATTTGGAGATAACAAAAAAGCTAAAGGCGCTTAATGCGCCTTTGTCGTTATTCAATCTCAAGTTTAGTAAATTTTTCTGCTAACTTTGTCGAATAGCTTTCTTGGAACTCTTCGGCACATAATACTAAATCAGGTAATTTTGATTTAATTCTTTTATGTGCATCTGGGGTAATGAAATCTAAAATAAGGAAAGTATCAATTTCTAAATCGTGTTGAGCATATACAAGGTAATTATCGCTTTTGCGATTTTGCCCTGTTTTCTTTTTCCATTTTTCAAAATCTTCATCCGATACAGCAATATGTACTTTTTTAATTCCTGCAAGCATTGCACTAGGATTTTCTTCAAATGCGCCCCAATTACCGATTGTATCAGGACGATAATTACCAGCAGTTTGTTCTAATAGCATTAAGTCATTGACTAATTTTATTAATCCGTCTGTTTGTTGAATAAAGGGACTAAGGTAAATGTCAGCCATTAATTCATACCTTGCTGGCTGTTTGCTACTAATTCATCTAAATCAGATTGAGAAAAATTTGAGCGACTTTTCACGATAGAATAATGATTTGTTTTTTCGCGCATTTTTTCAGTAAATACGCTAAATTTAAAAATTTCTGCTGTGTAACTTTTAAAAATAGTGCGCTCTTGTTGGTTTTCTCTTAAAAACTCAATATGCTTTTGACGGATCATTCTTGCTAATGAATTAAGTCCAGAGTTAATAAATACAAGGTCTTGCATTACTTTTTCAGGCTGAGACATTGAGCGAACAACAGAATTTAATAAAGCGACTTTTTCATTAAGTTGTGCTAAAACAGAGAAAAAGTAGCTTATATCCACATTTTGTTGAGTAAGTAATTCAGATGTTTGCTTAACTTGTTGCATAACAGTTTGTACATCAGTTTGTGCAGCTTGTGTATTTGCGCTAAAAAATGAAGAAAATATTCCCATTGCAACACTTACACCCTTTACTGTTTTTTTGATGTTCTGCTTAATTTTTCCGCTCATCACTCATACCTTTATTATGAAAAACAACCTTATTTCTCAATATAATGACTGAAAAATAAGGCATTGTTGGAAACGGATCCTAGTCCATAATAACGAGTCTGTCAATTTGGGTTTAATTTAGTAGGGTTATTTAATTCATTATATTGCCAAATACACTTTTTATAAGCATCAATCTGTATTTGGCACAAATCAATGCCCGTTTGGAGTGCGTCAATGGCTTTAACTAAATCGCCGTTGGTTTTAATTTGTAACTGGGGCGGTTGGCACACTTCTGCCGTTGGGCAAGTTAGCGGGTTCGGTTTTATCTGTTGGTAACGAATGGTCGGCTCGTTGCTTGAGCAACCTGCTAATAGCATCAGGCACATTACCATCAGCCCAGTGTTTATGATTTGCCAATTCGTGTAAGATTTCATTGTTCCGTTGCTCCGCTTGTTTCATTTTGGCCAACACATTTTTGTGTAAGGTGTTCACTTGATTTTGATACTGCAGAATTTGTATCTGCGCGTTTTCAACTTGGTTTGCTAAGTTGTGATTATCTGCACTTAATAGCTTTATTTCGGATTGTTGCGACTGTACCTTAACCTGCAAGGCTTTGCGCTCGTAGCATAAAAAAGCGTTAACCACCACCGCAATGAGTAGGGCGACAATCATTGTTTTACCAAAGCCTTTCTCAATAAAAGATGTGATTAGCTTAAACATAGCTGACGCTCCTTCTCTCTGCGAATTTCTAACCCACGCAATTTTTTGCCCCCTGCGTAAACCCAACGGCCGAATTGATCGCACATTACTTTGCTGTATCCTTGATTCGCCATTTGGTATAAAGTTGATTTGCGCATTGCCCCACAACCGACATTAAAAGTAAGTGATGTCATTGCTTCGAATGCACCTTGTGGCATTTTTTTGCCGTTGCCGTAGCGGTTTACACACTTTTCGGCAGTCACCAAATCTTTTACCCAACGCTCCGCAATTTCTTGGTCGCTGTAGCGTTTGGCCACGTCAATTTTGCCCCCACTTGCTTCCGTTGAGCCGATACCAACAGTAATCACATCTGCAGGGCAAAGATAGGGATCACGTCTGCACCCTTCGGCATTGCCGATTAAACTTAACCCCGCTTCGCCAGTGCGGACTTGGTGTGAAAATTGTGTGGTCACAATGGCGATAATTGCACCTACCGTACAAGTGATCGCCCCTAATTTAATGCTTTTGCTCATTGTGATTAACTTCTCTTGCTAAATCGATTTTGTATTTTTGTAGAGCTTTTTCGTGAAGCTTGTACTCTTTATCTTTGTAGTACCAATTCATCAAAATGGTACATAAACCGAAAATAATCCCCATTATTACGCCCCAATCTGACAAGGTTAACCCTGTAATAATGGACATAAAAGAACCGAAAAAGGAGGCGCCATCATATCTATCCATTTTTAATCCCATAGGCTTATCATCTCTTGCTGTGTAGTGGTTGTGGCGATTTCATCGTCTGGCATTACCACCTTCTGCCCCATTTTCAATTTAACGTCATCAGCTAAGGCTGGATTGTATTCTAGGGCGATTTCAACCAAGCCCGCTGTTTTGCCAAATTGCCTGAAAAGCAGTTGGTCTAATGTGTCGCCTTGATTTGCGGTAAGTATCATTAAATCAGCTCCACCGTCCAACGTTTGATATTTAATAAATCCCGAATTGCAAAACGTGCGTCACGCCTTAAATCATCGACTGAATTTTCAAACTGTTCCGCTTTTTCTGCGCCTTCTTTTGTGCTGTCGTAACTGCGATAGCGTTCGTAGAGATTTGCCATTGCGAGACAGTAAACTGCCCGCTTGTAGCGTAATTCGACGATACTTTCGCCGTTGATTTCATCGGCTTGAATATCTTCAAGAGAGTGATATTTATTCTGTAGCGGTTTGAGTTGATCGTTGGTACTTGCCATTGCTTCAATCACAGCAATTTTTAATCGCTCGTCTGTGACTGTGCCATCAACGCGCATTGCGTTTCGAACATCAAGGAGGTTCAAATCAGGGAAAAAGCCGTTATTGGTGATCCAGCTTGCTTTTTCGTTGTTTGGTGGGTCGCTGTTGCCTTTGTTATCGACTTTAGGAATGCTGATCACGTGGTTCATTCTTTTTCTCCACAAATCGTTGAGATAAAAAAACGGGGTGGGGACTAATCAAGACGATAAATCGTTTTTTCGTCCGCCCCGTTAGCTTGCGAGGTTTGCTCGGTTTTATTGATCTTCAGGTTTGTTAAGTTGTTTACGCAATTTTTTAACATTGCCCTGCACACCAATATTTAAGTTCAGCTCTAAAGCTCGTTCTAGGTAAGATAGCGCGGTTTCGGGTTGCGATTCTGCCAGCAGTAGCCCAATTTCTCGATAAAGCCTTGAGCGACTTTCATCAGGCATATCTTTATCTTTCGTCAGCTCATCCACTCGTAATAAGTAGCTCACTTCAAAAGGTTTCTGCACTTTTTGCGCTTTTTTCGCTGCATCTGCAAATTCTTCTGCAAGCATTGAGCTAAGAGAGCGACTAAAGCCGTCAGGTAGCTGTAAATCTTGATGAATAGCATATTCTGCAATCTGCAGGGCTAGGTGGTATTCGCCACAGTCCACCGACCACACTTGCCACGTCATCAATACATTGTCTTGCTTGCCGTTCGCACCGCTTAATGCGCCTTCAATCCACGGTAAATAGTGGTGAAGAATGCTTTTTTTATAATTCGCGCGTTGCTCCATTGATGCGATTTGTTTTAAATCTTTCTTATGGCGAGCGATTAAATAAAGCATCTTCTCGTATTCGTCGAGTCCGTCTAACTCGACTTGCTCCGCTGAATGGGCGAGTTCAGCGGATTTCTGCAAGTAGTGGAGTTGAGTCGGTCGCATTATGCTTCAGGCGCTCCAACGTCTGCGTCTACCATTTTGATGTTTTTCAATACCGCGACCATTTCGTAATTTTCAACCACAAAATCATCATTTGAAGAAGTGTAATCTTCATACTGATCACGTTTCGCGTTGTCTACTAACGTGCGACGCATTCCGCCTTCTTGGTAGTAAATTGAAAGGTTATCTAAACGGGTGATTAAGATTGTGCCTTTTGGTACAAATGGCGCTTGTACCGCTTGCAAACCGCCTACACGTTTTTGGCTTACCACGACATCGCCCGCTAACATTTCAGTCGCTTTGTTTTGGTTGTAAAGTGGGAAGTATTTATCCGCTAATAAGTCACGGCTCATAATTGCCACTAATTTTGTGTCATCTTGGAATTGTGGTGCGATTAAATCGCTTACTGCAGAATAGACTAATGCATCAAGGCTTTTGTAGGCTTTGCCTTCGCCCACTTCGATTTTGCCAGAACTCTTTTCAACTTCTTTCATCACACGCTGTGGCACTGCTTCTTCAATTTTCGCTAACCAACCTTTAGCGACATCTTGCAGTAATGGGTTTTCAACACGGTTTGACGTTTTCGCGCGACTTGTGCCATTGAATGCAATCATTAAGCGGTCTAATGCCATTCGTTCTGCTTTGACTTCGCCAATTCGTTTTGCAAAATCAGGGAATTTACCCCACATATCAATGGTGCCGTAGCGTAGGTGGGTGTCGTAGTTGATTTGCTGACAGTGGTAAGCAATCGCTGAAAGATTGTGAATGTCTTGCGTTTTGCGATCTGCTTCTGTGGTGTCAGTGGTGCTTGCGATTGTACCCGCGACACCTAAACCTAATGTTTCGCCCTGTGCTTCTGTTACAGGTACGATATTAATCAGCTTTAAGAATTCAGAGCTTTCTTGCACTTTTTGCTCTAATTTCTGCTGAACCGTTGGTTCAACCGAGAATTTTTGACCTGCGATAACACCGCTGAATTCGATGTTGTTGTCTTTTGCTACGCCTGCAAGGTAGCTGTTAAATACATTGCGAGTTTCTTTTTTCATCGTTTTAACCTTATTTAGAAAAATCTGCCGTCGTTATCCGTTGCACCTGTCACTTCAGGGCTTGGGGTGTAGTTTGATTCGGGTTGCTGTGCGACTTGTTCCACACGCTGTTTTAAAGCGGTGAATTCGTCAGATAATTTTGCAAATGCTTGCTCTTTTTCTGCGACTTCTGCCAGCAATACATCATATTTATCGGTCAATTCAGACAAATGCGTTGAGAGCAATTCAACCGCTTGTTCTTGGTCGGCAAAACGTTCATCTTCTTTTTTCGCTTTGCGAGTGAGCAAGGCTTTTACTTTTTCAAAGAGTGATGGTTCTGCAGGTTCTTCTGTAAAGTCAAACACAGTTTCAATCGCTTCACTGAATAAGTTTTCAGGGCGTTCTTTGCGTTTGTTCAGTGGATTTGCTTTAGCGGTTGCAGAAAAACTTAACATTTCTGTCCCTAAACTTGCAGGGTCATCTGTTACGGCTAATCCCATCAAATAGGCTTCGCCTGTATCAGCAAAATTCGTATCGACTTCAATTGATGTATAGATTTTTTGACGCTGTTTGTTTAATTCAATTAATTCAGGTGTTGGATCAATCTGCGCTAGTAACTGCAATTTGCCGTCTTCACGCTCTTCTGCTTTCAGCGCTAAAACGTCGCCGTAGCATTTTGCGTGGGGTTCATTCGGGTTATACCACCACAGTTTGAAGTGTTCTAAATTGATTCTCGCCCCGTAGGTATTTTGCGGGTCGTAGTTTTTCGCCATCTGCTCAATCCAAACTCGAGCAATATTGCGTCCGTCAGTTGTAGCCCCTTCAGTAGCCACGACAAACCATTTTGATTTTTTAGCCATCGCTTTTTCTCTCGGTTAATGTTCCAAAAATTGTCGATATAGTGGAGCGATTTGTTATAGCGTGCAAAGGCTTGTAAATGTGGATATCCGTTTTACAAAATAGTTAGATCTACAAGGGCGGAGCCTTTAACGACAATAACTCATCTTGATTTAATTAAATGGATATGATGAGCGAATTTGTAAAAAATGAAGCAGAACAGACCGCTTGTATTACGATAAATACTAAGCGTGAAGCACAGTTAAAATATTGGTCAGGCTATTCAATCACTGAAATTTCAAAATTATTAAATATCCCTGTTTCGACGATTGCCAGTTGGAAAAAGCGTGAAAAATGGGATGAAGCAAGTATTTTCGAACGTGTGAGCGGTAGCCTAGAGACTCGTTACACTCTATTGATACAGAAAGAAGTCAAAACAGGTAGCGATTTAAAAGAGTTAGATTTTTTAATGCGCCAAATGAAAGACGCTGCGCGCATTCAAAAATATTCAAACGGTGGCAATGAAACGGACCTTAATCCTAAAATTAAAAATCGCAATAAAGGCGAGCGTAAACCTGCAGAAAAAAATCCAATTTCAGCAGAACAAGAAGAAGCACTGATTAATGGTTTTATGCAAGGAATGTTCCAATATCAGCGCAATTGGTATCAAGCCGGGGAAAAATATCGAATCCGAAATATTTTAAAAAGCCGTCAGATTGGTGCAACTTATTATTTCGCACACGAAGCTTTTATTGACGCGCTCAAAACCGGACGGAATCAGATTTTCTTGTCTGCAAGTAAAAAACAGGCGTTGATGTTCCGTTCTTATATCACGCAGTACGCACGCAAGACGGCTGATGTTGAACTTAAAGGCGAGACAATTTTATTACCGAATGGGGCTGAATTAATCTTTCTAGGGACGAACTCAGCAACGGCTCAGTCTTATCACGGCAATTTGTATTTCGATGAAATTTTCTGGGTACCAAAATTTGACGAAATGCGCAAAGTAGCGTCGGCTATGGCGTCACAAAAGCAGTATCGCCAAACTTATTTTTCTACTCCAACGACGATTGCCCACCCCGCTTATGCGTTTTGGTCGGGCAAGGCATTTAATAGCGAACGCCCTGAAAGTGAGAAGGTTGAGATTGATATTTCCCACAAAAACTTGCGCGCAGGGAAACTCTGTGCAGATCGTCAATGGCGACAAATCGTCAATATTTATGACGCGGAGTTAGGCGGTTGCAATCTATTTAATATCGAAGATTTGAAGTTTGAGAATTCAACGGCTGAATTTGAGCAGTTGTTTATGTGCCAATTTGCAGATGACCAAACGAGCGTCTTTAAATTCGATGAATTGCAGCGTTGTTGGGTTGATAGTTATGAAGAATGGAAAGACTTCAAGCCGTTTTATCAACGACCTTTCGGCAATCGTGAAGTTTGGATAGGCTACGACCCCGCATTCACAGGCGACCGTGCCGCACTTGCGATTGTTGCACCGCCTAAAGTTGAAGGCGGCGATTTCCGCATTTTGCATTATGAAACCTTTCACGGCTTAGATTATGAGAAGCAAGCGGACAAAATTCGCCATTACACCCAGTTCTACAATGTGACCAAAATCACTGTGGACAGAACCGGGATGGGTGATGGTGTTTTCCAAAATGTGAAGAAATTCTTCCCACGTGCGGTAGGCTTGACTTACAACGTGGATTTAAAAAATGAGATGGTCTTAAAAACCTTGAATCTTGTGCAGAAAGGACGTTTGAAATATGACACAGGGTCAAATGAGATCACTACTAGTTTTATGACCATCAAAAAACAAGCAACTCGCAGCGGTCGCCAAATTACTTACGTTTCCGACCGTTCAGCCGAAGCGAGTCACGGTGATATTGCTTGGGCGGTGATGAGTTGTATTACCAATGAACCTTATAGCGGTGCGAGAAGTTCAGGTCGTGCCATTATTCAATTTGATTAAGGACAAATTATGATTCAATCTTTTACCTTTGGCGAACCTGTACCAGTGTTAGATCACGCTGATATTTTTAACTATTTTGAATCGGTGCTGATTCATCAGAAATATTATAATCCGCCTGTCGATTTTTCAGGGCTGGCACGTGCGGTGAAATCGGCCTCTCATCATCAAAGTGCGTTGGCCGTTAAGAAAAATATTCTGATGAGCACCTGTAAAACAACCGCGTTATTGCCTCGCACTGAACTAGAAAAGCTCGTGCAAGATTATTTAATCTTTGGAAATGCTTATCTGGAAAAAGTGAAAAATCCATTTGGTGATGTGATCCGTCTTAATACCCCTTTGGCGAAATATGTCAGACGCGGAACAGAAAAAAATAAATTCTATTTGCTCACGAGCAATTATCAAGAACACGAATTTGCAACGGATAGCGTTTTCCATTTGAAACAACCTGATGTAAACCAAGAAATTTACGGTTTGCCCGATTACCTAGCCGCCCTGCAGTCGGCATTTTTGAATGAGTCAGCGACGTTGTTCCGCCGTAAATATTATTTAAACGGTGCTCACGCTGGCAGTATTATTTATATGACCGACCCAATGGCGAATGAAACCGATGTTGATGATTTAAAAGAGCAACTCAAGCAAGCCAAAGGAAGGGGGAACTTTAAAAATCTTTTCCTATATGCGCCTGATGGTAAAGAGAATGGAATTAAAGTAATTCCGCTTTCTGATGTGGTCGCGAAGGATGAATTTGCAAATATAAAAAATACTAGCCGTGATGATATTCTTGCGGCCCATCGAGTACCACCGCAACTGATGGGAATCATTCCAACCAATAACGGTGGGTTCGGTGATGTGGAGAAAGCAGGGAAAGTATTCTTCATCAATGAAATTAAACCACTGCAGCAGAAACTTGAAGAGATCAACCAATGGCTAGGAATTAAAGTGGTCACCTTCACCCCATACGAATTGTTAGCTGAATAACTAAAACGTCCCGATAATTATTTCCGAATGTCGATAATAATTATCGGGATTTCTTTTTCCCTAAAATAAAGCCTTCCGTTTGCCCTTTAAATAAATAGTCTCCCCTTAGTTTATTATACAAAACAGAGCTTTTATTAAAACCGAAAAAATAAAAATCCGCCTATTTTTTAACCAAGCTCACCACCAAAAAATCGCAGCTTCCACCTCGCCTCGCCCGCGCACTTAATATGTATGTTTTTATGCAAATGCAAAAAGCAGATCCGCGCAAGCACCGCAAAGCCCCTTTTAGATCCTGAATAATGATCTTTTATTTGCATATCTACGCAAGTTTCTGCAATTTTCTAGCTTTATTTTGATTTAAATCATTCTATTATTATTTTCCCCCAATTTGCACCATTACGTTGTATCTTATTGATTTTACTTTGAATCGAGTCCGACCTCAGGCACCAACAAGAAAACTGAATTAAACGAATTTAAAAAGAAGCCCTTGAGACATTATGTATCAAGGGCTTTTTTGTTATCCACTAAATAGCAATATTATCTTCGGTTTAACATATGAAAAACATCTTTATTATTCTACTTTCTCTCGTTATAGGTAGTTCTAGCATTTCTATAGCTAAAGCTAAACAAAGCAATAAAACCACCAGTACAGCAACAAAAGTTATTATTGCATATGGCGTTTATAAATATATTGAGCATAAAAAAGAGAAAGAGCAACAAGCTAAGGAAGAAAAGGAAAGAAAAGGAAAAAAAAGCTAAAGAAGCCAAACAAAGAGAAGAATACAAAGAAGAAAATTATTATTACGCTGAAGAATGTGAAGATGAAGAGTATGAAGAAGAATGCGATGAAGAATATTAAATTCTAATGTGTTCTTATAAAAAGCTTAAAAAGAAAAAATGGATTGTTTCTAAAGGAATACATTTGAATGGTTGCGGGGGCCGGATTTGAACCGACGACCTTCGGGTTATGAGCCCGACGAGCTACCAAGCTGCTCCACCCCGCGTCTGAATGCGTGTATAATAATATATATTAATTTTATTGCAATAATTATTTATCAAAATAGAATTAAATGTAGATAATTAATTCACCTTTAGAAGAAAAAACATCTCCACCCTTAAATTTAAATATCAAAATCGTGAAATTTCAGTATATCTTCACTATTTTTTTTGTTACCCTATGCTCTTTTATACATTCACTCACTAGGATTTTTATAATGTCTTGGAAAGCTTATTCTAAATTCGCAGCGGCTGCAGGTGTTGCCCTGATTCTTGCCGGCTGTTCTTCAACTCCATCGAACCAAAAAGTTTACACATCAGATACAACCAAATTCGGTGCTGTTTTTAATGGACGTCAACCAATGCCAGCATATATGCAAATGGCTCCAGTAAAAAACGTTGGCATTAATGCACAAGTTGTAAATCCTAGAGATTTTATGCAACAGGTTGCAAATGTTCGTGCTTATTCAACTAGCCTAACAAATAATAATGCACATACATACGGTAAATTATCAAACTGGTTAGCTCAAGGTGGCAAAATCGAAGATTTGGCTAAATATGGTATCAATGCAAACTTAATGCGTGGTGAAGACGGCTACCAAAACGTTTTAATGACAGGCTATTACATTCCAGTGATCAAAGCTCGAATGACTCGTCAGGGAGAGTTCCAACATCCAATCTATGCGATTCCACAAGGTAACCGCAAATATTCTCGTGCAGAAATCTATAATGGTGCTCTTGCAGGTCGTGGTTTAGAGCTTGCTTATAGTAACTCAATGCTAGATAACTTCTTAATGGAAGTTCAAGGTAGTGGTTTCGTCGATATCGGTGGTGGTAATTTACGCCACTTCGCTTACGGTAACAAAAACGGCTATAGCTATACAAGTGTAGGTCGTTTATTAGTTGAAGATGGCGAAATTCCTAAAGAAAAGATGTCAATTCAAGCAATTCGTGAATGGGGCGAAAAAAATCCACATCGTTTACAAGGTCTTTTAGAGCGTAACCAATCATTTGTTTACTTCCGTCACGACCATACTCTTGATGTTAAAGGCTCCGCGGGTGTTCCGCTAGTTGCGCTGGCTTCAGTGGCTTCAGATACGAATATTGTGCCATCTGGTAGCGTGCTATTGGTTGAAATGCCATTAATTGATAATAATGGTAACTATACAGGTAAACGTGAAATGCGCTTAATGGTTGCTCTAGATCGTGGTGGTGCTGTTAAAGGTCAACACTTCGATTTATATCAAGGTATCGGCGATAAAGCAGGTCATACTGCAGGCTTAATGAAACATTACGGCCGTGTTTGGGTATTAAGATAATTTGCAAAAGATATGAAAAAACCGACCCCTTGGTCGGTTTTTTGTTTCCAGACTATAATAAGTTCGCTTGTTTTAGCGCGTCGGTTAACACTGAATGGTACTCTTCTGAAAGAGATACTAACGGCAAGCGCAATGTTGGCTCTCCAATCAAGCCAATCTTAGCCGCAGCCCATTTCACTGGAACAGGGTTACCTTCAACAAATAATTTAGTATGTAACCCCATTAAACGTTGATTGATCTCTTCTGCTTCTGCAAATTGGCCTGATAGTGCTAATTTACACATCTTCGCCATATCAGCTGCTGCAAGGTTGTTTGTTACTGAAATAACGCCTTGACCACCTAATTTCATTGATTCTAAGCCTGTTGCATCATCGCCACTTAAGAAAATAAAATCTTCACCAGCTAATTTCTTGATTTCTGGTAAACGGCTTAAATCACCAGTCGCTTCTTTCACCGCAACAATGTTTTGGATCTTAGCTAAACGACCAATTGTTTCAGGTTTTAAATCACAACCTGTACGACCTGGTACATTGTATAAGATTTGTGGAAGATGAGTGCATTCTGCGATTGCCTTATAATGCTGATATAAGCCTTCTTGTGATGGCTTATTATAGTAAGGAACCACACTTAAGCAACCAACCACGCCACAATCTTCAACTAATTTTGTCAATGTAATAGCTTCGTGAGTTGAATTAGACCCTGTTCCTGCAATCACTGGGATTCTGCCTGCCGCGTATTCAACGGTCTTACGAATAACCTTAACATTTTCATCAATGCTTAATGTGCTACATTCACCCGTTGTACCGACAGATACGATAGCATCTGTTCCTGCTTCAACGTGAAACTCGACTAATTTTTTCAGTTCTTCAAAATTAACTTCACCATCAGTCATCGGGGTAATTAATGCAACAATGCTCCCTGAAAATAGTGGTTTTTCCATACTCTGCTCCTGTATATTTGTTGTAATTAAAAACCTTACTAGCTTGCAAAATTATGTAAAAATATGCAAGTACTTTCCATACTTTTTTGCAAATTTTCTGCCCAAATAGACCGCTTGTTTAATCAATGCCTTTCTGATATGACATCATCACAAGCGTTCGCCATTTATCCTTACCCTGTTCATCTTTTCCCATATTGGCAATATGTGGAAAACGCCCCCAACATTCAAAGCCGTGTTTTTTCATTAAATTGAAGCTTACTTGATTTAATTCAAACACATAAGCCATTAAAGTATGGATGCCACAATTTAGCATTTCAGCTTTCATATATTCCATGATGATTGAGCCATAACCTTTACCTTTTACTTTGGAGTCAAGATAAATACTAATTTCAGAAGTCGGCGCAAATGCAGGGCGCTCATAGAATGGGGAAAAGCTAAACCACCCAACCACACAATCTTCATCAACAACACTCCAAAGTGGGTACTTATCGCTATTTAAATGAAAATCAAACCATTGCTGACGGCTCTCTTTTGTTGCTAAATAAAGATCTGCCGTCACTTGGTGAGTTGGGATAGCTTGATTATAGATATCTAAAATTATTTCAAAATCAGAGGGAATGGATTTACGAATCTGCATTATTTTTCCTTAAATTAATAATAACTCTTCCAGAGCTTTTGCAATGCTATCTTCATTATTAGAACCGATGGTTCGTTTCGCACTTAATTGTACCTTTTCTTCCGACTCCCCCATCGCAATGCCCATTCCAACGAATTCGAGCATACTGATATCATTAAAGTTATCACCAAAAGCAATCACATTCTGCGGGTCAATACCTTCTAATTTAAGTAATTCAGCTAAACAAGCACCTTTGCTATTACCCACGCTAGTAATATCAACACGATCTACCCAAGACCATTCTGGACTTACTTGATCAAGCGGTAAATTTTCAACAAATTTTTGCATTTTGGCTAAATCAGGATCACTAATGAGAACTTTCCAAATAGTTGTTCCATTATCAATAAAATCTTGGAAATTTTCGACTTGATGAACATTAGGACGCACGTTTTCTGGGGTTGAATTAACCCAATTAAGTAGCTTGGTGAAATGAGAATTTAGAACTTCATAGGTCATCGCATCGCGAGTATAAACTGCAGTATGAATTCCCTGCCCTTTAGCGCTATTAATTAGATAATCTGCTAATTGAGTTGTTAGTGGCTTAGACGACAAAATCTGATCTTTATGAAAATCATAGAGATAGGTTCCATTACAGCAAACGACTGGTGTATCCAAGTTTAATTCTGCATAGTAAGGACGAACAGCGGTGTGGTGACGACCCGTAACAATAAAAACTTTTAAACCTTTTTCTCTCGCTTTTTGAATAGCTTTTTTACTGGATTCTAAAATTGTAGCCTGACTTGAAAGTAATGTACCATCAAGATCAAAGGCAATTGCTTGGTAAGACATTATAATTTCACTCCGTAAGAATAAAAAAAGAGCGACTACTCTCGTAATCGCTCTCTTATTTTACTCTTATTCAGCTTTTAAATCAGTAATTATTTACCGGTGTTGTAAGCTGGAGTTTGGTAAAGTGGTGCTGGACCGTTAGGACCTGCAACGTTACCACCTTCGCTTTGTTTTAATACGCCACCGTTAGCCATGATTTCTACACGACGGTTAGGACGTAAACAGTCACGTAATGCTTGACCTGATTCGCCATCACATGCTTTAACTTGGCTTGCTTTACCGTAACCAACTGCTTCGATTTGAGCTGTAACACCTTGTTGTGCTAAACGAGCTTTAACCATATTTGCACGACGTTGTGATAAGTTTAAGTTGTATTCTACTGAACCTAAACGGTCTGTATAACCAGCAACTTTAACTTGTTGCGCACCTGATGATTTTAATTGACCAGCTACGTTATCAACAACTTCTTTACCTTTAGCAGTTAATGTATCTTTATCGAAATCGAATAAGAAGTCACCACTTAAGTTGAATGATGCGTTACCGTTACAGCCGTTTGGATACCAGAAGAAGCTTTGTGCGTTCATATTTTTGTCAAATAAAATTTTGTATTGACAGATTTTGTGAACGCCGTTCTCACGGTAGTTAAATGCGTAATCCCACTCACGAACGCCATATAAGCCTTCTTCGAAGTGAGGACGACCGATTAGGTTATATAATTGGTCTTTGTTCATACCACGTTCGATTTGACGAACGTTTTCCCAGTTTGGCCATGAACCGAATTGAGAACCATCGTGGTTGAATTCTGACTCAGAAATTTTTGGGAATACTGGGTTATCTGTTGTACCTTCGTCAGATACTTTGCTTAAATTACCACAAGCTGCTACTGCAAGTGCTACGCTTGATAATAATAAGCCACGGAAAACAGTCGTTTTTTTCATCTTATTTTATTCCTTATTAGGATCGTTAAAACTTAAATTTAGCGACTCGTATAGCTTACTTGCCATAGAGACCGCGAAATTCTACAACATTATATATAAATATACTAGTCTTTTGTTTCTAATTTATGCACTCAAATGCTCAATAAATAACTGCAGACTGCGATTTCCACGAAATTCATTAATATCTAATTTATAAACTAGCTGTACTTTCTGAATAGATTGGTCTGGAAATGAACGCACATCAACATTGAACCAAATAGCATCTAATAACATGCCTTGCTGATTTTCTACCATTAATTTAAGGTGTTTACCCGCCAATAATCTTTGTTGAAGAACTTTAAATTCTCCCTCAAATACAGGTTCTGCAAAATGTTGTCCCCAAGGCCCCGCCTGTTTAAGTAATTCAGCTGTTTGAAGATTAAATTCGTTTCCAGCTAACTCCCCATCTGTATAAAGCACATTCTGCAATAACTCCGGTTCTGCAAATTCATTAATCGTTTCATCAAATAATTTCTGAAAGCGCTGAAAATGATCTTGATGGATCGTCAATCCTGCAGCCATTGCGTGTCCACCAAATTTGACAATAAGTTCAGGGTGATTTGTATCGATTCGTTCCAATAAATCACGCATATGAATCCCTGAAATAGAACGTGCAGACCCTTTCAAATATTCACTGTCTTCGCTCTCTTGTGCAAAAGCAATAACAGGCCGGTGAAATTGATCTTTAATGCGAGATGCTAAAATCCCAATTACGCCTTGATGCCAATCTGGTTGATATAACACGATCCCGTGCGCTTTCTCTTTTTCAGACAGTTTTGGTAATTTTGCACAAATCGCTAATGCTTCGGTTTTCATCTCTTGTTCAAATTCTTTACGAGTTTGATTCAAGCTATCAAGTTCTAAAGCAAGCTGACGAGCAAGAGACATATTATCACTTGTTAGTAATTCCACGCCTAGCGACATATTTTCTAAACGCCCTGCCGCATTTAAACGAGGGGCAATCGCAAAGCCTAAATCGCTAGCTTGCAAACTTCCTTGTTCACGCTTTGCAATCTCAATTAAAGCCTGAATACCAGGACGGCATTTACCAGAACGAATACGATTTAACCCCTGACTCACTAAAATTCGGTTGTTGTAATCTAAAGGCACAACGTCTGCAACTGTTCCCAATGCAACCAAATCAAGTAATTCCGCCATATTGGGTTCAGCACCTTGATAAAGATTCAGCTCTCTGAATTTCACACGAAGAGCCATCATCACATAGAAAATAACACCAACACCAGCCAACGATTTAGACGGAAATTCGCAATAAGATAAATTAGGGTTTACCATTGCATCAGCATTTGGCAAGCTATCTGCGGGCAAATGGTGATCGGTAACTAATACTTTGATTCCATTCTGCTTTAGCAGATCAATACCTTCAAATGACGATATTCCATTATCTACGGTAAGAACTAAATCGGCCCCTTTAGCAATCACCATCTCGGCAATTGCTACACTCAAACCATAGCCTTGTGAAAAACGATCAGGGATCAAATAATCGACTTTCTCAAAACCAAATTGGCGCAATGCTAATAGTGCAAGGGAAGTACTTGTTGCGCCATCTGCATCGAAGTCTCCAACAATCACGATGCGATCTTGCTTTTGATAACTTTCGGCGAGTAATTCAACCGCTTGTTCAATACCTGCAAGTAATTTTGGATGGTGTAAGCCTTTCAAAGTCAAATCTAGTTCTGTTTTAGAACTGACTCCACGACTTTGATAAATACGGTTAAGAAGTGGATTATCTGATAGGATTTCTGAATTTAATAGGGGACGGCGTTTAATGACTTTATTCACGGTTTATTGTTTAATTAGTTACTGTTGTGCCTATTCTAACATAAAAACAAGCGGTCTGATTTGTAAAATAATTTGCAAATCAGACCGCTTGAAATCAATGGGAATAATTACCTTGCTAGCATTTTAGCTAACTCTTTCGGTTCTACAAAACCTGGGATTATCTCGCCTTCTTTAGTCACAATATTTGGCGTACCATTTACACCAAATTTAAGTCCTAATTCATAATGTTTTTTAACGATATTAGGCGTTTTAATTTGCTTTGGTAAGCGCCCTTCTTCTGCTTCATTTAATGCAAAGGCTTTATCTTCAGCTGTCCAAATCGCTTCCATCTGTTTTGCTGTTTGCGTATCCATTCCACCGCGTGGGAAAGCAAGATAACGAATGGTGATACCTAAATCGTTATACTCTTGCATTTTTTGGTGTAATAAATGGCAATAGTGGCAAGTAATATCCATAAACACGGTGATTACATGTTTTTCATTCTTAGCAGGATAGATAATCATCTCATTTTTTAGGCTATCAAGTTCTGCTAATAATGCTTTATTGGTAATATCTACTGCTTTGCCATCTTTTAACTCAAATACAGTGCCTTGAATCACAAAACGCCCATCATTGCTGATCTGTAATACGCCTTGATCCGTTACGGCTGTTTTGAAATTGGGTAATGCTGACTCACTCACTTTTACGTTAGTTGCGCCCATTTTTTCGAGCTGTTTTTGTAAATTTGCATTGTTTGCCATTACAACCGCACTTGAAAGCGCAATTGTTAGTGCAATTAACATTTTTTTCATTGATTTTCCTTCGAATTAATTAAAGTTTAAGTTTGGACTCTGCATTTTTAGCTTTGACCAAGAAGGTTTTACGTTCTTGCTCAGGCATACCAGATCCTGTCCCCGGTAATTTCACTGTCATCGGATTTACAGGATGGCCATTAATGTGAAATTCATAGTGTAAATGCGCACCTGTCGAGCGCCCCGTATTTCCTGATAATGCAATTCGATCACCTTTTTTAACCGCTTGTCCTACTCTAACAAGATGTTTACTCAAGTGCATATATACCGTCGTATATTGTCCTGCGTGGCGAATTTTTAAGTAACGACCGGCTCCATTAGCTTGATATGCTACGTGCTCTACAACACCGTCTGCGGGCGCAATAATTAATGTGCCTGTTGGCACAGCAAAGTCAACACCTTTATGTGGCGCAACTCGGCGCGTCACCGGATGTAAACGTCTCGGGTTAAATTGCGATGACGTGCGTGGTGTAAATTGCAGTGGATAACGGGCAAACCCTCGCCCTAATGTTTCACCGTGGCGACTATAGTAACGTCCATTTTCAGCCTGAATTGCATAATAACTTTTCTTACCGCTGATAATATGAATTGCTTCAACATTACCCAAATCAGTTACTTTGCCATTGATATATTCACGCTTAACTAAAATCGCAAATTTATCGCCTTTTTTCATTTTGTTAGTCGCAATCTGCCACTGCAATCCACTTGCAAGTTGAGCAATTTGGCGCTTAGACAAACCAACTGCTTGTAGACTAGAAGCAAAATTTCCGTTTAAAGTACCCCTTACGACATCCTCTTTCCAAATGCCTTGTTTCTCAATAGTTTGAACAGCAAATTGATTTTTCGCTTTACGTTCAAAGATTTTCTCTTCTTTTTCTGAAACGAGCCAGTTCATATACTCTAGCTCGCCGCTATTATCTAAAATCCAGTAAAATTGTTGTCCAACTTGCAAACTCGCAAGTTGTGGGAATTTTCGCTCTAATGCTCGTGCGGTTGACGCACCAATCCCTGATTGCTCAAGTACATCTTTTAACTTATCACCACGGGTTACCGTATAGCTAAATTGGTTTTGAATACGCATTGCTTGATCTGCAATATCTAAGAAATCTCCAAGCACACTCTCTGCTTCTGCTGATAATTTAATACCATCTTCAGGCTTTTTAGTTTCTGTTTCATCAACAAGTTCTTCGCCTTCTAGAATATCTTTATTCTCTTCACTAACAACTTGTTCCGATTCTTTTGGCTCTTCAGATTCAACTTGTTGATTCTCTTCAGCTTGCTTTGGTTGACTCTCAGCATTTTCTACTGGCTGAGCGACTTTATCTGAAGTAGCCTCGTCATCAACATCATCCTTATCCCAAAGTTCATCCTCATAAGAAGTGGCATTTTGATCATCCTCACCGACAGGATCATCATCGGCTTCACTAATCTCAATACTAATATAGTTGGGTTCACCGTGAAGTAGATTAGCACTCTCATCTGTGCCAGTAATTTCCGACTCTTTTTTAAGCTCAACTTTTGGCTTATTTGTAGATTCAGCTGTAATTGGGCTTCCTTCAGCCAAATTTAATTCAATTTCATTTGGCACCGGAGCAGATTTTGTGGCTGCTTTTGTGGCTGCAATGGTTGGTTGGGAGTTAGGGATTTTATTTCCCTGTCCTTTTAATGAGAGAACGATCCCAATAAAAATAGAGAAGAGAGCCATTAAGAAAAGCAATGCTTTAATTTTATTCTTCTTGCGTTTTCTGTCTCTGGCAAAAATAACGTGTTGCAAAATATTATCCTAATTACTTATATTTGTTCTTTTATTATTCTCTAAATTGAGAACTATTCCTATATGACAAAGGCTGATTTAAAAAATTCCTAACTCGACTTGTCAAATACATAAAAATCCGCTACTTTGGCGCGGTTTTATACCCATAAATTTTTTATAACTATGCATATTAAAGCAATTCATCCTGCCCAAAAGCAAAGAGAGCCATTGATTACTCTTGAAAATATCAACGTTCAATTTGGTGAACAGCTTGCTCTTCAAGATATAAACCTAAAAATTTATCCAAATTCAATTACAACCATTGTGGGACCAAATGGTGCTGGAAAATCAACCTTGTTGAAAGTATTACTAAAATTATTAACACCAACAAGCGGTCAGATTTCCTATAAAAAAGACTTAACTATCGGTTATGTACCACAAAAGTTGCACTTGGATCACTCTATCCCGATCTCTGTGACTAAATTTTTATCATTAAAACCTAATGTGCAAAAATCTTCGATAAATGAAGCGCTTGCACTGTTTTCGATTACCCATTTAGCCAACCAAAGTATGCAAAAATTATCGGGGGGCGAATTGCAACGTGTGCTACTCGCTCGTGCAATTTTGGGTAAACCACAATTACTTGTATTGGACGAACCAATGCAAGGCGTAGATATTACAGGGCAAACCGAACTCTATCAACTATTAAATAAAACAAGAGATTGGCTAAATTGCTCAATTTTAATGGTTTCGCACGATCTTAATATTGTGATGGCAAACACCGATGAAGTGCTGTGTGTGAATAAGCATATTTGCTGTGCGGGTACGCCAGAGATGATCTCAAGCGATCCGACCTTTATTCATCTGTTTGGGGATAAATTCGCAAGCAATGTCGCATTTTATACGCACCGTCATAATCATCATCACGATTTACACGGCGATGTTTGTCAAGGCAACTGCCAACATTAATTTGGTTTATAAATATGTTTGAAATTCTTTTTCCTGCTTGGTTAGCAGGTGTTTTACTCACTTTTGTTACGGCGCCACTAGGGGCTTTTGTGGTTTGGCGTAAAATGTCCTATTTTGGCGATACACTCGCTCATTCTGCATTATTAGGTGTTTCTTTAGGACTTTTCTTAGAATTAGATCCCTATTTGGCGGTTATTTTAATGACAGTGATTCTTGCTCTTGGTTTAGTTTGGCTTGAGCATCGCACCAATCAGTCTGTTGATACGATTCTTGGTATTATCGCTCACTGTAGTTTGTCGTTAGGTGTGATTACCATTAGCCTACTCGACAATGTACGTGTGGACTTGATGTCATATCTATTTGGCGATCTGCTTGCAATTAACTATAACGATGTGATTTTTATCGCAATGGGTGTGTTAGTGATTAGTTCAATTCTTGGCTTTTTCTGGAAAAGGTTAGTTTCGATCACTGTGAGTCCGGAATTAGCACAAATTGAAGGGCTAAATGTGGCGCGCTTACGCCTTGTATTAATGTTACTCACCGCAATTACCATTGCTTTAAGTATGAAATTTGTTGGAGCGTTGCTTATTACGTCATTACTTATTATTCCTGCAGCAACAGCAAGACGCTTTGCCAAAAGCCCTGAAGCGATGGTGTTTTATGCCATTCTATGTAGCCTATTTTCGGTAACAGGTGGCTTAACTTTATCAGCATTTAAAGATACGCCAGCAGGCCCATCGGTCGTTATTTGTGCAGGAATGTTATTCTTATTGTCACTCTACAAAAAAGAGCATAATTAAGATCAAGAAAATCTTATTTTCCCTATTGATATTTCAGTATTATTTGGAGTAAATTGTCGCCCGTTGTTCATCATATTTTAGAATGAACTTTGTATTAAATTTTAGGTGGAAAAGATGTGCCAATTATTAGGAATGAATTGTAATACGCCAACTGATATTACTTTCTCTTTTGAGGGATTTCGTCGTCGTGCAGGTTTAACTGACCATCACACTGATGGTTTTGGTATCGCATTTTTTGAAGGGAAAGGCGTACGAATTTTTCGTGATAACCGCCCCGGCGCATCTTCTCCAATGGCTGACTTAGTTGGTCAATATCGAATCAAATCTTTTAACGTAATTGCCCATATTCGTAAGGCGACTAAAGGCGATGTCAATTTAGAAAATACTCACCCATTTATTCGTGAATTATGGGGTGAAAACTGGGTTTTTGCTCATAATGGCACTGTTGAAGATATTAACATTTGCCCTAAAACGCACTATCAGCCAATTGGAACGACCGATTCTGAAGCTGCGTTTTGTTGTATCGTTGGACAATTAAAAGATCGTTTCCCAGAGCAGCCAAGTGAACAAGAGATGTTTGACGCAATAATCGAAATTACGAGTAAAATTGCAACTCATGGTGTATTTAACTTTATTATGTCAAACGGTCACTGGATGATTGCACGTTGCTCTACAAATCTTCACTACGTTACACGTAAAGCACCTTTTGGCACAGCACTACGCGATGATGATGTAATGATCGATTTCCGCGAATACACTCAAGAATCGGATAAAGTAACCATTATCACAACTCAGCCACTAACCAAGAATGAGCCTTGGAAGAAAATGAAAAATGGTGGTTATGTGTTCTTTAAAGACGGGGATGTATTATTTGAAGTTGAAGGTACATTACCAGAGTGTAAACCGCACGTTTAATTAACGACCTATAAGGGCGAATTACAATTCGCCCTTATTTTTTGCTACTCCGCCACAGTCTCCACCACCACTGGAATCACTTCCACTTTCTTCAAGAAATTCTGTTCCCTAAAGTTAATCGGGAAATGGCAGGCAAACTCGTGTTGCTTAAATCTGCGTAACGGCGGTTTCGTTACACATTTTTTCTGGGCGAAAGGACAACGCGGTCCTAAACGACAGCCAATTGGCAGATGTTGCAACATCGGCACCGAGCCTTTTAAGGTATTTAAACGGCTCTTAAACGGCAACGGCTTTGAAAAATCAGGCACACTATTGAGCAACACTGACGTATAAGGATGATATGGAGTTTCCATAATCGTTTCCTTATCAGCAATTTCAACAGTCTGACCGCAATACAGCACATTAAATGAATCAACCCATTTATGAATACTCATCATATCGTTACTCACAAGAATAATAGATGTGCCTAAATTCTTATTCATACTCGATAGCAAGCGATAAACCTGCAATTGCGTTGTCGATTCCATTGCGTTTGTCGGTTCATCGGCCACAAGCAGACGGGGCTGATTCGCCACCGCCATTGCAATCATCACCTTCTGAGCTTCCCCTTCGGTAATATCCGTTGGGTAACTTTGCATAATATCTTTATGATCTTTAATCCCCACACGGTGCAGTAGCTCAATCGCGCGTTTCTTTTTCCAGCCAAAAATTTGCCACCATTTGCCTTTAAAATGAATGGTTTCCATTAACTGCTTACCGACAGTTTGGCTAGGGTCAAGGCTGGAAAGGGGATCTTGATAGATCATCGAAATTTCATCACCCACTAATTTTCTACGTTGATTTGGGGTTAATTTCAGTAATTCAATTTCATTAAAACGGAAGCGATCTGCGCTAATTATCCATTCATCTTTGACCAATCCACAGATCACTTTCGCAATTAAGCTTTTGCCAGAGCCAGATTCGCCAACTAAACCCAAAATTTCACCGCTATCTAGGGTTAAATTGATGTTATCCACCATTTTGATACGCCCACGTGGGGTATCAATTTCAATACTAAGGTGTCGAATATCCAGTAATGCCATAAAATCCCACCTTAATAACGATAACGTTCTAACACACGCACAATGCTGTTGCCTAACATTGTGCTAATTAAGATAACAAAAATAATCGCCATTCCCGGTAAAAAGACTGTCCAAGGGGCAACATAAATCAGATCAACTGAATCTCTAATCATCGCGCCCCATTCTGGCGTAGGGCTTTTCGCGCCAAGTTTGATAAAACTTAATGCACTAATATCAAGCACCGCAATCACAAAAATATGGCGAAGCTCCTTCACTGCGACTACAGTTAAATTCGGCAAAATCACTAAACGAATTAAATCTCGCTTTCTTGCGCCATCTAAACGTAACGTTACAACATATTCTCTTTTTAGTTCACGTTGTGTGGTTTGATAAATCTTATGGATAAAATGGGGCAACATCGCCAAGAAAATCGCCAACATTGCGTTGGTTAAACTCGGCTCCATTAAGGTTGCAATCACTATCGCAATTAACAAAATCGGGATAAATAAGAATGTATCAAAGAGATGGCTTAAAATAAAAACCGAACTCCCCTTTTTAGTGCCGGCAATCACGCCAATCACACCGCCAATAATACCTATCGCAACAGTGATAACCAATGCAGATCCGACTGTATAGTAAAAGCCATATAAAATACGGCTAAAAATATCTCGGCCTAAATCATCGGTGCCAAAGAAATGACTAATCTCCCCTTTATCACTCCAAGAAGGGGGCATTAACTCTAAACCGATAAATTGACGATCCGCCGAATAAGGCGCAAATAGATAGCCTAGTAAAACTAAAATAAGCAGACCTAAAAAGAGATAGACACTCACTAGCGCAAAAGTATCTTTGCGTAGCTCCCACCAAAACTGGCTAAGATACGCAGATTCTCGGAATTGTTCGGGTTCTTTATTTATAATCATTATTTTACATACCACTCTTTTTTCTGCGATGGATCAAGCAAGGTTGTGGTTAATTCTGACAACAAATCCACCAAAAGAACAAATAGCCCTATCGCCACCACACCGGCTGAAATCGCATTATAATCTTGAATACTAAGCGCATTAATCATCCAACGCCCTACTCCGCCCCAGCTCACGACATTTTCAATTAGCATCGCAAAAGCAAAAATCAGTGTGACGTTACGAGCAATCATCGGAATTATCGCAGGCAAAGTATTTCTTACCACGTGAACTCGCCAAATCTTAAACGGCGACCAGCCACGTGTACGCGCCACTTTCACATAATTTTGCTTAATCACATATTGGGTCCGAAGCTGGGTAAAACGCATTGTTTCCAACGTTGCAGGAATCGCCAAAATAAGTGTCGGCAAGGCAAGATGTTGCAATGCACTCTGCATCATTTTCAGTTTATGGGGCGCATCCGATAAGAAAATATCTAAAAATTTCACACCAGTTACTGCTGGCACATCATAGATAGGATGAATCTCGCCCACAGACGCAATTCCCCACTGATTAATAGACGCATAAGCCAACAGAATTATCGCAAGCCAAAAGACAGGAATCGCCAAACTTAGCGATCCTAGCGTTGAAAGCAATTTGCCAAAGATATTGCGCTGTTGCGTTGCAGATAAAAAACCTAGCGGAATCCCCAAAATTAAAGAGAGCATCAACGCAGAAAAACATAATGAAATAGTCGCAGGAAAAACACTTAAGATCTGTTTTGCCAAAGATTCGCCATTTGTATAACTAATGCCTAAATTGCCCTGTAGCAAATCTTGTACATAGTGCCAATAGCCACTCGCCCCTGCCATTTCTAGCTGGTTAAGTGGATCGCGCAATAGAATACTGTAGCTGATAAAAGAGAGAATCAGCAAGGTAATCAGCGTTAAAAAGAGTTTACGAATAATGGCAATTAACATTTTATATCCAAATTAAAATTTACTGCACTATTGTAACAAATAATCTTCTTTTTGTTCTAGCGGTGCTTAGTGTATTATACCCCTTATTCGATTTAATCAAGAAAATAGTGAAATAGCGATGAATCAGCCAAGTTTTTTTATCTACGATTTTGAAAGTTTTGGAATCAACACTGCCACCGATCGTCCAGCCCAATTTGCAGGGATTCGTACCGACCGTAATTTTAATATTATCGGCGAACCAGTGATGTTTTATTGCAAACAGACCCCCGACTATCTTCCTTCTCCAGAAGCGGTAATGGTAACAGGCATCACGCCACAACTTTGTAATCAACAAGGCTTATCTGAACCTGAATTTAGCAAGCGCATCCACGCGGAATTTAGCCAGCCTAACACCTGTATTATGGGCTATAACAACATTCGTTACGATGATGAAATGACCCGTTATACTTTTTTCCGTAACTTCTTTGATCCTTATGAATATAGCTGGCGTAATGGCAACTCACGCTGGGATTTACTTGATGTGGTGCGTGCCTGCTATGCGTTGCGTCCAGATGGAATCGAATGGGCTTATGATGATGAAGGAATGCCGAGTTTTAAACTTGAAAATCTCACAAAAGCGAATGGCATTGCTCACGAAAATGCGCACGATGCGATGTCAGATGTTTATGCCACTATCGCAATGGCGAAATTATTAAAAGAGAAACAACCGAAGCTGTTTAACTATTTCTTTGAAAATCGTGGCAAAAAAGCCCTTGAGAAATTAGTCGACACGGGCGAAATGACTCCCCTTGTTCACGTTTCGGGTATGCTAGGTAATTATCGTGGCAATACGGCTTGGATTGTGCCGATTGCGTGGCATCCAACTAATCAAAATGCAGTGATCGTCTGCGATCTTGCTGGGAATATTGATGATCTATTCACAGAAGATTCAGAAGTGCTACGCTCGCGTTTATATACCAAAAAAGATGAATTAATTGAGCAAGGCATTAACCCTGTTCCGCTAAAATTAGTGCATATCAATAAATGCCCGATTCTTGCACCAGCAAAAACCTTGTTGCCTGAAAATGCCGA
Organism: Pasteurellaceae bacterium LFhippo2; assembly: GCA_029852775.1. Classification (GTDB taxonomy): domain Bacteria; phylum Pseudomonadota; class Gammaproteobacteria; order Enterobacterales; family Pasteurellaceae. The sequence goes on from LEKJ01000036.1 coordinate 60,964, forward strand.
GCGCTTGGGGATTGATCGCCCAGCTTGTTTAGAAAATTTAAAACGCCTAAAAGCGCAAAAGTCGCTAATTCGCGAAAAAATTACCGCTATTTTTGAAGAACAGGAGCCGTTTCAAGCAAGCGATAATGTTGAAACCACACTCTATTCTGGCTTTTTTGAAGATTCAGATAAAAACAATATGGCAATTTTACGCGAACTTAAGCCGACAGAACTGGCTAATCACGCATTGAAATTTAAAGACGAACGTGTAGAAAAACTGCTCTTTAACTACCGTGCGCGCCATTACCCTGAAACATTAACCCGTGCTGAACAGGTAAAATGGCAGAAATACTGCACCCAACAAATTGATAAAAATGCAGAGCGTTTCTCGCAATCAATGGAAGCGATGTTGAGCTTGCACCAAAACGATGAAGAAAAAGTAAAACTTTTACAAGAATTGACCGCTTACGCAGAGCAACTCTTTGATGGTATCAAGTTTACTGCGCCTGCTGTTGAGCAATCGCCAGATTTAGTGAATCAACTTAATCAATTAGCGGATCAATCTCTATCCAAAGCAGATAAATTAAAAGCATTAGAACAATTATTAAAATAGGAAAATTATGTCTAAACACAACAACTTAGAAACTCAACTTATCCACGCAGGTCGTAAATCACGCTATACACAAGGCTCAGTGAATAGTGTAATTCAGCGCGCTTCTTCTTTAGTGTTTGAAAGCGTAGAAGATAAAAAAAACGCAACCCGTAACCGTTATAAAGGCGCGCTGTTTTATGGTCGCCGTGGTACCCTTACCCACTTTGCCTTACAAGATGCTATGACGGAATTAGAAGGCGGAGCAGGCTGTTATCTCTACCCTTGTGGCGCAGCTGCGGTAAGTAATAGTATTTTGGCGTTTGTGGAACAAGGCGACCACGTATTAATGACGGGAGCCGCTTATGAGCCAACTCAAGATTTCTGTAATATCATTTTGAAAAAAATGGGGATTTCAACGACCTATTATGATCCGATGATCGGCGACAAAATTGCGGAATTAATTCAGCCAAATACCAAAGTGCTGTTTTTAGAATCGCCAAGTTCGCTGACAATGGAAGTGCCAAATATTCCTGCTATTGTAAAAACCGCTCGTGAGATGAATCCTGAAATGGTGATTATGATTGATAACACTTGGTCGGCAGGTGTGTTATTCCCTGCCCTTGAATATGGAATTGATATTTCAATTCAAGCAGGTACCAAATATTTGGTTGGTCATTCTGACGCAATGATTGGTACAGCGGTCTCTAACGCACGCTGTTGGGATCAACTACGAGAAAACTCTTACCTTATGGGGCAAATGGTTGATTCGGATACGGCTTATATGACAGCGCGCGGGTTACGCACCTTAAGTGTTCGCTTAAAACAACATCATCAAAGTAGTATCCAAATTGCTGAATGGTTGGCACAACGCTCTGAAGTGAAAGCAGTTTATCACCCCGCATTGCCAAGCTGTCCCGGCAATGAAAACTTCCAACGTGATTTCAAAGGATCAAGCGGTCTATTTTCCTTTGAACTTTGCAAAAAACTAAATGATGAAGAGTTAGCAAACTTCCTAGATCATTTTGAGCTATTCACAATGGCATACTCTTGGGGCGGTTATGAATCGCTAATTTTAGCCAACCAACCTGAAGAAATTGCTCGTATTCGCCCTAATGTAGAGCGTAAATTAACCGGCACATTAATCCGTGTTCATATCGGTTTAGAAGCCGTTGAAGATTTAATTGCCGATCTGGAAGCGGGATTTGCGAGAATCAAATAGTTATGTGGTGCGCTTACGCGCACCCTACATATTTTTTACTCACACACCCCGCAAACGTTTGCTTATTCCTTTTTCCTTGTGTAAAATGCCCACCTTTCCAATTTCCCTTAATTTTTATTCATTCCAATAGAGGTTTTTACACTATGTCTCTCCTTTCTCGATTCCAATTTGAAGAACGTGGGTCTAACGTTCGCCAAGAAGTAATCGCTGGTTTAACAACATTCTTAGCAATGGTTTATTCTGTAATCGTTGTGCCGGGTATGTTAAGTGCGGCAGGTTTCCCTGCTGAATCGGTCTTTATCGCAACTTGCTTAGTTTCAGGTTTAGGCTCAATCTTAATCGGTTTATGGGCAAATGCGCCTATGGCTATCGGTTGTGCTATCTCTTTAACCGCATTCACCGCATTTAGTTTAGTATTAGGTCAAGGAGTGAGCATTCCTGTTGCATTAGGTGCAATCTTCTTAATGGGTGTGCTTTTCACCATTATCTCAGTAACAGGTATTCGTGCTTGGATCATAAAAAACCTTCCTCCAAGCATTGCACATGGTGCGGGTATTGGTATCGGTTTATTCCTATTATTAATCGCGGCAGAAGGTGTGAAATTAGTGGTAGGTAATGATTCTGGCTTACCTGTTAAAATGGGTGAGTTCACATCATTCCCTGTGATGATGGCATTATTAGGTTTAGCGGCTATCATCGGTTTAGAAAAGCTAAAAGTTAAAGGTTCTATTCTTTGGGTAATTATTGCAATTACTATTATTGGTTTAATATTTGACCCAAATGTAAAATTTAGCGGAGAATTTTTCAAAATACCAAGTTTTGGAGAACAATCTATGTTCTTAAGCCCTGATATTATGGGCGCATTAAATGTTGCTATTTTACCTGTGGTATTTGCTTTAGTAATGACCGCAATTTTTGACGCAACAGGTACAATTCGTGCAGTAGCAGGCCAAGCTAATTTATTAGATAAAGATGGTCAAATTATCAATGGCGATAAAGCATTAACATCTGACTCATTAGGTAGCGTACTTTCTGGTCTATTCGGTACAGCACCAGCAGCGGTTTATATCGAATCAGCAGCTGGTACAGCAGTTGGCGGTAAAACTGGTTTAACTGCGGTTGTGGTAGGTATCGGTTTCTTATTAATGTTATTCTTCCAACCATTAGCATTCTTAGTACCAGGCTATGCAACAGCACCTGCGTTAATGTATGTTGGTTTATTGATGTTAAGCAATGTATCTAAATTAGACTTCAACGATTTTATCGGTGCGATGTCTGGTTTAGTATGTGCGGTGTTTATCGTATTAACAGCAAATATCGTAACCGGTATTATGTTAGGCTTCGCAACCTTAGTTGTTGGCCGTACTGTAGCAGGCGAATTTAAACAATTAAACGTAGGTACCGTGATCATTGCTGTAGCATTAGTTGCATTCTACGCACTTGGTTTCGCAATTTAAAAAGCAGATTGATTTCTTAAATTGCTAGGCTTATATTAACGCCTACCCGAGCCCCAAAGTATCGAGCTTTGGGGCTTTGTCATTCTAATCGGAGGCATTATGGAACTTGGCTTTGATATTCTTGCGATATTATTCGTTGTGGCGCTTGTGGCTGGCACTATAGACGCAATTGCAGGCGGGGGCGGATTAATTACTATCCCTGCTCTACTATCCGTCGGCATTCCGCCAGCTGTCGCACTTGGAACAAATAAACTTCAAGCCTGTGGCGGATCTTTTTCTGCGTCACTCTATTTTATTTGGAAAAAGGCGGTCGATCTTAAGCAGATTTGGCTATTGATTCTATTGACCTTTATTGGCGCTTCTTTAGGTACAATACTGGTTCAGATAATCAATGTTGATGATCTAAAATTAATTCTGCCATTTTTGATTATGCTGATTGCTATCTATTTTCTATTTAGCCCGAATATTAGCGATCAAGATAGCAAACAGCGCATTAGCTATCCCCTTTTTGCTTTTACCGCTGCATTAGGCATTGGCTTTTATGATGGCTTATTTGGCCCGGCAACAGGTTCATTTTTTACCTTAGCTTTTTTATTATTACTTGGCTTTAACTTAACGAAAAGCGTGGCTCACGCCAAAGTATTAAACTTTACTTCAAACATAGCTTCGCTAATCTTCTTCATACTTGGCGGTGCAATTTTATGGAAAGTAGGCTTAGTGATGTTGGTAGGCCAAGTAATCGGCGGTAATTTAGGGGCAAGAATGGTTGTCACCAAAGGTAAAAAGCTTATCCGCCCATTAATTGTTACAATGTCTTTTATTATGGTTGTTAAAATGCTTTGGGATCAGGGCTATTTTGCATAATCTATTTTTATTTAAACACAAATGAATAAACAGAAACGAATTGAAATTTTAACGCGTTTGCGGAATGAAAATCCGCATCCAACAACGGAACTTAACTACAGCTCGCCATTTGAATTACTGATTGCGGTGATTCTCTCTGCCCAAGCAACAGATGTAGGGGTAAATAAAGCCACAGCAAAACTCTATCCTGTTGCGAATACGCCACAAGCGATTTTGGATTTAGGTGTTGATGGCTTAAAAGAGTATATTAAGACTATCGGTCTCTTTAATAGCAAAGCTGAAAACGTGATTAAAACTTGCCGAGATTTGATCGAAAAGCATAATGGCGAAGTACCACAAACCCGTGAAGAGCTTGAAGCCCTTGCTGGCGTGGGACGAAAAACTGCAAATGTGGTTCTAAATACCGCTTTTGGACACCCAACTATCGCCGTTGATACCCACATTTTCCGCGTATCTAACCGCACTAACTTTGCGCCGGGTAAAGATGTCGTAAAAGTGGAAGAAAAGCTACTAAAAGTCGTGCCTGATGAGTTTAAGGTTGATGTGCATCATTGGCTGATCTTACACGGTCGTTATACCTGTATTGCAAGAAAACCACGCTGTGGCTCTTGTATTATTGAAGATCTGTGTGAATATAAGCAGAAAACCGAAATCTAAACTTATTCTCCATACAAACGAAAATCCCCATCTGCTAGTCGCAAATGGGGATTTAAATTATCTCAACTCTTTATATTTTATCTTACTTTTGTTGTGCTTTTGGAGCTTCTTGAACTGCTGAAGTTTGAGCTTTCACCTTTTCAGCTTCAGATTGAATCACTGCACCAACATTAGTACGACGTTGTAATTCATGATTTTGTAATAACTCATTAATACGACGTTGTTGATGTTCTAACTGTTCTGCTGTCGGCTGAACTTTAGCAGGCGCATTATAGCTTACCTGTTGCGCAGAATTACTAAATGGTAATGTTTGTAATACAGGCTGCTCAGCTTGTGCAACTTCATCCGTTGCATTGAACATATTCACACCTAATACTGCAACTAAACACACAGACGCTGCGATACCTGCTTGCATCAGTGGTGTGCCCCAACGTTTAAGTTTAAGCACCAAACCACGTTTTTGCTCTGCTGGCTGTGCTTTTTCGATCTCTTCATTCTCTAATAATGCTTCCATTTTTGCAGAGAAATCGTTGCCTAAAAGCATCTCTTCACCACGCATTACACTACGAATTGCGTGATAGTTTGCCCACGTTTGTTTTAACTCAGCACTGTTACACAATGTATCAGTAAATTCTCCGTTTACATTGTGCCCGTCCATATAGGCGGAAAGTGTTTCTTTTTGTTGCATATAAACTCCAAATAGTTTTTAAATTTGTTGTATAAGCGGATTCACCTTAGCGTCAATCGCTTCACGAGCTCTAAAAATTCTTGAACGTACCGTACCAACTGGACATTGCATCACTTCTGCAATTTCTTCATAACTTAATCCTTCAATTTCACGTAGTGTAATCGCGGTTTTAAGCTCATCTGGTAGGCTTTCGATGGTATCAAATACCACACGTTTTAATTCTTCAGATAAAACCAAATTCTCTGGGGTGTCTGCTTCACGTAAATGCGTACCGCTGTCATAGCTTTCCGCATCTTCCGCTAAAATATCTTCACGCGGCGGACGACGACCTTGAGCTGTTAAATGGTTTTTCGCAGTATTCACTGCAATGCGATAAAGCCAAGTATAAAAAGCACTTTCACCACGGAAAGACTCTAAAGAACGATAGGCCTTAATAAAAGATTCTTGCACAATATCAGGAATATCATCACGTGCGACATAGCGTGTTAGTAGCCCAGCGACTCTATTTTGATAACGCACGACGAGTAAATTAAATGCCTTTTTATCACCTTTTTGTGCACGTTCAACCAACTCTTGATCGGTTATTTGCTCACTCATCTATTTGCGCTCTCCTACTGCTATGCTCTCCTGATTATCGTCATTGCACACTGGGTTAGTGTGTTGTAATTCTGAAAAGTTCATTCAAGCTGATTAATTAATTAAAAAATGGACTAAAATTTACAAAACTATTTGGTAAGATGAATTATTTCATCTAAATCTTAATTTTTTCTTAAGAATATCATTAAACATAATAGGCGTGCTGTGCACGCCAGCGGACACGGGCACCGTGTCCCTACAAATCAATTATATTCTACGGCGTTTAAGGAAAACTGTGCCAAGTAACATCACCGCACATAATCCCCAAATCAACCAACGGCCAAATTGACCAAAGATTGTTTGCCCAACTGTTGATTGGATTTCTGCGGTTAAAACACCTTCTTCAAATTGCGGTAATTGGGAAATAACCTGCCCTTTACCATCAACAAAAGCGGTAATCCCCGTATTTGCGGCACGAAGCAATGGTTTACCTAATTCTAAAGCACGCATTCTCGCCATTTGGAAATGTTGCCAAGGGCCGATACTAGTGCCAAACCACGCATCATTAGTAATGGTTAACAAATAATCTGCATTACCTGCTTTTTGATTCTGTTGAACCTGACCGCCATAAATAATTTCATAGCAAATGGCCATATTGAAACGGCGATTACCTGCGACAAGCGGTTTCTGAATATAATTGCCTTGAGAAAGATTAATTGGTAAAACAAAAACTTCACGCATCCAATCTAGCAAACTACCGAAAGGAACATATTCCCCGAAAGGTACTAAATGGTGCTTATTATAACGCTGTGCGTTTGCTAATGAATAAGGCTGATTCTGATTGCCTAAAACAACCGCACTATTGTACATTCCAACCTGATCGCGATGAAGTGTTCCAATAATCACTTCGCTACCTTTCTCTGCTCCCGCCATTTGTAATTGCTGAAGCAACGGCTCAATTTGATACTCTAAAGCGGGAATAGCTGATTCGGGCAAAATAATGACATTACTATTGCCTAGTAATGGGCGAATTAATCCTTCGTAAGTTTTTACGGTGTAATCAAAGTGTACTGGGTCCCATTTCATCTTCTGTTCAATATTACCTTGAACAAGGCTGATTTTTTGTGGCTCTACACTTTTATCTAATTCGGTACTTGGCACAAATTTGGTAATAAACCCAATCACACAAAGCGTGATAACAGCAATACAACCGGTCGAAATCGGCTGTTTTTTTGCAAACCCGTAAATGATTTGCAAAATATAACCGCTTGTTGCAATAACAAAGAAGGTTAAACCTTCTACCCCAAAGATTGTGGCTAAATTTGCGAAAGGGCTATCAATTAAACTGTAACCAAATTGTAGCCACGGGAAACCGGTGAAGACCGTTTCACGCAGAAATTCCGTAAAGGTAAAAATACTCGCTAATGCCAATGGATTAGTTAAATTAAAACGTTGTCTTAAATAACTAAATAGCAATGGATACAGCGCCAAATAGCAAGCCAGCAATAATACCGCCAAATAGCTCACCACTTCAGGCACTCCGCCAAATTGGATCATACTAATGCGAACCCAATTCACGCCTATCGCAAAATAGCTTACAGCCCAAAGGAATGTGCTGATTAAAGCAGCTTTTCTTTCCGTCAAAGTTGCTGAATAGACTAACCCCATTGCTGATAAAAATGCCACAATCCAATAGTCAAACGGGGAATAGGCCAAAAAGCCGATTCCCCCAGAAATAATGGCAATAAGATAAGAAAATTTATTTTTCATTATTATTCTTCGCTTACTTTTTCTCTATTTTCTTTATTCTCTTTCTGCTCTTTTTGTTCCATTAACGCTAACTGTTCGTCGCTCACTGTTACACGTAATTGAATTAAACGGCGACTATCCGCAGAAGTGACTTTAAATTGAACGCCTTGCAACTCAATCTCTTCACCGCGTTTTGGTAAATGCTCAAAGGCTTTCATCACCAAACCGCCGACAGTATCAACTTCTTCATCGTCAAATTCTGTGGCAAATTGCTGATTGAATTTTTCAATATCGGTTAAAGCTAACACCGCATAGCTATGTTGTGAAAGTTGGCGAATCGGCTCGATCTCTTCTTCATCAAACTCATCTTCAATATCGCCAACAATCTGTTCCAAAATATCTTCGATAGTCACTAAACCGGATACTGCACCGAATTCATCTACCACAATCGCCATATGGAAACGTTCAGAGCGGAATTCCTTCAACATTCTATCTACCCGTTTACTTTCGGGTACGATTACCGCAGGACGTAAAATCTTTTCAAGATCAAAAGCTTCCGCATCACTACGCAAGAATTTTAAAAGTTCTTTGGCAAGTAGAATCCCTTCAATCGTATCTTTTCCGTCTCTAATCACTGGAAAACGGGAGTGGGCAGACTCAATAATCACATCGACACAAGCATCTAATGGCTGTTCTGCATCAATAAACACAATTTGTGAGCGGGGGATCATAATATCGCGCACACGAAGTTCGGATATTTCCATTACCCCTTCGATCATCTCTTTAGTATCGCTATCAATTAATTCGTTTTCTGCAGAGTCTCTAATAACTTCCACTAAATCTTCACGATTTTTAGGCTCTTGCTGAAATAACCCACTAAAAATAGATTTTAAAAATGATTTTTTCTCTTGCGTATTCACGCTACTCTGATCATCACTCATTGAATATTCTCATAAATAAAAAAACCTGTGAAAGCTATCACATTTTTGCTAAAAAATCGACTAATAACGACAATTCTGACTTTCTATTTACAAAAATTTAGCATAGGATATGCAAGATTTTCCATTCTACTCAATCAATTAGGGGTTTATTCTATGAAATTAGGCAAAATCGCATTTGCTGTTGCAACGCTAATTGCAAGCTCAGCAACCTTTGCAGGAACAATTACTGGCTCATCAAACGTAAATTTTCTAGCCTTTGACGGCCAAAAAGTGAAGAAAAACACCGTTATGCAAGTTAATGATACGAATCAACACCAAGTTGTAGTTGAAGTATCAAGTATCTATCAATCTGGTTCTGACAACTCATTCTATGAGTCTCAACCAATCATTATCACTTTTACAGGTAGTTCTGAAAATATTCAAGTCATTGCGCCAAATCTACGTACTGATTTAGATGTTAATAAATTCAAAAAAGAGCCTTCATTTAAAGTTCAAACAATCTCAGGTTCAACTTTAGAACATAAAATTGATTTCCTAAAAGGTGAAGGCTTTATGCCTAACGCTAATATCGTTGATAACTTGGCGACTTATAATTCAGGCAATGGCGCTGCAGCAGTTAAAAACTTAGCGGTAACTCCAATGCCAGCAATGGTGGTTGGAAATGGTAAAGCGTCTAAAGGTAAAGTAATGGTTCAAGGTGAAAATATCGCAGAACAGCAATTACAATACTGGTTCCAACAAGCAGATAAAGAAACTCAAAAACGTTTCTTAGATTGGGCTAAAACACATAAATAATTGGCAAAAGGTGTGAACGTTGAAATTCACACCTTTTTTGTCTATGTTAGAAACCAATTCTTCGGCTAACTTTGCCTTTTTTCAATTTACACTCATCTTCCAAAGCATCAATCCATTCATCAACGCTATCAAATGCAGCAAAGCGATGACGACGAGCAACCGCTGCAAAATCTCCGGGAGTCAGCAATGACAAGGTTTCTAAGCGTTTTCGCTGCTCTGCTTGGATATCCATTAAACCTAATTTTTGAGTCTGTTCAATCCCTAAGCTATAACGCTGTTCACTATTGAGATAATCAAAATTAAGTTTTAAATCGAAACGGCGTAAAGCGGCTGGATCTAAGCCATCCATTAAATTTGTTGAAACAATTAACAAACCTTCAAATTTCTCAATTTGCGTTAGCATTTCATTCACTTGGCTATGTTCCCAACTCTTCTGACCGCCTTCTCGTGCAAATAGGAAAGTGTCCACTTCATCAAACACTAGTACCATATTATTCTGTTTGGCTTGCTCAAAGGCATTGGCAATATTACGCTCTGTGCCACCAACATATTTATCTAATAAATCGGAACCTTGACGCACAAGCACTTCCATACCAAGCTCCAGCCCTAACCAATTAGCCCAAGCGGTTTTGCCTGTTCCGGGAGGTCCATAGCAACAAATTCGGCCTTGCTTAGTCCGTTTCAGCCCTTCGCTGATTTTATGGATATTATCTCTACAAGAGACCCAATTTAAGTTATAGATCACACGATTGGTTGCAAGTGGTTCAATTTTCTTAAAACCTTGCGCAATCAGCGTTTGATTGAAAATCGTAATAGCCTGCTCAACAAAAATTTGCGGCTCTAAGGGAGAAACTATCTCTGATGCCACTTTCAGCCCGCGCTGAATAATCGCAGGCGACAATCCTTGCACTTTTGCTAGATGTAGAATGTAATCATCAGAAAACTTATTACCGACTAACTCTTTGAATAATTTAGCTTTATTCTTAACCGGTAAATCATCCATTTCAATAACTAAATCGAAACGACGTAAATAGGCGTTGTCAATACATGCTACGGAATTAGTAATCCAAACCATTGGAATTACATTATTTTCTAATAATTGATTCATCCAAGCCTTATGAGATTGCGCTACCGAGCGCTCAAAAAGTCCGCTAGAAAAAATATCTTCCACTTCATCAAATACAATCAAGCCCTTGCGATCTTGTAACAATCGCTGCGCCAAACGGCAATTTTCCATTCGTTTTCTACCGCCAATGACATCACCATCTTTATCCATATAAGCCATTGTATAAGTAGCAAGATCCAGTTCTTGACCAAGCAATGAAGCCAATTCTGTTTTCCCTGTTCCCGGAGGACCATAGAATAGAATATTAACCCCTTTTTTACGCTGTCTAGCCGCTTGAGAGAGATAATTAACTAACATATCTCTCTGAGGAATATGCTCAAAATGGCTAAGATTTAAGGTTGATGGTTCTGCCAATGTGGTGCAATTTTGTAATAATGTTTCTTCATTCAGCGGATGTACCAGAAAATCATCAAAATCAAGAGTATCTCCCCAGCCTAAATAATCATACATCGAATCAGGGTGAAAGCTAGATTCTAGTAAACCATAAGATAATAATTTACCGCTTTTACTTAGCGAATTTTTTACCGATTTACTATCCAATTTTAATAGTGATGACAGATGTTCAATTACACCACTAAGCGTTACTTTTGGGAAATACGTCATTAAATCATACAATGGCTTGTCATATTTCAAATGCAGCGCAAAACGTAACAGCTCATATTCAGCCCTATCTAATTCAATAAATTCAACTAAGCGATCTAAATTCTTATAAGCTACCCCCAAGTGTTTAGGAACAGAAATTTTTTTACGGGCAATGAATTTCATTCGTTCCGAAAATAGCTCTCGAGCAACTGTTTTACATTCATCAGAACCATCAAGCTCTGTTGGCAGACCTAAACCAAGTGCAATATCATCATCACGCCAACTTGTTTCGTTAAAAACTTTTGAAAAGAGATTTCGCTCAAACAGCATTTTGAACATAACTTTTTCTGCATAAGAAGAAACTTGAGGGGGATTTAATAAATAGGTAACATTACTCATAAAACACTCCATTTAGCTATTTCACAATAGTATTGTAGGTATTTAAACGACAGATTGAGTCGTACAGTTTTATATTATTCAATGTTGGATTATTCTATTAATCGGAGAAGAATAGAGATAGGGCGTATGTAACGCCCTATCGCTGTTAAGATTGAATCTCTTTAATAATGCGATCTATGGCGGTATCCCTTGCCCATTTACCCATCAGAGAACCTGCGTATGGGAGCTGGATAGCTTGGCAAGCTGCTATGTTTTGAAATTTTTCCTTTGTAAGCAAAGTGAAATAATCCACTAGCTGTTGCTCATTTTTAATTTGTGGAAGACAAGCTACTTTCAAATAGCAAGCAACCACTTTGATTAAATGGAAATCTCGACTATTTGGTAAACTTTTAACCAAAAATGACCGCTTGTGGATTGCAGAATCTGGCGATTTATCAAAATGCACACTTATCACTTGTTTTACTTGCCAATGATAGCGGTCTGCAAAGCCGGCAAAGGTTCTACGCTGTTCTTCATTTTCAATCTCAATCAATGCCGATTGGCTATTTGCATCTTGCAATATTAATTGATAAATATGCTCTATATCAAAGCGGTCACAATTACGATATTGAATAGGATTTCTTGGCATTTGATAGACACCATTTTTAGCATAAGTAATTTTATGGATAAACTCTTGATAGATAGCCGAATTTTCATCAAGTATTTTGCCTGAAAACTTATAACGCCCCTTTAGATAGTTTTCGGAATAAGGACTGCTCCAACGCTCAATTTGATATACACCAATCACCCAGCCACGATACATCGCTAAAGCATATTTAGCCCTTTCTCGCTTCTCACCAAATTTCCCCCACTTACGAACTTTGGCAAAAATCATTCGTTCAAGACGAGCCTTATCCCATTTTCCCCAATTTGCTTTTTCACGATCAATCCAGTTATCCAAATGGATAAGGACAATAGGTAAATCCGTAACTAGCTCTTTTGACTGGAATTCACGGTACATAGTGGTGATTTCAGCCAATGGTGATTTAAGTTGTTCTACTGCACTATTTCCAAAAATAAGTAGCCATTCTTGATAGTGCTGAATCAATAAATCCGCTTGTTCTTCCGTTAACCCCTGTCGTAGCACTACAAATTCAGGGCGAAGATCATCTTGAATAATCTCACGCTGGCGCGGATTTCCTATACTTTTATTAAGAAAAGGTTGATTGTTTTTATCTTTTAGCCAATTCAGATCGCTATAATCGCAATCTTTGCCTAGATGAAAAATTTGCTTAGGTGATCGAGGGTCGATCACTGCATAGACATAAACACCTTTCATTTTAGCTCCGTTGATTCGTTTAAATTTCCTTGATCCACTCACCATCAATCTTGCGATAGCTCTCAAGAATATATTCGCTAGGGAGTTTGTCTAGCTCAAAAACTGTTTGAAAGTCATCTTGTATATCAATGGCTTTAGGAAGTTGGCAGAAAATCAGGCGAGTATGATTTTGATATTGGTTAAAGGTAATATTGCGGAAAACCTCTTTTTTGGTGTGAAGTAGTGCAAAAGCCTCTCCATAATCATCGTTTGGATAGACTCTAACCACAACCTTATTGGCATAGTAGTTTTTAATAAATTGACCAAAAGGTACGGCAGGAATATTGTGAGCGACTTGATACACTTTTTCGAGTAACTCATCGCTATCAATTTTGATCTTTTCGATCTGTTGTTTAATACACATTTTACTATCCTCTTTTTGTCCGTCGGATAGAGTATAGTCGTACTAAACGACAAATTACGTCTTATAAAAAAGGCACATCGTAATGATCTGCACCCCAAAA
>LEKJ01000037.1 GCA_029852775.1 Pasteurellaceae bacterium LFhippo2
TGAGAGACAGTATCTACATTTCTTTGAATAATGCTCGAATGTAGGGACACGTTGCGCGTGTCCGCTAAAAATAAAAAATTATGTAAATATTTTCTTTTCCCCCTTCTCAAATTCCAAAAATGGAGTATTCTCTTACTTCCGCGCCGTAGGGTGCGGAATAGCATTTATTTTATTTTTACTCAAGGGCTACTCACTATGTCAAACACAAATGCTATTGCCAACGTTGCAAAGCTCATCCGTGAAAACGATATTAAATTTGTGCTGTTAAAATTTACTGATATTAAAGGTAAAGAACACGGCGTCTCTATCCCAGTTTCTTTAGTTGCCGATGATTTAGAAGATCTTTTTGAAGACGGCAAAATGTTCGATGGCTCATCTGTTGAAGGTTGGAAAACAATTAATAAAGCAGATATGCTTTTAATGCCTATCCCTGAAACCGCTGCGGTTGACCCTTTCGCTCAAATCCCTACTCTTACAATCCGTTGTAGTATCTACGAACCAACCACAATGCAAAGCTATGATCGCGACCCGCGTTCAATTGCAATCCGTGCCGAAAACTTCTTAAAATCAACAGGCATTGCCGATAGCGTATTATTCGGCCCAGAGCCTGAATTTTTCCTATTCGATGACGTGCGCTTTGGTGTAGGTATGAACGGTAACTCTTACGAAGTTGATGATATCGAAGGGGCGTGGAATACCAATAAACGCTATGAAGGCGGTAACAATGCGTATCGTCCATTGAAAAAAGGCGGTTACTGTGCCGTTGCACCAAATGACACTGCTCACGATATTCGTTCAGAAATGTGCTTACTTATGGAAGAGTATGGCTTAGTGGTTGAAGCGCATCACCACGAAGTTGCAACAGCAGGTCAAAACGAAATCGCAACGCGTTTCAATACCTTAACTGCAAAAGCAGATGAAACTCAAATCTATAAATATGTTGTTCAGAATGTTGCGGTAGAGCACGGCAAAACAGCCTGCTTTATGCCAAAACCAATCACTGGTGATAACGGTTCTGGTATGCACTGTAATATGTCATTAAGTAAAGATGGCAAAAATGTGTTTATGGGTGATAAATATGCGGGTTTATCAGAAACTGCGTTGTACTACATCGGTGGTATCATCAAACACGCTAAAGCATTAAATGCCTTCACAAACCCAAGCACAAACTCATACAAACGTTTAGTACCGGGTTTTGAAGCACCAGTATTATTAGCTTATTCAGCAAGTAACCGTTCGGCATCAATCCGTATCCCTGCGGTAACTAGCCCGAAAGCTACACGTGTTGAAGCGCGTTTCCCAGATCCATTAGCAAACCCATACTTAGCGTTTGCAGCATTATTAATGGCGGGTCTAGATGGCGTGATCAACAAAATTCACCCAGGTGACGCAATGGATAAAAACCTTTACGATCTTCCACCAGAAGAGCTTAAAGATATTCCAGCAGTAGCAGGTTCATTAGATGAAGCATTGACTGCGTTAGAAAATGATTTCGAGTTCTTAACTCAAGGCGGTGTGTTTGCGAAAGATTTCATTGACGCTTATGTGGCAATGAAACGCAAAGAAGTAGAGCGTTTAAATATGACGCCACACCCAGTAGAATTTGAAATGTACTATGCTTAATTAAATGTGGGGTGGGCAAGGATATCCACACTACAAACAAAAACGGTAAGATTTGAAAGAATCTTACCGTTTTTTCTATCTTAGAATCTAACGAAATTATGTAGCAACTGCACAAAATATTTTACCCTCTCCCGTAAACGGGAGAGGGACAGACCGAAGGTGCGTTCAGCACCGTAGGTCAGGGAGAGGGCTATTTGCAAAATATCCCAGAAATATCACCGCTTGTTTCCCTCTCTCTGCAAAAATTGCTGAACGCAATTTTCGCTGTCTCTCTCCCAAAGGGAGAGAGTTAAGAAAATCAAAATTTTCTATTTGTACGACTTCTACATAATACTGGAGTCTAATTTTGCAAAATTTTTCTAAAATCAGACCGCTTGTAGCCTATTCAGTTGGCGCGATCTCTTCACTTGGGCCTTGTCCTTCTGCTTCATCAGCTTTAATTTGCTGATTTACTGAAGGATCTTTACTTAGTGAAAGTGCGTCCCAAACAGTTGGTTTACCTGCTACAACAGTGCTTCCACCTACGCAATAGCGTTGTCCTTTATCTTTCCACACAGGGATTTGGCGGCTGCTTGAACAGTCCCAAGAACCATAGCTATTGATACCAACCCATTGAATATTATTGGATTTTTGTAACTTAAATGGCGTTGGATTTGCGCGTGATAGATAGCCTTTATAAATCTCTAACGCACCACTAGAACCGGTTAAATGGGTTTCACCATTGTTATCTTTACCTAGCCAAACTGTTGTTACGTTATCGCCATCAACACCCACAAACCAAGTATCGCGTGCGCTGTTGGTTGTACCGGTTTTACCTGCTAAACGTAAGTGAGAGAAATCACTCTGTAAGCTACGTGCGGTACCACGTTCCACAACCTGTTGCATTGCATACATTGTTTGGATTGCCGCTTCTGCTGGTAGTATTTGTTTCGCTCTCTCTTCAACTTTTGGTTGATAGATCATTTCTCCTTGATGAGAAATAATTGCTTCAACCGTAGTTAATGGCACACGAACACCCGAGTTAGCAATAACTTGGTAAGATTTAGTTACATCATAAGGCGAAATCGAGTAAGAACCGAGTAATGTCGCTGGATATGGCGGAATTTCCACACTATCCCAGCCCATCTCTTTCTGTTTTTCGATCACTTTCTTCAAGCCGATCTTCATCCCGATATTGACCGTTGGGATATTTAAAGAGCGCACTAAAGAGTCCATTAACATCACCGAGCCACTGAAACGGCGGTCGTAGTTACGTGGCGACCAAGGTTGGCTGCCTTTCACATTAATGGTGATCGGTTGGTTCTTAATTGGCGTATTTAAACGGAATGAATCTGGCTGCGCCAATGCAATCGCATAGATTGATGGCTTCACAAGAGAACCGATCTGACGTTGAGTTTGAATCGCACGGTTAAAGCCCGCATATTGAGTTTGAACCCCCCCGACAATCGCACGTACTTTACCCGTTGTATATTCAGCAACAACAATAGCAGATTGTAAGTCTTTGATTTTCTTGCTTGAGTTTTCAAGATCTGCCACACCATTGATAACCGCAAGCTCCGCAGAACGTTGCTGTTTACGGTCAAGCGTGGTGAAAATTTTTGCCCCAGATAGTTTCGCAGTACGGTTTTCACCAAATTCGCTACGCATTTCAAGGTTTAAAGCGTGCATAAATGCCGGTTGTTGACGGTAGATATTGCCTTTCTCTTTAACACCCAATGGCTGTTTGCTCATTACATCGTAAAGCTCTTGGTTAATCACTTGATGTTCTAACAACACACGTAAAACGACATTACGGCGCTCAATTGCACCTTCAGGGTTACGCCAAGGATTATATAGAGAAGGGCCTTTAACCATACCGACCAATAATGCGATCTGGTTTAGGTTAATCTCTTGAATTGGACGACCAAAATAGAATTGGCTCGCCAATGAAAAACCGTGAATTTGGTAACTACCGTTTTGACCTAAATAGATCTCATTGAGATAGGTCTCTAAAATTCGGTTCTTATCGTAGCGGAAGTCTAAAATCAGCGACATTAGCGCCTCATTGACCTTACGAATTAACGATTTCTCATTGGTTAAAAATAGGTTTTTAACTAATTGTTGGGTCAGGGTACTACCGCCTTGAACGGTTCGACCTGCTTGATAGTTTGTTACAAAGGCACGCGCAATCCCCAAAGGACTAATTCCATCGTGTTGGAAAAAGCGTTTATCTTCGGTAAGAAGTAGCGTGTCGATTAATAGACGTGGATATTCCTGTAAACGCAAGGTTTGGCGTTCTTCATCATTATCTGAATGCAACATTGCAATCAGCTTCGGATCAAGACGAAACTCATCTACTTCGCTCATTCGCACTAAATCTTCAATACGAGCAAGTTTATTGTTTACAAAGCGTAAACGTAATACGCGCTGAGCTTCAGGGGTTTCAGGGAATTGGAAAGCTCGACGCAGAACAACAAGGCTGTTGTCTTCAATTTTGAAGTCGCCAGGTGTTGCGATAGATGACACTTCTCTATAGCCATAATCCAATAAAGCAAGGCGAACTTGTTCAAGATCGAGATTATCTTCGACTCGGATACTTTCAATACGGCTATAAACTTCCGCAGGAAGTTGCCACACTTGGCCGTCCATCTTCGAGCTGATTTGCCCGTCTAGATAGATGCCGTATAGCCCCATACAGCAAGCTCCCAACACACTTAATTTAAAGCAAGTTGGGATCACATAAGGCTTACGTTTTTTCTTCGCAGGCTGTTCAGGGGATTGTTGTTCTTGTTCGTTATATTCCGTATTCGACATTGTTTGTAACCAAAATTTATTCAAGCGGTGTGATTTTACAAGAAATTTGCGAAAGGTGCGCCTAGAAATGTAAAAATTTAGAAAATTAAGTGTGGTAGGAGCAGTATTTTCTTTAATTAATAAAATAATTCATTCTGCTTGACCCTAATCAATTAAAAGAGTAAATGTATATAGCTTCTCAGTGAGCTATTACCTACTATTTAATCTTTTGCAATCACAAATTTACTAAAGGAATTTTCTATGTCGCAACAAAATATTTTGGTTATTAACTGCGGTAGTTCATCGCTTAAATTCTCAATTATCAATCCAGTCAATGAAGAAACTCTACTTTCAGGTTTAGCTGAGTGTCTTGGTTTAGAGAATGCCAAAATTAGCTGGAAATATCAGGGTAAAAAATCAGAATCAGAGCTTGCCCCAAAAGCAACGCATACCGATGCATTAACTTTTGTTACCGATAAAATTCTTGCGGAACATCTTGAATTAAAACAGAGTATTCAGGCAATTGGTCATCGTGTAGCTCACGGCGGTGAAAAACATTCACAACCAGTGTTAATCACAGAAGAAGTTTTACAAGATTTAGAAACACTATTTGAGCTTGCACCGCTCCACAATCCTGCGAATGTAATGGGTATTCAAGCAGCAAAAGTCGCTTTCCCACATTTAAAAGACAAAAATATTGCTGTTTTTGACACTGGCTTCCACGCGACGCTTCCAAAACACGCTTATCTCTATCCACTTCCAATTTCGTTCTATGAAGAATACGGTATTCGCCGTTATGGTTTCCACGGTATCAGCCACTACTATATTGCTAACAAAACAGCACTGTATCTTAATAAACCGCTAAATGAGCTTAATATGATTAGCTGTCATTTAGGCAATGGTGCATCAATTACAGCGATTAAACAGGGCGAAAGTATTGATACATCAATGGGTTTTACGCCGTGTGAAGGTTTGGTAATGGGTACTCGTTGTGGGGATATCGATCCTGCACTATTAATTTATTTAAAACAAAAATTAGATCTTTCAACAGAAGAAACAAGCAATTTAATCAATAAACAATCGGGTTTATTAGGTTTAAGCGGAAGTAGTAGCGATTTCCGTTATATTACTGAAAACTATGAAAAAGATGAAAAATGCCGTATCGCATTAGAAGTTTATATTCATCGTTTAGTGAAATATATCGGTGCTTATGCAATGCTTTTAGATAACAAGCTAGACGCTATCGTATTTACTGGCGGTATCGGCGAAAACTCAGAGTTAGTGCGCCGTTTAGTGCTAGAAAAATTAGTGATTTTAGGCTTTGAATTAGACCAAGAACGCAATTTAGCATCGCGCTTTGGTAATAGCGGTAAGATTACAACGGATAATTGCAAACACGCAGCTTATGTAATCCCAACCAACGAAGAGCTTGTTATTGCGAAATATACAGCGAGTTTTGTATAATCCTTTCACTTTAAAAAATTCCTATCGCAGTTTGCGGTAGGAATTTGTTTTTTTATATCCATTTCAAACAAGGGCTTTTCAATGATTCACTCTCCAACCATTGCGATTGTCGCAGGCGAAATTTCTGGCGATATTCTTGGCGCAGGTTTAATTAATGCCTTAAAAATTCACTATCCAAACGCACGTTTTGTTGGCGTAGCAGGCCCGCAAATGTTAAAGGCAGGCTGTGAGAGCTTATTTGATATGGAAGAGTTGGCGGTAATGGGCTTAGTTGAAGTCGTTAAGCATTTACCAAGTTTGCTAAAACGTCGTAAACAAGTCATTGATACTATGCTTGAAATCAAACCTGATATTTTTATCGGGATTGATGCGCCAGACTTTAATTTAACCGTTGAAGAAAAACTGAAAGCAAAAGGGATTAAGACAATTCACTATGTGAGCCCATCTGTATGGGCTTGGCGTCAAAAACGCATTTATAAAATTGAACGTGCAACGAATTTGGTGCTTGCATTCTTGCCTTTTGAAAAGGAATTTTATGATCGCTTTAATGTGCCGTGTCGTTTTATTGGACACACAATGGCGGATGCAATTCCATTAAATCCAAATCGTACTGAAGCTTGTGAATTGTTAGGTATTGATGAAAATCAGCGTTATATGGCAATTTTAGTCGGTAGTCGTGGTAGCGAGATTGAGTTTTTAGCAGAGCCATTTTTGAAAACCGCACAGTTACTTAAACAGCAATATCCTGATGTGCAATTTTTAGTGCCGATGGTGAATCAAAAACGTATCGAACAGTTTGAAGCGATCAAAGCACAGGTTGCGCCAGAGCTTGAAGTTAAAATTATTCAAGGTAAAGCACGCCAGGCAATGATTGCTGCCGAAGCAACGCTATTAGCGTCTGGCACAGCCGCTCTTGAAGCGATGTTATGTAAGTCGCCGATGGTAGTGGGCTATAAGATGAAACCTTTTACCTATACTTTGGCAAAACGTTTAGTCAAAACTGATTACATCTCTTTGCCAAATTTACTCGCAAATGAACCGCTTGTAGCAGAGTTGATTCAAGAAGAGTGTAACCCTGAAAATCTCGCGCAGCATTTATCGAAATTCTTATCGGATAATCCAGAAGATATTGCAAGTAAGAATGTGCTAAGACAGCGTTTTATGCAGTTGCACCAAATGATTCAATCAGATGCCGATGCACAAGCAGCGCAAGCAGTGGTTGATGTGATAAATGCATAAATCAATGTAGGGTGCGTGTAAACGCACCGTGAAAAATCTCAGATTTTTTGAGAACTTATTTTAATTCGGATAATCTAAGCAACGAATTGATTATTAATTTGTAGGTAGTGGTGCGTTTACACGCACCCTACGGTTTATATTTTTACTTTTTAAGAGGACTTAACAATGGGTTTATTTGATTTCGCGAGTAATATCGGTCGTAAATTATTTAGCAAAGAAGAAGATGCATCAAAAGCAGTAACAGAACATTTAGCGGAAGACAATCCGGGTGTTGAAGATTTAAATGTAACTGTTGAAAATGGTGTAGCAAATATTTCTGGTGTTGCGTCAACAGCAGCAGCGGTTGAGAAAGCGGTATTAATGGCGGGTAACGTAATGGGCGTAACTAACGTAAATATCGACGCGTTACAGTTAAACAGCGATGAGCAATTAGGTGGTGACGATGAGTTCTATGAAATTCAAAAAGGCGACACTTTATGGAAAATCGCAGAAAAAGCTTATGGTAACGGTGCAAAATACACAGCTATCGTAGAAGCAAATAAAGAAGTTATCAAAGATGCGGACAAAATCTTCCCAGGTCAAAAAATCCGTATTCCAAAAGGTTTATAATCCTTTCTCTGTAATGCGCACCTTTGGTGCGCATTATTTTTTTATATCTGTACAAAATTCATAGACAACCCCTTGACATAACGTTACAATTTCCGTCTATTTTTCTATCTGTATTTTATATACCGAATTCTATTTAACTATTGAGGTTTAAGAATGTCATTTTCTATCGAAACACTTGAAGGCTTACAACGCCGTGTAACAGTTACAGTAGCTGCGGACAAAATCGAAGCTGCATACAAAGAACAATTAAAAGGCTACGCGAAAAACGCACGTGTTGATGGTTTCCGTAAAGGTAAAGTTCCACATTCAATCATCGAGCAACGTTTCGGTATCCCAGCTCGTCAAGATGCATTATCTGAAGAGATGCAACGCGCATTCTTTGAAGTTGTGATCGGCGAAAAAATCAACTTAGCAGGTCGTCCAACGTTCACTCCAAATGACTACCAACCAGGTCAAGAGTTCTCTTTCACGGTAACTTTCGAAGTGTTCCCAGAAGTTGAATTAAAAGGTTTAGAAAACATCGAAGTTGAGAAACCAGTTGTTGAAATCACAGAAGCTGATTTAGACAAAATGGTTGACGTATTACGTAAACAGCAAGCAACTTGGTCTGAAAGCCAAGACGCTGCAAAAGCTGACGACCGTGTAACTATCGACTTCGTTGGTTCTGTAGACGGTGAAGAGTTTGAAGGCGGTAAAGCGTCTGACTTCGTATTATTTATGGGCCAAGGTCGTATGATCCCAGGTTTCGAAGATGGTATCGTGGGTCACAAAGCTGGCGAACAATTTGATATCGATGTAACTTTCCCAGAAGAGTACCACGCTGAAAACTTAAAAGGTAAAGCGGCTAAATTCGCAATCACTCTTAAGAAAGTAGAAAACATGGTTCTTCCTGAGTTAACAGAAGAGTTCGTGAAAAAATTCGGTAACGCAAAATCAGTTGAAGATTTACGTGCAGAAATCAAGAAAAACATGCAACGTGAATTAAAAAATGCAGTAACTGCACGCGTTAAAAACCAAGTAATCAACGGTTTATTAGCGAACAATGAAATCGAAGTTCCAGCGGCTGCAGTAGCAGAAGAAGTTGATGTATTACGTCAACAAGCAGTACAACGTTTCGGTGGTAAACCAGAAATGGCAGCTCAATTACCAGCTGAATTATTTGAAGCGGATGCAAAACGTCGTGTTCAAGTAGGTTTATTACTTTCAAGCGTAATCGGTTCTAACAAATTAGAAGTGAACGAAGAGCGTGTGAAAGAGACTATCGCTGAATTAGCGTCTGCATACGAGCAACCAGCAGAAGTGATCGAATACTACGCGAAAAACCGTCAATTAACTGAAAATATCCGTAACGTGGTATTAGAAGAGCAAGCGGTTGAAACAGTATTAGCGAAAGCGAAAGTAACTGAGAAAGCGTCTTCATTCGACGAAATTATGGCTGCACAACAGGCTTAATTTTTCTTTAATATTGATGTCCTAAATGTAGGGACGCGATGCCCGCGTCCGCGGACACGCGCAGCGTGTCCCTACAATATCAAGGATAAATTAATAGCAAGCGGTGTTTTTAGGGGAAAATTTTGCAAATTTCTGCTTAAAAAGCACCGCTTTTTACTATCAAACTTTTAGAGAAAAATTATGGAACAATTAACTTTTGCACAGCAGTTACAACAATTCGTAGCAAGTCATACCATTATGGTTGTTGCGTGGGTAGCATTACTTGTTGCGGTTATCATCAGCCTTTACAAAGGTGCGACCAATAAATTTAAAATTGTGGACAATGCACAAGCAACACAATTAATCAATAAAGAAGATGCGGTTTTAATCGATATCCGTACTGTTGATGAATTTAAAGCAGGTCACATTATTGAGAGCGTAAACTTAACGCCAACAGAGGTAAAAACCGGTTCGCCAACAGTTGAGAAATATAAAGATCGCCAAGTGATCATTGTTGACTCAAATGGTTTAAGTGCGCAGGGTGTTGCAGGTGCATTAACTAAGCACGGTTTCACTAAAGTAGCTGCATTAAAAGAAGGTATTGCGGGCTGGAGAGCAGCAAGCTTACCGCTTGTTAAAAAGCATAAATAATTTATTGAATGGTGTGTTTCGGCGCACCATAACATTTTAAACACTAAGGAATTTACTATGGCTGAAGAAAATCAAGTTCCAGCGCAAGAAGAAGCGCAAACTCCATTTGAGATGCAAATTCAACGTATCTATGTGAAAGATGTTTCATTTGAAGCACCAAATCTTCCACATATCTTCCAACAAGAGTGGAAACCACAATTAGGTTTTGAATTAGATACAGAAACAACTCAAATCGCTGAAGATACTTATGAAGTTGCATTACATTTAAATGTTCAAACAACTTTAGAAGATAGCGGTGATGTGGCGTTTATCTGCGAAGTGAAACAAGCAGGTGTATTCGTAATCAAAGGTTTAGAAGGCGTTCAATTAGCACACTGCTTAGCGGCACAATGCCCGAATGTACTTTACCCTTACGCTCGTGAATTAATCGCAAGCTTAGTAAACCGCGGTACATTCCCTGCGTTAAACCTTTCGCCAGTAAACTTTGATGCACTATTCTTAGATTACTTAGAGCGTCAACAAGCGGAAGAAGAAGCAGCACCGACTGTGAACTAATTTATCAAACATAAATCAAGGCGGACGAATGTCCGCCTGTTTTTCTTTTGTTGACTCTTTCTCTTTTTCTCTTTTCAATTTATGATTCGCCTTTTAAAAGGAGAATACAATGTACAGAACAACACGTTCCTTACCTATTCAAAAACAGATTGCGTTAGTGGCTCACGATAGCTGTAAACAGAGCCTAATTGAATGGACTCAAAAACACGCGGAGAGTCTAAAATACCATACACTTTATGCCACTGGTACAACGGGTAATCTATTATCTAAGCAGACGGGGCTAGAAATTAAAGCCTTACTAAGCGGCCCGATGGGGGGAGATCAACAGCTTGGTGGCTTAATCGCAGAAAAGAAAATTGATATGCTAATTTTCTTTTGGGATCCGATGAATGCCGCTCCGCACGATCCTGATGTAAAAGCCTTAATGCGTATTGCAACGGTTTGGAATATCCCTGTAGCAATTAACCAAGCCAGTGCCGATTTTTTACTTTGTTCAAGCTTATTTGAACAAACCGTGGATATTGAAATTCCTGATTATGATCGTTATTTGAGTGAACGATTAGGATAGATATTTTAAGTGGTGGGCAGGGATGCCCACCCTACAATTAATCTTCAATTTTTGAAAATGTAGGATGGGCATCCTTGCCCATCAATACAGATTATTAAAGAGATAACTATGAAATGTGATTGCCAAAAAATCACCCACAGCCAACCAAATTTAACGGTGGAGTTAAACCAATACCGTTTAATTGAAATTGTGGGCTTAGATGCCGAGAAATATTTACAAGGTCAGCTAACTGCGGATGTCGCGAAAATTGCCGTTGGGGAGCAGACCATCACTTGCCATTGTGATCCAAAAGGCAAAATGAGCAGTTTATTCCGCTTATATCGCGCAGGTGCAGAGCAATTTTTTGTGATTATTCAGCAAGATTTATTACCTGAAGCGTTAACTCAATTAAAAAAATATGCGGTATTTTCAAAGGTTACTTTCAGTGAAGTTGAGACCAAATTATTCGGCACCACAAGCGCTGAATTAATTGCAAAACTTTGCGAAAATCAGACCGCTTGTATGATTGACGATGAACAAAAACGCGCGATTTTCTGGGGCGATCTACAGCCAGAGATCAACGGTGATAGCAAACTTTGGGATTTAATCGACATTCAACAAGGTGTGCCATTACTTTATAAAGCGAATCAATTTGAGCTCATTCCACAAGCGACTAACCTACAGTGCTTAGAGCGCGCGATTTCGTTCACTAAAGGTTGCTATATTGGCCAAGAAACTGTGGCGCGTGCCAAATATCGCGGTGCGAATAAACGCGCGATGTTTACTTTTGTGGGGAAAGTGGAAGGTGAAATGAGCTTACCTGAAATCTCAACGAATATTGAAATGCAGCTAGGCGATAACTGGAAGCAGACCGGCACAATTTTAGCCGCAATTCAAAACCAAGATAAACTTTGGTTGCAAGTGGTGTTAAATAAAGAGATTGAGCCAGAAACCAAATTCCGCGTTGGTGAGATTAATTTAAGCCTATGCGAACAGCCTTATAGTTTAGAAGAAAATTAAGATGCAGTTTGAATATCCAAATGCAACATTGATTGCCGGTGTTGATGAAGTGGGGCGTGGGCCTTTGGTGGGGGCAGTTGTCACCGCTGCGGTGATTTTAGATCCGAGTAATCCGATAGAAGGCTTGGCGGACTCTAAAAAATTGTCTGAAAAGAAACGTCTTGCTCTTGCTGAAGAGATTAAAGCTAAGGCATTGGCATGGTCGTTAGGTCGTGCCGAACCTGCAGAAATTGATGAAATCAATATCTTGCAAGCGACAATGCTCGCAATGCAACGTGCGGTGGCAGGCTTAAAAATTCAGCCTGATTTTGTTTTGGTAGATGGTAACCGTATCCCTGAACTGCCAATGGCGGCCCAAGCCGTGGTAAAAGGCGATAGTTTAGTGGCAGAAATTAGTGCCGCGTCGATTTTAGCTAAAGTAGCGCGTGATTTAGAAATGGACGAGCTAGATAAGCAGTATCCAGAGTACGGTTTCGCCAAGCACAAAGGCTATCCAACCAAATTGCATTTTGAAAAATTAGAAGAGTTTGGTGTAACGCCTTTTCATCGTAAAAGCTTTGCGCCGGTCGCAAAACGCTTAGCCCAAGCCAGTTAATTATGAAGATTGAAAAAGCCTATTTACAGCGTTGTCTTGAATGTGATTCGCTAGTAAGAGTTGTAAAAGATCAGCCAAATCTTACCGCTTGTTGCCCGAATTGCGATGAAGTTTTGCGTTCGGGAAATAGCTGGAGTTTAGGGCGCTGTACTTTTATTGCGGCGGCGATTTTAATTCTATTACCCTTTGGGCTATTTTATCCGCTGTTACATATTGATCTGCTTGGCGTGCCGATCTACGCGTCTGTGTGGGGCGGTGTGTGGAAAATGGCGACATCGGGCTTTGAATATACCGCCTTTATGGTATTGATCTGCTCGGTGATAATGCCTTTTTCATTTGCGTTGTTGGTGCTGACAATTAGGTTGCAAAGATTTATCGGACAGCGGCCACGCTATACACTAATTTTTTTAACCAAAGCCAAACAGTGGGTTATGTTAGATGTATATTTAGTTGCGCTTGCGGTAGCCGCTTTTAAAGTACGTGATTATGCACCGCTGTCGTTTGATACCTATTTAGTTGCTTTTGTAATAACCGCGATTTTAACCACATTGCTGTTTATCAAGATCGAGCCGAAGCAATGGTGGGAGCGTTTTTACCCGGAGTATCATTCGTTGGAGCCGAACCATTCATGCCAGCCGACTTTATGTCCAGAGTGTGAATATACCTTTGACGAAAATATTGTGGATAAAAAAGGGCGACACCGCTGTCCACGCTGTGAAAGCAATTTAGATGTTGCGGATAAAATTAAATTACAACGTGTGTGGGCGACTTTAATTGCTGGGGTAATAATGATGATTCCAGCCAATTTATTGCCGATTTCAGCAACGGAGCTGGCGGGGGCAACATCGGCAGACTCACTAATGGGCGGGGTAATTCTATTCTTAGGAATGGGAAGTTATCTGGTGGCCTTTATCGTATTTGTGGCGAGTATTGCGGTGCCATTTAGTAAAGTTGCGGTCATTCTTTATCTGCTGTTAGCGATTCATTATCGTTGGAAGCACCCGATTCACTGGCAGATGAAGCTACTTCACTATGTTCACTTTGTGGGGCGCTGGTCGATGTTAGACTTATTTGTATTAGCATTGATGATGTCTTTAGTAGAGCGTGGGCAAATTATCAGTTTCTCGGTGGGAGAAGCGGCTTTCTATTTCGGCGCGGCGGTATTTTTGACGATGATCTCATCGTCAAACTTAGATGCAAGAATGTTATGGCGTATTCATCGCGATCATAATCAAACTACAAGCGGTTAGATTTGAACAAATCTTTGCAAAGGTTTATACTTCCGCCTCATATATTAAGATACTTAGGAGCGTATTATGCGTATTGATACTTCTGAACTTTGTGATATCTACTCAGATCAAGTAGATGTGGTCGAACCGATTTTCTCTAGCTTTGGCGGTGCGTCATCTTTCTTTGGCAAAATCACTACAGTGAAATGCTTTGAAAGCAACGGCTTAATCGCAGAAGTGCTTGAAGAAGAAGGCGAAGGCCGAGTACTACTTGTTGATGGCGGCGGTGCTGTGCGTCGTGCGTTAATTGATGCAGAACTTGCGCAATTAGCAGTAGAAAATGGCTGGGAAGGAATTATTGTAAATGGCGCAGTACGTCAATTAGATGTGCTTGAAACTTTAGATATTGGTATTCAAGCCCTAGCTCCGATTCCAGTTGGCGCAGACGATAGTATGGTGGGAGAAGTGGATACCCCAGTGAATTTTGGTGGTGTAACTTTCTTACCTGAAGATTATATTTATGCAGATTTAACTGGTATTATTCTTTCGCCGGAATTACTTGATTCAGCCGATGATATTAATGAATAAATCACCCTCTCTCTGCTTAAAATTGCTTAACGCAATTTTAAGCTGTCTCTCTCCCAGAGGGAGAGAGTGAAAAGCCACGCGATTGCGTGGCTTTTGTTTAGTATCGATTATGCAACGATATCTAATAACTCAACTTCGAACACTAATGTGCTGAATGGCGGAATTGATGCACCTGCACCACGCTCGCCGTATGCAAGATTGTGCGGGATAGTTAAGCGCCATTTAGAACCAACAGGCATCATTGTTAATGCTTCGATCCAACCTGCGATAACGCCATTTACTGGGAATTCCGCTGGTGTGCCACGTTGAACTGAGCTATCAAATACTGTACCGTCGATTAAAGAACCTGTGTAGTGTACGCGTACTTTGTCTGTTTTCGCAGGGATTTTACCTGTACCTTCTGTTAATACTTCGTATTGTAAACCGCTTTCAGTCTCTTTTACTGCTGCGTGTTTTTTGTTCTCTTCTAAGAATGCTTTACCTTCCGCTGCCAATGCTTCAAACGCTTTCGCCTGTTCTGCTTCTGCACGCTCTGATAACTCTTGTAATGCTTTGCTTACTTCGTTTAATTCTAACGCTGGTGGGTTTTGGTTTAATACGTCGAAAATACCTTTAACCACAGCTTCTGGCTCAACGTCTAAGCCTGAACCTAATAATTGTTGACCAATTTGTAAACCGATACCGTATCCGCCTTTTGCTTCAACGCTTTCTAATTTCACTGATTCTAAATTTAAAGACATAATGTTTCCTTATTGATTAAATGACTGGTCAGATATGGCGATAAATTTTAAGAATACAAGGGCAATGGGTAATATTTCTTAAAAATTTTGTAGGGGCTGACTTTGTACGCCCGCAGGCGTGTGTAACACGCCCCTACATTATTCGTAAAAATCGGGTATAATCTCACCGCTTGTATTAATAAAAAAGGAATAAAAAATGCAAAATCCACAAGACGATGTACTTTATGCGCCAGTTGAATGGCACGACTTCAGCGAAGGTTACACAGATATCCTTTATCACAAATCAACAGACGGTATCGCAAAAATTACAATTAACCGTCCAGAAGTGCGTAACGCATTCCGCCCACAAACTGTAAAAGAGATGATTCAAGCATTCTCTGATGCACGTTTTGATGATCAAATCGGCGTGATCGTATTAACGGGGCAAGGCGAGAAAGCATTCTGTTCTGGTGGGGATCAAAAAATACGTGGCGACTACGGCGGCTATAAAGATGAGAACGGCGTACACCACTTAAACGTATTAGACTTCCAACGTGATATCCGTAGCTGCCCAAAACCAGTCGTGGCAATGGTAGCAGGCTATGCAATCGGTGGTGGCCATGTGTTACATATGTTATGTGATTTAACCATCGCAGCAGAAAATGCCATCTTCGGTCAAACAGGTCCGAAAGTAGGTTCATTTGACGGTGGTTGGGGCGCAAGCTATATGGCGCGTATCGTAGGTCAGAAAAAAGCACGTGAAATCTGGTTCTTATGTCGTCAATATGACGCTAAAGAAGCATTAGAAATGGGCTTAGTAAATACCGTTGTACCTTACGCGGAGTTAGAAAAAGAGACTGTTCGTTGGTGTCGTGAGATGTTACGTAACAGCCCAATCGCATTACGTTGCTTAAAAGCTGCATTAAATGCGGACTGTGATGGCCAAGCAGGCTTACAAGAGTTAGCGGGTAATGCAACGATGTTATTCTATATGACAGAAGAAGGTCAGGAAGGCCGTAACGCATTTAACGAAAAACGTGCGCCAGATTTCAGCAAATTTAAGCGTAATCCGTAATTCAACATTTTTACTTTTAAAGCGATCCGTTTGGGTCGCTTTTTTATTACCGCTTTCTTTACTTTTCCTTAATAATATCTACTTTTCTTTGTTTAAATTTCTCTCTATAATACGCGGAAAGTTACGAAACGAAACTTATTAGATAAATAATATGTCAAAACGAAACACACAACAGCGTCGCCAAATTATTGCCAATATGGTGCAAGAGCAGGGCGAAGTGGGTGTTGAACAGTTGGCAAGTCTATTTGAAACGTCAGAAGTTACGATTCGAAAGGATTTAACTGTTCTAGAAGAAAGTGGTTTTTTGCTGCGTCGTTATGGCGGAGCGATCAGAATTCCAACGGAATTAATAGAAGAAAGCCACGAACAACTTTCTAAACAAAAGTTAGCGATTGCCAATGAAGCCACTAAATGGGTTAAAGAGCATAACCGTATTATCATTGATAGCGGAAGTACCACAGGGGCTTTAGTTAAAGCATTAAACCAAACTGGTTTGATTATTATGACTAATTCTCTTGCTCTTGCTACTGAACTGACCCATTTAGAATGTGAGCCAACGGTTTTAATGACTGGCGGCACTTGGGATAGTCGTTCTGAATCCTTTCAAGGCAAAGTTGCCGAACAAGTTTTACGCTCTTACGATTTCGACCAGCTATTTATCGGTGCTGATGGTATTGATTTAGAGCAAGGTACAACGACTTTCAATGAGTTAGTTGGCTTAAGCCAAGTGATGGCGGAAGTCGCAAGGGAAGTGATTGTATTAATCGAATCACAAAAAATCGGTCGAAAAATGCCAAATGTAGAATTGCAGTGGCAGAGTATTGATAAATTAATTACAGATAGTCAGTTAGCCCCAGAGATTAAAGCTCAAATTGAGTCGAAGGGTGTGGAAGTGATTGTTGCTTAGATATGTGGCGGACACGGGCACCGTGT
>LEKJ01000038.1 GCA_029852775.1 Pasteurellaceae bacterium LFhippo2
TTTTTGGGGTCAGATCATAAGCGCACCTTTTTCGTTTACTGGTGCGTTTACACGCACCCTACGCTTTTTGGCGTAGCCCCCATAACTGTGGCAACATCTGCACAATTAAACGCAGTTGCTGTAATAAAATCAAACTTTTTTGGTCGATCTTATCTTGATACTCCACTTCAAATTGCTGAAGTTGAATATCTACATCCAAAATCACCTGTTCACTACATTCATCACCTTTCGCCATTTTATCGAGCAATTCAGCAACTAATTTTCCTTGTTTAAAGAACAATGCCGAAAAATCAATTTGGTGATGAAGCTGATTACTTTCAGCCCTATGCGCACCAAGGGCTGAAATATAGCTCATCAATGTATAACTCAAGCCAAGAAGTGTCGGCGCAAACTCTAATGCGCTCTTATATTTATTTGGCTCACCCGTCATATTTGAAACAACGGTACTCAAAGCTGCCACCGCATTTTGTGCTGAACGACGAGCAACACGATAAGAGAGTTGATCTCGATAACCAAATTGTAATTGAGCAATAATATGGCGTAAGTAAGTTGCATTGCTTGCCAAAGTAGATTTTAAACTATTATGCAAATTAAGGTATTTCCAGTCTGGCCATAAATATGACACCGCAAACCACGCTAGCCCTGCACCAATAAGCGTATCAATAATGCGTGGTAGCATTGCACTATCCGAGTCAAAACCCACCACATCAAAACTGACTAGCACTTGAATGGTGATAAAAAAAGTTGAGAAGCTATAATTGTTGGTTCTAAAGAAAAAGAACAGACTACTTGAAGCAACAATAATGCCTAATTGTGCAACTAAAGTTGGAGATAAATAGTTAAATGAAAGTCCAACAATTACGCCTAAAATCGTGCCGATAACGCGTTGAATTAAACGCTTTTTCGTCGCTGAATAGTTGGGCTGGCAGACTAAAACAGCTGTTAATAAAATCCAATAACCCTGCTCCATTGCAAACACTTCAACAATCAAACTACACAAAAATACCACTATTGAAAGACGAACTGCGTGGCGAAATAGTTGTGAGCCCAAATGGCATTGGGAACGAATTGCTTGAAGCATATTACGAAAACCCGACACATTTTCTGCGATCAAGCGGGCTGTTTTAACGGATTTTTTGCTAATTTCAGGTTGAATATTTTCATCCGTTAACTGTGCTAATTGTCCTTCAATATTGCGTAGATTTTCGGCAATAGACTGTAATTTATGGAGCTGCTTAATCTCAAGCTGTTGATGATATTGCAACGAACGATTTAATCCTTGTAGCACCTTCTCACCACGATTACTGTGCTGATACTGTTCATTATGACGTAAAGCATAAGCGACTTGCTGACAAGCCATCGCCTGTAATTCAAGGATTCGTTGGAACCTAAAAACTAAGTCGCTATTTTCTAGTTTTTCAAATAATTCCGTATATTGTGAATGACTAGAACTCGCACGTTCCCAAATATCTTGTCCTGTAAAATAGTAACGAAGCATTTTTTGAGTACGTAGATGACGATGTTGCCCACGTAAGCGATAAAACAGTGAAACACGGGCTTTATCCACAGTGTTCATTACCGCAATATTTGCTTTTGCAAGATCAAACTGCTTTTGGGGCAAATGTTCAGTATCATCAGGGTCAAAAAAATCTGCCTTAACTTGTAGATAATGGCTTAATGCTTCGAAATATTGCGCCATATTTTCTTGTACAGTACGATTTGGAAAACAGAGATAGACCAAAACTGCAACGACGCCATAAAGTAATGTACCAGCTAAAATGAGCAAAGTATTGCCATACCAAGTGGATTCTGGGGTATAGCTTAATGTAGTGTAAACTGCAACAAGCAGTGTGCCGAAAGCGATTGTGCTATAGCGTTGACCAATTGCCCCAAGCATAATAACTGTAAAGGTAATGACCGTGATTAAAGGAATAAAAATCCAGCCATAGCTTAAGGCTAGTTGTGAGCTAAGGGAAGAAATCGCAAAAGCGATAAGAGTGAAGAAAATATTCTTTAAACGGCCTGTCAAACGGTTATCTAAATCCGATAAACCTGCTGCAATAATCCCAAGAATTAGCGGCATTGTATGTTCAGAAATACCAAGTAACCAAATACTTAAGGCTGCTATATTTGCGGCAAAAAAAATCGGCAAAGCACCAACAATATCAGTTTTCAGCCAATCAAAAGAAAGCTTATTTAATAAGTTATTCATACAAGCGGTTCTATTTTAAGAATTTTTTGCATTTTAGGCTAATTTTATCAATAAAAAAACCCCGAACTAGTCGGGGCTTTTCTAAATCTTTGAGATCAGATTATTTGAACTCGTAACGAGTAATAGTTTTTAAATCTGGATCTTCGTGGTTGTAAGTTTCAGTTACGTTTACGCGCGCACCTACTGTTGCGTGCTCATCACGTTCACGAGTCATAGTTACTAACTCGCCGCTGTCTTTTTGAATTACTAATTCAACAACGCTATCTGAAAGGTTTTTGCTACTTAATACAGTCGCGTTACCTTTGTCTGAATATACATCAGCAGTACATGCTGCTAATACAGCACTCATTAATACAACAAGAGAAAATTTTTTCATTGCTTATCCTTATAAGAAATATAATTTTATGATTATGATGTTATTTTAAACGGAATAACACCAGATTTTTTAAATAATCCCTTGTATTTTACCTTTGTTACCAATCTTTAGCAATCAAAATTGCATAAAAAAGCCACGCTTTGACATTCGCGTGGCTTAAATAGAATATATTTTAGACTATTATTACAATAAAGAAACGTTTAAATCTGAGCTTGAACCTACGATACGTACACGTTTACCCGGAACAAAACCATCTTCTTTTTTCTGAATTACAACGATCTCTTGACCATCATCTTTACGAATAACCATCTCTAATGAAGTTACTTGGCTTGCTTTCTCTTCAACGGTGTTACCTAACACTGCACCAGCAATAGCGCCCACTGCGGTTGCAACAGCTTGGCCACGGCCACCACCAATAGTTGAGCCAGCAATACCGCCAAGTACACCACCACCAACAGTTCCTAAAGCACCTTGGCTTTGGCTCTCTGCTTGAATTTTAACTTCACGTACAGAAACAATTGTACCGTAAGTAATTGAACGAGCTTCTTTCGCTTGGTCACCACGGTAAACACTACCGCTATAAACATCAGTTTGTGCGCAACCAGCTAACGTTAATGCAGCCATTAACGCTGCTGCTAATTTAAATTTTTTCATTTTTTTCTCCAAAAAAAGAAGTGATTAGAGATTGTTCTCTGAATCGACAACATCACGAATTGAATGTGGATGCAACTTAAGACAAGTGAAATTTTGATAAGTTTCATCCTTTAGTGAAATTGCGATACTTGGGTTTGGTAATCGCTCCCCTTCCACAGACGGTTGGCTGATTTTAATTTTTAACTTAGGATTATTTTGCAAATTAAATTGCGAATCTAACCGGTTGCACCACTGCTCTACACTTTCATCTTCAAGCATGGGCACAACAATTTCAATATGCTCCCAGCCTTCTTCATTATAGATTTTTCCTTTAGGGAAAGGCAGTTCGATAATAGAAACCTGTTGTTCACAAAAACCCAACGGTTGGTCTAAAGTGATTAATGCTATCGGTCGGCCATTCACCTCACTCTCTTTCAACAAAGTGCCTTTTTCCAATAATAAGGTTTTCCACTGTTGTGCGATTTCATTACTATTCATACGCACCGCAAGGTGATCAATCTCAAATTGAGCTAACTCAATACCAGAAATATTGGCGATTTGTTGAATTTTTTGTTCGAATCTAGCGAGGTCGCCTAAACAAGCGGTAAGTTTTGCGAAAAAATTTGCAAATTCAGAGCTTTTATCAAGGTTTTTTAGTATCATTACAGCCATTTTTTAAGTAACAAATTAATCATAGGTATAGTTGTGAATATTCAATACATTCTATCGGAAAAAATTAAGCAAGCAATGGTTCTTGCTGGCGCAGAGCAAAATGTTGAGCCATTAGTTCGTCAATCTGGTAAACCTCAATTTGGTGATTACCAAGCAAACGGCATTATGGGCGCAGCGAAAAAACTTGGCTTAAATCCACGTGAGTTTGCGCAAAAAACGTTAGATAACTTAGATTTAAACGGTATTGCAGATAAATTAGAGATTGCAGGCCCGGGCTTTATCAATATTTTCTTAGCGCCACAATGGTTAGCACAAAATGCAGAAACGGCATTAACCAGTGAAAAATTAGGTATTAGCGTAAGCCAACCGCAAACTGTGGTAGCGGACTACTCATCTCCAAACGTGGCAAAAGAGATGCACGTAGGTCACTTACGTTCAACCATTATCGGTGATGGCGTAGTGCGTGCCTTAGAATTCTTAGGTAATAAAGTTATCCGTGCTAACCACGTGGGTGACTGGGGTACGCAATTTGGTATGTTAATTGCTTACCTTGAAAAAATGGAAAATGAACACGCTTCTGCAATGGAATTAAGCGATTTAGAAGCCTTCTACCGTGCTGCAAAAGAGCATTACGACAGCGATGAAGCATTTGCAGAAAAAGCACGTGGCTACGTAGTGAAATTACAAGGTGGCGATGAATACTGCCGTACAATGTGGAAAAAACTTGTTGATATCACAATGCAACAAAACCAACATAACTACGAGCGTTTAAACGTAACCTTAACTGAAAAAGATGTTATGGGTGAAAGCCTTTACAACCCAATGTTGCCTGAAATCGTGGCAGACTTAAAAGCAAAAGGTTTAGCAGTCGAAGATGACGGTGCGTTAGTGGTGTTCTTAGAAGAGTTTAAGAATAAAGATGGCGATCCTATGGGCGTTATCGTTCAGAAGAAAGATGGTGGTTTCTTATATACAACCACTGACGTTGCAGCGGCAAAATATCGTTATGAAACACTAAAAGCAGACCGTGCGTTAGTATTCTCAGATACTCGCCAAAGCCAACATATGCAACAAGCGTGGTTAATTACGCGTAAAGCTGGCTATGTGTCAGATGAGTTTAGTCTTGAACACCATAACTTCGGTATGATGTTAGGTAAAGACGGCAAACCATTTAAAACTCGTACAGGCGGTACAGTAAAATTAGCGGATCTATTAGATGAAGCGGTAGAGCGTGCAGAGAAGTTAATTGCGGAGAAAAATCCAAACTTAACGGATGAAGAGCGTAAAGCGGTAGTAGAAGCTGTAGCAATTGGCGCGGTGAAATATTCAGACTTATCGAAAAACCGTACTACAGACTACGTATTCGATTGGGATAATATGTTGACCTTTGAAGGTAACACTGCGCCATATATGCAATATGCTTATACACGTATTAGCTCAATCTTCAGCCGTGCGGGCATTGACCAAGCAACTTTAAGCGGTGAGATTGCGTTAACCGAAGATAAAGAGCGTGCGTTAGCATTAAAACTATTACAGTTTGAAGAAGCAGTAACGACTGTGGCTAAAGACGGTACACCACACGTGTTATGTCAGTACCTTTATGAATTAGCGGGTATTTTCTCAAGTTTCTACGAAGCTTGTCCAATTCTAAATGCAGAAGAAGCAGTGAAACAGAGCCGTTTAAAACTAGCTTCTTTAGCGGCGAAAACATTAAAACAAGGTTTAGATCTACTAGGCATTAAAACTGTAGAAAAAATGTAATTTGTTTATGGGCGTGTTTATTAACACGCCTTTATTTTTGGAGAAATGATATGGATAAAAAAATTAAATTAATTGGCTTTGATTTAGATGGAACATTGGTAAATAGCTTACCGGATTTAGCGCTTTCTCTAAATTCAGCCTTTGCGGAAGTAGGTCTTCCACAAGCCCCTGAAGAAGTTGTTCTACCTTGGATTGGCGGTGGTGCTGATGTGCTATTTTCCAAAGGGATGGAATGGACTGGTAGAGCAAATGAATTTAGCAAAGAACAACTAATGCAGATTCAGCGCAGATTTGGGCATTTTTATGGAGAAAATGTTAGTAACATCAGTGTGTTATATCCAAATGTGAAAGAGACTCTAGAAGAGTTAAAAGCGCAAGGATATACCTTAGCTGTAGTCACAAATAAGCCAACAAAGCACGTATTACCTGTACTCAAAGCCTTTGAAATCGATCATCTATTTAGTGAAGCTTTAGGTGGGCAGTCACTTCCTGCCATCAAACCACATCCAGCGCCACTCTATTATCTCTGTGGAAAATTTGGCTTACACCCACACGAGATTTTATTTGTAGGTGATTCTAGAAATGATATTTTAGCCGCTCAAGCTGCTGGTTGCCCTAATATCGGCTTAACTTATGGTTACAACTATAATATTCCAATTAGCGAATCAAATCCTGATTATGTCTGTGAAGATTTTGCAGAAATATTAGAGATTGTTAAAAATCATTAATAACTAAAACGCAAAAAGGCAGATCTTTCGATCTGCCTCAGTTTATTGACAAAGTTATAGATAAGTTATTTTAACTATTCCTTTAAATCTTTATTTAGCCTTCTCTTGTCGTTTTTTCTGTGCGACTTCTTTGCCTAATAACCACAAATAGTGATCGATATCACGTAAAGAACACTGTTCTAAATGAAAATATGTCTGAAACTCTTTGATCACTCGCTTGAATTCAGCATAATTTTTTAAATCACTCTCTGTAAAGGTTGAAAAATGATCTGCACCCCAAAA
>LEKJ01000039.1 GCA_029852775.1 Pasteurellaceae bacterium LFhippo2
TTCTAAGTTAAGCACTTATCAAGACTTCAAAATTAAATAATATTTTCAAAATCAATCATCAACAAGTGCCCACACAGATTGTCTGATAAATTGTTAAAGAACAAAAAAGAACGACGCACTGTCATTTTAACTTCTTCACAACAGCGCGTCGTTGTGTGGTGCGCATTATAGAGATTTTTAAAACCCTTGCAAGTGTTTTTTGCAAAAAATTTAAGAAAAAAGATCACTTGCACAAAATAGATCCAATCTGAATAAATAACTCACCACTTTTGTTTGATAAATCTAAGGATTAATCTTCCTTACCTAAGATCTGATTTACTTCACTCTTATAAAGCACAGCTTTAGCCCCAAATACCGCTTGAACGCCTCCACCTACTTCTAATACATCTATCGCACCTAATGCTTTTAATTGCTGTTTATTCACTGCTTTTACATCTTTTACTGAAACACG
This sequence comes from Pasteurellaceae bacterium LFhippo2, assembly GCA_029852775.1. GTDB lineage: Bacteria > Pseudomonadota > Gammaproteobacteria > Enterobacterales > Pasteurellaceae. Next base: position 452 of record LEKJ01000039.1, read on the forward strand.
TAAACGAGTAATACAAGCGTCCACATTTTCAATATTTGTTGCAGAACCTAATGCGGCAATGATTTTATGTGCATTTTCAGTTAAAGAAGATGTTTGTTGCTCTACCACTTCTTCTTGATCATCGCCACGTCCCGGAGTCATTACATTGAATTTACGGATTAAGAATAAGAAAGTGAAATAATATAATGCAGCCCAAGGTAAACCCACCATTACTACACGGATCCAGTTAGTATTTTCATTGCCTTGTAAGATACCAAATAGCAAGAAGTCAATGAAACCACCAGAGAAGGTGTTACCAATAGAGACATTTAGGAAGTCTGCAATAAAGAATGATACACCATCTAAGAATGCGTGGAATACGTATAACCAAGGTGCTACGAATAAGAACATAAATTCGATAGGCTCGGTAATACCAGTGATAAATGAAGTTAATGCGGCACCTAAGAATAAACCGCCAATTGCTTTACGGCGATCTTTTGGTGCTGCATGGTACATTGCTAAACATGCTGCTGGTAAGCCGAACATCATTGTGTCAAAGCGACCAGCGAAGAAGCGCGTACCTTCTGTGAATAAACCTTGATGTGTTGGATCTGCTAATTGTGCAAAGAAGATTTTTTGTGCGCCAATGATAGTTTCACCATTCACTACTTCTGTTCCGCCTAACTCTGTGTACCAGAATAATGGATAAATCATATGGTGAAGACCAACAGCACCACTTAAACGCATTAAGAAGCCGTAGAAGAATGAGCCCACTTCTCCCATTGATGAGATACCTTCACCCGCTGAAACTAACCAGCCTTGGAAGGTCGGCCAAATTAGGAAGAATACCGCACCAACAAAAATTGCAGCAAAAGCGGTAACGATAGGCACGAAGCGAGAACCGCCAAAGAAACCTAAAATTTGTGGAAGCTGGATATTATGGTATTTATTGTGGAGTTTTACCGTAATTAAGCCCATTACTAATGAACCAATCACACCAGTATCAATACCTTTTACATCTGGAGAGAAAATTGGAATAAGCGCAGAAATAGTGCCAGTCATAATTAGATAACCCACTACTGCCGCTAATGCAGCCACGCCTTTATCACGTTTAGCTAGCCCGATACCCAAACCAATACAAAGTAATAATGCAAGGTTTGCGAAAACGACCGAACCAGCAGCCGCCATAATTTGGAAAATTCCCTGTAAAGTTGCATTATCTAAAATAGGATAAGCTTGTACAGTTGCTTTATTGGATAAAGCGCCACCAATACCGAGCAACAAACCTGCTGCTGGTAAGATGGCTATCGGCAGCATAAATGCTTTACCGACTTGTTGAAGTTGTTTAAACATAAATTTATCTCCTTTGCTAATACTAAAAATTAGTTTAAGAATAAATAAATTATTTAAATAAATCTGTGACTTAGTTCTCAGAATTCCACTTCATAAATGGATCGCATAAAAAAATCCCAATAAGTTATTATTGGGATTACAATATTTGATTAATCAATACTCATCTATTATTTAGATGAAATTTTCTTTTCTGAACAACGGTAGAATACGACCTCTTCATCAGACATATAAGCATAACGACATTGGCTCTTCAAATGCGATATTTCTGCTGGTAACAATGGTCTTTGAGCTCCCATTCGTAATTCCTCTTCAGAATAACCACTGCTCATTTCTCGCCAAGACAGCTTTCCTTCTCGTGCTTTTCCACTAGCTGCGATAGCTTTTCTTCTTTCTGCGATCAAAACGGGATCATTAATCAATTTATCTTTTTCTGCCAATGTCTTATTTGGAGAATCTCCACCAAGAACTTCATTTCTAACATTTTTCTTTTTGAAAGAAAATATGTCATCATAAGCGACTGACGAGGCATTTAAGCTTTCTTTTAATATCTCTGTTGACACAGTTTGTTCAGCTGTTTTTTGATGTACTACATTAGTAGAGGAAGCATATATGGGGTTACCCCAAACCGCTAGAAAAAATAATAATCCAAATTTTATTATAATTTTGTTCATATACCTATCATTCTCCTTACAGCAACTTACAAGGCGAACATTTCATTGTATTCGCCTTGTATTTTATTAGAATTATCGCATTGTAACAAATTCTTCTGAACCTGTTGGATGAATTGCAACAGTATTATCAAAATCAGCTTTTGTTGCCCCCATTTTGATTGCTACTGCAAAGCCTTGGATCATCTCATCTACCCCAAACCCTATGCCGTGCAAGCCTACGACTTTTTCATCAGCTCCCGCACAAACCAATTTCATACGGCAAGGTTGACGATGTTTTGTAACGGCACTGTACATTGGTGTAAAGTTAGATTTATATACTTTTACATTATCTTTACCGTATTGCTCAATTGCTTGTGGTTCCGTTAAGCCAACTGTTCCAATTGGAGGATGGCTAAAAATCACAGTAGGCACAAGGTTATAGTCTAAATGTTCATTTGGCTTATTATTAAATAGACGCTCTGATAGACGACGACCTGCTGCTACAGCCACAGGTGTTAGTTCGATACCACCTTCAATAATATCACCTACCGCATAAATACCTTCTACATTGGTATTTTGAAATTTATCTACTTTAACAAAACCACGCTCATTTGTTGCAACGCCTGTTACTTCAAGATTAATCACATCGGTTGCTGGCTCACGACCAATCGCCCAAATTAAGCAGTCAACAGTTTGCTCACGACCATCTTCTAATTTAAGCGTTAATGAGCCATCTGCATTTTTAATCACTTCTTGTGGAATTGCGTGAGTATGTAATTGGATACCATCTTGCTCCATCACTTGTAATAGCGTTTCGATAATATCTGGATCTTGCGCACGAAGTGGAGCGTGTTGACGTACATATAAATGGCAATCTACGCCTAAGCTATTAAATACACCTGCAATCTCAACGGCAATATAACCAGCTCCCACAATTGCAGCACGTTTTGGCAATTCATTTAATGCAAATACACCATCTGAATCGATACCATATTCAGCCCCTTTAATTGCTGGACGGCTTGGGCGACCACCAGTTGCAATTAAGATATGATCTGCTGTAACTAATTCTGTTGAACCATTTGCATAGCTAACTTCAATCGTTTTGGCGTCAACAAACTTACCGAAACCGTTTAACACATCGATATTATTTTTAGCTAAAACATTATTATATGAAGTATGGATTCGGCTAATATACGCCTGACGACTTTCTACTAATTTTGCATAATCAAAACCGTTTACAGTTACATCAAAGCCATAATCTGGTGCATAGCTGTTAATTGCTTCAGCAACTTGAGCTCCGTAGAACATTACTTTTTTAGGTACACAACCAACGTTTACGCAAGTTCCACCTAAATGTTTTGCTTCAATAATCGCACATTTTTTGCCATAGCTTGCTGCACGGTTTAATGAAGCAATACCACCACTACCGCCACCGATAGCAACATAATCATAATGTTTAGTCATTCTATTTTTCTCCTAATATGAAAAAAGCGGTCTATTTTAACCGCTTTTTTACAAAAAATCAGATTTTAGTGATGATGCGCTGAATTTAATAATTTATCAGTATACGCAACACCAATTGCAGATAAGATAAATCCAAAATGGATCAGTAATTGCCACATCATTGTTGATTCAGGCAATTTAGACGCATTGATAAAGGTTTGCAGTAAATGAATCGATGAAATACTGATAATCGCCATTGAAAGTTTTACTTTCAATACTGACGCATTTACGTGATTTAACCATTCTGGCTGATCTGGATGATTATCGACATTTAATCGTGAAACAAAGGTTTCGTAACCACCAACAACGACCATAATCAATAAGTTTGCAATCATCACAACATCAATTAGATTTAACACTGCAAGCATAATGGTATTTTCATCCATTACGCCAAGGTTAACGACCAAATTCCATAATGATTTCAAGAATTTATATGCATAAATTGCTTGAACAACAATTAAACCTAAGTAAATAGGTAATTGTAGCCAACGACTAGCAAAGATAATTTTGCTAAAAATATTTTGCTTCATAACAAAATCTTTTTGTGAATCCATAATTCCCCATAAAATAAAAAATAAACAAGCGGTAGAATTGTAACAATTTTTTGCAAAAAGATTAATAAATCTAACCGCTTGTTAGCGAAATATTATCAAAATACTACTTCTTAAAGCCTTTGCCATTATTCCAAGAGACCGTGTATTCCAAAGGCAAACGCACGCTTGGTAAAGGAGGAACGCCTGCTCGACCAATCGCGAGTAGCATTACTGGTGCATAGCGATCTTGATCGATTTCTAATGCAGTTAATACAGCTTCTCGATCAAAGATCCCGATCGCGTGAGTATCATAACCTTTTTCTTTCGCAACCAACATTAATTGCATTGCAGCTAAACTTGTGTCAATTAATACTTGATCTCGAATATCTTGCTCATTTAGCGATTGATGAACATCTGTCAAAAATTTGAGTGTGTTTTCCTTAAATTGCTCAGCAAGACAGCCTTGAGCAATATTATTATCAATAATATCTTCTAATAATTTTTCGTAATGTAGATCAGCTAACACCGCAATTACAGCACTCGCACTTTCACAAGGTGGGCCGTTGAAAGCAACTTTATCTAACAGCTTATTTTTCAGATCTTGTTCATCAACAATCACAAATCGCCAAGGTTGTAAATTCGCTTTGGAAGGCGCTAATTGAGATAAGGTAAGCATTTCAATGAGTTCTTCACGTGGAATTTTTACTGCTGATTGGAACATTTTTATTGTTTTACGTTGTTTAATAGCATCAATTAATTGCATTATTTTATCCTTATATCTCTTTAAAATTTAAATAGTTCGATTTAACAGCACTACTTTCACGTTTGCAAAAAACTTTAAAAATCTAACCGCTTGTAACGCTTTTTGGCTACCTAATATTTGAATTATAGAAATGAATATATAAAAAAACAGGCTTCCTTAGGAAACCTGTTTAATTAAATTATCTTCAAATATTAGATAAATACTTGTTCTGTAACACGATAACCTTGCGGAGCTTGCGCTTTTTCTTCGAAAGTTACAAATTCCCAAGCATTTTCGTTAGCAAGTACAGCTCTCAATAATTTGTTATTTAGTCCGTGACCTGATTTATATGCTTTGAAATCGCCTAAAATATTGTAACCACACATATAAAGATCGCCGATTGCATCTAACATTTTATGGCGAACCAATTCATCGTTAAAACGTAAACCTTCTTCGTTTAAGATACGATACTCATCCAAGACAATTGCATTATCAAGGCTGCCACCTAATGCTAAACCGATTGATTGAAGATATTCAACATCTTTCATAAAGGTAAATGTTCTTGCACGGCTTAGTTGCTGGATAAATTTTTGCGCAGATAATTCCATTTTGTAGTTACGCACTTCTTTACTAATCATTGGGTGCGTAAAATCGATAGTGAAATCTAATTTTAAGCCTTGTGAATAAGGCTTAAATTCAGCCCATTTATCATCTTCTTCTACTCGCACTGTATCTTTGATACGAATAAATTTTTTCGCTGAATCTTGTTCTTCGATACCAGCATCTAATAGTAAGTAAATAAATGGACTCGCACTACCATCCATAATTGGAATTTCTGGAGCATCTACTTCAACAATTAAGTTATCTAAACCTAATGCTGCCATTGCTGCATTTAAGTGTTCAACTGTAGAAATACGTACACCATCATCGTTGATCATACAAGTACAAAGCGTAGTATCACGAATTGAATCTGCGCTCGCAGGAAAGTAAACGACAGGATTTAAATCTGTGCGTGCATAGATAATCCCTGTGTTTGCTGGCGCAGGACGCAGAGTTAATGTCACTTTTTTACCACTATGCAAGCCGATACCAGTGACTTTGGTCGCTTGTTTTAGGGTTCTTTGTTTAATCATATCGTTTCCTTATTCCTCACGGAATTATTGTTGTCCACCATTGCGAATAAATCCAGGGATCATTGAATTTGGTGAAAATACTCGTGTTGCATCTACTTGTTGTGGTTTCGGAGCCACTGGTTCAGGCTGTGAATAGCCTGTTGGTTGCGGCTGATATGTACCACCACCTAAGCTGTTACCACCGAAATGGGTTGGAGCCGGTTGTTCTGGGGTAAGGTAACCTTTAGCAACTTGAGTAGGATGTTGAATCGGTTGCATCTTCGCTGGCACTTGTAATTCGTCTGCGTGACCAATACCTGTCGCAACTAATGTTACACGTAGTTTACCTTCCATTTCTGGGTAGAATGCAGAACCATAGATAATAGTTGCATCTGGATCTGCAAAACTTGTAATGTATTCCATTACAGTATTCACTTCTTGAAGCTCTAAATCGAAACCTGAAGAAATATTAACTAAGATACCTTGTGCACCAGATAAATCTACATCTTCTAATAATGGGCTTGCTACCGCTTCTTTCGCTGCTAATTCAGCACGGTTTTCACCTTCTGCAATACCAGTACCCATCATCGAACGGCCCATTTCAGACATTACACTCTTAACGTCTTCAAAGTCCACGTTAACTAGGCCTTGTGACGTAATCATATCAGTAATGCCTAACACTGCATTACGTAAGATATCGTCCGCAATAGCTAATGCTTCGTTATATTTGATATTTTTCGGAAGAACTTTTAATAATTTTTCATTTTGAATGATAATTAAAGAATCAACATGCTTTGCAAGCTCTTTAATGCCTTGTTCTGCATAGCCTGAACGTTTACGGCCTTCAAAATTAAATGGCTTTGTTACGATACCAACAGTTAAAGCACCTTGTTGTTTTGCAATTTCAGCAATTACTGGAGCAGCACCTGTACCTGTACCACCGCCCATACCTACGGCGATAAACACCATATCAGCGCCATCAATCATATTTGCAATTGCATCACGATCTTCTTCTGCTGATTGATGTCCTTTATTAGGATTACCACCACAACCTTTACCGCCAGTGATCCCTGCACCGATTTGGATTGTATTGCGAACTGAACTAGTACGTAAGACTTGAGCATCTGTGTTAACTGAGAAAAATTCAACTCCACCAACGCCGCCTTCGCCTTCTGCAGCACTACTCGTAACCATATGATTAAGAGCATTACCGCCACCGCCACCAACACCGATGACTTTAATTATCGCATCTTTTGTTTCTTCATAAATAGGCTCAAACACCATTTTGCTTCTCCCTAAATGGACCTTAGGCACCACTTAAAACGTTAATTTATTAAAACTTTGACTTTACCCAACTAGCTATAGATTTCAGCTTATCGCCGGCACCGCGTAATACATCGGTTACACCACTATCGCTGTCGGTCGCTGGGCTACTTTCAGCATCGTTGTAATGGCTATATTGTAATAAACCTAACACTGTTGCATATTGAGGTTTATTCACATAATCGGTTAAACCTGTAATATTTTGTGGATAACCCACTCGTACCTGTGAACCAAAGACAGATTTGGCACATTCTACAATATCTTCGATTTGAGAACCACCACCTGTTAAAACAATTCCTGCAATTAATTCTTGTTTTATGCCTTTTTGAATTAATTCATCGCGTAATAACGTTAATTCATGTGCTACAACACCCAATAAATCGTTATAGCATTGAGCAGTAACTTTAGACAACTGACCTTTAGTAAAAGTTCTCGGAGCCCTACCACCAAGACCCGCAACTTCAATTTTCTTATCTGCAAAATGAGTTGGTGGAGTTACTGCGCTACCGTAATGGACTTTAATATGCTCAGCATCAGTACGAGATGTAGTAAACATATGGGCAATGTAATCTGTTACATTATTACCACCAAATGGAATAACCTTGCTATAACGTAAAGCTCCATCAGCATAAACTAACACATCCATAGTACCGCCACCGATGTCAATTAAACATACGCCCAATTCTTTTTCATCGTTATGGAGTACTGAATAGCTAGAAGCAAAACCAGAAAATACGATCTCGTCTATTTTTAGTTTGCTACGCTCAACAGCATTTTTTAAATTACGTAACCAATCGTTATGGCAAGCAATTAAATGTACTTGAGCTTGTAAACGAACACCCGATAATCCCAAAGGATTCTTTGTTGCAGGTAGGCGGTCTACGTGGTATTCCTGTGGAACAATATGTAACGTTTCTAGACCATCAGCTAAACGGACAGATCTTGCAATATTGATCGCATCACTAAGATCTTTCTGAGTAACAATCCCTTCAGATAAAGACGTAAAGCCACTTTCATTTAAAGAGGTAATATGCTGACCTGAAATAGCAAGAGTTACCCCGATAATTTTACATTCTGAGATAGACTCTGCTTGCTCAATAGCTCGTTGAATAGATGTAACCACAGCATCAAGATCAACAACGCCTCCACAATGAACACCTTTCGTCGGGCTCACTCCTGAGCCAATTACATTAATTACGCCATCAGGTAGAACTTCACCAACTACCGCAACGACTTTGTGAGTACCTATTTCCAACCCCACAATTGTTTTTGATTCTGCTACTTTTGTCATATCGTATGTTTGCCACAAATAAAAATTTTACTGTTATTATTGGTTAATAAATCCAACAGCTGCACCGTGTTCATATCTTAAATCAACATAAGATAATCGTTTCCCAGCAGGAGTTTCAAGCTCTGGAAAAATCTCCACAAATCTATCTATTTTAGGAAGCCACTCTCCACGTCCTAATTTTAATTGAACTCCATTTGCCAAGCTGATCGTCCAAGAACCACGATTGTCCATAGCCACGGCCTTAAGCTCTAAATTACGCAATTTTAGATCATCACGAATTTTCATCCAAGCGTCTAAAACCATTTTTCCCTCAGTATCTGGCCCTGATAAAACTGGGAGACCCTCAGAATTTAAGCGCCCTTCAGGCAAACTAAAAACAACGCCCTTATCAGACAGAAATTGAGTTTTATTCCAAATCGCCGCAGGTTTATGTTCCAATAGGGTTAAGCTAATGCGATCTGGATATACTTTTCTCACGACCACATCACTTACCCAAGGAAGAGCAAGAAATTTATCTCGCACCTCATCGATATCTTGTTCAAAATAGCCTTTAAGTAAAGGCTCTTTTGATAAAGTTTCTCGAATATCTGCATTGGTTGTAAATTGCGTTTTATGTGTTAACGCGTAGGCCCTAATAGGAGAACTATCTAATCCGTGAAGGACTTTAGACCAATTTAAATACAGTATGTAAGCCACTAACAAACAAACCAAACAGATAACTGGCTTAATAAAAACAGACCAATTTTTTGGTGATGGTGGCTTACTTACATTTGTACGAATGACTGATGTAGGCTTCTTACGGATACCTGATATCATTCAGCACTTAACTCCAATACGCGCTCAACTAAACGTTCAAAACTATAACCGACAGTCGCCGCAGATTTAGGGAAAATACTATGGCTTGTCATCCCAGGACAAGTATTTACTTCCACTAAACGGAAATTGCCTTGTCCATCTTCCATTACATCAATACGCGACCAACCACGGCAACCAACCACATCAAAAGCTTGTTTTACTAACTTAGCCACTTCTGCTTGACGCTCATCATTTAATGCAGGTACAACATATTGGGTGTTATCCGATACATATTTTGCGTGGTAATCGTAAAACTCGCCTTCAGGAATAACTTGTACTGCCGGTAATACTTCACCATCTAGCACTGGTACTGAATATTCTGCGCCAGCTAGGAATTCTTCTACTAAAACAATGCTATCAAATTGTAACGCTTCTTCGATTTTTGCTGGTAATTCTTCTTTCGTTTTTACCTTAAATACGCCAACACTTGAGCCTTCGCTTGACGGTTTAACGAACACAGGTAAGCCTAATTTTGCAATAATTGCGTCATAATCGACCGCTTGCCCTCGTTGCACTACTACCATATCTGCAGTTGGTAAACCTACGGCATTCCATAATAATTTTGTACGGAACTTATCTAATGTCACAGCTGACGCCATTACACCACAACCAGTGTATGGAATTCCCATTTGCTCTAAAGCACCTTGTAATACGCCATTTTCACCGATACCGCCGTGTAAAATATTGAATACACGTTGAATCCCTTTTTCTTTTAATTTTTCTACAGGAAATTCTTTCGTATCAATCGCTTCTACATCATAACCTAGACTTTTTAATGCGCCAAATACCGCATTACCTGAGTTAAGAGAAACTTCACGTTCAGCTGATACACCACCAAACAATACTGCAATTTTTTCGTTTTTTAAGCTCATTTTGTATTCCTATTCTGTGTAGGACCGCGGACGCGAGCATCGCGTCCCTACATTAAATTAATTTTTCCAACTTTCCGCTAAATCACGTGAAAGTTTACTTACATTACCCGCACCCTGTGCTAATACCAGGTCACCATCTTGGATGATTTGATCTAATACGTCGCCTAATTGGCTTGAGTCTGAAACTAAAATAGGATCCACTTTACCTAAGTTACGGATCGAGCGACATAACGCTTTACTATCTGCGCCTACAATCGGCGCTTCACCAGCAGCATAAACTTCTAACATCACTAACGCATCAACTTGTGAAAGCACTTGTACAAAATCATCAAATAAGTCACGAGTACGTGAATAACGGTGTGGTTGGAAAACCATTACTACGCGTTTATTTTCCCAGCCTTGGCGAGCAGCTTTGATCGTTACATCAACTTCTGTCGGATGGTGACCGTAGTCATCTACTAACATCACTTTACCATTAGGACGAATAAATGAACCCAATTGGTCAAAACGACGACCTGCACCTTGGAAATCTGCAAGAGCGGCAAGAATTGCCTCATTCTCAAGACCTTCTTCTTTTGCGACTGCTAATGCAGCTGTTGCATTTAATGCATTGTGCTTACCTGGAACATTTAATAATACTTCAATACGTTCGCCATTCGGGCAAACAACGGTGTAATGCCCTTGGAACCCAGTTTGTTGATAATCTTCGATACGATAATCAGCTTTTTCACTGAAACCATAAGTCATTACTTGACGGCCAACTTTCGGAGCAATTTCCATAACCACTTCGTCATCAGCACACATTACTGCTAAACCATAGAACGGAAGGTTACGTAAGAACTTAATATAAGTTTCTTTCATCTTCTCGAAATCACCACCATAAGTATCCATATGGTCTGGTTCAATATTCGTTACCACTGACACCATTGGCTGTAAATGTAAGAATGACGCATCACTCTCATCGGCTTCTGCGATTAAATAGCGACTTGCACCTAAATGGGCATTTTTCCCCGCTGATTTAACTAAGCCACCGTTTACGAAAGTTGGGTCTAATTTCGCTTCAGTATAAACCATTGACAACATTGCTGTTGTAGTTGTTTTACCGTGGGTTCCTGCCACCGCAATACCGTGACGGAAACGCATAATTTCTGCTAACATCTGCGCTCGCTGAATCACTGGGATACGAGCTTCTTTCGCTGCAACTACTTCAGGGTTTTCATCGCTAATTGCACTTGAAATAACAACTACACTCGCCCCTTCAACGTTTTCACCTTGATGACCAAAGAAAATTTTTGCACCTGCTTTTGCTAAACGTTGGGTAACAGGGCCGTCTGCAATGTCAGAGCCACTAATTTGATAACCTTCGTTTAATAAAACTTCAGCAATACCACTCATACCTGCACCGCCGATACCCACAAAGTGAATTTGATTTACACGACGCATTTCAGGAACTAATTTTTTAACTTTGTCTTGGAAATTTTTCATACAGCTTTCTCTTAAGACGGCGCATTACATACGCACTTTACATTTAATATATTTAGGTTAGAACAGAGCGTATAAACACTCCGCATAATAATTTATACAAACGACAAATTAGTTCGCTTGCTCAATAATTACTTCAGCTACACGTTTTGCAGCCATTGGGCTTGCCATTTCACGTGCTTTGATTGCCATTTCTGTTAATTTTTGACGATCATTCACTAAAGGCTGTAACGCATTAAGTAAACTTTCTGGATTAAAATCCTTCTGCTCAATGATTACTGCGGCCCCCGCATTAGCAAGATATTCAGCATTCAAAAATTGCTGACGGTCTTTATGTTGGAAAGGCACAAAAATCGCAGGTAAACCTGCAGCAGCAATCTCACAAACCGTTAAAGCACCTGAACGGCAAATCACAATATCAGCCCAATCATAGGCAGCTTTCATATCATCAATGAATTCACTTGCGACACCATTACCTGTTTGTTGATAAACTTCTTCAACACCTTCTAATTTTCCTTTTCCAACTTGATGGCTAATGAAAACTTGTTGACCTAATAGTTTCGCAACTTCTGGTACAATTTGGTTAATGACCATCGCACCTTGGCTACCACCCATTACTAATACATTAATGGGATAACCACGTTCTGTGAAACGCTGCTCTGGTGCTTGGATTTCAAATAGATCTTGGCGAACTGGATTACCTACAACTTCCGCATCAGGAAAGGCATTTGGGAAGGCTTGTAAAGTGCGACGTGCAATTTTAGAAAGCCAAACGTTAGTTAAGCCCGCCACGGCATTTTGCTCGTGTAAAATCACTGGCACACCACACAATTTCGCAGCTAATCCACCTGGCCCAGATACATAACCGCCCATACCTAATACGGCATCGGGCTTATAATTTTTAATAATTTTACGCGCTTGCCATACAGCTCTTAAGATCGCAAAAGGGGCAGTTAGTAATGCACCAATGCCCTTGCCTTTTAAACCTGAAATTTGGATAAATTCAATTGGAATGCCGTGTTTTGGAACAAGTTCTGCTTCCATTCTATCTTTTGTACCTAGCCAACGAATTTCCCAGCCTTGTTGTTGTAATTCTCTTGCTACAGCAATCGCAGGAAATACGTGTCCGCCCGTACCACCTGCCATTACTAATAATTTCTTCGCCATTTTTATTCCTTATTAATTATCTTTCAAATGAGCGTGGCCAATGCGCTCTAAACGATTTTCGTGATCAATTCTGACCAAAATTGCCATTATAATTGACATAACAATTAAGCTTGAACCACCATAACTAACCAAAGGAAAAGTTAACCCTTTAGTTGGAATTAAACCTGAAGCCATTCCTAAATTTACAAACCCTTGGAAGAAGATCAAAATTCCAATCCCAAAAGCAAAGTAGCCGTTAAAACGTTTTTCAAGCTGTAATGATGTTTTGCTTATCTTCAACGCTTTTAAAGTTAAAACGACTAATAATATCACAATAAACACAATTCCGATAAAACCAAATTCTTCACCAATTACAGCCATAATGAAATCGGTATGAGCTTCTGGTAAATAATTTTGTTTCTGAACTGAATTTCCCAAGCCTCTTCCCCATATTTCACCTTGGCCAAATGCCATAAAAGAGTGGGATAGCTGATAGCCATCACCATATACATCGGCAAAAGGGTCTCGATAAGAGAGAATTCGACGCATTCGATATTCTGATTGAGCGGCACCGTAAAGCAATAAAATCGCTGCGCCTAGTAATAAAGCAAATTGTTCTAAACGAGCTCCCGCAATAAAGAGCAATCCAAAAGTTAAAACAAAAAGAACAATAACACTACCGAGATCGGGTTGAGAATACAGTAGAATGGCAAACAAAGCGAAAACAGCAGCAGGTCGCCATAAACCAAACACATCGACCCGAATTTCGTGATATCTACGCGTATAAAATGCTGCAAAATAACTAATAATCGCTAATTTTGCTAATTCAGCAGGTTGAAAGTTAATTGAACCCGCAAGTCTAATCCAACGAGTTGAACCATTTACTTTAGTACCAATAACGAGAACAACACATAATAATGCTAAAGAGACCAAAACTAAGATTGATGAATATTTTTCCCACTTATCCATAGAAAAATGGGCAAAAAAGCTAAACATAACCAGAGCAATAATGATATAGATCCCATCTTTAATTGCATAGCCAAAAGGATCTTCAGATGATAAGGGAATTGACGCTGATGTCACTGCAATAAAGCCAATCATTAATAATCCAGCAAATAGCCAAATTAACCCGCGATCATAAAGACTATTGGTCGGGGTTAATCTTGTCCATTTCTCCAATTCAGCTTTAGGAGAATCGAATTGGATTTGTGGTAGTTGGATTTTTATTGACTTGAGTCTGTCTAACATCAAGCGGTTACTCCTTGAGCTAATTTTGCGAATTGATGGCCGCGATCTTCAAAGTTTTTAAATTGATCTAAACTTGCACAAGCTGGCGATAATAGAACCATATCGCCTGATTTTAATTGTGGGCGAATCGTCTCAACGGCTTGTTGCATAGTTTCCACTAATACACTGTTTTCGGTTAATTTTGCCAATTCTGCACCGTCTTGTCCGAAACAGTAGCAAACAATATTGTCTTTATTAATTAATGGTTTTAACTCTGAGAAATCAGCCCCTTTGCCATCACCACCTAATAGTAAATAAAGAGTTCCTGCAACTTGTAAACCATTTAATGCAGCCACTGTACTGCCTACGTTAGTTGCTTTTGAGTCATTCACCCAACGTACACCATCTGAAGTTGGTACAGGTTGGAAACGATGATCTAAGCCTGAATAAGTTTTTAATGCGCTGATAATGCCTTCTCTTGCCACACCTGCTGCATCAGCCAACGCCATTGCGGATAAGGCATTCATTTCATTGTGGCGACCTTTGATTTTTACATCACTGACTGCAATTACTACTTGATCGCCAGCAAATAATTGACCATCACGGATTGAATAATTTGCATTATGTTCTGCAAAACTAATCACTAAACTAACCGCTTGATCAGGATAAGTTTGGCGATCTTCACCATTTACAATAATATTTTCGGCATTTTCATAAATGCGTAATTTTGCTTGGCGATAGCCCTCAAGATCGTCATAACGATCCATATGGTCTTCGCTGATATTTAAGATCGTCGCTGCTTTCGCTTTTAATGAATAAGTTGTTTCAAGTTGGAAACTTGATAATTCGAGAACATACAGATCAAAATCGCCTTTCAATAGACTTAATGCTGGTACACCAATATTACCGCCCATACCGACTTTAACATTCGCTTGTTTAGCCATTTCAGTCGTTAAACTGGTTACGGTACTTTTACCGTTTGACCCTGTGATCGCAATAATTGGCGCTTTTGCTTCACGGCAGAACAATTCAATATCGCCGACTACTTCAACACCGGCTTTAATTGCCTGTTGAATTTCAGGGGTAGCAACAGCAAGCCCTGGGCTGATAACGATCAGATCAGAACTTAATAACCATTCAAGATTTAAACCACCTGTATGAAGGGGAACATCTTTGCCTAGCTTATCCGCACCGGCTGGATTTGTGCGGGTATCAATTACACGTACTTTTGCGTTTTTATCCGCAAAGAAATCCACACAAGATAAACCTGTTGTGCCTAAGCCAATAATGGTAACTGTTTTGCCTTGATATTGATTTTGCATATTGTTGTTCTCTTAAAAATACCATTTAATAGCTCTCTCCCTTTGGGAGAGAGACAGCTATAAATTGCGTTCAGCAATTTGTAGCAGAGAGAGGGCCATATGTTAATTCGCCCTCTCCCTCCGAAAATCCTGCGGATTTTCTCCACCCTCTCCCGCAAGCGGTCGAGGGAAATATTAATTAACGAAGTTTCAACGTTACTAATCCAATTAACACCAACATTAAGGTGATAATCCAGAAACGAACGATAACACGTGGTTCTGGCCAGCCTTTTAATTCAAAGTGATGGTGAATAGGTGCCATACGGAAAATACGTTTTTGACGAATTTTATATGAGCCAACCTGTAAGATTACTGACAATGCTTCAACTACGAATACACCGCCCATTACTACAAGTAATAACTCTTGGCGAACTAACACTGCGATAACACCTAATGCGCCACCTAGTGAAAGTGAACCCACATCGCCCATAAATACTTGCGCAGGGTAAGTGTTAAACCATAAGAAACCTAAACCTGCACCTACAATTGCGGTACAAATAATTACTAACTCGCCGCTGTATTTGATATAAGGAATATGTAAGTATTCTGCGAAGTTATAGTTACCCGTTGCCCACGCAATTAAACCAAATGCACCAGCAACCATAATAATTGGGACAATCGCTAAGCCATCTAAACCGTCGGTTAAGTTTACCGCGTTACTTGTCCCTACGATTACAAAGTAAGTCAATACAATATAGAACAGGCCAAGTTGTGGCATAATATCTTTAAAGAATGGCACCACTAATTGCGTTGCTGCGGTATCTTTACCAATCGCATACATACCAAATGCTGAAATTAATGCGATTACCGATAACCAGAAATATTTCCAACGAGCAATTAAGCCGTCTGTGCTTTTACGTGAGATTTTCCAATAGTCATCAACAAAACCTACTACGCCATAGCCAAATAGGATAAATAATACGAACCACACATAAGGGTTTCTTAAATCCGCCCAAAGTAACGTACTTACTCCAATGGCAAATAGGATCATAATCCCGCCCATTGTTGGTGTACCACGTTTTTTATAGTGGCTTTCAGGGCCATCATTACGTACTTCTTGACCAAATTTTAAAATCTGTAAACGGCGAATAACTGTAGGGCCGATCCATAATCCGATAATTAACGCTGTTAATAGCGCCATAATTGCGCGGAACGTAATATAAGATACGACGTTAAACGCGGTGTGAAATTGTACAAGATGTTCAGCTAACCAAACTAACATAGGTTAATCCTTAAAAAGAAACATTAAAAGAACGAGCAAGTGAAGAGATTAACTCTTCCATTTTTTGACTACGAGAGCCTTTTGCTAATAATACAAGCGGTTGGTTCTGCGCAATTTTTTGCGAAATGGTCGCAAATAAAAAATCACTCATTGCCGTTTTATCCGTAAAGTGATGTGCCGTATTCCCACTAATTACTGCACTCTCTTTACCAAAACTTACCACTAAATCTAATTGTGCATCACGCACAAAATCTGCTACTTCTTGGTGACAAGCCTGACTATCTTTGCCTAGCTCGCCCATATCTGCCACCGCAAAAATGCGGAACGCTGGATAACTTTGTAATACTGATACTGCCGACTTCATTGAGTCCACATTGGCATTATAAGTATCATCAATCATCAAGAAATTATCATTGACTTCAACAGGATATAAACGACCTTTCACCGAAGAGCGTTGTTCTAAACCTGCTTTTACTGCCTGTAAATCTGCGCCCACTGCCATTGCAAGAGAAGTTGCGGCTAAGGCATTACTCACATTATGCGCGCCTAAATAAGGCAGATTAATATCAATTTCGCCCTGTGGCGTATGTAGAATAAAGCGTGATCCTGATAAATGCAGTTCGACATCTTCCGCCCAATAATCTGCATAAGAGTCTTTATCTGAACCCGTATAGCTGAAAGATTGTAATTCATTTTCGCCAATCTCTTTTTGCCATTCTGGGTAGTAATGAGCAAGGTTAACAATCGCTTTACCACCCGCTTTTAAACCTCGATAAATTTCGCCTTTTGCTTGAGCAACGCCAGCTAACGAGCCAAAACCTTCTAAATGCGCAGAAGCAACGTTATTGACTAAACACGCATCTGGCTGGGTAATTTCTGTGGTATAAGCAATTTCACCGATATGATTTGCACCTAACTCTACAACGGCAAATTTATGCTGTGGCGTTAAGCGTAATAACGTCATTGGTACGCCTAAATCATTGTTTAAGTTACCAAAGGTATAAAGCACTTCATCTTCATTACCCGCTGCTTTTTGCAAAATCTTAGCGGTCATCTCTTTCACGCTGGTTTTGCCTGATGAGCCTGTCATTGCAACTGTTTTCGGGTTTAATTCCACTTTTAACCATTTGGCTAATTCACCGAGTGCAAGGCGTGTATCTGCAACAATAATTTGTGGCACATTCACTGCCATTTCACGCTCAACCACCACCGCTACACAACCTTGTTGTACAGCATTATCTAGGTAGTTATGCGCATCAAAATTTGCACCTTTTAATGCAAAAAACAGCCCTGAATTGACCGCTTGTCGAGTATCGGTGCTAACGATTTCAACCGTTGTTGTTTCATCGCCGATAAGTGTTGCATTTAGAATGTCTGCAACTTGTTTTGTTGTTAGTTTTATCATTTTATTTCTTCCACTCATACGAAGCGTATGAGTTTATTTAACTGAGCAACTTCTTGCTCTGTACAGCCTAATGCGAAACGCACTAGAATCATCTGTTTAAGATTATATAGCCTTCTTCCAAATTTCTACCGTCTCTGGATTTATTGCTGTGTCTTTTGCAATTTCTAAAATTCCCTGTTGAAATTGCCTTGCTAAATCAACTCTTCCTAACATAGCTAGACTTTTTATTACTCTAGTCATTCTTAGCTGGTTATGATTAGTTCTTCTAATCCAAAAATGTCTTAAATTCATTGGATCAAATAGCTGTTTTGGCACAATTTGATTATCTTGCTGTTTAAGGTTCCAAAAATCTAACATTATCTCAAAAGATTTTAGTAAACTCCTTTGAGCAACTTCGCTCTGCCTAATATGCTCACAATCAGCTTCTGTCAAAATAGGGGAAGATCGTTTTGAATTTGAAGCGACATTTAGGGGAAAAATCCACTGAATAAAATCGTGAATACTTTCTAAATAAAAATGCTCAAATCCCCAAATGTCAGAAATCATTCGCCCTTTATGATCTGGTCCCTTTTGTTCAAGAAAATCAACAAGCTTACTCATCTTATTTCCCTAGTATTATTTCCCCATCAACCATTTTAAAACCTTGGATTGATGTGAGATACAAAATTGCGACCAAAATCAATATCGCAAAGGCAATCATAAATCCGTGAATCAGTATTTTATACACCAAACCACCACGGATATTGTTGGTTTTAATAATATTACCAAGTGAATTACCAAAATGGATGTAATTCATTAAGAATGTGATACCCGCCATTATTTGCATAAAAATGCTGAAATACTCAATTCTTATTGGATGGCTAACCTTGTCGTAATGCAGATCCACTAAAAAGTAAGAGAAAAATGCAATCATCAACAAAGTAATTACAGCACCAATATTACGAATAAACTCCAAGTAAATTGGCACAAATTTGGTTAGAAAAAATGATATTTCACTTATTAAACTTCGGCTTTCTGTATCTTTCATTTGCGTTCCAATGTAATCAATTCACCGAACGAATGTAGGGGCGTATTGAATACGCCCGCGGGCGTACGCAGTACGCCCCTACAATTTAGGAATCATTCTTATCCCAAAAACTTTCTCGCCCACTCTTGATCTGAAAAATGATATTTCTTAGTGCCAAGAATTTGATAATCTTCGTGGCCTTTGCCGGCAATCACAATTACATCTTTGCTGTCTGCTTGTTCAATGGCTTGTTCAATCGCATATTGGCGAATGTGCATTGATTCTACATTCTTAGGCTTTTTGAAACCTTTCATAATATCAGCAAAGATCACATCAGGATCTTCGGTACGTGGGTTATCATCAGTTACGATCACTTTATCCGCTAACTGCTCTGCAATTTGCGCCATTAGTGGACGTTTGCCCGTATCTCGATCACCGCCACAGCCAAATACACACCATAAATTACCATCACAGTGTAAGCGTGCTGCGTCTAATGCTTTCTCTAAAGCATCTGGGGTATGAGCGTAGTCCACAATCACCATTGGGCTTTCTGCCACTGTTTCGCTGATAATACATTCCATACGACCACTTACACCGACTAGCTGTGGTGCCGTTTTAAGTAAGTCTTCAAAGTCATAGCCTAAGGCTAATAGACCCGCGAATGCGGTTAATAGATTGCTCACATTGAAAGCCCCAATTAAACGGCTTTCTAATTTGCCTTTACCCCAAGATGAATTAAACTCAATGGTTGCGCCTTTTAGGGTAAATTCTACCGCTTGCGCTTGTACCCAACGTCCTTGGGTTAATTTATTACTTGGCTCAATGCTAATCGCAACCGCTTCTGGTAATTTCGCTAACCACTGGCGACCAATCTCATCATCCGCATTAATCACTTGTTGCTTACTTGAAAGCTCGCCGAATAAGCGATATTTCGCCTCGGCATACTCTTCCATTGTATTGTGGTAATCCAAGTGATCACGACTTAAGTTAGTAAATAACGCTAAATCAAACTCTAAAGCTTCCGCTCGATATTGAGCTAAACCGTGTGATGATACTTCCATTGCACAGAAGTCCGCACCAAGATCAACAAAACTCGCTAAATTGCGCTGAATTTCAATTGCTGAACCCGTGGTATTAACGGCTTCTTGCACTTGACCGTATAAGCCGTTACCAATAGTGCCCATTACCGCTGATTTACCGCCAAGTAAGTTACGCCATTGAGCAAAAAGCTGTGCCGTTGTAGTCTTACCGTTTGTGCCCGTAATACCAACTAGAGTTAATTTTTTAGAAGGATCTTGATAGAAAGCCCCAGCTACTGCCGATAAAATTTTAGGTAGATTTGGTACAGAAATTACTGTGCTATTTGCAAAGTTTTTATCTAATTCAACCGCTTGTTGTTCATCATCTGCTTCTGCTAAAACTAGCGATGCACCCTGTTCAATCGCTTTAGCGATAAACTTACGCCCATCAACTTGGTGACCTTTTAGTGCCACAAAGAGATCGCCTTGTGAAACTTGGCGACTATCTAATGTCATTTGATTTAATGATTTTAGCTCTGTCCAAGTTTCAAGTTCTGGAAAGAATGATAATAAGCGGTTCATAAACTATCCCTATACGTTTTATTAGGAAAATGATTTTACGTAGGGACGGGGTTTATCCCCGTCCTTGTATATATCTATTTTGGACAGGGATAAACCCT
>LEKJ01000040.1 GCA_029852775.1 Pasteurellaceae bacterium LFhippo2
GGTTCAGTAGCTGGTCCTGTGACTGCAGAAGAAGCAACTAAACTTGCTGATGATCTGAAGAAAGCACAAGATGCGCTAGCAGCACTACCAGATACAGCGACTCCAGAAGAGAAGAAAGCGGCTGAAGATGCACTAGCTAAAGCAGAAGAAGCAGCAGCACCACTTAATAAAGTGGCAACTGCACAAAACGTAGCAGAAGCGATCAACAAGTCTGGCTT
>LEKJ01000041.1 GCA_029852775.1 Pasteurellaceae bacterium LFhippo2
GCGATCAACAAGTCTGGCTTCAACGTAACTTCTGGCAAAACTGGTACTGGTGAAGTATCTGGCACAACCAATGAGTTAATCAACCCAAGCGAAACTGTGAAGTTCATCGCGGGTGATAATATGGTTCTGAAACAAGAAGGTAATAACTTCACGTATTCAGTAAGCCCAGACCCAGTGTTTAACACAACGACTGCTAAAGCTGGTATCACCCTAGGTGATAACACTGATCCAGCAAACCCAGTGGTTAATATGACACCGGTGAAAGCTTCTACACCAGTAGATGCAGCAGGTAACACTCATGCTCCTGTTAATGCAGTAAATATGGGTGGCGCAACATTTACGGATCTTGCTCCAAACTTACCAGTAACAACAAGTTTAGGTGATAAGCCAACAGAAGCGCAAAAACGTCCAGAAGTTACTGCAAATGAAACAACTAACGCAGCGACATTAGGTGATGTGTTAAATGCAGGTTGGAACTTACAAACTAATGGTAACGCAACAGACTTCGTAAAACCTTACGATACTGTAAACTTTGTGGCGGGTAATGGCATCACAATCACACCAGATTCAAATGGTGATGTGAGCAACTTAACGTTCGCGATCAATACCTCAGGTTCTGTAACGGATGTTCCAGCTGGTACAACTGAAGCAACAGATGGTAAAGTTGTAGCAAATACCCCAGATGCGTTAATGACGGCAAAAGCAGTAGAAGCAGCAGTTAATGCTTCAGGCTTCACGCTAACATCTAGCGCAAACGGTGGTGCGAAGATCCCTGGTTCTGACGAACTTATCAACCCAGGTGATAAGATCGATATGGCCGCAGGTAAGAATATGACTGTTAAGCAAGATGCTGAAGGTAAGATTACTTATGCAACTGCTGATGATGTTGAATTCAA
>LEKJ01000042.1 GCA_029852775.1 Pasteurellaceae bacterium LFhippo2
GCGATCAACAAGTCTGGCTTTAACGTGACTTCTGGTAAAGACGGTACTGGTGAAGTATCTGGCACAACCAATGAGTTAATCAACCCAAGCGAAACTGTGAAGTTCATCGCGGGTGATAATATGGTTCTGAAACAAGAAGGTAATAACTTCACGTATTCAGTAAACCCAGACCCAGTGTTTAACACAACGACTGTTGGCGGTACGCCTGATACTTACACTGATGCTAATGGCAACCCAGTGACTAAGAACGAAGCAGGTGACTTTGTTAACGCTGCTGGCAACGTAATCGATGCAGCTGACGTGACTACTGTTGAAGGTAAAGCACCTATCAGCATTGGTGACAACAAAATCACAGGTCTAGACAGCACCTTGCCACAATACAATACTAACAGTGAAGAAACTTCAC
>LEKJ01000043.1 GCA_029852775.1 Pasteurellaceae bacterium LFhippo2
TTGCTGTTGCTACTTTAGTTGCTACAGTATCTTTCGCATTGGTTACCGCAGTTAATGGATTTGCTGTTTCCGCAAAAGATGTGCTAGATACCGCCATTGCAATTGCAACTGTTAATAATGATTTTAATGATTTCATTGGAAAATCCTTGGTTAAATAAAAAATGTTAAGGGTACATTATGAAAAAACTGTTCGTTAGACTAAATGGAAAAATATAAGTTCAGCTAAAAAGAAAAAAGGCTATTTCCCGAATAGAAAATAGCCTTCTAGATATTTTTGAATTATAGCGCAATTACAGCAAATAGAACTAATACGCTATATAAACCTGCTAGACCATAGAAGATCCAACCACCTGCTGGTACATGTACTTTAAAGTCGTGTAAGCCTAAATGGATACGGTGAATTGCACACCACATAGGGAAAATTAATAACGCTAAGATTGCTAATTTACCAATGAAAGTACCTGCAAATGCAACGATATTATCTGGTGTCACTAATCCGAATGGAAGTAAAAAACCCAGAATTAAAATAAGCACAGGGAAGAAAATTGCACTTACCGCACCGCCAGCACCAAACAGTAACCATACTGATGGTTCATTTGAACGTTTTGGATTAAGTTTGTCCATTTTATTTCCCCTTACACTAAGATTAACACTAATAAGCTAACTAAAGCAGTGATACCCCAGAATACACGTGATGCAAGTTTTACATCTAAACGTTCATTCTTCACAATGATGTTCACCATCTGTGGTGCCATATCGAAGAATGTGAAACTGTGTAATAGCGCTGCGCCTAAAGTGATAATATTTAGGATTACCACTAATGGGTTTTGTAAAAAGCCTACAAAGTCTGTTGCAAAAGTGCCTTTACCTAAGCAGATTGCACCATAAAGTAATACTAAACAGAACCAAATTGTCGGTACTGCTGTACTTTCACGCAATACGTAGAATTTGTAAAAATCTAACTTTTTCCACCATGTTGGTTTGATTTCGCGCACATAGGCTTTGCGTTTTGTTGCTGTTGTCATTTTACGCTCTCCTTACTTTTGCGGTTTTAACATTGCAAAAACATAGTCTTTCGCACTTTCGATCTTACCTTGGTTCACTGCTGAAGCTGGGCCCACGTGTTTCGGACATACTTCTGAACAGTAACCGACGAAAGTACAGCTCCATACACCATTCTTACCGTTAAGAATCTTCATACGTTCAGCTTTACCGTTATCGCGGTTATCAAGGTTATAACGATGTGCTAGCGTAATTGCCGCAGGACCTACGAATTCAGGATTTAAACCGAATTGTGGACAAGCTGCATAGCACAGACCACA
The DNA here is from genome assembly GCA_029852775.1 of Pasteurellaceae bacterium LFhippo2. Classification (GTDB taxonomy): domain Bacteria; phylum Pseudomonadota; class Gammaproteobacteria; order Enterobacterales; family Pasteurellaceae. The sequence continues at coordinate 1,323 of LEKJ01000043.1, forward strand.
GTTGATACACATAGAGAATGTACGGTATTTCTCTAATTGCGCAGGTGTTTGTTTAGTACGGCTCTTCGCAAGTTCTGCTGAAGGGTGCGGATTACCGTCTAATTCTGGCGCTTTGTTGTCAATGATATATGGTTTGATACTTTCTAAGCTCTCGATAAAGTGGCTTAGATCAACAACTAAATCACGTTCAATCGGGAAGTTAGCAAGTGGTTCAATACGCATATGACCACTGTAATCACGTAAGAATGTTTTACACGCTAGTTTTGGTTTACCATTTACCATCATACCGCACGAACCACAGATCGCCATACGGCAAGACCAACGGTAAGAAAGTTCTGGTTCTAATTCATCTTTAATGTAGCCAAGTGCATCAAGAAGTGAAGTTTGGCTATCATAAGGTACTTCGTATTTACTTAAGAACGGCTCGTTATCTTGTTCAGGGTTATAACGAAGCACTTCCACAGTCATCATGTTAGCCATCTGTTACTCCTTATTTGCTGCTTTAGCTGCTTTTTCTTGCGCTTCTGCTTCCGCACCATATACACGTTTAGCAGGTTGTGATTTAGTGATCTTCACATCGCTGTATTTGATTGTTGGAGCACCATTTTCATTGTAGTACGCAAGAGTGTGTTTTAAGTAGTTCACGTCATCACGTTCAACGTAGTCTAAACGTTGGTGTGCACCACGTGACTCTTTACGCTCAACCGCTGATGAAGAGATAGATTGTGCAACATCAAGGATATAACCAAGCTCAATTTTGTAGAGTAAATCTGTATTGAATACGCTTGAAGTATCTTTGATCTTAATACGTTTATAACGCTCTTTAAGTTCAGCGATTTTCGCCACCGTTTTTTCCATACTTTCCTGAGTACGGTAGATACCACAACCTTCTTCCATTGAGTCACCCATCTCGTTACGGATTTGTGACCAAGACTCTTCACCTTCTTGGCGTGCTAATGCGTAAACGCGATTTAACACATCTTGTGCTTGAGCATCAATAACTGCTTGGTTAGGTGGACTTGCTTCAGTAGCTCGTTGTGCAGCCATTTGACCTGCTACCTTACCGAATACCACTAATTCAGCTAGCGAGTTAGAACCTAAACGGTTCGCGCCGTGTAAACCTGAAGAAGCGCATTCACCTACTGCGAATAGACCTTTAATGCAAGTTTCTGCCTCTTGGTTTACTTCGATACCACCCATTGTATAGTGAACTACTGGGCGTACTGGAATTGGTGATTTAGCTGGGTCAACACCTTCATAAGCTTTCGCTAATTCACAGATAAATGGTAAACGTTCTTGTAAGTATTTTTCACCTAAGTGACGTAAATCTAGGTGTACAACATCAACGCCTTTATCCGTTTTTAATGTGTTGCCTTTACGCCATTCTTGCCAGAATGCTTGTGAAACTTTATCACGTGGACCAAGTTCCATATATTTGTTTTCTGGTTTACCTACTGGTGTTTCTGGTCCTAGACCGTAGTCTTGTAAGTAACGGTAGCCATCTTTATTCACTAAGATACCACCTTCACCACGACAACCTTCTGTCATTAAGATACCTGTATTTGGTAAGCCTGTTGGGTGATATTGAACAAATTCCATATCACGTAATGGAACACCGTGACGGTATGCCATTGATAAGCCATCACCTGTTACGATACCGCCGTTAGTGTTGAAACGGTATGCACGGCAACCACCACCTGTTGCGATAACCACTGCGTTAGCATTGATTTGAACGAAAGTACCTTCCATCATATTCATTGCTACGCAACCACGAGCTTGACCTTCATCAACAAGGATGTCAACAACGAAATGTTCGTCAAAACGAATAATTTGAGGGTATTTGATAGAGGTTTGGAAAAGAGTATGTAATAAGTGGAAGCCAGTTTTATCAGCTGCGAACCAAGTACGTTCGATTTTCATACCACCGAAACGGCGCACATTGATATCACCATCTTCTTTACGGCTCCAAGGACAGCCCCAACGCTCTAATTGAGTCATTTCCACTGGTGAATGTTCAACGAAGTATTCAACAACGTCTTGTTCACATAACCAGTCGCCACCGCCTACAGTGTCGTGGAAGTGTTTATCGTAAGAATCTTCCTCTTTAGCAACCGCCGCTGCGCCACCTTCTGCCGCAACAGTATGGCTACGCATTGGATATACTTTTGAGATTAGCGCAATTTTTAAATTTGGATTCGCTTCTGCTGCTGCGATAGCTGCACGTAAACCGCCGCCACCAGCACCTACAATCGCTACATCAACATTGATCGCTTGCACAATTTCCTCCTCGGGAATGTAAAAAATGATTAAGATAGGGCGTATTTTGCCACCATTTCCGTTAGTTTATAACTACCTTTTACATTCTGTTAACATAAAAAAGTGGGTTTTGTGATCTACCTCAAAAAATAATTTTCAAAATGGAAGTAAGTGAGAATCGCTCTTATTAAGTGAGTGATTTGAAAGGGATTTTAGAAAGAAATATCACTACAACCGGTCGGAATTCTAAAATAATTTACCAATGCACAGATATAAAAAATGCACGACTAAATCGTGCATTTTCTAATGCTATAACCAGCCTTTACGTTTAAAGTAGATATAAGGTGTTGCCGCAGCACAAACCATTAAACCTAGCGCCATCGGGTAGCCATATTTAAATTGTAATTCAGGCATAATCTCAAAGTTCATACCATAGGTAGACGCCACAAGCGTTGCAGGTAAAAACATTACTGACACAACTGAGAAGAATTTCATAATGCGGTTCTGCTCAATATTAATGAAACCCATCGCAGCCTGCATTAAGAAGTTTACTTTTTGGAATAAAGCTTCGTTATGTGGTTGTAGAGATTCAATATCTCGCATAATATCGCGTGCTTGTTCTAACTGATTGTTTGGTAAGCGAGTTTTACGTAATAAGAAACTTAATGCGCGCTGTGTATCCATTAGACAGAGACGAACTTTCGAGCTCGCATCTTCCAATTCCGTTAAATCTGCAAGCGCTTCATTAAGATTATGGTCGCCGCTTTTCTTCTCTTTTTTCTCGTCTTCTTTCAAAATAACACGGCTTAATTTTTCTAAATCCGCATAGATATTCTCAATAACATCCGCTAACTGCTCGATTTTGGTTTCAAATAAGTCGAGTAGTAATTCATAAGCGTTACCATCAATCATTTTCTCACGGCGAGAGCGTAAACGATAGAGACGAAAAGCGGGAAGATCACGCTCACGAATTGAAAATAAACGGCCATCACGAATAGTAAAGCCAACTGTCGCAACATCCGCATAATCATCTTCATCTAAGCAATAAAAGAATGAGTAAAGGTGCAAACCATCTTCATCTTCAAAAAAACGCGCAGACGCTTCTAAGTCTTCTAATTCGTGTTCTTCGGCTAAAGTTTGGTCTAAACGTGTTTCTAAAACTGAACGCTCATCATCTGTTGGATCAACTAAGTCAATCCAAATTGCGTCATTTAATTGGTTTTGAATAGTTTCATCTACACTGACTAAGCGCTCGTTACGTAACGAAAAAGCTTTGATCATTTCATACTCCTACGATGGTATGAGGCGATGAACAAAAAGGAACAAAAGGGATAGCATTACCGACACTCGCCGGCAGCTCGAGAGAGGTCTGGACGAGTTAGAATGTATAAGAAACGGTTAAGTATCGACTGTGACTGTCCAAAATGTGTAATCCTCGGGGTTAAAAAAGCGGTGGAATGGTACAGCGCCAAGTGGCGATCGTCAAGGTAAATCGCCACTTTTGCAAAAAATCAGCCCAATCTGACCGCTTGTATAAAACAAATTACTTAGCTTGCTGTTCTTGATACAACCACTCTGCCACCTGTTTTGCAAAGTAGGTTAATACGCCGTCTGCGCCTGCGCGTTTAAAGCAAAGTAGTGACTCCATAATACACTCTTTCTCTTTTAGCCAACCATTTTGAATAGCAGCCATATGCATTGCGTATTCGCCTGATACTTGGTAAGCAAAAGTCGGCACGCCGAAAGTCTGTTTCACACGGTAAACTAAATCTAAATATGGCATACCCGGTTTAACCATAACCATATCGGCACCTTCTTGAATATCAAGGGCTACTTCGTGTAAACCTTCATTACCATTTGCAGGATCTAACTGGTAAGTCTTTTTATTACCGCCTTTTAAGTTGCCTGCTGAACCAACGGCATCACGGAACGGGCCATAATAGTTAGACGCATATTTTGCTGAGTACGCCATAATTTGCGTGTTGATAAAACCATTCGCTTCTAATGCTTCGCGAATTGCGCCAATGCGACCATCCATCATATCGCTTGGTGCAACAATATCTGCTCCCGCTTGTGCGTGCGAAAGCGCTTGTTTTACTAACACTTCAGTTGTGATGTCATTTAACACATAACCTTCTTCATCAATAATGCCGTCTTGACCGTGGGTAGTGAATGGGTCTAACGCCACATCTGTAATCACACCTAATTTCTCGCCAAATGCTTGTTTTAACGCACGAGCTGCACGTTGTGCTAAACCTTCAGGATTATAAGCTTCTTCCGCCATTAATGATTTTTTCTCATCGCCTACTACAGGGAAAAGTGCTACCGCAGGCACGCCATATTTCACTAATAATTCAGCTTCGATTAGAAGTTGATCGATAGTCAAACGCTCAACTCCCGGCATTGAAGGCACTTTAACGCGTTGGTTTTCGCCTTCAATCACAAATACGGGATAAATTAAATCACTTGCAGTTAATACATTTTCAGCGACTAGACGGCGACTAAAATCGTGTTTACGTAAACGGCGGGGACGGTGAGCGGGGAAAGCAGTTGAAAGGTATTGAGTTGTCATTATGTATTCCTAAATTTGCAAATTTTATTAAAAATAGACCCGCTTGTAGCGGGTCTGGTCTAAAGGTTGCGGGCGGGCACAGGACCCGCCCCTACGATAAATATTTAACTATTCTCTGTGGTTTCATCATCTTTCGGCTGATAGAACTTCGAAACAATCAAACCTAATTCAAATAGGATAATCATCGGAATAGCCAAAAGCGTTTGCGAGAAAATATCTGGTGGCGTTAAAAGCATACCGATCACAAAGGCACCAACAATAATGTATGGACGTTTGGCACGTAAATCATCGGCCGTTGTAATTCCCGCCCAACAGAGCAAGATTATTGCTACAGGTACTTCGAAACAAACACCAAAAGCCAAAAAAATCGTTAATACGAAATCTAAATAGCTACTAATGTCTGTCGCCATTGTTACCCCTTCAGGCGAAGTTTGGGTTAAGAAACCAAACAACAATGGGAATACTACATAGTACGCAAATGCCACACCAGAATAGAATAGCAAGGTACTAGAGACCATCAATGGGTAAACTAAACGCTTCTCTTCCTTATACAAAGCGGGAGCCACAAAAGCCCAAATTTGATAAAGAATAAAAGGCACAGAGATAAACACTGCGACTACAGCAGTTAATTTAATTGGAGTAAAAAACGGCGTTACCACGTTGGTTGCAATCATTGTTGCCCCTTCGGGTAATCGTTCTGTAAGCGGACTCGCCAATATTGAGTAAATGTCATTTGCCCAATAAACAATCAAGCAGAAGATGACTAAAACGCAAATAACCGCCCTTAACAAGCGGTTACGCAATTCAATTAAATGGCTAATCAGTGGTTGAGATTCTTCAACTGACATCTTTCTTATCCTGTTTAGCTTCAGGCTCTTTCACGGACGCAAGTTCATCATCAGGCGGATAATAAACATTAAATTGAGATTCATCCATTTCTGCAAGCTCCGCTAATTCCGCGTGAGAAAGTGGCTCATCATTTTTGACGATTTGCTCATCCCCAGCTTCTTTTGCTTCTGCTTGTAAGCGTTGGCTCTCTTGCTCAATTTTTCCTTGAATATCAGCAACTTCCTGTTCCGTTAAGCCTTTGATTTCATTTTTAGCAGAATCTAAGCCTGCCTGCATTTTTTGTGCTGATTTTTTTAGTTCTTCGACGGTTTCATTTAATTCTGGCGAAAGTTGGCTTAGATTAAGCTCTTCCGCTTTCTTAATGCTTTCTTGCAACTCTTGAAGTTTCAGCTCTTGCGAGAGTTCATTCTGCACATTTGCCGCCAATCCACGAATTGTACGAACCCAGCCCATTACCGTACGAATAGCAACAGGCAAACGTTGCGGACCTAGCACCACTAAGCCCACAATAAAAACCAGTACTAATTCTCCAAAACTAATATCAAACACGGATTATGCCTGCTCTTTTTCTTTTGCTTTTTGTTCTGTTGACTCAGCTTGTTTTTGCTCAACTTTTTCAAATTCAGCATCTTGTGGCTTGTCATCGCTCATTGCTTTTTTAAAGCCTTTTACTGATTCACCTAAATCAGAGCCTAAACTACGCAATTTTTTTGTACCGAATAGTAAAACCACTAATAATGCGATAATCGCTAGTTGCCAAATACTAATTCCACCCATTTGTGTTACCTCATTGTAAAGATGAATAAAAAATTAAAGTTTGCTGATTATACGAGTTTTCATTACCGAAAACAGAAAAATTTTGCGTATAGTTGCACGTTTGTTAAATAGAGAAAAGAAGAAATACTCCAAAATGTGTTTTAGATCACAATATTAATTTTAATTGGATAAATTATCTCCGCAATACGCAGAAATCCTTATTTCCAACAATTTTTGATAAGTAATCCAAACTCTACCACTAGCAACGGCACACTTACCCATAATGGTAGATTTTCAAACTGCCAAAATGTACCTGCAATAGCGACACCTAAAATCATTAAACGACCAAAACCACCGCTGTTACTTTGGCTTTGCAGGCTTTGATTAATTTCTGTTAAACGCAAATTAATTTGCTTTTGTTGCTGTAATGCTTGGAACATCGCTTCAGGAAACTCGGCAAAATGCTCTCTAAATTGTGGGGCTCGCTGTTTGAGATCTCGCCACATCGCTTTAAAGCCCACTTGCTCATTTAACCAGTCTTGTAAGAAAGGTTTTGCCGTTTGCCATAAATCTAATTGTGGGTAAATCTGGCGACCTAGACCTTCAATATAGAGCAATGTTTTCTGCAATAGCACTAATTGTGGCTGTACTTCCATATTAAATTCACGAGCCACATTAAACAGATTTAATAGCACGTGACCAAATGAGATTTCTGATAGCGGTTTAGCAAAAATGGGTTCACAGACTTCACGGAATGCTTGCTCAAAGGCATCAATATCAGTATCCGCGGGCGTCCAACCAGACTCCACGTGCATCAATGCCACACGGCGATAATCGCGATTAAAAAACGCAACAAAACTTTCTGCCAAATAGCGTTTATCATTTTGGTTTAAAGTCCCGACAATCCCACAGTCAATTCCAATATATTGTGGGTTTTCAGGATGATTCGGATTGACGAAAATATTGCCAGGGTGCATATCCGCGTGGAAGAAACTGTCACGGAATACTTGGGTAAAGAACACCTGCACCCCACGCTCCGATAAAAGTTTCATATCGGTACCGTTTGCTTCAAGATCAGCGACATTCGCTACAGGAATGCCATAAATTCGCTCCATTACAACCAAGTTCTTATGACAAAACTCTTGATACATTTCGGGAATATAGAGCATTTCACTATTCTCGAAATTAGCACGTAAGCGAATTGCATTGGACATCTCTTTGCGTAAATCCAACTCATCAAGCAATGTTTTTTCGTATTCTCGAACCACTTCGACAGGACGTAAGCGCCTACCTTCTTTAGATAAACGTGGTACCCAACTTGCTAGGCGATACATCAGATCAATATCTTCTTTAATAACCGCTTCGATTTCAGGACGAATAACCTTGAGTACCACTTCTTGCCCTGCAAGCGGTTGATTTTGATTGAATTTTGCTGTGTGAACTTGTGCAATAGACGCTGAAGCGAGCGCTTGCTCATCAAATTCATCAAACCAAGTTTCGATTTTATCGCCCAAAGTTTGCTCAATAATTTGACGAGCAATTTTGCCATCAAAGGCTTCTACGGAATCTTGTAGTAACGCAAGCTGATCAGCCAGTTCTGGCTCAAACAGATCTCGGCGGGTAGAAAGCATCTGCCCCAGTTTAATCCAAACAGGGCCTAACTCTTGCAAAGCTAAACGCAAACGAACCCCAAAAGGCTCATTTGGATATTGATTTTTCACCCAAAACAGTGATTTACGTCCACAACGAACGGAACGAGTTAGTGGGATTTCAGGAATAACTTCATCGATCCCATAACGTAAAAAGGTATGAATAATTTGATATAGACGGCGGATATTTTTGATTTTCATTTATGCACTACTTATTCAATGAAATTTCATAGAGTTCTTGAGCAGTTTCAATATTATGAAACTTATGATCTGTTTGAATAATTTTAATACTTTCACTTTCAGTAATAGCAATTTGCTTAATTTCTTCTATCAGCCGATCATATTCAGTAGTGTGAGCAAGCACAAACTGATCGATTCCCATATAACTATTTTGCTCTTTTCGTCTTGCTTGAACCTCTTTTTCTGAAAGAGTAACTACATAGCATTTAGCTTCTCGGTGAACATATTTTGTAGCCATTGCTTCTAAGTCAGCTTGCTTCCAACGCTCTCGTAACGATGTTTTAGCACTAATCGTGATCGGTTTTTTACGATTATATAGAACAATATCAAGAATCACATTTGGAACAAAAGCTAATTCAGCTTGAGTATAAACAGGACTGATATTTTCTCTCAATAAAGAAATAACTAATAGTTGCTCAAATATAGCACCATTTATAGAATTATCTCGAGAATAATTAACCTGATACATATTCCAGTAAAAATCAATAAATTGACTAGGAGTCATCTCTCTCGAAATAGGATAATCTTTGAATAATTCCTTAACAATTTCCACCGCACTCTGTTTATTATTTTTGCTCATTATTTGTCCCTATAAATTGCTGAAAGTAGCTGCTTTGCAGTAGCTTGTACTGCTGGGATAGCAACTGAATTACCAAACTGCTTATAAGCAGAAGTATCTGCGACAGGAATAATATAATCATCAGGAAAACCTTGTAATCTAGCCCATTCTCTCGGAGTCATCTTCCTGATTCCTTCTCGATTCACCTCTCCTTTAATCTTCGTTGTTGGAGTAAAATCCGTAATACGATCATCAATAATTAAATTGCGTTCTCGCCCCATACCGCCAACAACAATCGCATTTGCGATACCATTATCAGGAATTATTTCATATCCAAAACCATTACCTTTACTTGCGTGCCGTTGTTTATGCTTTCTTAATGTATCAATATATTGTGTAGAAAGATAATATTTAGTTGGTACAACATCTTCTTCACGAATATCAATAAATCGTTTATTTGGATCTGTCGGCTTGGGATAATTAAACTCTCTAATATTAAGATCCTTTCTAAATCCCACAATAAAAATACGCTCACGATTTTGTGGAACCCCAAAATCCTTCGCATTTACAATTTGGGGATCTGGTACAAAATAATTTAAATCCTCACGTAAGGTATTTAAGATTGTACTTAACGTTTTACCTTTATCATGATTAATTAAACCTTTTACGTTTTCTAAAAAAAATGCTTTTGGCTGATGTCTTCGAATAATCTCTGCTACATCAAAAAATAATGTGCCTCGAGTATCTTCAAATCCACCTCTTTTCCCTGCGATAGAAAAAGCTTGGCAAGGGAAACCAGCGCATAACACATCGAAATCATTTGGAATATGCCTTTTAGTTTCTTCTAACGTAATATCGCCAAACGGAATATCGCCAAAATTAGTTGCATAGGTGTATTGTGCTTTTTCATCCCATTCACTGGAAAAAATACACTCACCACCTAAATTTTGCATTGCAATCCGAAATCCACCAATTCCAGCAAAAAGATCAATAAATTTAAATTTATAATTTATATTACCTTTTAACACAGTAGCTATATCAGGATTATCTTCAAATAAATTGTATTGTTTTTCTATATTTTTATTCATTTTTTCCTATTAATTTTACAAATTTCTGCTCTAATTTAACCGCTTGTTGCTCTAATTCGACAACTTGATCGTAAAAATCAACAAGCTGTAAACGATTCACTAATACAGGGCGCTCAGTAGTTAAGTTATCTACTAAATCTTCACTATTTTGTGCAAACTGGTTTTTAATTTTAGTTAATAAACCTTTGGCTAAATCTGTTGAAGCCTGAGCAAATACATCTCCCGTAAATGGGGCAAGCAACTCAGCAGGATCTTTCTCAAGCTCATCAAGTAATGCATTAAAATGCTGAAGAACTTGAATATCTCCATTTAAAACCAATGTCTTATTATTGATAAGATCTGTTAATTTGGCTCTATCCGCCAATTTAGGCAATGCGGTTGCTTGTAGCTCAATCGCACAATCACTCTCGCCTTCATATTGAGAAAGCACATCTACTCTCCCTTCACTAAATAGCAGAAATAGATGTACATTCGGCGAAATTAGCTGAATTTCAAGCACTTTATCTGCAAGTTTGCGTAACATAGGATTTGCGTGTGATGAGCGTTTAATAAAACCATTCAACACTGTTTCCAAACCACCAATTGCAAATTGCGGAAGCATAAGCTGTTGGATAATATTTTTCATTGTAATAACCAATTAAAATTTATAACCACGGTGTAATGCTACAATCCCAGCACTAAGATTGTAATAGTTCACGCTTTCAAAACCTGCGTTTTCCATCATACCTTTTAACTCATCTTGTTTTGGATGCATACGGATTGATTCAGCAAGGTAACGATAGCTTTCCCCGTCATTTACTACTACTTCGCCCACTTTTGGTAAGATATTGAAAGAATAGAAATTATAAACTTGGCTAATCGGATCAATAATCGGCTTAGAGAACTCTAATACTAATAGACGGCCGCCCGGTTTTAACACGCGGTACATTGAACGTAGTGCTTTATCTTTATCGGTTACATTACGTAAACCAAAACTAATCACGATACAATCAAAAGTATTATCTGCAAACGGCAGACATTCTGCATTGGCTTGTACATAGTTCACATTGCCAACCACGCCTAAATTACGTAGTTTTTCACGTCCTACTTGGAGCATTGAGCTGTTAATATCAGCTAAAACAACTTCACCTGTTGGGCCAACAATGCGTGAAAATTTTGCGGTAAAGTCGCCAGTACCACCCGCTAAATCAAGCACTTTCTGCCCTTTACGCACACCGCTACAATCAATGGTAAAACGCTTCCAAACACGGTGAATACCAAAAGAAAGTAGATCGTTCATCAAATCATATTTGCCTGCAACGCTGTGAAAGACATTCGCAACGAGCTGTTGCTTTTCTTCTTTTGCGACGGTTTTAAAGCCAAAATGGGTTGTGTCGTTTTGGTTTGCTTGAGATTGTTGAGTTTCGTTCATAATCGTCAGTCACTAAATATAAAAATTGGCGATACCATAGCAAAAAAGCGGTCTAATTTCCTTAAAATTTTGCAAAATCTGCTAAGATAGTCGCAAATTTTTACAGGATATAATAATGAAAACTTTAATTCTCTATTTAACCAATGATGGTCAAACTAAAAAAATCGCAGAAAAAATTGCAGATGAATTACAAACAGAGTGTGATGTCATTTCTCTAACCGAAAATCCAACTGCTGAAATGCTTAATCAATATGAAACAATTGTGATCGGTGCTTCCATTCGTTATGGGCATTTCAATCCACTACTTGAGAAATTTATTGCTCAACATTATCAATTACTTAATCAAAAAAAATCTGCATTTTTTAGCGTAAATCTGACCGCTCGCAAAGAGACACGCAATACCCCAGAAACCAATACTTACACCCGTAAATTATTAGCTCGTATTCAATGGCAACCTAATTTGGTTGAAGTCATTGCGGGGGCATTGTTCTATCCCCGCTATACGTGGTTTGATCGCGTGATGATTCGCTTTATTATGAAGATTACCAAAGGAGATACTGATACGAGCAAAGAGTATGAATACACTAACTGGCAACAGGTAAGTAAGTTTGCTGATAAAATTCGTAAATTAAGTTAAATATATTACAAACTCGCAACATCTTTCCCCTATAATTGCGCGCCTGCCTGTTTATAGGCAATTTTATTTAATTTTTTGCGTCTAGGAAAAAGCTATGAGTATTTTAAAAGAGTTCCGTGAATTTGCGGTTAAAGGTAACGTTGTTGATTTGGCTGTCGGTGTGATCATCGGTGGTGCATTCGGTAAAATCGTTTCTTCATTAGTAAGCGATGTTGTAATGCCACCAATCGGTTGGTTAATCGGCGGTGTGGATTTCAAAGATCTTGCAATCGTATTACAAGAAGCACAAGGCGAAACTGAAGCGGTAGCAATCAAATACGGTGCATTTATCCAAAACGTATTCGATTTCTTAATCATCGCAATGGCTGTATTTGCTATGGTTAAAATGATCAATAACCTTAAGAAAGCACCAGCTCCAGAGCCAGAAAAAGCGCCAGAGCCAACAGCTGAAGAAAAACTTCTTACTGAAATCCGTGATTTATTAAAAAAATAATCACTAGCGGATAACAAAAAACGCGAGAGATGAAAGTCTGCTCGCGTTTTTTTATATAATTTGGTGCGTTTACACTCGCCCTACGATTTTATTAGATAGAATAATCTTCCACATTCGCATTAATACGCTGTAAGAAACGTCTTGTGCGTTCGTGTTGCGGATTATTTAACAACTGTTGCGGCGAACCTTGTTCCACAATCTCACCACCATCCATCACTACAACCACATCTGCCACTTCTAAGGCAAATTTGATTTCGTGGGTTACAACCACCATTGTCCAACCTTCATTCGCAAGTTCTTTCATTGTATTTAATACATCTTGAACTAACTCTGGGTCAAGGGCTGAAGTTGGCTCATCAAAGAGCATTAATTCAGGTTGAATTGCCAATGCTCTCGCAATCCCTACACGCTGTTGCTGGCCGCCTGAAAGTTGGAATGGATAGAGATCAGCTTTATCTGATAAACCAACTTTTGCTAATAACGCTAACGCTTCTTGCTTTGCCTGTTTTGGATCTTTCCCCTGCACAAAAACAGGACCTTCCATAATATTTTCAACAGCAGTTTTATGTGGAAAAAGATTATAGTTTTGGAACACCATACCCGATTTACGGCGTAGGGCTAAAATGTCTTTTTTCGCTGATTTTGCTGAAAAATCAATTTTAAGCGGAGCTTCATTATCAAACTCAATAGTCCCTTGCTCTGGCATTTCCAACGCATTTAAACAGCGTAAGAAAGTCGTTTTACCTGAACCAGAAGGGCCTAAAATGACTACCACTTGCCCTTTCTGAATATTGAGATCAATACCACGTAAAATCGTATTATCGCCAAAGGTTTTATAAATGTTTTTAATTTGAATCATCTTTCTACCCTACTTAGCTACATAACGATCAAAACGTTTTTCAAGACGGGCTTGAATCATAAATAGCACCCAACAGTAGCACCAATAGATAAAGGCAGCTTCAATATAGACAGGTAAGAAGTCATAAGACATATTCGCCACCTGCTGTGCCACACGGAACATCTCTGTGACGGTCACTACCGATGCCAAAGACGTATCTTTAAATAGACCGATAAAAGTATTACTTAACGGCGGTACAGCGACACGAAATGCCTGCGGAGCAATAATACGGCGGAAAGTCTGCATATAGGTCATACCAATCGTATAGCCTGCTTCCCACTGCCCTTTTGGCACAGAAAGAATCGCAGCACGAATAGTTTCTGAACCGTAAGCACCAATATTTAAGGAGAAGCCGATAATCGCCGCAGGAATTGGATCGATAAAAATCCCTATCGCAGGTAAGCCATAGAATACGATACAGATCTGCACCAACATTGGTGTGCCACGAATAATCGAAATGTAGGTTTTAACCACCACCAAAAAGATTTTATGCAAAATGCTATTTGATGGGCTAACTCGTACAAGTGCCACGCCAACGGCAATAATCATACCGATAATAAACGACGCGATGGCTAAGGGAATCGATACAAGGATCGCAGCCTGAACCATCGGTAAAAAGCCGTTTATGACCAGCTCAGCTCGCGTCTCGGTCATAAACGGCAAAGAAGTTAATAAACTATTTAACACTGATATCCTTTCCAAAGAATTGTTCACCTAATTGCTTAAGTGTACCATCTTTTTGTAGCTCAACAATAGCAGCGCTAATTTTTGCTAGAGCTTCGTCATTGCCTTTGTTTGCAATTAAACCAGCCCCTACTTTATCTTCAGATTCCCATACTGGTTTTAAGCCTGAATTTGGATTTTTCTTTAAGTAGTCTAATAGTGCTAAAGAGTCGTTGAAAGTGACATCAGCACGTTTTTGTTGTACTAATAATAACGCTTGCGCCATACCATCAACTGGCACGATTTGCGCTTGGTTTTTAGTTGCTAACTCACCGTAGTTTGAGCTTAATGTTTGTGCTGCTTTTAAGCCTTTTACATCTTCTGCTTTTGCTACACGTGTTTCATCATTACGTGCCACTAACATTGCACCAGACCAGCTATAAGCCTCAGATTTATCAAAAGTTGCTTGGCGTTCTGGCGTTGTTAAACCCACTTGGTTAGCCACTAAGTCAAAACGTTCGCCTTTTAAACCTGCTAACATTGCATCCCATTGAGTTTCTTTGAAATCCACTTTCACGCCTAATTTTTCTGCTACAGCACGAGTAACCTCAACATCATAACCGGTTAATTTACCGCTTGCATCGTGGTAAGTAAATGGTGCGTAAGTCCCTTCTGTACCTACAGTGATAGTCCCTTTGTTATTGATACGTTCTAATAGAGATTCTTTTGCTAATGCTAAATTTGAAGTGGTTAATGCTGCAACTGATAATGCGATTACTGATAATTTTTTTAACATAATAGATTCCTTTTAATTGGTAAGATTTAATCTGTTTACAAATTTAAAAGGAAATTTAACCGCTTGCAAATAACTAAAAGGAATAATAAGTGCAAAAAAGTTAGATGAATTTAAACAGAAAGGAATAAGAGAGTATCAAACAATCCCACAACAATGCTTAAATTTCTTACCCGAACCACAAATACACGGCTGTTTTTGGGATGGCAAAGGCACGGTTGGATCAACAAAATACCAACGCCCATCAATCTTCACAAACAGCGAGAGTTCGTGGTGTGCTTTTATGCCATCTTCTGTTTGAAAGAATGCCTTAAATTCTACGCTACTATGAATTTTGCTGATATTCGGCTTATGCGCAACAATTTCTAACCCTGCCCACTGGGTTGATTCTCCCCACTCTGCCATCGCTTGTTGGTCTAAGTGTTGCTGTTGACTAGGCACAGTGGTTGCAACAATATAGGGAATATTCACTTGGGTATAAGCAGCGTAACGAGATCGCATTAACTGCTCGGCAGTTTCAGGCAAAGCAGTACCATTGTGAAAAGGTTCACAGCAGTCTGTATAAGGTTGGTTAGATTGACAAGGGCAGAGATTTGACATTTTAAATTCATCCATTACATTAAATAAATAGTACGTTTAAACGTACCATACAAAATTGGTACAACCTGATAACATCCTTTACATCGTAACCCGAAAACATTGCTTACATATACTCAATATAGCGTTTTACATCTAGAAAGTAATAAAAAAAACCTGCGCTATTCTACAATAACGCAGGTTCTATTTTAACTACTCAGCTTATTTTGCACGTGAGTGTAAGCCTTTTTTCTCTAAGTTACGATAGATTAACCACTGTTGAACAATCGTAATGATGTTAGAGGTTAACCAGTAAAGTACTAGACCTGATGGGAACCATAAGAAGAATACGGTAAACATCACTGGCATAAAGTTCATCACTTTTTGTTGCATTGGATCAGCAACTGGCGTTGGTGACATTTTTTGCATTAAGAACATCGAACCACCCATTAATAATGGCAGAATGTAGTACGGGTCTTGTGCTGATAAGTCTTGAATCCAGCCAAAGAATGGTGCGTGGCGTAATTCCACAGCTTCCATAAATGTCCAATATAATGCGATGAAGATTGGCATTTGAAGAAGAATTGGTAAGCAACCACCCATTGGGTTTACTTTCTCTTCTTTGTATAACTTCATCATCTCTTGACTCATACGTTGACGGTCTTCACCGAAACGTTCACGCATTTCTTGGATACGTGGCTGTAACATACGCATTTTTGCCATTGAGGTATATTGTGCTTTGGTTAATGGGTAAAGAATCGTTTTAACCACAATCGTTACACAGATAATCGCTAAACCCCAGTTGATCACAATTTTCTGAATATTCGTTAATAACCAGAATAATGGTTTTGCAATAAACCACGCCCAACCGTAATCCACTGTTAAGTCGAAGTTATTTGCCGCTTCGCCCATTGCTTTTTGGTCTTTTGGACCAGTCCATAGGTTACTTGTGATTGTCGCTTGGCTATTTGGTGCAACTGTTGTCACAGGACCACGGTAACCGATAGTTGCTACGCCATTCGCAGTACGCGTGTAGATATTGTTATCTGCGTCTTGGTTTGGAATCCACGCTGATACGAAATAGTGTTGTAATACCGCTGCCCAGCCTGCTTTAGTGTCAATTGAAAGATTTGCTTTCGCCATTTCATCAAAACTATATTTTTTATAGTTTACTTCTGAAGATGAGTAAGCACCACCAGTATAAGTTGGCATTGCAAAGCTACCTGAACTTTCAATAATTGAGTGTTTTAATTGACCATAAGGCTGAACTTCGATTGTTTCTGCACCTTGGTTATTGATCAAGTAATTTACTGCAACATTGTAGCTGCCACGTTTTAGCGTAAATGTTTTAGTGTAAGTTACACCATCTTTCTCAAATACGAATGGCACCACTAATTCATCTTGGCCTTCTGCTAATTTGAAGTTATCCGCAGAAACTTGGTACTGCGCACGACCAGCTGTCGTATCAATACCGTTTTTACCTACTAAACCACTTTGTGCAGTGTAGATAATATTGCCTTCTTGTAATAAGCTAAATGGCGTATTTGAATTTAATTCTGCATTGTGTTGTAACAAATCTGAATCCACTACGTCACCGCCGAGTGTATCAACAGTTAAGCGTAAAACATCACTTTCGATAGTGATTGTTTTGCCCTTACTAGCTTGATCACTAATAGGTGAATTAGGATTAGAAGAAGCGGGTACATCGCTTGATTGAGTTGCAACTTGTTGTTGTGCTTGTGCTGCTGCTTTTTGCGCTTGGATTTCAGGATCGAAATCTTGTTTCCATTGTGTAAAAATCAGAAACGACACAAGAAGCAAACCCATAATCAGTAAACTACGGTTTGAGTTCATTGTTAAGTTCTCTGCGGTTAAAAGTGAATGGGAAAATCCCAGATATAGAAAAGCACACATTTTAATATAGGTTGGAAAACTATCCAATCAACTTTGATGTGTATTAGTTTGATTTATAGCCAATTTTACAAAAAAAATTGACAAAAAAGCCCTGAGTCCAAAAACTCAGGGCTTTTTCCCAAAATTTTGGTGGAGCTGGGGGGATTTGAACCCCCGTCCGAAATTCCTCTACCTTCAGCACTACACGTTTAGTCTAGTCTTTAATTTCACTTACCCCCAGCGGACAGACACGCAAAGAATAAGCTAGCTTGATTCAGTTTAACGCTTCGATCCTCAAGCGGAGGCGTCCACGCGATCTCGTTTTGGGTGACTTATCGTGATCCTCGTCTTACGAGCGGAAGCTGAGGCGATAAGGCTATGAGCAGGTTATTAAGCTGCTAAAGCGTATTGTTCGTCGTTTGCGACTATTATTTTGCGGTTTGTTTACGAGGCCTACCGCACCTCGACGTGCACCTTGGGCTTCGCTAATCCCGTCGAATCCAAAATCAGCCCCAAAAAGTTTGGCGATTCTAACAGAAAGCGGTATTATCTGTAAACTTTTTTGCAATATAGCCGACTAAGCTATATCAAATTACCTAATGAGAAACGAATGAAAGATTATAAAAACGCCGAACTACTTTCTGATGAAGAAATTGAAGACGCAGAAATTATTGAAGATATTGAGCCAGAAGAAGTCGAGCTAATTGCAGATGAGGACGAAAAACATCCTGCTCTTGCAAATTCAATGCTTGTGCCACAAGGCAACTTGGATAGCTATATCCGTATGGCAAATCAATATCCAATGCTAACTGCCGATCAGGAAAAAGAGCTTGCCGAGCGTTTTTATTATGATGAAGATTTAGATGCAGCAAAACAGCTTATTCTTTCACATCTACGCTTTGTGGTACATATTGCCCGTGGCTATATGGGCTACGGCTTACCTTTAGCGGATTTAATCCAAGAAGGTAATATCGGCTTAATGAAGGCAGTAAAACGTTTTAACCCTGAAGTCGGTGTGCGTTTAGTTTCTTTCGCAGTGCATTGGGTAAAAGCTGAAATTCACGAATATGTTCTACGTAACTGGCGAATTGTGAAAGTCGCAACCACCAAAGCACAGCGTAAGCTGTTCTTTAATCTACGTAAAAATAAACAACGTTTAGCTTGGTTTAGTGAAGATGAAATTCAAAAAGTGGCCGAAGAGTTAGGTGTAAGTCCTGAAGATGTCAAAGAGATGGAATCTCGTATGACTGGCAAAGATATGGGATTTGATCTGCCTGTTGGCGAAGACGATGATGAAGCTTATGTGCCTTCAATGTATATTGAAGATGATAGCTCAAACTTTGCTGATGAATTGGAAGAAGAACAACATACCGGCCAAGCCACAGCACAGCTTGCTTATGCCCTTGCACAACTTGATGAACGCAGCCAAGATATTATCAAAACCCGTTGGTTAGATGATAACAAAGCAACCTTGCAAGAATTGGCAGATAAGTACGGTATTTCAGCGGAACGTGTACGTCAGTTAGAAAACCAAGCACTGAAGAAAATCAAAGATTGTATTACGATGGAATAAATTAAAAGGCTAAATTGGAATATATGGAACCCAATTTAGCCTTTTTAACTCAACGACTATGCCAAAATAAAATTAGTATGATCGAGTTCCGTACCAACAGTTAATGTTGCAAAATGCACGGAACCAATGCTTCCTTTACCATCAGCATCGTAATAGAGTTTACCAGATGATTTTTCATAAAGAATTCTATCTGATGCATCTTTTGCTACAGAACCTGTATTAAAGAAATCACTTGTACTTAAGTTGATATTTTTGAAAATAGTTTGCCCTAAACCAATTTTATCTTCTTTTGCATTAAAATCAGAAATAGTATCGATATTATTTGGCCCCAATTTAGTACTGAAAACAAAAATATCCTTACCAGCACCTCCACTTAGCATATCATTGCCAAGATCTCCATAGATCTTGTCATCACCAGCATAGCCATACAATGAATCGTTACCATCACCACCTTCAAGACGATTATGCAATGCATTACCATGAAGAATGTTT
>LEKJ01000044.1 GCA_029852775.1 Pasteurellaceae bacterium LFhippo2
TTCAGTTGGGCTTTCGTCGTTTGGTTTAAGTCCACTACATAGTCTGTCGTGTTCGTCGTGCCATTAAACGTGCCGACAACCGTCACCGCATTTGAGCCCGCTTTCGCCGTCGTGTTATACGCATTTACCGTATACACCGTGCCATTCGCGTCTGTCGTTGACGTTACATTTGTATTCGTCCCCGCAATCACACTCGATTTACTCGCATTTAACTGACTTAAGTTCACCGCATCCGTTGCGTTCGTGCCCGCTGTCACATTCGTGATAACTTTACTGCCTGCATTAATTCCCGCAGTTGTCACACTTGGGCCATTCGTAATCGTTAAGCCTGTGCTGTTTAATAACGTGTTACCCATCGTCACCGAACCTGACTCTGTCAGATTCAAGCTGTTGTTGAGCGTCACTTTGTAGTCATTACCACCTGTCTCATTGGTGCCATTCGCCACAACTAATACATTG
>LEKJ01000045.1 GCA_029852775.1 Pasteurellaceae bacterium LFhippo2
ACGACGAAAGCCCAACTGAAGAAAGAAGAGTCAGCATCGGCGGGTAACAGCAACGTGCTTGTTGAGCTAAACAGCACCAATGAGACAGGTGGCAATGACTACAAAGTGACGTTAAACAACAGCTTGAATCTGACAGACGCGGGTTCGGTAACGATGGGTGATACGTTATTAAACAGCACTGGTTTGACAATTATGGGCGGCCCAAGTATTACGATGACTGGCATTAATGCTGGTAATAAAGTCATTACAGGTGTAGCTAATGGTACAAATGCGACAGATGCAGTTAATTTAACTCAATTAAATGCAAGTAAGTCATATGTTGTTAGTGGTAGCAATACTAATGTAGAGACAACCACGAATACAGACGGTAGTACAACTTATGTAGTTAATGCTTACAACACAACGGCAACAGCTGGATCTGATGCTGTGACTGTAGTGGGATCATTTGATGTAGCGACAAATACCACAAATTATGTTGTTGATTTAAGTGATGCAACTAAATCAAATATTACAGCTGCAAAAACAGAAGTTAAAGCTGGTGAAAATGTTCAAGTGACTGAAACAAGCGGTGAAAATGGTCAAACAATTTACACCGTGAGTTCAACGGGGGATTTAACTAATGTAACTTCTATTAGTAATGGTGATACTGCGATCAAACTTGGTGATAATAAAGTTGATGTAGGTGGCGCGCAGATTACTAATGTGGCAAACGGTACGAATGCAACTGATGCAGTTAATCTTCAACAGCTAAATGCAAGCAAAACGTATGTGCAAGAAGGCGCAAACACTAATGTAACGACTTCAACCAATGAAGACGGTAGCACAACTTACACTGTAAATGCGAAAGGTACAGAAGTCACTGCAGGAAATGGTGTCACTGTTACGCCAACGACGGATGGCTTTAATACAATTTACAATGTAGCAATTGATACAAGTGTAATTGCAACCAAAACAGATGGTTTAACCTTTGCGGGTAATGTTGGTTCAGATAAGAAAGAACTAGGTAAAACGGTAACTATCAAAGGTGACAATGATGGTTCGAAAGTAAGTGCTAAGAATGTATTTGTTGAAGTGAATGATGCGGGCGAAATCGTGGTTAATATCGCTGAAAACCCAACATTTAACAATGTAACATCAACCACTGTGACAACAGGTAATACATCAATTAGCAACGATGGCTTAGTGATCAACAATGGCCCAAGTATAACTGTTAATGGTATAGACGCTAATGATAAGAAAGTTACTAATGTTGCTTCTGCCGATTTAACCGCAGATAGCAAAGATGCAGTAAATGGTAGCCAATTATATGTAACTAACCAAAATGTCACTAACGTAACAAACGAAGTTGCAAAAGGTTGGAATGTAACAACAAGCCAGTCTGGTACAGGTAAAGTAACTGTAGCGCCTACGCTTGCCAATATGAAGATGGGTGATACAGTAACAGTTGATGCAGGCAATAACATTGAAATTACTCAAACGGGTAAAACAATTTCAATTGCAACAAGTGCGACCCCAACTTTCTCAACTGTAACAGTTGGTAATACAACTGTTAGCGATCGCGGAGTGGTGATCAACGGTGGTCCAAGTATGACCGTTGACGGTATAGATGCAGGTGGAAAAACTATTACTAACGTTGCACCAGGTGTGAAAGGCTCTGATGCTGTGAATCTGGATCAGTTAAATCAAGTAAAAGGCGATGTTGTGAATGTTAATAATCGTGTAAATAAACTTGATAAACGAGTGCGTGGTATTGGTGCAAGCTCTGCAGCTGCATCTTCATTACCGCAGGTTTACATTCCAGGTAAATCAATGATTGCTGCAGCAGGTGGTGGTTACAGTGGTGCATCAGCAGTTGCTGTAGGTTATTCACGTGCAAGTGACAATGGTAAATTGCTATTGAAACTTCAAGGTACTGCAAACAGTGCTGGTCACGTATCTGGTGGTGTTGGCGTTGGTTACCAATGGTAATTTAACTGATAACGCTAATTAAATGATAAAAGCCCCTTTCCATTAAGTTGGAAAGGGGCTTTACTTTAGTAAGCATTATTTTATTAACTCATTGATCTGATTTAATCCATTCAACCTTGTGCTTGTTAAATGGCGAGTAATCTGCAATTCATCAAAGAGATGTTGAAGATTAAATTCAGCAAGCTCGTCATCTGATTTTTCCAATAATGCGGTTTGAATAATAAATAAAATCCCTTGCATTAAACGAGCATCACTATAGGCTTTAACTATGCGTGGCGATTTTTGAAATACAAACCATAAACGGCTTTCACAGCCTTCAATTTCGGGGATTTTTGCAAGTTCTTCTTCGCTTAATTTAGGAAGCTGACGACTATATTGAATCAACAAGCGGTATCTTTCTTCCCAAGATTTGCAATTTTGGCATTGAGTATAAATATCGGTTAGGGTCACTATGTTTATTGTCCTTGATATTAACTCTCTCCCTTTGGGAGAGAGACAGATAAAAATTACATTTAGTAATTTTTATCAGAGAGAGGGTTATGCCGATCATTCTACCTGTATTCTTTTCCTTTATACAATCCCCAATTTTTGTTAAAATTCGCTACTTTTTACCGATTTTATTAAAGGAACAGTTTATGTCAGTAATCCCTATGGTCGTTGAGCAAAGCTCAAAAGGCGAACGCGCCTATGATATCTATTCACGCTTACTTAAAGAACGTATTATCTTTTTAAACGGTGGTGTGGAAGATGAAATGGCGAAACTCATCGTGGCGCAACTGCTTTTCTTAGAAGCGGAGGATCCTGAAAAAGATATTCATATCTATATCAACTCACCGGGTGGCTCTGTAACGGCAGGTATGGCGATTTTTGATACAATGAACTTTATCAAACCTGATGTAAGCACGGTTTGTATCGGTCAGGCTTGTTCAATGGGCGCATTTTTACTTTCAGCAGGTGCAAAAGGTAAGCGTTTTGCATTACCACACGCACGCGTGATGATTCACCAACCTTTAGGTGGTTTCCGTGGTCAAGCATCTGATATTCAGATTCACGCTCAAGAGATCTTACAGATCAAACATACTTTAAATCAACGTATGGCAGAGCATACGGGACAGCCGATTGAGCAAATTGAGAAAGATACCGACCGCGATAACTTTATGTCAGCACAAGAAGCAAAAGTGTATGGCTTAATTGACGAAGTGGTAACACATCGCGATCAAAAATAGTAGAGATAAACAATGAGTAATTTTGAAAAAGAGCCACACTGTAGCTTTTGTGGCAAGCGTCGTAGTGAAGTTGATGCGTTAATTGAAGGTACAGAAGGACATATCTGTAGCGAGTGTATTGAAGAATCTTATGCGTTATTAAAGGGCGAAGAAGAGTCTTTAATTGATGAAACTGAACAGGTAGAAGAGAGTCAATTCTTTGATAATGTTCCGACTCCCCACGAGTTACACGCACATTTGAATGAGTATGTTATCGGCCAAGATCACGCGAAGAAAGTGTTATCTGTGGCGGTTTATAACCACTATAAACGTTTGAAAAATGCCTTATCAAACAACCAAGAGACCAACGGCGTTGAACTGGGTAAAAGTAATATTCTGTTAATCGGCCCAACGGGTAGCGGTAAGACGTTGCTTGCCGAAAGCCTTGCGCGCCGTTTAAATGTGCCTTTTGCGATTGCGGATGCAACCACGCTAACCCAAGCAGGTTATGTGGGTGAAGATGTGGAGAATGTGATCCAAAAATTATTAATGAAGTGTGATTATGATCCAGAACAGGCAGAGCGTGGCATTATCTTTATTGATGAGATCGATAAGATCACTCGTAAATCAGAAAATCCATCATTAACACGCGATGTATCGGGCGAAGGTGTTCAACAGGCGTTATTAAAACTTGTGGAAGGTACAGTTGCAAATATCAATCCACAAGGTGGACGCAAACACCCGAAACAAGAGACGATTCCTGTGGATACGTCTAAGATTCTCTTTGTGTGTGGTGGTGCTTTTGCTGGCTTAGATAAAATTGTTGAAGCTCGTACTAACAAGCAAGGTGGAATTGGCTTTGGCGCAGAGCTGAAGAAAGAAAAAGATCGCGAAGCATTAACGGAATTATTCAAACAAGTTGAACCTGAAGATTTGGTGAAATTTGGTTTAATTCCTGAATTAATTGGTCGTTTACCGGTAATCACTCCGCTTTCAGAGCTAGATGAAGACGCGTTAATTGAGATCTTAACAGAGCCGAAAAATGCGATTATCAAGCAGTATCAAGCGCTATTCCAAATGGAAGGTGTAGAGCTGAAATTCACTAAAGATGCATTAATCGGCATTGCGCAGAAAGCGATTTCTCGCAAAACAGGTGCGCGTGGTTTACGTTCAATCGTAGAGAATATTCTACTTGATACAATGTACGACCTACCATCACTTAATGCGAAGAAAGTGACTGTAGGTAAAGGCTGTGTCGAAAAAGGCGAAAAGCCGAAGGTGGAATAATTTCATCAATGTAGGGTGCGTGTAAACGCACCTTTTGTATTATATATTTATGCGGTGCGTTTACACGCACCCTACAAGCTCTCATTATGAATATTTGGCAATCCCGTTCCATAATCACTTGGTTATTAGCCCCATTCTCACTTCTTTTCTGGCTAATTAGTCAGTTAAGAGTCTGGCTATATCGCAAAAATTTCCTTAAATCTTACCGCTCGCCTGTGCCTGTGTTAGTGGTTGGCAACATTTCTGTGGGGGGAAATGGCAAAACGCCTGTCGTGATTTGGTTAGTGGAGCAATTACAGCAACAAGGTTTAAAAGTTGGGGTAATTTCGCGTGGCTATGGCGGTAAAAATAAGACGTTTCCACAATTAGTTAGCGCAGAAAGCAAGCCTGAATTAATGGGCGATGAACCTGTGCTTATCGCGCAACGCACCAATGCGCCTGTAGCAATTTCGCCAAATCGTCGTGAGAGCATTGAATTGCTACTTAGCCAGTTTGAATTAGATCTGATTATTACCGATGATGGCTTACAGCATTACGCTCTACAGCGCGATATTGAGTGGGTTGTGGTTGATGGCGAGCGTCGTTTTGGTAATGGTTTTGTGATGCCAGCTGGAAGTCTGCGTGAGTTGCCGAGTCGTTTGAAATCAGTTCAAGCGGTGATTTGTAACGGTGGAGTTGCAAAAGAGAACGAATGTTTGATGACTTTGGAAACAGAGCAGGTTATCAATCTTAAAACAGGTGATAGAAAGCCATTAAGCGATTTTATTGGGCAAGAAGTGATTGCCTTAGCAGGTATCGGCTATCCGCCACGCTTTTTCACAATGTTACAGAAAAAGGGCATTGTGCTTAATGATCACTTTAGTTTTGCCGACCATCAGCCCTATTCATTAGATGTTATTCAGCCGATCTTAAAAGATGGCTTTCCGTTATTAATGACGGAAAAAGATGCGGTAAAATGCCGAGAATTTGCCCAAGAAAATTGGTGGTATGTGCCTGTTTCTGCAAAATTTTCAGAGAAAGATACCGCTTGCTTAGTTAATCCTATCCTTGATTTAGTGAGAACCAACAATGAACGAAAAACTAATTAATAACTTAGCTTGTCCTGTAACTAATACTAAATTAGAGTGGGATAAAGAGAACAATCGTCTAATCAGCCGTGAAGCACAGCTTGCGTATCCGATTGAAAACGGAATTCCTGTGTTATTACCAGAAGCAGGGCAGAAACTATAAACGAAAAAGGAACTCACTGATCTGCACCCCAAAAGTT
>LEKJ01000046.1 GCA_029852775.1 Pasteurellaceae bacterium LFhippo2
TTTGAGATACAAGGGACACGCTGCGCGTGTCCGCTTTAAATAATAAAAAATCTTTCTGCAACCGGTCTATTTTCCCCAATAATTTGCAAATTTTGGAAGAAAATAGACCGGTTGTGCTTATTAAAACGACCGATTTTGATTGTAAAGAGAGTCAATAAAAATAAGGGAAGTTAAAGATTGCGGATAGGCTTTAATCTGCCAGCGAGATCTTCTATAATACCCCGATTTTTTCCCAAAGAACCGTTACACAAAGAGGTCAATAATGAGCAATCCAATTTATAAACGTATTTTGTTAAAGTTAAGTGGCGAAGCATTACAAGGCGATGAAGGCTTTGGTATCGACCCATCAATCTTAGACAGAATGGCTCTAGAAATTAAAGAATTATTAGCAATGGGTGTGGAAGTTGGTGTTGTACTTGGCGGCGGTAACTTATTCCGCGGTGCAAAATTAGCGAAAGCGGGTATGAACCGTGTAGTAGGCGACCACATGGGTATGCTTGCAACGGTAATGAACGGTTTAGCAATGCGTGATGCATTACACCGTGCAGATGTAAACGCAAAATTAATGTCAGCATTCCAATTAAACGGTATCTGCGATACTTACAACTGGTCTGAAGCAATCAAAATGCTACGTGAAAAACGCGTAGTAATCTTCTCTGCAGGTACAGGTAGCCCATTCTTTACAACAGATTCAGCAGCTTGCTTACGTGGTATCGAAATCGAAGCTGATGTTGTATTAAAAGCAACTAAAGTAGATGGCGTTTATGATAAAGACCCAGCAAAAAATCCTGATGCAGTGTTATACCAAAACTTAACTTATGCGGAAGTTATCGACCGTGAATTACAAGTTATGGACTTAGCGGCATTTACGCTTGCTCGCGACCACAATATGCCAATTCGCGTATTCAATATGGGTAAACCAGGTGCGTTAAAACAAGTTGTAACAGGTACAACTGAAGGCACTACAATTACTAAATAAAAAATAAGCCCCTTATCAAAGGGGCTTTATATTATTCAGATAATTCAATATGTTATGGACAGGGATGAAACCTGTCCATACATTTTATTTTTCAACGGAATCACAACTGCTGGATCGGGTTCGCCTTCAATTTTATTAATCACTTCTTTCAATCCATAATCATCCGGATCGGCTTGATTACTAAATAAATCCGCATTTTCATTCAGTTTCGGATTACGGATTCCCATCCATTTACCAATTCCATCCGTAAAGTTTAATCCCGATTTAAACACTTTATATTCCTTGCGTTCAGTGTCATCACTTGAAATTTTAAACAGCGGAATATTCAAATGTAATTTACTTTTACCGCTACTATTGTGAATCACAATATTGTCATCAGTGATTTGATGCGCCAAACCGTGATCAGCAAAGTAGATCATAGAAAACGAGCGTTGATTTTGCTGTTGATTCTTTTGTAGTGCTTGATAGAGCTTCTCTAGCACTTCATCCGTCTTTTTAATGCTTGAAACATAACAGTTTACGTTATGATATTTTTTCTCAATTTTTTCATCATCATAGATTTTGGCGTAATCGGTTAAGCGGTCGCAACTGATCGGGTGAGATCCATAGAGATGCACCACAATAAAACGTTTGCCTTGATGGGCTTGGCTAATCGTCTTTTCAAACAGCGGTAAAAGCTCAAAATCACTGATGTTTTGGCTAAATGAGTCGCCACTTTTCAGAAATACTTTCTCATCACTCTTATTCGCAAGGGATGAAACAGGAGTATCAAAAGTGCCTAGATAACCTTGATTTGATAACCAATAGGTATGGACTCCTGCTGATTTAATTAAATCAACCATACCAAGTGTATAGTTGCCTTCCCACTCTTTTGAATTTGGCTTCGTTAGCATTAATTTGAGCGATGCAATGGTATTTGTACCGCCTGCGGTTAAACCGTCAATCAATGTACCTTTCGCATTCGACATAAAAGGCGTATTCGGGGCAGGGTAGCCGTAAGCATTATGGTAATCTTTACGCGCACTTTCGCCAATTACCAAAATATAATCGTCATATTTTGAATCTGCGGTAAGCTCCGATTTTCCCCAAGCAGTTTCAATCGTCATATTATTTAAACGATCTAACTCATTTTTTACTTTAACAGTTGAGTCATAGCTCTCTTGTAAAAACTTAAATGGCGCACTAGCAAAGAATACGGCAACTAGAGCGAAAGTGACGAAAGTTTTATTACGATAAAAGTGTAATTTATAGCTACGAACTAGCCAATAAAAGAAAACGATACCGAATAAAATACCGAATCCAGCTGCATAGTGTAGAACTGGAATTTGGCTTAAAAATTCTTTGGTTTCGCTTAAGTCTGTGGCAAATACTGATGCTACATAGTGATAAGACGGTGGCCCAAAAGTTAGCCCTGTTGGGGTGTAAAATGCATAAGCAAACACTATTGGAAACAGCACAAAATAGAATGCTTTTTTCGATGCACTTAAAAATAGGATAACAATAGCTAACACCAACACATCTTTAATTTCAGGCGTTGGAAAGAAGCCAGAACCTATCATCATTAAGTAGCTGATAAATAAGGCAATCGCAATAGCGAGTCCTGCAGGAAGTAATTTTTTCATTTGAATTTCTCTAAGAAAACAGGCGCGAAATTCTACCGAAAAATGATGCAAAATTCTAGGCAGATTTTATGTAAACAAAAGTTTCCAAAATGGCAATTTAGGAGTATTATGTGGGGAGATTAAATTGAATTATAGGGATGGGTCAACTATGCGCTTTGCTATCGAATGTATTGAACGAGTTGGAATTGCTCAAGATATATTGAGTTTATTGGGCACTCAAGGGATTAACCTTGACGGGATCGAGCTACAAAAATTAGCTAAAACAGATGTGGTTTATTTGCGAACAGAACAAATCAGCGCAGAGCAACAAAACACATTGGTTAAGCAGATCAAAAAGATCTCCAATGTACAATCGGTACAGCCCATTCATCATCTTCCCCAAGAGCGTAAAAATCTGGAATTACAGGCGTTATTAGAAGCATTGCCGAATCCTGTTCTTTCGCTTGATGTAAATGGCAAGATTGAATTTGCCAATCCACAGGCTTGTAAACTTTTATTACCAACCTACCGTTTATCACTGCCTAAGAAAAAGCAAGAAAGTGTCACATCGTTATCGGGCGTTGCGCTGAATGAAGTTATTGTCAATTTAAACCGCACCAAGTGGTATCACGGTTTTTTAGAGCAGGGCAATACGATTCAAGCGGATACCTTACAACCTATTTCGCACCCAATTCAATTTAATGACCAAGTTTGGCGAATGGATTTACTGCCGATTGAGCTTTGGGAGTCGGAGCAAAACCGTCCGCTTGGTTATGTGGTGACCTTACAATCTCAACAAACAATGCAGATCGATTTGCGTCAATTTATGGCACATCAAAATAGTGATTTTGATAATATCGTCGGTCGCAGTGCCAAAATTCGTGGTGTGATTGAGCAAGCGAAAAAATTTGCGGTATTAAATGTGCCGTTATTGATTCAAGGTGAAACGGGCACAGGTAAAGATCTGTTCGCGAAAGCTTGCCATCAATTTAGTTTTAGACGTGATCAGAAATTTATTGCGGTGAATTGTGCTGGTTTACCTGAAGCAGAAGCAGAAAGTGAAATGTTTGGTTTCCACGCAAATGGCCAAGAAAGTACAGGTTTCTTTGAATATGCCAATGGCGGAACAGTATTATTAGATTCGATTTCAGAGCTTTCTCTCGATATGCAGGCAAAATTATTGCGTTTCTTAAATGATGGATCTTTCCGTCGTGTTGGGGAAGATAAGGAAATTCAAGTCGATGTACGTGTGATCTGCACATCGCAAAAACCATTGGCACAGCTAGTTGCGGAAGGTAAGGTGCGTGAAGATCTTTATCACCGTTTAAATGTGCTGACCTTAAATTTACCTGCGTTACGTGAGCGTCAAAGCGATATTCCGCTACTGGCTGAATATTTTATCGGCCAAATTAGCCAACAATTAGGTATGCCAAAACCGCATTATGATGATAGTTTCACTAAAGCACTACTTGGCTATCACTGGCCGGGTAATTTACGCGAACTTTATAATGCGATTTATCGCGCCTGCACCTTAGCGACCCATAATCAGCTTTCGGTGAACGATCTTAATTTACCTGATGATATTCCAAGTGAGTTTAACATTGAACAGCTTGAAGAAGTTTCATTAGAAGAGTTAGTTAACCGCTTTGAAGCGTCGTTACTTCGTAAATTCTATGCGGAATATCCGAGTACACGTAAATTGGCACAGCGTTTAGGGATTTCTCACACAGCAATTGCAAATAAATTGCGTGTTTATGGGATTAGTAAATAATGAAATTTTCTAAAACCTTATTACAAGCGGTCGGATTCTGCGGATTTTTTGCAATGGCGTTGCCTGCGTTTGCATCACCAAGAATCCCTGCAGAATTGGTAAAAAATAGTTTAGTTTATTGTACTAATGGCTCTGGCTTTTCGTTTAATCCACAACGTGCGGACGCTGGGACCAATATGAATGTGGTTACAGAGCAGATTTACGATAAATTGATCGAGTTCGATCCACATACCAATACGCTAAAACCATCGCTTGCCGAGCGTTTTGAAGTGAGTGATGATGGCTTAACGATAACTTTACATCTGCGTAAAAATGTCGAATTTCATCATACAGACTGGTTTACACCAACGCGTAAATTTAATGCGGAAGATGTGATTTTTTCACTGAAGCGAGCGATGGGAACGCTGAAAGAATTGTCTGAAGAAGACGATAGCAAATTTGACTATAAAGGCATTGACCGCAAAATTGCCGAGCGCGCTAACTTCCCCTATTTTGAAAGTATTAACTTAAAAGATCGTATAGCGAATTTATCCGCGCCTTCTCGCCATATTGTGAAAATTAGGCTAACTAAGCCTGATTCATCTATTTTGGCGCATTTGGCGAGTCAATATGCGGTGATCCTATCCAAAGAGTACGGTTTACAGCTTAATGCCGATGAAAATGTGCGTCAGCTTGACTTATTACCTGTTGGGACAGGCGTTTATCAGTTAGATAGCGCAAGAGCGAATGATTATGTTCGCTTGACTCCCAATAAGCGTTACTGGGGCAAAAAGGCCAAAATTGAGAATATGATTGTGGATTTTTCGTCATCGGGGACGGGGCGAATGGCGAAGTTCTTAAATGGCGAATGTGATGTTTCTGCTTTTGTTGAGCCAAGTCAATTAAAGATGATTAAACAACAGGCGAATATCATTGAAAGTGACGGCGCAAATTTAGCGTTTCTTGCTTTTAATTTTCAGCGCCCTGCAATGCAAGATTTAGGCTTACGTTTAAAAATTGCTGAAAGTATTGACCGCCAACGTCTTGCGAACACACAGTTTTATGAAGTAGCGGAAGTGGCTGAAAATGTATTGCCCAAAGCGCTATTTCGAGAAGATAACCACGACAGTTACCCTTATTATTTGCCACAAAATAATACAAAGGATAACGCTCAGACTTTGACATTATGGGTAATTGATGAAAAGCGAGTATATAACTTACATCCACTCAAAATGGCAGAGTTTATTCGTGCAGAGCTGGAAAAAGTGGGGATAAAAATCGTTGTTAAAGAAGTTAGCCGAGCTTATTTAACTCAGCAGTTAGAAAAAGGCGTAGCAGATTACGATCTGATTTTAAGTGGTTGGCTTGCGAATAATTTTGATCCTGATAGTTTTCTTGCGCCACTTTTGAGCTGTCAATCGCAAAGTTCAGTAACCAATCTTTCTAACTGGTGTAGCACAGAGTTTGATAAATTACTGGAAAATGCACGCCTAAGTGAAGATTCTGCAGTTAGGACATTGCTATATAAGCGTGCGCAACATATTTTGCAATTAGATCTGCCAATTCTACCGCTTGTAAATGTTAAGCGACTTTTGATAGCAAATCCAAGAGTGCATAACGTGAATATTAGTGCCTTTGGTGGTGTGAAATTATCTGAAATGAAGTTGGATTGATAGACAAATGGATATGGTTTCCCATATCCATTTTTATCATTTAATGCTCACTCTCTTTAGCCCTTTCTAAAATAGACTGAATCTCGAGCATTGTGATTTGGTCTTCCTCTAATGCGACTTTCATCATCTCCGCGTTATCAAAACCACTCACTTTTGGATCATAGTATTCTGCCATCACTTTGACGCGATGACGGTCGCGATAAAAATAGTGACGACAAACTTCTTCAGCCACTTCTTTCTCAATCCCCAATAAGCGCAATGCTTTTTGACTACTACGTACCGCAGAGTCAAATGTTTCACGGATTTGCAGATCGGCACCAGCTTGGAAAAGCTGATAAACGTGTGGACGATCATAAGCTCGTGCGATAATTTTGATATTTGGGTTCATGTGACGCGCCATTTCAACCACGCGCACAGCCGATTCTTTATCATCAATTGCCACAATTAAAAGTTCGGCATTTTCTACCCCGGCATTGTGCAGAATTTCTTTGCGTGTAGCATTACCGTAATAGCTTTTAATACCTAATTTACGTAGGCTATCAATCATTTTAGCGTCAAGATCGATAACGGTAGGATGATAACCTGCCATTGTAAGTACGTGGTTAATGATCTGCCCATATCGTCCAATACCAATCAATACAATAGAACGTTTTTCTTCGATATGATCGGCTTCTCGTTCTTCTTTGGTTGTGAAGCGCGGTACTACAAATTTATTGTGGATCAAAATATTGATTGGGGTTAGCACCATTGAAAGTACCACAATTGCAGTCATATTGGCATTTGTTGCACTATCAATTACACCTTGTGCTGTCGCAGCTGCATAAAGTACAAAGGCAAATTCTCCCCCTTGCGCCATTAATACTGCGCGATCCATTGCTTCCATATGAGAACTTTTTAATAGACGAGCAATAATATAAATAGCAATAGATTTAACGGCCATCAGTGCAATAACGCCAGAAATAATCAAAATCCAGTTATCTAGTACTACATTTAAGTCTAAAGCCATTCCCACGCCTAAAAAGAATAGGCCTAATAATAATCCACGAAACGGTTCAATATCGGCTTCTAATTGATGACGAAAACTGGATTCTGAAAGCAATACACCTGCAACAAAAGCCCCCATTGCTGTAGATAGTCCGCCTTGTTCCATTAATAGTGCAGAACCGAGTACCACAAAAAGTGCGATTGCAGTCATTAATTCGCGAACTTTGGTTTTTGCTACTATTCTAAATAGCGGATTTAAGAGCCAAATTCCAGCGGCGATAAGTGCCGCAAGAGATAGACCTGCAATGCCTATTTTTTGCCAAATAGGTGTAGTATCAGCAAGTTCTGATGGATTGACAGGCGCTAGGAAAGTCACAACAGCAAGTAATGGCACAATAATTAGGTCTTCAAACAGTAAAATTGAGACCATCTTTTGTCCACGCGGTGCAGCAATATCACCTCGTTCACCTAAAACCTGCATTACAATGGCGGTAGATGTCAGAACAAAGCCCGAAGCACCAATAAATGCGGTTTGCCAAGAGAAGCCGGCAGCAATACCTACAAGCGTCAACAATACCGCAGAAACCACAACTTGTAAGGTTCCCAGTCCAAAAATTTGGCGGCGCAATCCCCATAAATGCGATGGATTCATTTCTAACCCAATGATAAATAAGAACATTACCACGCCAAGTTCAGCAATATGGATAATATTTTGGGGATCATCAGCAAATAACTTAAACCCGAATGGACCAATCGCTAAACCAGCCGCTAAATAACCTAATACGGAGCCTAATCCTAATCGTTTAAAAATCGGTACAACGATAATAGCAGCACCGAGTAGTGTTACCACGCTAATTAATTGACTTGCACCTTCTGCTGCCATAAGCCCTCCTGAGTTTTATTTAATGGAGTGAAATAATCTAGCTGAGATTCTGCCTGTTATTGCTCAAAAAATCTAGTGTCTAGTTAAGATAATATTGATTTTAAAAGATTTATTTATGAATAGATTTATGATCGTGATCAATTAAAGCGCCTTTTAAAGGTAAAGATAGTATCTTGTTTCATATTTGGATCTGATAATTCGTAAGGTTGATATTTTTCCTAGGTAATTTAAGGAGACTATTAATGAAAAGTATGCTTTTAATGAGTGGTTCCAAATATAAGGATTCCGACTATTTAGTTCATACTCTTCCTTGGTTAGAGCAGTTTTTAAGGGATTATAAGGGCAAACAAGTTGCCTTCGTACCTTACGCAGGAGTGCGGCAAACGTATGATGAATATGAGAAAAAGGTTCAGAAAGCGCTAGAAAGCTTGGGAATGAATATTATCTCTGTTCATCGTGGCAAAACACATCGAGAAGTGATTGAACAATCGGATGTCATTGCGATTGGTGGTGGTAATACATTTTGTTTGCTTAATGGTTTGTATCAGAATGAACTATTAGAGCCAATTAGACAAAAAGTGTTATCTGGTACTCCTTATTTTGGTTGGAGTGCAGGGGCAAATGTGGCTGGTGCTTCAATTATGACCACCAATGATATGCCTATCATTTATCCTCCTTCTTTTAATGCACTCAATTTATTTCCCCACCAAATAAACTCTCATTTTATCTCGGGGAAAATTGCAGGGCATAATGGCGAGAGCCGTGAAGAACGGTTATCAGAATTTTTGCTCGTTAATCCTCAATCTTCGGTTTATGCGTTGCCAGAAGGGACGGCCATTCTTATTCAGCAAGATCAAGCATTCACATTAGGAGAGCGTGAAATTCTCTGTTTTACAGAAGTAATGCGTACTCAGACATTTTCGTTACATTCTCAGTTTAGTTATTAAGGAGTAATATATGGCGGAACTAAAATCTATAGTAGCAATTTTAGGCATTATTGCGACTATTTATCTTCTAATTAAAAAATATGAAACCAGAACAGTTTTAATTGGTGTTGGTTTGATTATGTCAGTCTTGACGCTTAATCCAATGGAAGCATTGGACGCATTTGCGAAAAGTATGACATCAGGTGGCTTAATTATGGCTATCTGTTCAAGTATGGGTTTTGCGTATGTGATGAAATATACACAGTGTGATACTCACTTGGTTCACTTATTAACAAA
This sequence comes from Pasteurellaceae bacterium LFhippo2, assembly GCA_029852775.1. Taxonomy (GTDB): domain Bacteria; phylum Pseudomonadota; class Gammaproteobacteria; order Enterobacterales; family Pasteurellaceae. The sequence goes on from LEKJ01000046.1 coordinate 9,094, forward strand.
GCCATTAAGTGGTTTGAAATTTTTCTTAATTCCCATCGCAACAATCATTACCTTCTTTATTAATATTGCAATTCCTTCAGCTGCAGGCTGTGCTGCGGCAGTGGGTGCTACATTAATCCCTGTGTTAAGAAGCTCAGGAGTAAGACCAGCAACTGCAGGCGCTGCAATTTTGGCTGGTACTTTTGGCTCAATGATGAGTCCCGGTTCTTCACATTCTGCAATGATTAGTGAAATGTCAGGTTTAACCATTACAGAAGTTAACTTATCGCACGCGCCTTACAATATTATTGCAGGGGTTATTGGCGCAGTAGTTCTTACATTTTTAGCGCTTGCTTTTAAAGATTATGGCGAAGAACATCGCCAAGCGTATCTAAAAGAAAATCAAGCGGCTGAAAATTCATTTAAAAATGCAAATATTCTTTATGCGTTGGCACCATTAGTACCATTGATTATTCTTGTTATTGGTGGAACATCATTACAGAAAGTTCCAGGGTTAGAATGGACACAAATGGGCGTACCACAAGCAATGTTAATCGGTACAATTTATGGCATTGTCGTAACAAGAAAATCGCCTGTAAAAATTACTGAAGAGTTCTTTAATGGAATGGGATCTTCTTATGCGAACATCTTGGGGATTATTGTTGCCGCTAGTGTTTTTGTTGCAGGACTAAAATCAACGGGCGCTATTGATTCAGCAATTGAGTTCTTAAAACATTCGACAGAATTTGTGCGTTGGGGCGCTACAATCGGGCCATTCCTAATGGGGGTAATTACTGGTTCAGGTGACGCAGCAGCGATAGCATTTAATTCAGCAGTGACACCGCACGCAGTTGAGCTAGGTTACACTCACGTTAATTTAGGTATGGCAGCTGCGATTGCTGGAGCAATTGGACGTACCGCGTCCCCGATTGCCGGTGTAACTATTGTGTGTGCCGGTTTAGCAATGGCAAGTCCGATTGAAATGGTTAAACGTACTGCGCCTGGAATGATTCTTGCAACATTATTCCTTGCTTTATTTATGTTATAACAGAGCTTTAAACTAATAAGCAGATGATAAAAAAGGCACTAGAGCAAAATTCTAGTGCCTTAATTTTATTTCTCAACAAATTGGTTACTCTGTTGAATTAATTGTAAGAACAACGCTAATGGAGGACGACTATTTCGCAATTTATCGCCCTGTTCATCATAATGTTCAAATTCTCCCTTATGGTCGATATGGAATTGTTCGCCATCAGCCATTATTGCGACATTCCATTTATAGTTTGAACTTAGCACCCACATACGATTATTTTCTTTAGTTAAATCAATACCTTGTGAAAAATCACTAATTGGCGAAGTCACATCAAAGAATTGCGTTAGTAATGTCGGCACAATATCTAAATGGCTTGAACTTGCCGTATAGCGACTACTATCTCCCTGCCAGTAGGCGAGCATTGGAACTTGAATCCGTGATTTATCAAAACTATTTTCAGTTGGCTCTGAATCAGCAATATCAGATGTGATAATGATGAGAGTATTTTTTAGCAAACCTTGTAATTCCAACTGTTTCCAAATTTCTCCAATTTGCCAATCAGCCACACGAGCCTGCTGTAATTTATCTGAATGTGGAATTAATGCTAGATCTAAATAGCTAAAAAATGGTGTTTCTACATTGCGTGTAGCTAACCACTGTTTCCAACCATTAATTGCTTCTAAATTACTTTTTGCATAAGGTAATTTTTGATCGGCAAATAGCACTCGCTGATAAATCGGCTCAGCAAAACTATTATGAGAAAATAGTCCAAATTGGTACTCAAATTTTTGCAGCGTTGAGATCAAAACCGATTGATCACGTTCACTTAGAATCGAATCAACATAACGTCCACTAATACCGTAGAACAAACTTGCAACGCCTGCTGAAGCTGTATCGCCACCAGTATAGTGGTGCATAAAACGGCGTGATTGATTTGCTATGTTGGCAATATTTGGCATATTACCGCTATCGATCATCTGATTCGATAAGCCCGATAAATTCACAAAAAGTAAATTTACTTTTTTCTGTTCTTTGCCATAACTCAGAGAATGTCTAGGATAGTTTAGATAGAACGTATCTAAACGCCCACTTTCTTCGATTTTTTGCTCTAATTCTTCACGGTCAATTAACTTATGTTTTTCTAAGAAACTACGAGCTGTCATTGGATAAGCAAGAGGGTAGTTCGCTTTTTGTGCAGTGATTGGGCGATACATTGACATATCCGCCCAAGCATAAAGTAAATGGGTTGAGATAAAGCACGTTACAAACACAAACGCGACATATTTTCCCCATTTTTGGCGGTTAAAACTACGTAGTTTATTCCAGCACCAACGAGAGTAAATCATCTCTGCTAATAGAATTAACGGCATAGGTGCGAAAAGCAATTGCCATTGACGACTTAATTCGCCGTCGTCTGGGTTAACAAGTAGATCCCAAACTAAAGGGGAAAGATGAAGATAAAAACGTTTAAAAACTTCAGTATCGACTAATAAAAACGTCATCCCTATCGTTGCGAAGATTACAGAAATACCGCGGAAAGTTCGGTTGTTTTTGATAATAAAACTAAGAGGGAAGAGTAGCAGTAAATAAAGGGCAAAAACGACAAAGCTAAAATGCCCAAAAAGGCTAATAAAGAAATAGAGTTTGCCGAATAGCGTATTTGGCCAGTCGGCATTGAAGGCATAGCGAGAAGAAATAAGTAACGCCACCACAATATTGAACAAAGCAAACCAATGTCCCCACGAGATTCGTTGGGAAGTTTCTTCACGATATTGGCGAGAGTTTTCAGGTAATAGGTGGCGTAACTTTTCTAGCATATTTTTATTTTGCTGTTTTTAGAGAGTTTTTCAATGCTGAGCTAAATGCGTCTGCTAATGCTTCACGCTGTTGTGGATTTTGTACGTTAGTCACTAAAATATTGGTTACCATATTGCCTAAAGCCATTAACGATAAATCCACAGGGGCTTTGTGCTTTTCAATAGCAATAATGAAGTCATTTAATAATGCATCGATTTGTTTATCTTGGTATTTTGATTTTGTTGCCATAATAATTTAATTAATAAAAGGTAAAATTGGGCTGAATAGTAGCATAAACCGCGTAACAAGCGGTGAGATTTCCGCAAAAATTTGCAAATTTTATTTCACAGCGATCATTGAGCCGAAATTAAAACACTGGAACCAAAGTTCAATTTGTGAAAAACCAGCTTGTTGCAAGCGTGTTTTATGGGTATCAATCGAATCTGTTCGCATCACATTTTCAAGAGCGGTGCGCTTTTGGCTCACTTCTAATTCGCTATAACCATTTGCACGTTTGAACGTATGGTGTAAATCAATTAATAGATCGTTCATCTTCTCATCTGCAAAAGTGAATTTTTCCGATAATACAAGCACACCATTTGGTTGCAAACCTTGATAAATCTTCGTTAATAATTCAAGGCGATCTGCTGGCGGTAAAAATTGCAGAGTGAAATTCAGCACAACCATTGACGCATCTTTAATTTCGATATTGCGAATATCATCTAAAAAGATTTCAACGGGCACTTCAGAATGATAAGCGTCTAAATGACGGCGACAGCGCTCAACCATCGGTTCAGAATTATCCACACCAATAATTTTAACACCTTGTGCTTGAACGTTACGGCGAATAGATAAAATCCCTGCACCACGCGAACAACCGAGATCGTAAACATTTGAATTATCAGTAACAAAACGTGCTGCAAGCATACCAATCGCAGTGATGATATTGGAATAACCCGGTACAGAGCGTTGAATCATATCCGGAAAAACTTCTGCAACAGACTCATCAAAGGTGAAATCGCCCAATTTTTCAATGGGTGCAGAAAAAATAGTATCTTTTGACATAGTAATTAATATAAGTAAATAAAACTAAAATAGCCCTATAATATGAATTATAGGGCTAGATAACAGGCTTAAATTAGCGAGTTGCTAGTTGGAAAATCATCGTTTCCGCTTGGTATTGAAATTCAAAACTTGCTTTGAGTTGGTAGCCATTTTCAACAGCACTAATTTCACTCGTGATTGTGCAAGGTTCTGATTCAGTATCTCGCGCTTTCTTAGTGAAATGCGCTAACGCTTGTTCTGCTTCTGCTTGAGTTGGATAAACTCGCTCAATTTCAGCTGTACAGTGGCGGTTATCAATAAGGCTGCCGTCGATTTCAATAGACATAACTAACTCCGCTTAAAATAAGAATAAAACTGCCCGCATTGTACTCTTTCTTGCGTTCTAGTTCAATTTCTTGGAGCTTTTTGCGAAAAGTTCCGGCCTAACTGGTCGGAACACTCCCTTATTTCGATAAATTTGATTGATAGAGTGCTATTAGCTCCGTACAATCGCCCCCGTTTTGTAGGTACAACAAATTTATTAGCAATAGGATTATTGCGATTTTAACTAGAGGATTACCCTAATGACTAAATTTACCAAAACGGTTTTAGCATCACTTTTCACTTTTTCAGCAGCAGGCGCATCTGCCGCTGCATTCCAATTAGCAGAAGTTTCAACTTCTGGTTTAGGTATGGCTTATGCAGGTAATGCAGCTGTTGCGGATAACGCATCAGTTGTAGCAAATAACCCAGCGTTAATGACTCAATTTAAACGTTCAGAACTTTCTGTTGGTGCAACAGTAATCGATACTGACATTATTATTTCAGGTAACACAGCGGCAGGTAATGTGGCTTATGCAAGCAATATTGTTCCTACATCAGCTGTTCCAAACCTTTATTTTGTAAAACCAGTTAATGATAAATTAGCAATCGGTGCGGGCTATAACGTAAACTACGGTTTAGAAACTAAATTTGATAGAGATTTCAACGCAGGTACTTTAGCTGGTAATACTCGTTTAGCTGCACATAACTTCAACTTCAGTGCTGCTTATGATTTAGGTCACGGTTTTAGTTTTGGTGCGGGTATCAACGCAATCTACTCTCAAGCGAAACTTGAGCGTCATTTAGGTGATACAGCTGATTTAGTGGCTGGTCAAGCCGCTCGCGCTCGTGCAGCTGCAGCACAAGCAACAGCTGCTGGTGCAACAGAATTGGCTGCTCAATATGGTGCAGCAGCAACGCAAGCAGGCCGTGCAGCAGCATATTTATCAACCTTAGATAAAGGCACCGTTGTTTCAAAATTAACAGGTAATGAGCTATCTGCAGGTTGGAATGCAGGTTTAACTTACCAATTAAACGAAAATCACCGTTGGGGTGTCGCATACCGTTCAGCTGTAGATGTGAAATTTAAAGGCAAATATAGCAACGAGTTAATGGCTAATCTTGGCGAAACTATCGCAACCCAAGGTCAAAAAATTGATGGTCGTTTAACACTTAACTTACCAGCATCTTGGGAGTTCTCAGGTTTCCACAAATTAACTGATCGTTTAGCAATGCAATATAGCTTTAAACGCACAGAGTGGTCACGTTTCAAAAAATTAGAAGCGTACTCTAAAGATGGTCAACGTTTATTAAGCAAAACGGAAGATTTCAGTGATTCAAACCGTTATGCGTTAGGTTTCTCTTATGATGTAAATGAAGCTTTAACACTTCGCACTGGTATTGCTTATGACCAAAGTGCAAGCGTGAAACATCCATCAATCTCAATCCCAGATACAGACCGTACTTGGTATTCTGTAGGTGCAACTTACCGCTTCACGCCAGATTTATCTGTTGACGCAGGCTATTCATACTTACGTGGTAAGAAAACAAGCTTCACTGAAGACGGCGCAAGCTTCAAAACTAAAGCACGTGCAAATATCTACGGCTTAAACTTAAACTACAAATTCTAAGATCTGAATTTTGTTAATCTTAAAAAGCGTGTACACTGGTACGCGCTTTTTTTATGGATTGAATTTATGCAAGCTATTTATTATCACTATTACCCATCGCCAATAGGCAAATTATTATTGCTCGCACAGGCAGACGGTTTGATTTACATTGAGTTTGAGAAAGAACAACAAACGACATCAGTCGCTGACTTTGTTGAAGCCACACATACAACCGGTTCGATTTGGCAAATTTTTTGCAAAACATCCGAAGTTTTAGACCGCTATTTTGCAGGCGAAGTGATTGAGTTTGCAAAACTTGATTTCTTAAAACCACAAGGCACAGCATTTCAGCAAGCGGTTTGGCAAAAACTGCGTGAAATTCCTTATGGGCAAACGACAACCTATGGCGAGATCGCTACATCACTAGGAAAACCCAATGCAATGAGAGCTGTTGGTGGAGCAGTAGGACGCAATCCAATTTCGATTTTGATTCCTTGTCATCGTGTATTAGGCAAAAATAGTGCCTTAACTGGATTCGGTGGTGGATTGCCGAATAAGCGTTTTCTGCTGAATTTAGAGAAAATTGAGTATGTTGATAAGGGAATTGAGTTTGTAAACCCGAAGATTAAGTATTTTGATAAATAAAATGGTTGTTATTGAATTTTACACCCTTCGGTTGCTGAGCTTGTCGAAGCACGAAGGGTGTAACTCAAATTAATAAATCACCATCTCATTACGATGAACCGCAACTGAACCAAACTCATAACCGAGAACCGTTTCAATCTCTGCTGATTTCTTACCTTTTAAAGTCGAAAAATCTTCACTATTGTAGCGCGCAATACCAAGAGCGATTGCTTTACCATCTTGATTAAAGATCTTAATCACTTCACCACGCGCAAATTGACCTTCTACTTTAGTAATTCCTGCTGGCAACAGCGATTTATGTTGAACTAATAACGCATTTTCAGCCCCTTGATCGATATAGATCGAACCAGCTGGTGGTGCACCAAATAGCCATTGTTTACGACCTTCAACTTTATCTTGTTGCGCTAAAAATTTTGTGCCGATTTCCACACCGTGAGCAAGATCGACAATCACATTTGGGCGTTCGCCTTGTGCGATTAGCGTCTCAACGCCAGAGCGAGTTGCAATATCAGCTGCGATAATTTTAGTCATCATTCCGCCTGTGCCTAGTGTTGTACCGCTTCCGCCAGCCATTTTGCGAATATCATCGGTAATTTTTTCAACTACAGGCAGACGTTTCGCATTAGGATTATTGCGTGGATCGCTATCAAATAAGCCTTCTTGGTCGGTTAAAAGATAGAGTTGTTCTGCTTGAGCAAGAATCGCAATAAGTGCGGAAAGATTGTCATTATCGCCAATACGAAATTCAGCCGTCGCAACCGCATCATTTTCATTAAAAATCGGGATAATACCTTGTTCGAGTAGCGCAGAGAGGGTGTCGCGCGCATTTAAGAAGTGATCTTTATTATCAATATCGGCACGGGTTAATAGCATCTGGCCGATTTTAATATTATAAATAGAGAATAAACTCTCCCAAGTTTGAATTAGCTGGCTTTGTCCAACTGCTGCAAGCATCTGTTTATTCGCAAGGGTTTTTGGCAATTCAGGATGACCTAAATAATCACGTCCTGCTGCTACAGCCCCAGAACTCACCACAATAACACGGAATCCTTGTTGATGAAGTGTTGCGATCTGTTTCACAACTTCAAGCATATGCGGACGGCTTAAACTTTTTGAGCCGTGAGTTAGGGTGCTTGTCCCAAATTTTACAACGATTGTTTTTGGCATAGAGACTCACTTAATATTAAAAATAAATTGATGGCATTATAAAGCATTTGATTCATTTTAGCTTTTCAATTTAATGATTATTAAACTAAAATAGTTTCTTATTGTCATAGCTAATCTGTTATCTATTTTAGGAAAGTATTATGAAATTAGTGAACTTAGCTTTAGTGTCTGCAACAGTGGCGTTATCAAGTATGGCGGTTGCAACACCTTGGGAACAAATTAAACAGCCAGTAGCTGGTCAGCCGCAATCTATTGGCGGTTATAGCAATGGCTGTATTATCGGCGCACAACCGTTAGCCTTAAAAGGCGATGGCTACCAAGTGATTCGTTCAGTAAGAAACCGTTTTTACGGACACCCACAATTATTAAGCTATCTTCAAGAATTAGGGAGAAAAGCTCAATCGGCAGGCTTACCGCCAATGCTAATTGGTGATATGGGAATGCCAGCGGGTGGTCGTTTTTCTAGTGGTCACGCAAGCCATCAGACAGGTTTAGATGCGGATATTTGGTTACGTTTTGGACCAATGGCAGATGATGTAGCGCGTAATCCAGCAGGCCTTGCAACGGTGATGGTTAATCATTCAATTAATCGTGTTGATGACCGTTTATGGACAAACAATCACACTACACTTATCAAATTAGCTGCGTCAGACGCAAAAGTGGATCGTATCTTCGTAAACCCTGCAATCAAAGTGAAATTATGCCAAACAGCAGGGGCTGATCGTGAATGGTTACGTAAAATTCGTCCTTGGTATGCTCACGATTCACATTTCCACGTGCGCTTAACTTGCCCGAAAGATGCGCCAAATTGTGAAAACCAAGCACCAGTACCACAAGGTGATGGTTGTGGCGAAGAGCTTTACTCTTGGTTTGAGCCTGCAAAACCATCAACATCAAAACCAAAAGCATTGCCAGTTGCACCTGCACAGTGTCAGATGTTGCTTTCAGCACAGGGTATTAATTAATTCTTAATCTAATGGTGCGCTTAGGCGCACCCAATCCATTTTTGAAATTTTGATATGCGTTTATTTATAGCCGAGAAACCAAGCTTAGGACGAGCAATCGCGGATGTTCTGCCCAAACCCCATACTCGTGGAGATGGCTTTATCCAATGTGGCGAAGGAAATATTGTCACTTGGTGTATCGGTCACCTTTTAGAGCAAGCTGAACCCGATGCCTATGATGAACGTTTTAAAATGTGGCGAATGGAGCATTTGCCAATCATTCCTGAAAAGTGGAAATTAATCCCGAAAAAAGAGACGTTAAAGCAATTTAAGGTCGTTGAGCGATTAATTCAGCAAGCGGATATTTTAGTCAATGCAGGCGACCCTGATAGAGAAGGGCAGTTGCTTGTGGATGAAGTATTCGGCTATCTCAATTTACCCCCAGAACGCCGTAACCAAATTCAGCGTTGTTTAATCAGTGATTTAAATCCTAATGCAGTCAAAAAAGCGATAGAAAAATTGCAATCTAACCGCGATTTTATACCGCTTTCAACATCGGCTTTGGCGCGCGCCAGAGCAGACTGGCTATATGGCATCAATATGACTCGTGCCTATACGCTACAAGGGCGCTGGGCCGGTTATAAAGGGGTGTTGTCCGTTGGTCGAGTACAAACGCCCGTTTTGGGGATGATTGTCCGCAGAGATTTAGAGATCGAAAATTTTGTGCCAAAAGACTATTTTGAAGTCTTTGCTAATGTGCTTGTGCCAGAAACGCAAGAGCGTTTTAAAGCGCAATGGCAACCAAGTAAGGCTTGCGAAGATTATCAAGATGAAGATGGCAGAGTGCTGTCGCGTGGTTTGGCGGAAAATGTGGTTAAACGCATTGAAAATCAGCCTGCAATTGTAACCGACTATCAGGATAAGATCGAAAAAGAAGGGGCGCCGTTGCCTTATTCGCTTTCTGCATTGCAAATTGATGCTGCACGCCGTTATGGGTTATCCGCTCAAGCTGTGCTAGATATTTGCCAAAAGCTGTATGAAACCCATAAGTTAATCACTTATCCCCGTTCGGATAACCGCTATTTACCGAATGAGCATTATGCAGATCGTTTTAAAGTGATGGGAGCGATAGCCCATCATTTAACAGAATATGCAGAAAAACCAGAAGTGGTTGATCCTAATATTAAAAATCGTTGTTGGAATGACAGTAAAGTCGAAGCGCACCACGCGATTATTCCAACTGCGCGTCAAGGCAGTGTAAATTTAACGGAAAATGAACGCCGTATTTATCAGCTGATTGCTCGCCAATATTTAATGCAATTTTGCCCTGATGCAGAGTATCGTAAAGGGAAAATTTCGTTGAATATTGCTGGCGGAAGTTTTGTGGCACAAGCAAGAAACCTAATTGTTGCAGGTTGGAAAGCGCTACAAGGCAAAGAAGATAGCGATGAAGTGCTTGAGCCGTTATTGCCAGTGGTCAAAAAAGATCAGCAACTACTATGTGAAAATGGTGAGATTCAAAGTAAGAAAACACAACCCCCACGTTATTTTACTGATGCGACGTTACTTTCAGCGATGACGGGAATTGCTCGTTTTGTTCAAGATAAACAGCTCAAAAAAGTACTGCGTGAAACAGATGGGCTTGGTACAGAAGCAACCCGTGCAGGTATTATTGAATTGCTGTTTAAACGTGGCTTTTTAATTAAAAAAGGGCGTAATATTCAAAGTACAGAAGCAGGGCGAACTCTAATTTCTGCTTTGCCAGAAAGTGCAACCCAACCCGATATGACAGCCCACTGGGAAATGCAACTAACGGATATTAGTAAAAAGCAGGCAAGTTATCAGCAATTTATGCAGGATTTGAATCAACGAATTCCAGATCTACTCAGATCCCCAAATCGCCAAATTTTACAAAACTTGGCAAAGGTGGCTCCCACAAATCGCCTATACAACTGGGCTAAATCGCCAAAAAATTTGCAAAATGCTGAAAAATAAACCGAATGTAAAAGCGAATGTAAAAATTTCTTGCAAGAAATCACATAAAACTATATCATTTTGCCCATTCAAGTGAGTTCCGCACTGCGTGCGGAATTTTATTTTGCACAGATTTTAAAGAGAAACAAATGTTAATTAATTTTCTAACTATTGCTTATCTTGTGGTTGCAATTATCTTAGTTGGTTTTATCCTAATGCAACAAGGTAAAGGCGCTGATGCTGGAGCATCATTCGGTGGTGGCGCAGCAGGAACCGTATTTGGTTCAGCAGGTTCAGCAAACTTCTTATCAAGAACAACAGCATTATTAGCAATTATTTTCTTCGGTATTAGCTTAGTGATTGGTAACTTAAACTCTCACAGCGTAGCACCGAAAAGCCAATTTGAAGATTTAAGCAGTGTTGAGCAAAAACAAGAAGTTGCTCCAGCTAAAACAGAAAATAGCGATATCCCGCAATAATCAAATTACGCTCTAGTGGTGGAATTGGTAGACACGCTATCTTGAGGGGGTAGTGTCCATAGGATGTGCGAGTTCGAGTCTCGCCTAGAGCACCAATCATTAAAAAGCCTAGTTTAACGACAAGGCTTTTTTGTTATCTAAAATCCTTTTATTTCAACAAGTTATCTAATCTATATAGTGAATTAGATGCTGTTTATTCATTCAGCACTTCGCCTATTACTTATTCTATTTTGTTTTCATTTATTTTAGTTTAGTTTAGGGGCTGTCCTAGATAACTAGTTCAAACCCCCTTTAACTAATTGTTTTAAAATGGAAATTTGAGATTTTAAGTCACTGTGATTAATTCGAAAATGATTAAATTCAATTACGCCAAATTTACGCCTGAACAACACGGAGTTTAAATTCGGGAGAATAGATTCTTTTAGAATGAAGAACGATACCTTTATCGCCTGAATATCTATATTGAGCAATCCAGTGCCTAACTGTTACACTGAGTAAATCAAAATGGCGAAGTGTTATAGGAGGATTTTCGTGATGTTCAAAATA
>LEKJ01000047.1 GCA_029852775.1 Pasteurellaceae bacterium LFhippo2
GACAGTATCTACCTATGAGCGTTATTCAGAGAAAGTATGTAGGGACACGCTGCGCGTGTCCGTTAACTAAAAATCTAAATCAAAAGCCCTAATTGTTGGTTTTGCTTTATCGATAATTTTTTATACAAATTAAACTGGCTAGCAAGTGAAACTGGGTCTTCCATAAATGCTTTAATCATATCATTTTCGTAAAGAGATACACATAAAGCCAATGTTCTTGCCTGACAGCTAAAAGATTTTTCGGGATTAAATTCTATATCACTAAACGCATCAAACTTGCTATTAAAGAACTGCTCTCTTAGCTCAATATTTCTCTCAGAAAACAGTACATTCGCATATAACCAATCATAAAAAAGACTTTTTGGTTCTAATGGAAAATCCCTTTGATTAAATGAGAACTTAACCATAGGTCCACTTGTTTTAAGGCGATTATCCTTTTTAGCCTCTTTAGGTGTCACAAACAGCAAATCTCGATATGGCCCACCATTTTTAAATACTTTACTACTCTGAAAAAGATTCTCAACAGGAAAACCTCGAATACTTTTTAAAAAGAAGGCACTTAACTGGATACCCATTGCTTGTTCTGACTTGCTTGACGCTTCTAATATTTGCTCAAAACCTTGTTTTTGTGCTTCTTGATGTAAACATCTTACGGAACGTTTACGAACTTCCGCACTCATCCCCATATGCCAATCAAACTCAATATTTTTTTCGATTACGCCTACACCATCTCGATTAGGTATAAAAATTGGGCGTGTTGCTCGCCCGATAGTTTTTTTAATCATTTTTATTTCATCCACTTTACAATCACATTGCGATCAGAGCTAATGCAATGGGAATCAAGATAACTGCAATTTCTTTTATAATTCCTATCCACACACTCACTGCAGATACCTTATGGTCACTTTTTATCCCTAATTCCTTTCTCCATTTTTTCTCTTCTTCATCCACTACTTTGTGATAGTTTTTAATACCTTCTACGATATTATTACATTCATCCTTAAATTCTCTGCCCCCCTCCTTGAAACCAGAAATAATAGAGCTCATATTTGTGCTTTTTTCTGATACAGAATTATTATTTATCCCTACCGAACGATAATCAGACCGTCCTCTTACAAAAGACCTAATCTGATAATATGTTAAGTCAATATCATCCATAATAATACGCTTAATATATCTAGGTTCTATAGTTTCTAAACATTGCACTTCCGCCTGTGAAGATGTTGTTTCACATTCGAACAAATTTCGCTCTCTCATCAGAGTTGTTGGATTATATCCAGATTTTTGATAAGTAATTTCTTTATCAAAAAGAGCTTCTAATGCAACATCTCCCATCAAACTGTTTTCATCCATGTATCTATAAGATTTAGTTGCCGCATTATGGGGATAAAAAAGACATTTCTTTTCATACAAAACAGCTGGATCAATCAATAATAAACAAAGCTCAAAACCTTGCGATAATTTCTTTCTCAACATCCAATCATTTGGTTTACTGATAGACAGACAAATTGAGTTACTGAAGGGGTCAAAACGAGAGCTATCGGTAACTTTCACTTCATCTCTAGATAATGCATGTCTCAGCTTTAAGCCATTTTTACGAATATTATCTAAATTCTCCACTGGCGTAAAATGACATAGCCACTCTATATCACGTTTTTCAACAATTCTTTTTATTGCAAGTTGATCTTGATCCAAAATATTCTCCTAAATATACAAACAAAATAGATTATTTCGCAATCATACATTGTTTTTTTTTTTTGCAATTGAGTAGAATAAATAACGAAAGTTCGATAGGGATCAAGCGGTGAGATTTAAGAAAAATTTTGCAAATTCAAAATAGAATGGACAGAAACAGCGTGCCCTACCTATAAACATTATTGAAAATAGGAGATGGATATTACAGGAAATGCCTATAACTAACGCTCTAGGTTAAAAATTGCGTTGTAGTTTGAGACAAGGCTAGATACAAAAAAAGCCCGACAAGTCGGGCTTCTTTTATGAACGGGTTATTATTCCGCAGTTGCTTCAGCAACTTCTGGACGATCAACTAACTCAATGTAAGCCATTGGTGCGTTGTCACCAGCACGGAAACCACATTTTAAGATACGAGTATAACCACCCGCACGTTGAGCAAAACGTGGACCTAATTCATTAAATAATTTTGCAACTGTTTCGATGTTGCGAGTACGAGCAAAAGCTAAACGACGATTAGCAACGCTATCAACTTTTGCTAAAGTAATTAACGGTTCAACTACACGACGTAACTCTTTCGCTTTAGGCAAAGTAGTCTTGATAATTTCGTGACTAATTAATGAGCTTGCCATATTGCGGAACATCGCTTGGCGATGACTGCTGTTACGGTTTAATTGACGTCCACTCTTACGATGGCGCATAACCTTATTCCTTCTAAGAAAATCTAAACCTAAAACTAGTCTTCAGCAATACTTGCTGGCGGCCAGTTCTCAAGGCGCATACCCAGTGATAAGCCACGAGAAGCCAGAACATCCTTGATCTCAGTAAGAGATTTCTTACCAAGGTTAGGAGTTTTTAATAACTCAACTTCTGTACGTTGTACTAAATCACCGATATAGTGAATTGTCTCTGCTTTCAAACAGTTAGCAGAACGAACTGTCAGCTCTAAGTCGTCTACTGGACGAAGAAGAATTGGATCGAATTCCGGTTTTTCTTCTTTAACTTCTGGCTGACGAACATCACGCAAATCAACGAATGCAGCTAACTGTTCAGCTAAAATCGTTGCAGCACGACGGATGGCTTCTTCAGGATCTAAAGTTCCGTTAGTTTCCATCTCAATAACTAGCTTATCTAAGTCTGTACGTTGTTCAACACGAGCAGCTTCAACATTGTAAGCAATGCGATCTACTGGGCTGAAACGTGCATCCACTAATAAGCGACCGATTGGACGATCGTCATCTTGTGTATGTACACGAGCAGAAGCTGGTACATAACCACGACCACGTTGTACGCGAATACGCATATTGATAGACGCATCTTTGTCAGTTAAATGACAAATAACGTGATCTGGGTTCACAATTTCAACATCACCATCGTGAGTAATGTCTGCTGCAGTTACAGGGCCAATTCCAGATTTAGTGAGAGTCAAAATAATATCATCTTTATTTTGTACTTTCACCGCTAGACCTTTAAGGTTTAACAATACTTCAAGAATATCTTCTTGTACGCCTTCTTTGCTGCTGTATTCATGTAATACACCATCAATTTCTACTTCTGTAACTGCGCAACCAGGCATAGACGAAAGTAAAATGCGACGTAGTGCGTTACCTAAGGTGTGGCCGAAACCACGCTCTAACGGCTCTAAGGTCACTTTGGCGTGAGTTGAACTAATTTGTTCAATGTTCACTAAGTTTGGCTTTAAAAATTCTGTCACAGAACCCTGCATTTTATCCTCTCTTTGCTTTTAAGCTTAACTAACTATTATTTAGAGTAAAGCTCAACGATCAGATGTTCATTAATATCTGCTGATAGATCAGAACGCTCTGGAGTGCGTTTGAATACGCCTTCCATTTTAGTTGCGTCAACTTCTAACCAAGTTGGTTTTTCACGTTGAGCTGCTAATTCTAATGATGCTTTGATACGCGCTTGTTTTTTAGATTTCTCACGAACAGCGATAACATCATCAACAGAAACTTGGAATGAAGGAATATTCACAACACGACCGTTTACAACGATAGATTTGTGGCTTACTAACTGACGCGCTTCAGCACGAGTTGCAGCGAAACCTAAACGGTAAACAACGTTGTCTAAACGACCTTCTAATAATACTAATAAGTTCTCACCTGTATTACCTTTTAAGCGGTTAGCTTCTTTATAGTAGTTACGGAACTGACGTTCTAAAATACCATAGATACGGCGAACTTTTTGTTTCTCACGTAATTGACTACCGTAGTCAGATAAACGTGGTTTACGAGCACCGTGTTGACCTGGTGCTGTATCAATTTTACATTTTGACTCGATCGCGCGAACACCTGATTTAAGGAATAAATCGGTACCTTCACGACGGCTTAGCTTGAGTTTTGGACCCAAATATCTTGCCATTTTCTTTCTCCAATTATCCTAACGTATTAAACGCGACGTTTTTTCGGTGGACGACAACCGTTATGTGGAATCGGAGTCACATCAGTGATGTTCGTGATACGGAAACCTGCTGCATTTAATGCACGGATTGTTGATTCACGACCTGGACCCGGACCTTTAACCATAACTTCTAAATTCTTTAAACCGAACTCTTTAACCATCTCAGCACAGCGCTCTGCTGCAACTTGAGCTGCGAAAGGAGTTGATTTACGAGAACCACGGAAACCTGAACCACCCGCAGTTGCCCATGCTAGAGCATTACCTTGACGGTCAGTAATGGTTACGATTGTGTTGTTGAAAGATGCGTGGATATGAGCTACGCCATCTGCGATCTGTTTTTTAACGCGCTTACGTGCGCGAACTGGTGTTTTAGCCATTTTATTTATCTACTCCGATTATTTTTTGATCGGTTTGCGTGGACCCTTACGAGTACGCGCATTAGTCTTAGTACGTTGACCACGTACCGGTAAACTACGACGATGACGTAAACCACGGTAGCAACCAAGGTCTAATAGACGTTTGATGCTTAAAGTTACTTCACGACGTAAATCACCTTCGACAGTAAATTTACCAACTTCTTCACGCAGTTTTTCAATCTGCTCTTCAGACAATTCTCTGATCTTTACATCTTCAGCAATACCCGTTGCAGCACAAATTGCTTTAGCACGAGTTTTACCGATACCGTAAATTGCAGTTAATGCGATTACAGTGTGTTTTTGATCAGGAATGTTAATGCCTGCAATACGGGCCACTATGCACTCCTATTTTTACGATGTTATTGATATGCTGATCTTGAAAAGCCCGTTTCAGGATACTCAAACAGCATATCAGGACGAAATGAGCTGAGTAGTATAACTACTCAGCTGGTTCTTTGCAAGAAAAATGTCAGATTAACCTTGACGTTGTTTGTGTTTAGGGTCGCTACAAATAACGCGTACAACACCTTCACGTTTTACAACTTTACAGTTACGACACATTCTTTTAACTGAAGCACGAACTTTCATTGCTTATCCTTTTTTCAAAGGGCTACTGCCCTAAGCCTTTTAAATTGGCTTTCTTCAACACAGAATCATATTGTTGAGACATTAAATGACTCTGAACCTGCGCGATGAAATCCATAATAACGACCACAACGATCAATAATGAAGTACCACCTAATTGGAAAGATACTTTCCATAATGACGTTATGATATAAGGAACCAAACAAACAAAGGTAATGTATAACGCACCAATTAAGGTTAAACGCGTCATTACTTTATCGATATAACGAGATGTTTGCTCGCCTGGTCGATAACCTGGTACAAACGCACCTGATTTTTTTAAATTATCCGCGATATCGCGTGGATTATTTTGCATCCCTGTATAGAAGAACGCGAAGAAAATCACGGCCATTGTGAATAACACAATATATAACGGCTGACCTGGTTGTAGTAACTGAGATAAATCAAATAACCACTCAAAACCTTCGCTAGAACCAAACCACTGTGCGATAGTCGCAGGGAATAAAATGATACTTGATGCGAAGATTGCAGGAATAACTCCTGCCATATTTACTTTAAATGGTAAGTGAGATGATCTCGCAGGTGCCATTGTTCTACCTTGTTGGCGACTTGCATAGTTCACAACCAATCTTCTTTGTCCTCGTTCCACAAAGACAACGAAATATGTTACCGCAAATGCTACTGCAGCAATTAGTAACAGAACAAGTAAAGAGATTTCCCCTTGACGAGACTGTTCAATCGTCTGCCCAATCGCTGATGGTAAATCAGCAACAATACCAGCAAAGATAATTAATGAGATACCGTTACCAATGCCACGCTCTGTGATTTGCTCACCTAGCCACATTAAGAACATTGTACCAGTCACTAAACTAATGATTGCGGTTGTATAGAATAAGAAACCTGGATTAGGAACCAATCCTGGTAACATATTCGGTAGGGCAAATGAAATACCTAAAGACTGAATAAATGCTAATAACAACGTTCCATAACGCGTATATTTGCTAATTTTTCGTCTACCTGCTTCGCCTTCTTTTTTAAGTTCAGCTAATGCAGGGTGTACAGCTGTCAATAATTGAATAATGATTGACGCTGAGATGTAAGGCATAATACCTAGAGCAAATATCGAAGCTCGGCTAAGAGCACCACCAGAGAACATGTTAAACATGTCAATGATGGTACCTTTTTGCTGTTGAACTAACGCGGATAATACAGAAGCATCAATACCAGGAACAGGAATAAAAGAACCGATTCGGAAAACGATTAATGCGCCTAAAACGAACAATAATCGCGATTTTAACTCGCCAGTTCCTTTTTGAGAATTACTATACCCTGGTTGTTTAGCCATCTATTATTCCTCGATAGAACCACCAGCAGCTTCGATAGCAGCTTTAGCGCCTTTAGTTACGCCTAAGCCTTTAACCACTACTGCTTTTTCAATTTTACCTGAGAAAATTACTTTCGCAGATAAGATATCTTTAGTGATTACGTTAGCAGCTTTAAGTGCATCTAAAGTTACAACGTTGCCTTCAACTTTTGCTAATTCGTTTAAACGAACTTCAGCTACGTGTAATGATTTTAATGAAGTAAAACCGAATTTCGGTAAACGACGGTATAAAGGCATTTGACCACCCTCGAAACCACGACGAACACCGCCGCCTGTACGAGATTTTTGACCTTTATGACCACGACCACCAGTTTTACCTAAACCAGAACCAATACCGCGACCAAGACGTTTTGCACTGTGTTTAGCACCTTCAGCTGGAGAAAGAGAATTTAAACGCATTCTATTATTCCTCCACTTTAACCATGTAATAAACTTGATTAATCATACCGCGAATTGCTGGAGTATCTTCTAACTCCACAGTATGACGAATATGACGAAGACCTAAGCCTTTTAACGTTGCTTTATGTTTCGGTAAACGAGCGATAGAGCTACGAGTTTGTGTTACTTTGATAGTTTTAGCCATATTCAATTACCCCAAAATTTCATCAACTGATTTGCCACGTTTTGCAGCAACCATTTCTGGAGATTTCATGTTCGCTAATGCATCAATAGTTGCACGAACAACGTTAATTGGGTTAGTTGAGCCGTACGCTTTAGAAAGTACGTTGTGAACACCTGCAACTTCTAAAACTGCACGCATTGCACCACCAGCGATGATACCAGTACCTTGGCTAGCAGGTTGCATAAATACGCGTGAACCAGTGTGTGAACCTTTAACAGGGTGTTGTAATGTACCTTCAGTTAACGCTACGTTAACCATATTGCGACGAGCTTTTTCCATCGCTTTTTGGATTGCTGCTGGAACTTCGCGCGCTTTACCGTAACCAAAACCTACACGACCGTTACCATCGCCCACTACTGTTAAAGCAGTGAAACTCATAATACGACCACCTTTTACGGTTTTAGATACACGGTTAACCGCGATTAGCTTTTCCTGCAGTTCACCAGCTTGTTTTTCGATGTTTGACATCTGAAATTCCTCTATTAGAACTGAAGACCAGCTTCACGAGCAGCATCTGCTAATGATTGTACACGACCGTGGTATTTGAAACCTGAACGATCGAATGCAACCGCTTGTACACCTTTAGCTAAAGCGCGTTCTGCAACTAGTTTACCAACTACTGCTGCCGCTTCTTTATTACCAGTGTATTTCACTTGCTCTTTAATTACTTTTTCAACAGTTGAAGCTGCTGCTAAAACTTCTGAGCCATTCGGTGCAATCACCTGCGCATAGATATGACGCGGTGTGCGGTGCACAACTAAACGAGTTGCACCTTGCTCTCTCATTAAGTGACGTGCACGGCTTGCACGACGGATACGAGCTACTTTCTTATCCATAGTGTTACCTTACCTTACTTTTTCTTCGCTTCTTTCATACGTACTACTTCATCAGAGTAACGTACACCTTTACCTTTATAAGGCTCTGGTTTGCGGTATGCACGAATATCTGCTGCCACTTGACCGATTAACTGTTTGTCTGCACTCTTAAGAATAATTTCTGTTTGAGATGGACATTCACCAGTTACGCCTGCTGGCAACGCGTGTTCAACTGGGTGTGAGAAACCTAAACTTAAAGCAACTGCGTTACCTTTCATTTGAGCCCTGTAACCAACACCAACTAATTGCAATTTCTTAGTAAAGCCTTCAGTAACACCGATAACCATGTTGTTAACTAGTGCACGTGCTGTACCAGCTTGCGCATCTGCACCAACAACACCAGCTTTAGGTGTGAAAGTGAATACGTTAGCTTCGTAACTTACTTCAACTGCATTATGAATTTCACGAGATAACTCGCCGTTTTTACCTTTAACTGTTAATAGCTGACCGTTAAGTTTTACCTCAACACCGGCAGGAACATTAACAGGTGCTTTTGCAACACGAGACATTCTTCCTACCCCTCTATTATGCTACGTAACAGATAATTTCACCGCCAAGGCCCGCTTGACGCGCTGCACGGTCGGTCATTACACCTTTAGATGTAGAAACAACTGCGATACCTAAACCACCCATAACTTTTGGTAATTCGTCTTTACGTTTGTAAATACGAAGACCAGGACGGCTTACACGTTGAATACTTTCTACAACTGGTTTGTTTTGGAAATATTTTAAAGTAATTTCCAGTTCAGGTTTAGCACCCTCAACAACTTTAACGCTTTCGATATAACCTTCAGCAGCTAAAACGTTTGCAATAGCAACTTTTAACTTAGATGAAGGCATACTGATTGCAACTTTGTTCGCAGCTTGACCGTTACGAATACGGGTCAGCATATCTGCGATTGGATCTTGCATGCTCATGTATTTACTCCCATGATTCCAAATTAAAAGAGGTTATTACCAGCTTGCTTTCTTAAGGCCCGGAATTTCGCCGCGCATTGCAGCTTCACGAACTTTAATACGGCTTAAACCAAACTTACGAAGTACACCATGTGGACGACCAGTTTGGCGGCAACGATTACGCTGACGGCTTGGGCTTGAATCACGTGGTAAAGTTTGTAACTTTAACACTGCATCCCAGCGTTCTTCGTCTGAAGAGTTTTCATTTGAGATAATCGCTTTTAACTCTTGACGTTTAGCGTAGAATTTATCAGCTAATTTAGCACGTTTTACATCACGTGCGATCATTGATTGTTTTGCCACGATAACCTACCTTATTTACGGAATGGGAAATTGAAAGCAGCTAATAAAGCTTGGCCTTCTTCATCACTTTGCGCAGTTGTAGTGATTGTAATATCTAAACCACGTACACGATCTACTTTATCGTAGTCGATTTCTGGGAAAATGATTTGTTCACGAACACCCATACTGTAATTACCACGACCATCGAATGATTTCGCGCTTAAACCGCGGAAGTCACGAATACGTGGAACAGCGATAGTAATCAATCTTTCAAAGAATTCCCACATACGTTCACCACGTAGGGTTACTTTGCATCCGATCGGATAGCCCTGACGGATTTTAAAGCCTGCAACAGATTTGCGTGCTTTAGTAATTAAAGGTTTCTGACCGCTGATTGCTGTTAGATCCGCTACTGCGTTATCTAAAAGTTTCTTGTCGGTCAATGCTTCACCCACACCCATATTCAGGGTTATCTTTTCGATTCGTGGGACTTGCATGACAGATGAGTAGTTGAATTTAGCTTTTAATTCATTAACTACTGTATCTCTGTAGTAATCATGCAGTTTCGCCATCGCATTACTCCAGTTAATTAAATTGTTTTATTGTTAGATTTGAAGAAACGTACTTTTTTGTCGTCTTCGAATCTAAATCCTACACGGTCAGCTTTGTTTGTTTCAGGGTTGAAAATTGCAACGTTTGAAACATCGATAGCAGCTTCTTTCTTAACTAAACCGCCAGCTTTACCTAAAGCAGGAACTGGTTTTTCGTGTTTAGTTACGATGTTGATGCCTTCAACAAAAACTTTACCATTTGGTAACACTTTAGTTACCTTACCACGTTTGCCCTTGTCTTTACCAGCAAGAACAATTACTTCATCATTTTGACGGATTTTAGCAGCCATAAATTCTCCTTACAGTACTTCTGGAGCTAAAGAAATGATCTTCATAAACTTCTCAGAACGAAGTTCACGAGTCACAGGTCCAAAAATACGAGTACCGATTGGTTGCTCAGTGTTATTGTTTAAAATTACACAAGCATTGCCATCGAAACGAATAACTGCGCCATCTGGGCGACGAACACCCTTCTTGGTGCGCACAACAACTGCTTTTAACACATCACCTTTTTTAACTTTACCGCGTGGAATTGCTTCTTTTACAGTAACTTTGATGATATCGCCAATTGCAGCGTAACGACGGTGCGATCCACCTAGAACCTTGATACACATTACGCTACGAGCCCCTGAGTTATCAGCAACGTCCAGCATAGTCTGTTCTTGGATCATATTAGTGCTCCGTTAAATAAAAAAAACACCCTTTCGGGACGAACCTGTTTACCTTATGCAAACAGGGCGCAGAGTGTACCATATTTGATCACAAATAGGCAAGCTGAATTTATATTTAGTCTGTAATTTACTGAAGCTTACAGAATCTACAAATTACCTGATTTTTTACGACAAATCCCACCCAATCACAAATAAGGTATCAACCCTTGTCGATTGCTTTAATTTCAACATCATTTGGTTAATTAATTCATCACGTTTATCAATAATTTCATCTTGGGCATCAAATAAATCTCGACGTTTACGATGACGCTCTTTTTCGACTGTACGAATTTGCTGTTGATAATTTTGTTGCTCTTCTAGCGTCTGTGCTTTACGCGATAAACTTTTGAGTTCATCTAATTCTCTACCTAACTGTTCCAATTCAATCTCTAAGCTGCCTATTTTATCTTTTGCCCACTGCTCTAATCGCTCAATCTCTTCTTCTATTAAAGCCTTATTTTCTTCCCCTAGTTGGCTAATTGCACTGTCTATGCGTAACTGTGCTGTGTCATTCATTATGATTGGAGAAGGCGATATATGAGTTTGAACTTGTGCAGGCAACATTAACAACTTCCGACAAAAGTCGTCATCAAGCCATTTGTTTTGCTCAGTCATCGCAGTAAAAATCAAACGTTCTTCTGTTTTTACCTCTGAAGAAATTGTCATTTTATCAATACGCAACCAGCCTGATTGACCTTGATACTGTTCCAACAAACTCACTTTACCATCACGTTGTGGCTGATAGCTAAATAAAAGTTTTGCAAGCGGTGTGTTTGCACTCAAACTTTGCGAAAGGCACCACTCACCAATGGGCTGATTTAAGCGGAAAGTAATTCCCTGCTCATTCTCTTTTTTCAATAAATGATAATAGCCTTGTTTAATCTCCGCCTGTGGTGCTTGATTTAGCCAAAAACCATAATTTTCATGGTTAAAACTCGCATAATCCTCCAAGCTAAATTGTGCAATGCCCCATACCCACTGTTGTAGTTGGTTTAAACGCTCTGTTGCTGCTGTTTTAAGTTTAGCTAGCACTTCCTGATCAAAGTTATTAAATAAATCTTGTTTTGTACCCTCAAGCGTTTGGTTAATCTCTTCAGTAAGCTGTTTTTGTAGCTCATCAAAGGCTTTTTTAATCTCTTCTTCAGTACGGCATTTTTGGTAAATATCTAAAATCTGCTGCTCAACATCCACACCGTTTTCGATTTTACCTAGCACTTCATCTGATGCACCAAACACACCATTAAATAGCTTAAACTTCTCTTCTAACAGTGTAAGTACACGTCTATCTGCTGCATTACGTTGATTGAGGAAATTTATCACCACCACATCGAATTTCTGCCCATAACGGTGGCAACGTCCAATACGCTGTTCCACACGCTGTGGGTTCCAAGGCAAATCGTAGTTGATCAACATTGAGCAGAACTGCAAGTTTACCCCTTCGGCAGCAGCTTCTGTCGCAACCATAATTTGGGCATAATTGCGGAAATAGTCGATTAACGCCGTACGCTTATCTACATCAACAGATCCCGTGATACGCTCCGAACCTTGGTTCTCCGCTTTCCACTGCTCATAAATCTGAGTTGCTTCTGGTTGATTATTTGTACCGCTAAATGCAACTAATTTCCCTGCATAGCCATTTTCACCTAAAAATTCGATTAAGTGATTTTGCGTACGCGTGCTTTCCGTGAAGATAATCACCTTTTGCTCTGCACCAAGCTCCACAATCTTGGCAAAACCTATCTCTAAGGCTGTAAGTAATGCAAGGGCTTTACTGTCTTTCTTTAGTGCCTTAGCTTGTGCGATAAAACCTTCGATTTCCGAAATTTCTTTTGCGAGCTGATGAAAATCAATTTCTGAACTCTCTTCTTCAGTGTCATCTTCCTCCCAATCTCTATCATCACTTGTCAAATCAGAGAGTAACAACAGATCCAACTTTGCAAGGGGTTGATTTTGCTGCAACTTTTGCAAACGTTCTAAAATTTTCTCAAGGGTATCAATTACTGCCTTAGCACTAGAAGCAAGCAATTTACGCAGAATTAACACCGTTAAATGGCGACTACGTTTTGGCAACGCATAAAGGGTTTCACGTTGCAAATAATCAGAAATATTCTGATATAACGCCTGCTCTGCATCTGTTGGGTTAAACTTTTGGGTAATTGCACGACGTTCCGTGTAATGCACATATTCCAACACCTGTTTACGCAAAGTGCGGTTTACAAAGGTTTGCAGGCGATCACGCAAGGCACCAAACTGCTTGCCATTCACATACTCTTTGCGGAACTGCTTTTCATCACCAAAGAGATATTCATCTAATAAGGTAGAAAGCCCGTAAAGCTCCATCAGCGAATTTTGCAATGGCGTTGCGGTCAGCAATAGTTTGCGTTGTCCATTAAAAGTACGGCGCAACGCTTGCCCCATTACATTGCGTCTATTGTGCGCATTACGGAATTTATGTGCTTCATCAATAACCACTAAATCCCATTGTTCCGCCACTAAATAAGGTTCACACTTCACCGCAAATTGGTGGGATAAAATCAAAATTTGCTTCCCAACCTGCTGTTTAAAGAAAGCTGTCGGTTTTAAACCACTCTGCTTAATCACCGCTCGGTCAACCACTTGGCTTGGTAAGGCGAACTTCTCCGCCAATTCTGTTTCCCACTGTTTTGATAGCACAGCAGGACAAATGATAAGCAAACGACGTTTACGCTCTGCCCATAGCTGACAAAGCACTAATGCCGCTTCAATCGTTTTACCTAACCCCACTTCATCTGCCAAGAAAACCCCTTGCTGTAACGGATTTTTCAACGCAAACAGTGCCGCTTGAATTTGGTGAGGATTAAGATCGACTTTCGCATCAAATAAAGTTTGTGAAAGCCCCTCTAGCCCAGAGCTACGACAGCTAATTTCATTTGCATAGTAGCGTGCTTGATATGCCGTAATCGCCATTATTCATCTCCTAACATCAACTCAAACATTCTTTGCAGATAATTCTCTTGGCTCATAAAGAGAATATGTTGTTCAGCAAACTCCTCTTCGGTTTTGTGAGCAAGGTTGATTAAATCCTGCTGTTTGGTTACCGACAGAATAAAGGCACTCAAACTTAACTGTGGATTATTAAGTTTACCTTCAAGCTCTTTCACCTCTTGGTGCAAGCCGAATTTAGGGTCGTATTCATTAAGATTGCGAATCCCTTTCGGATCGACAAAGCTCAACCACTGCTTACCCGCTTGATTATCCACAACCCACAATAAGAAATCAGGATAGAAATTGCCTGCCAATGCAAAACCTAAACCTCTATTTTTATTTGCCGCATTGCGCAATAAATAGAGTGAGCGATTGCCAATCCATTTTTCTAGCTGTTTTGTCTGCTCCGCATGTTGTAAAGCTTGCACAAACTCCGCTTCCCCTTCATTTAGCCCAATTGGTGCTAAGGTTAGGGGTAATCCTTCGCCTTTTTCTAAACGGAATAACGGCTGATATAGATGACTTGGGAACACTATTGCATGTAATTCATTAAATGGCGCTTGCCATTTCAGTGCTTCCGCCAATTTATCGGTACGAATTAACTGTTCTAGCTCAATCAATTTTTCTTCGCTGTTATAGCTATCTTCTTTATTAAGGGTAAAGGTATATTGATCGATAAAAGAACCATTGTTGCTATCAACATCCACTAGCTCATAATACTCATTTTCATAAGCCGATTTTAAACGCTGATAGAACTGCTCGGTGTATAACGCCAATAGCTCTTGCAAGATTTTTTGCTGTTTTGCCACTGCGCCAAAATCGTTAATTGCCAATTCTGCTTGGGGAATATAAAGGCGATACCAATCGCTATTGTTTTCTACAAATTGACGGACTTTCTCACGATTTAAACGCAAGTTAAACCATGTTTTCTGCAATTTGAGTTTAAGCAAATCTAGATAAATCTTATCCCAATCAAACATTGCGAAAAGTGTAGCATTCAGTTTGCCTTCATTGCGCACATCTATATCAGTTTTGATCGACTCCGTTGTGCTTAATGCCTCTAAACGCGGATAGAGATCTAGCACCACTTCGATTTTCTTCAACTTGCCCTGCCATTTTGCAGGAATTTCGTATAATTCGACCGCTTGTTGACGTTTAAAACCTAGCAGACGATTATCTTTATATTCTGCTTTTAAACGCAAGGTTTTCAGCGGATTTGCTGGTAAACGTGGTTTAGTATCAAAACAGAGTTCCAACACTTCATCTTCCGTTTCAATCTCTTCTTCTTTGAGATATTCACGGAACTGCTGAATATAGTTAGCACGCACCCCGAAAATATTTAACGTTTCTAACGTATTAAGCTGTAAACTTTTGGCAAGTGGATCGCCTTGCTTAGTGCGTTTTAGGCTGAAATATTTACCTTTTAATCGCACGCCACGCCCGAATAGCTGAATAACCTGTGGGCCTTCACTTTTACCGATATTCAACAATCCCATCGTAGAAACTCGCCAGCTTGACCAACCCTCTGAGAATTTTTTAGAACCAATCAGCAACTGCAAGGGGTTAGATTTTTCGTTTAATTTACCAAAAAGCCCATCGCTAAATTCATCATTTTCACAATCGAATTCAGTCTGTTCCGTTGCCATTTTGAAGAATTTGCTGTCATCACCAATATTGATCACGCCAAAATAATCCGCTTTGCCGACTTGTAACGCCAGCTCACCTCCCGCCTTTTTGAGATTAGTGAGCTGTAGGCGTTGTGGGCTTTCGCTATTAAACACCTGCTTAAGAATGTCATTGTATAAACCGTCCACGTCGTCTTTCCAATCGCCTAACCCTAAAAAGCGATTGCGGAAAATCGGCTGTCCACTTTTATCTAAGAACGCTCTGCCCTCTAATAGCTCCGCCAGCCAACCTTTGGCAATGTCAGGGTGATTTAGGAAATAAGCAATATACTTCAACACCAACAACACATCGCTATCGTCATCATTTACCTTGCTTCCCACAAATACCCACAACGGTTTTTCGATATGGTAAATCTGGCTTAGGCTTTGCTCGTTTTTGCTAAATAGATAAAGCTGTTGATAGAACGCCAATAAACCTGCTACAAAGTATTTTTTGTCGTTATCGCCTTGCTCTAAATAGTCGCCGTCTAAATTGAGAATTAAGCTCTCTTTGCCGTAGCCATCGCCGTAGAAATATTTGTAGGAATAGTCGAATAGAATTGATTTGGCATAGTTTTCAAAAATCGACTGTTGGCGTAAATTCAGCTCATCTTGCCAATCTAATTCACCCTTTTTCTTAAGCAACGCATTTTTTAATGCCTCTACGGTTTTACCCTCTTTTTTAACCGCTTGCCCAAAGGTTGCCGAATATTCAAAGGCAAAGCCATCGCCAATCAGTTGGTTACGCAGATTCAGCCATTGCGCACCGCTCATTCCACGATGCCCCTCATCGACTAGCACTAACTTATTACGCCCTTCAAAGCTAGAAACCGCAACGGTTTTATCCCCTGATTTTTCCGCTAATTTGTGAATATCAATAATCTGCACCGCATGTTGATATAAACCAACGCCTTTTTGCTTATCAAACAACATCGCATCAAAATCAGACGCTTGTAACTCTTCTAAATGCTGTTGGGATAAACCTTCATTTGGGGTCAGTAAGAAAATGCTTAACGCCGTATCCGCATAGTGTTGATACTGTAAAATATTGACGTGCATTAGCAAAGTTTTACCACTGCCCGTTGCGTTCCAATAGGCGATTTTATTTAAATCTTCAGGGATATAATTCTGAAAAACAGGCACACTTTTGTCGCTTTTGCTTTGGATAGCACGATCCGCCAGAAAGCGATTTAGCTCGGCAATCAATCGCTCTTGGCGATTAAAATACCAATCTAAATAGATTTCCGTAAAAAGTAGGGTGAGATACTGGAAGTATTTCATTTCCAGTACCACGCCGGTTTGTTGCCGTTGGTTACGCTTTTCAGTGATTCGTTGCCAATGTTGAATAATATTTAGGTCATAACGGCGCAGATCCGCTTCGCTCACTTTATCGGTATTAACTAAGCCTTGAACAATCGCTTCAAAGAAACGGGTCTGCCCCGTTTCACTTAATCCTTCTAAATTACCCAATATGGTACTAAAGCCCGCTAAATCCTTATAAAACAGCGACATCAACCACTGATTTAGCACTAATTCATTATGAAAAGTGCGGTGCGTTTTTTTACTGGTTTGTTTGGTTTTCTTGCTAACAGCCATAACCCCCCCTATTCGCTGAACATTAATGTTAAAAATTCAGGTTCAATCGGGCGTAACTTAAAGCTGAAATGCTGTTCGGTTTCACCATTCAGTTCGCTGACTTGAGTTGGGATTGCATTATCGCCATTGAGATAAACCACATCGTATTCACGGCTGTTTGGTTTAATATCTAAACGCTCAAACAGCTCTGCCACTTGTTCATAGCCTACTTTGGTGCAATCTCGCCATACCACAAGGGTGTTTTCCCCTGTTGGCAATTCACCATACACCAACACATAGCCACGCTCCACACGTTTATCATCAATTGAAGTTACCTTTAAGCCAGTTAGGTAGTTAAAGGTTTCAATCAGATCGATATTTTGTGCCGAATACGCCCCTGCTGAACTGGTTGCGATATTCAGCTGATAATCAAACGGCTGTTTAAACTGTTCGGTATTAAGCAACGAACCACGACTTTCCACATCAAGCATATAGTGCAGTAGGTAATCCTGTTGGGTCTGTTCCGAAAGTAAATCCAACATCTGCGGTTGTGCCAGCTGTAGATTGTTTAGGGTATCTTCGTAGCTTTCCAATTTCAGCACTTTAACAATCTGCGGAACACCATCAAAGCTACCGTCAGCATTTGCCTGTGGTTTGCCATCTTTCCACTCTTTGCTATACACCACTTTTTGAATTCGTGGTTTAAGCACCGTATCAAAATACTGCCCTTGTTCCACTAGGATATATTTGCGCTTACCTTGATCTTCACGATTTAGGTTGATAACGGCGTGTCCACTAGTCCCTGACCCCGAGAAATAATCAATATAAATAGGATTTAACTCATTGTTTAAATTAAATATTTTCTCTATTAGCTCTACTGGTTTTGGCTTAATTTTATTTAACTCATCTTTCGAAATTAAACTATGAAAAGCTGAATGTAAAAACTTGGTTCCATTTGTGGTAGTCCCAACATCATCCCATAGAGTGTTAGCTGTTTTACCCTTCTCTTTGGCTTCTTCATAGAACCTCTTAAATGCTGGTCTACCATTACCATTTCTACCGAATAAAATTCTCTTATCTTTGATATAATCCATAACAGTTTTTTCCTCAAATCTCCAGCATCGCCCTTCTGGCGGATAAAAGACTTCCCCTGTTTTTGGATTTTCGATTCCGTAACTTAAATTTGCTCTTATATTTGGTGCATCTAAAGGATCTAACTTCCAATGTCCTCTAGGATCGTTATCTGGATTGATAAATCCATCTAAACTTTCGGGCAATCTAAACTTAGATTTATTTTTATCCAAAATATCTTTAAATTTGGCATATAAAGTCGTGTGATTTGTTGATACAGAAATTAGTGCATCATTAGATATTGATTTCCTACTATTCCAAATGACATCTGCAACAAAGTTATTATTTCCAAAAATATTATCCATTGTATTTTTTACATTTGAATATTCACCATCATCAGTACTTACCCAAATAGTAGAATTACTCTGCATTAAATTTCTAGCCAATGAAAAGCGATCCATCATCATCGCAACCCATGAAGAATGCTGATAATTATCTTTATATAAAAAGTCATTATCCGAGCCTGTATTATACGGCGGATCAATATAGATACATTTCACTTGCTCTCTATACTTCGCCTGCAATAAATTCAGTGCTTGGAAGTTATCGGAATGGATTAATAACCCGTTGGTTTGTTCATCTAAATCGTGCAATTCACTTAATAAATTCGCTTGAAAGCTAGCAGGAAATAACGACGTATCTACCACGAGATACGGATTTTTTGCAAAAGTGTCCGCAAAGCTAACCCCTTGATCAAGGCTAAAATTAAATAGCGATTGCCATTGCTCTAGCTGACGGGCATTGCTGGCAATTTCCGCATGGAACTGCTCAGGAATATGGTTTAGAGTAATCAAATAATGTGCTTGGCTCACAAACTTTTTCTTCAGCCAAAGTTTCTTCTGGAAATTCTCCAACTGTGCCAAAAACGCCACAATCTGTAGCGCAACGGTACGGAATGTTTGGATTAAAGTTAAATTCGCCTCAATATCCGCAAAACTTTGTGCCGATTGCAGATTATCTAAATTCATCAGCTCATTTTTGATATAAAAATCAAGCTCATTCTTTAAGAAACCGCCTAAATCTTTGTGAATAAAGTAATCTTTGCTGTTTTTCGCTACATAGTCATCTAACTGCTTTTTAAGTAGTGTGCGTTTTGTATCTTTCTCAGTCGGTACAATATCAAACAAACCTTGCCAATCAGCAACAAGCGGATTGCTGGCTATCGCTTCGTGCGCTTGGGAGATATAGTCTGCTTGCTTGCCTTTGTTGGTTGGCAATTTATATTCAAAACGAATGGTTAGCACCTTACCATCAGCACTTTGACTAACTGGCTCAATTTGAGTGCTCACTTCTTCGCCGTCATCATCAAAGCTAGTTAACAGTTGCGACTTAGCAAGCATAAACACCCGCTTGCTGTTATCGTCATCTTTACGGTTATCTTTTGCGGTATCGGCATCAATTAGGCGAAACTCAACGGTTCGATTGTCGGCAAGGCTAAAGCGGTAATTGGTAAAATTCTCACCCGATTTAGTGTAGTACTGATCTTTATTCGCCCAATGCAACATCACCTCTTCACCAGAATAGGGAATCGCATAGGTATCGCCTTTATAACGACGTTGGCTAATAAAATCGCCTTCGTCATAATAGCGAGAGAAAAAGGTAAGAAGATGATTGAAGACCGCATTTTGCTGATTGCTATCGGCAAGGGTTTCGCTGATTTTGTTCGGTAAATCTTTCTCTAGAAATTTGGCAATTTCCTTTTGGCGAGAGTTAAGAATACGGTAGATCCCAAAATCGAGATCAGGGCGGTCAATTTGGAAGATTTCGTGAAGTTTAACGACTAGCTGTTTATATGCAAAAGAATTAGCTAGTTGTTGTGTTGTGTTGTGTTGTGTTGTGTTGTGTTGTGTTGTGTTGTGTTGTGTTGTGTTGTGTTGTGTTGTGTTGTGTTGTCCATCAGTGTATTCCCCAAACCGTATAAATAAACCGATTATTATAGGAAATGTGGAATTTTTTCTCAATTTTTACTTTGTCAATCATAACATAAAACGAACGCTGAGTTATTTATTGTATAAATAGCGAAGCGTTCGTTTTAAATTTGGGGGTGAAATTGTACAAATTTCAGCTATAATCATTAAAACTAGCTATTACTCGGTAAAATATTTTATGAAATTATCTTTTTATTCCATTCTCTGCTTATGCTTATTTATTACAGGCTGTAGCTCTGCTCAACCGAAAAAAGTTACGAAACCAGTTAGCTCAAATATCGTGGCTCAACCACTTTCATCTAAATCTAAACAAGCGGTCAGTTCTCAGAAAGGAATTGCAAGTTCTTATTCCGATAAATTTAATGGGCGTAGAACCGCAAGCGGTGAAACTCTCAATAATAAAAAGCTAACCGCTGCTCACCGTTCACTCCCCTTTGGTACCCACGTTAGAGTTACGGCACTTTGGAATAATAAAAGTGTGATTGTACGTATTAACGACCGCGGGCCTTTTGTTAAAGGACGGGTGATTGATATATCTAAAGCTGCTGCAGCTAAAATTGGTTTGCTCAATAAAGGCTTAGGAAAAGTTAAGGTGGAAGTGCTGAAGTAAACTGTTCTATATAGCTACTAATAATAGATGTAGGGGCGTATACAATACGTCTCTTGCATATTTAATATATGGTACACTAGCAACACAAAAGCATAATCCACAGCTTGAGCGTCCCTACATCCGTTGACTAAAATTGAAGTTCTTATCATTTTATCTCTTTGTATAATGCCTTTGCCACAGCCCACAATGGACCACCAAACTCACCATTCCGCAATCAATCCCCCGAATAAGATGAATAACATAATTATCAACACTTGTTGGATAAACTCGATACCAACCCGTTAGCAAAATAAGCGTTAAAATCAGTACACTTAACCAAAATGATGTTTTCTGCCTTGTAGTTTGAGTAGAACAATAGGGATATTTCACCGCCATTCGCCATTGATAGAGAATAATCGCCAACAGCCCAAACACCCCACCGCCATACTGTAACCACTTAAAAATCGGTAAGCCAAACAACCTTTCATTTAATACTAAAAACTGCTCAACAAAATAGCCATTCCAATGGGTAAAGTGATCTAAGCCAATATGGGTTAGCATTCCCAACCAAGCGGAATAGGTAAATATCAATAGCCATAACAACGGATTTTTTACTTCTGCCTGCGGCACATTTGACGATAAAAAGCGAGGTAAATTCTCTTTTAATGGTTTAGCCACAATAAAGTGATAAATCCCATAAAACAGCAAACAAAGCGGTAAGTTAATCAATTCACTAGCAAAAACAGTATGCCCGCTATTTATCGGTTTACCTACAAGAAAATACCCAAAATCAGGCGACATTGAGCCAAACACCAATGCAGGAAAATGAAAATATTTATTACGCGGAAAAGCTAATACCGCAAAGGGATGTGAAAGGGTAAAGGGCATTTGAAATCCTTGTTCCATCTAGCACGCGCCGTGCTAGGTTAATTATCTTAGTCGCGTTGCGACTACCAAGAGCGGCAAAGTCGCTCAGCTAAGTAACCCCATACAGCTCGTATGGGGTACATAACGCAAAGTAATTCGACTATTAATTGACCTTTTAGTTTCACTACACTAAACTAACCGAGTGAACTAACAAGTAAGGAGTTTCTATGGAAACCGCAATTCAAACCATCAATATTCATCAAGCGAAAACACATCTTTCACGTATTGTAGAAGATGTAGCTTTAACCAAACAACCAATTATTATTGCCAAGGCAGGCAAACCAAGAGTGCAGATTGTGCCGATTATAGATGAGCCTAAAAAGCCGATCTGGGGATTTCTGAAATATAAAGGCAATATCAATGTGCCTGAAGATTTTGACCGTTTCTGTGAAGATGAGATTTTTGAACTCTTTGCTGGTAAAGAATCATCAGATGAACAGCTACTAACTAGCAAGGAGTAAACGATGAAACTCTTACTTGATACTCACGTTTTAATTTGGATTGCACTCAATCAGCCCGAAAAATTTTCAGCACAGACTATTCAGCTTTTAGAATCACCAAATAATGAGCTATTTGTTAGCTATGCAAGTATTTGGGTGATTGCGATCAAATCATCTTTGAATAAACCCAATTTCAATATTTCCCCTATATCTATGGTAAGAGATTTAAAGGAAATAGGTATCAAACTATTACCTATTGATTTATCTCACATTTATTCAGTTTCAAAACTTCCTTTTGTCCACAACGATCCCTTCGACCGCTTGCTTATCTGCCAAGCAGAGCAAGAAAATCTACAATTTCTCACTGCTGATCAAAAGATTCTGCAATATCAAAAAAGTTTTATTTGGGATATTCGTACATAGACAAAAGGCTTGGGAGAACCCAAGCCTTAAAACGATAGAAAATCCTACAACTTTGTCTATGCAGTAATTTCCCTAACATATATCTTTATCAAATCTGCAACAATATAAAGCATTCCAATAAATAAAGCTCATTTACATAAGCTTATTAAGCAAAAAATCGAAAAATGTTAAAAAAATGATAAATATAATTAACAAAATATGCTAATGTTAAAAAAGGCTTAATGGACAAAATGGTTGCTAATTTCGTCCCTAAGCCTCCTAATAGACAAAGTGGTTGCTAATAATTATTTTATCGGGTTATTAGCAACTCTTTTTATTTAAAAAATCTTTTATAAACATAATCTTATGTTTTTTAGTTAAACCACTATGCGGTCTTAATTTGTCCTTCATTTCTTTAAATAATCCTTCGATCCTATTTGATGTCTTTTCTATATTTAAATGACTATACTTTTCATAAGTAAATAAATACTCAAAATAGCGTTTAAAACTTGCATAGGCACTGCGTACACGACGATGTTTATAAGGGTATTTTCCTTTCTCATTAGGCTTATCTGAGCGTTCATTTAAAAACTCTTTATGCTTTAAATGCCAGTCATATAAATTAAGATAAAATTCATTTTTAGTGCTATTTTTCAGCGTAATTGCGATCTCTTTTAATTCTTTTCCTGCTTGAGATTGATGCTTTTTTCTCAATCCACGCATAATAATTGCAACCTGATGATACTGGCACATTTGGGTTGGTGTTCCCATAAGATCTTTAAGCAATCCTCGTCTTCCATCACAAGTAATTGATTGAATTACATAGCCTTTTTCTCTTAGTCTATTGAGAGCTACTTTGTAATAGATATCTTTTTCAGTTTTGACAATTTGATAATAAACTACCTTCTTTGAATTAGTGTCCATAAACACCATTACACCAAATTCTCGGCGAAAGAATGTTGTATCAATAATAAGGTTTAAATATTTTGATTCTGGCGGTTTTAATTGCGTTATAGGCGCTTTTTGAATATATCTTTGGATAGTTCTTAGTGAACAATGATATTTATTGGCAAGTTGTTTATAGGTTTGTTTTCCTTCAGAGTAATCATTCCAGATCTTAATAGGATCTAATTTCTTTTGAAGGGTAAAAGTCTTATTACAGAGATTGCATTTATAGCGTTGAATATTATTTCGAACGCCATGTTTGCGGATATTAGTTTTTTGGCAGAAAGGGCAAGTTTTTTGTTCATTTTCAAAAAATCACGGTAAAGCCTGTAATATAAGGCTTTACCGCAATTTTTAGCAACCATTTTGTCTATTATGCCTTAAAAAACAGTCAATTAAAAATGAGAAAGGAGCAAGTATTAAAGTAAGCAACATCCCTCCTGGACCTTTATATCCAATGTTCCCAACTGCAAGATCTATTACTTGATCAGTATAATGAAACGGGGAATAACTATTCAGACCTGTCTGATAAAAGAATGGCAACCCTAACGGTATAATAAGTAACAATATAAATAAAATTCGTATATTTACTATTTCAAGAATCCTCTCAAATACCATAGCTATAATATAGATTCCAAAACAAATTGCCCCCAAGATTAAAACTATAAATAAACCAAACGACATAAAAATCCTTTATAAAAAATCAAATATTACTTGACTATAAAATCTAAATAGTCCACTAGTATTGTATGCGGTATGCGGTATGCGGTCAATAGTGTGTCTGAAATATACTGAATATGGAAAGAAGATAAGAGATTTTCTGATGAAAATACTCCAAAATAGTAAAGGCTTGGGTTTCCCCAAGCCTTTATTTTGCAAATTGCAACCTTGCGAATTAGTCGCCAAGACGCTCTTTGATACGTGCAGATTTACCTGAACGCTCACGTAAGTAGTAAAGTTTAGCTTTACGTACCGCACCTTTACGTTTAACAGAGATGCTGTCAACTACTGGTGAGTGAGTTTGGAATACACGCTCAACGCCTACGCCGTTAGAGATTTTACGTAAGGTAAATGCTGAATGCAAGCCACGGTTACGAATTGCAATAACCACGCCTTCGAACGCTTGCAGACGTCTTTTACTACCTTCTACTACCCATACCTTAACTTCTAATGTGTCACCTGGACGGAAGCTAGGTACGTTTGATTTTAACTGTTCTTGTTCGATTTGTTTGATGATGTTACTCATTTTAAAAACCTTCTATTAAGTCCTAGAATTAACTGATTTTGTGTTGTTTTTTGACTTTCGCTAACAACACGCGTTGTTCGTCAGTCAGAGCTAGG
This sequence comes from Pasteurellaceae bacterium LFhippo2, assembly GCA_029852775.1. Taxonomy (GTDB): domain Bacteria; phylum Pseudomonadota; class Gammaproteobacteria; order Enterobacterales; family Pasteurellaceae. Next base: position 24,462 of record LEKJ01000047.1, read on the forward strand.
CTATCCAATAGCTCAGGGCGTCTTAACCACGTTCGTTCTAGCGATTGTTCTAAACGCCATTTACGAATTTGTTCGTGGTGACCCGACATCAGCACATCCGGTACAGGCATACCATCTAAAACTTCAGGGCGGGTATAGTGTGGACAATCTAATAAACCGTCAGCGAAAGAGTCTTCTAATGCTGAGGCCTGCTTGCCTAATACCCCTGGAACAAACCTTGCAACAGCGTCAATTAACGTCATTGCGGGAAGTTCCCCCCCTGTTAGCACGTAATCCCCGATTGACCATTCTTCATCAACTTCGGTCTGGATCAATCGCTCATCAACCCCTTCATATCGTCCGCAGATTAAAATCAGCTTTTGATTTGAAGCCAGTATTTGCACACCTTGTTGATCGAGTTTACGCCCTTGTGGCGAAAGGTAAATTACCTTTGCATCCACACCATCTTCTGCTTTGGCTGCAGCTTTAGCTGCATGAATTGCATCACGCAACGGCTGTACCATCATTAACATACCAGGGCCACCGCCATAAGGGCGATCATCCACTGTTTTATGTTTATCGTGTGTGAAATCCCTAGGGTTCCAACACTGAATTTGCAAAAGATTTTGTTTTACTGCTCTACCTGTTACCCCGAATTCGGTAATTGCTTTAAACATTTCGGGGAAAAGTGAAATAATACCAATCCACATACAATTAATTCGCCGATAATGCTACTACTAAAGCTAACCGCATACCTGAGGTTAGAAACCAGCGTCCCAATCCACCGTAATTGTTTTGGTGGCGAGATCTACTCTTTTAACTACTTGTTCATATAAGAACGGGATTAATCGTTCTTGCTTACCGAAAGCATCTTTGCTGTTAGCACGTACCACAATCACATCATTTGAGCCTGTTTCCATCATTTCGGTTACTGTGCCCATTGTGTAGCCTTCAAGGTTTACCACTGTACAGCCGATTAAATCGTGCCAGTAATAGTCCCCTTCTTCCAATTCTGGAAACACCGCTAAATCCACGCCGATTTCAGCGTTAGTTAATAGCTGTGCCGCTTCACGGTCATCAGTGCCGACTAATTTCACAATCAAATCATTACTGTGATAACGCCAGCTTTCAAGTTCAACTGGTTGCCATTGACCTTTAATTTTTAAGAACCAAGGCTGATAGTCGAAAATGCTTTCTGAATATTCTGTCGATGAATAAAGACGTAACCAGCCACGGATTCCATAGGTAGAACCCAGTTTTCCGACAACTTCAATTTTTTGTTCGCTCATATTCACCTACATTTAATAATTTTGGAAATTAAGCAGCTTTACGCGCTTCTTTCACTAATGCTTCAACACGATCTGAAAGTGAAGCACCTTTAGCAACCCATGCATCAACTTTAGCTAAGTCTAAACGTAAACGTTCAGCTTGGCCTGCAGCGATTGGGTTGAAGAAACCGATACGCTCGATAAAGCGACCGTCACGAGGTGAACGGCTGTCCGCTACCACGATTTGATAGAATGGGCGTTTTTTAGCTCCGCCACGAGTTAAACGAATGGTTACCATAACCTTCCTCTAAAAGTTTCGATAGTAAAAAGAAAAACCCTCGTTCGAGGTGAGGGCGACTACTTATCTCTCGAAATAGAGAGAATAAGCGGTCGGATTATACCGATTTTTCGCAAAAACACAAGAAAAAATGACCGCTTGTGATGATCGGTACAAGCCAAAAAGCAAAAGGCTAACTTCTACTAAATATAGAAATTAGCCTTTATCTCATTAATTCAAATTAAAGAATGTTATCGAATTTCTCTAACATCTCTTTTGGCCATACGCTTGATTGTACTTCGCCGATATGTTTTTTCTGTAATAAGAACATCGCCATACGTGATTGACCGATACCACCACCGATTGAAAGTGGTAAGCGACCTGCTAATAAATCTTTGTGCCAGTCCATTTCTAAACGAGCTTCATCGCCTGTTAAACCCACTTGTAAGCGTAATGCTGTTTCATCTACACGGATACCCATTGATGAAAGCTCAAATGCTGTACCTAACTGTTCGTTCCACACAAGGATATCACCGTTTAAGCCTTTGTAACCAGCTTCTGATTCAGTTGTCCAGTCATCGTAGTCTGGCGCACGACCATCATGTGCTTTACCATCTGATAATTTACCACCGATACCGATTAAGAATACCGCACCATATTCTTTACAGATAGCGTTTTCACGCTCTTTGCTTGTCATATCTGGATAGCGTTTTACTAAATCTTCAGATTGAACGAAAGTGATCTCTTTTGGTAATGTAGTCGGAATATCGAAACGAGCTTCAACGGCTAATTCTGTTAAACGAATCGCTTTATAGATTGAGCGAACGGTTTCTTTTAAAAATTCAAAATTACGGCGACCAGCTGGAATTACTTTTTCCCAGTCCCACTGATCCACATATACAGAGTGAGTTGGATCTAATGAGTCTTCATCTGGGCGTAATGCTTTCATATGTACAAATAAGCCTTCGCCTTCTTTAAATTGGAAACGTGCTAATGTGTGACGTTTCCATTTCGCTAAAGAGTGAACCACTTCAAATACTGCACCTGGGATACATTTCACGTTTACTTGAACCGCTTTTTCGATACCAGAAAGGTTATCTTGCATACCATTGCCTACTTGGCTTAAGATTGGGCCTTGAACTTCAATAATGCCTAATTGTTCGATTAAGTTTTGTGTAAATGTGTTTTTAACAAAGCTGATCTCTTGTTGTTGTAAAATAAATGACTTTTTCATAATAATGCCTTCTATTGATAGATATTTAATGTTTGTCTTAAAAAGATGAACACAGTTTAAATTAAACAACAATAAAATCAATATTCATCAAACAATATTTGTTTTTTGTTAGATTTTATATAAAAATATATTTATTATTTTAAATAATTTCTAACTACTGGTAAAAAAGGAGCAAATTTTGCAAACAAATCATCAATCCACCACCAATATTGACCAGTTAGACCAACAAATTTTGCGAGTTTTAACTCAAGATGCTCGCACTCCTTATGCTGAAATGGCGAAAAATTTTGGGGTAAGTCCGGGTACGATTCACGTTCGTGTTGAAAAAATGCGACAAGCGGGGATTATTGAAGGCACCAAGATTCGTCTAAATGAACGAAAGCTTGGCTATGATGTGTGCTGTTTTATTGGCATTATTCTAAAAAGCGCCAAAGATTATGAAAAAGTGATCGCTAAACTTCAGCAATTTGATGAAGTTGTGGAGGCTTACTACACCACAGGCAACTACTCGATTTTTATCAAGGTGATGACTCACACTATTGAAGAATTACATCGCGTGCTTGCATGTAAAATTCAGCTAATTGATGAGATTCAATCGACCGAAACCTTGATCTCAATGCAAAACCCGATTTTAAGGGATATTGTGCCATAAACGCAAAAACCCCGATGTTTCCATCGGGGTTTTCTTGAACTTCGAAAAGTCGGCTAAAAATCAAAATTATTTGATTTCTACTTTCGCGCCAGCTTCTTCTAATTCTTTCTTAAGTGCTTCAGCTTCACCTTTAGAGATGCCTTCTTTTAATGCTGCTGGTGCAGATTCTACTAAGTCTTTAGCTTCTTTTAAGCCTAAACCTGTTGCACCACGTACTGCTTTGATTACAGCAACTTTGTTAGCACCTGCTTCAGCAAGGATAACGTCGAATTCAGTTTTCTCTTCAACTGCTGCTGCCGCTGCTGCTGGAGCTGCTGCTGCTACTGCTGCTGATACACCGAATTTTTCTTCCATCGCAGTGATTAATTCAACGATTTCTGATACTGATTTAGAAGCGATAGCTTCAATGATTTGTTCGTTAGTTAATGACATAACAATCAATTCCTAAAGTAAATAAGTTAAACGAGTTAAGAAGTTTTCTGCAAAAAATTATGCAGCTTCTTGTAATTTGTCGCGTAATGCCGCAATAGTGCGAACAAGTTTGCCTGCCGCAGCTTCTTTCATTGTGCCCATTAAACGTGCAATTGCTTCTTCGTAAGTTGGTAATGTTGCCAAGAATTGAGCATCTTGGATTTTACCTTCAAAGGCTGCACCTTTAATTTCAAACTCTTTGTTTGTTTTTGCGAACTCAGTGAACAAACGTGCTGCTGCACCTGGGTGTTCATTTGAGAAAGCAATAAGAGTAGGACCTGTAAACGTATCTGTTAAGCACTCGAATTCTGTGCCTTCAACCGCACGACGTAATAAAGTATTACGTACAACGCGCATTGTTACACCAGCTTCACGAGCAGATTTACGTAACGCAGTCATATTCTCAACAGTAACGCCACGAGAATCCGCAACAACTGCTGAAAGGGCACCTTTGGCAGCTTCGTTTACTTCAGCAACAATTGCTTGTTTGTCTTGAAGATTTAATGCCATTGGTTTTAGCTCCTGATACACTCCACCGAAGTGGAATTTACAAAAAATCTCAAAAAAGTTACCGCTTGTGCGGACGTTTTTGAGCCTCAAGGTGTACAGAAGCAGAAAATTCTGTCTGTTCACCATCTACGCAGGATTATTAAGAGCGATGCTCACCTACGGTCTTGGACGGGGCTTAGAAAAGGCTAAGCACCATCAATTGACCTTTCGGTCAAAAAAGAGTGCGAATTATAGGGATAACTCGCGCTCTTGTAAAGTCTATTTTATCAACAAAGATTATAATGTTGTCTGATCAACAGCAACACCAGCACCCATAGTTGTAGAGATGCTAACTTTCTTGATGAAGATACCTTTAGCTGTTGTTGGTTTAGCTTTAGTTAAAGCTGCTAACAATGCGTTTAAGTTATCTTTTAATTGCTCTTCAGAGAAGTCAACTTTACCGATAGTTGTATGGATGATACCATTTTTGTCGTTACGGTAACGGATCTGACCTGATTTAGCATTTTTAACTGCTTCAGCAACGTTTGGAGTTACAGTACCAACTTTCGGGTTTGGCATTAAGCCACGTGGACCTAATACTTGACCTAATTGACCTACAACACGCATTGCATCTGGAGAAGCGATAACAACGTCAAAGTTCATTTCGCCTTTCTTGATTTGCTCTGCTAAATCTTCCATACCTACTAAATCAGCACCTGCTGCTTTAGCTGCTTCTGCGTTAGCGCCTTGTGTAAACACTGCTACGCGAGCTGTACGACCTGTACCGTGTGGTAATACTGTTGCACCACGAACGTTTTGGTCTGATTTACGAGGGTCGATACCTAAGTTAACTGCAACGTCTACGCTCTCTACGAATTTAGCTGTTGCGAATTGTTTTAATACTGCGATCGCTTCGTTGATTTCATACGCTTTAGTAGAATCTACGCCAGCTTTGATTGCTTTCATTTTTTTAGTCAATTTAGCCATCGTATTATTCCTCCACCACTAAGCCCATTGAGCGAGCTGTACCAGCGATTGATTTCATCTTAGTTTCGATTGTAGCACCAGTCATATCTGCTGCTTTAGTTTCAGCGATTTGACGTAATTGCTCTTGAGTTACTGTACCCACTTTATCTTTGTTTGGTTTACCAGAACCAGACTTGATACCTACAGCTTTTTTCAATAATACTGCTGCTGGTGGAGTTTTAGTTACGAACGTGAATGAACGGTCTGCATATACTGTGATAACAACAGGGATTGGTAAACCTTTTTCTAAGCTCTCAGTACGAGCGTTGAATGCTTTACAGAATTCCATGATGTTCACACCTTGTTGACCTAATGCAGGACCAACTGGTGGTGATGGGTTAGCCATACCCGCTGCAACTTGCAGTTTAACGTAGGCTTGGACTTTTTTTGCCATTTTGTAGTTTCCTCTAATATGGGTAGTAACGCTAGCAGAACTAGCTCCCCAGTTTACATAAAAATACGAGTTAGCAAGCCAACTCGTAAATAGGGTGCGGATTATACTTGAAATTTAGATCGAATTTCAAGCGATTTTTATCCATCTCATAAAATAAAGGCGCGTTCTGATCTGACCCCAAAAAGT
>LEKJ01000048.1 GCA_029852775.1 Pasteurellaceae bacterium LFhippo2
CAATTTTTGCATTAATCATTAATGCGCACATTCATCATAATCACATCACGTTATTTTCACGCATTGCATAGTATCGCCCATGATGTTTTATGCGCTTTAGGGCATAAGCTGAAAGGCAAAAATAAAACAACAATAAAATAATAAAGACCTGCTTGATTAGTGAGATTTACACACCTGTTGCAAAACTGCGTTTTGCCTTTTTTCCTTTGACTATCAACGGACTTTGGAAAAATAGCTTAAAAAGTGTGTTTTATTTGAGGGTCTAAATTGACCCTAGTGAGACCCTAAATAGACCCCGTTGTGCGACAAGGCTTTGCGCTATCTAGGGTCTGATTAGACCCTAGCCAGACCCTAACTAGACCCTAAAAATGCGGAGTATTTAGACAATATCGAAAGGAGTTAAATGAATGCGCTGATTTTGGGGTTATGCCGTTATTTTTTTATTCGGGAAATTCAGCAAACACCTAACGTAATTTTTGCCAATATAACCAAAACCATTAAATAATTAAATGGCGTTGTTCAATTATTTTATTAATCGAAATGCGCCAAAAAAACAAAACCGCCTAAAAGGCGGTTTATGTTATACTGCTCTACGGTTGGTCGGGTGTTGTATAGCTTTCCCGACTGGTTCTCGGGTTAGCTATATCCTTCCCAAATCTTACCGATCTAAGGAGGTGATTATGCGTGAAAGTATGTAAAATTATACTGCTTATCGTCATCGTATTATTGCTAACTGCTGATACCCCTATCGCAAGGTAGCAACCCAACCAAGGGCAAGCTCGAAAGGGCTTGCCCTTTCTTGTTTGTATTGTATGCCCTGCGCATAATATTTTCAAGCGCTCACAAATTTTAGGCAAAAGAACCCATAAAGCCCCGAGAGTGATACCAATAAACAGGGAGCCGTAGGCGACTTCGTTTTATTCAGGCGTAGCCTGTCGAAACATAAAAAAATAAAAAATTATTGTGTGGCGTTGTGGAGCTTGTGGGCGGTAGGTTTTTAGTGTGGGTAAATCTCGTGGGTAACTCGTAGAGTTATCCATCAGATTTATCCATACGGTTGCGTAGCAAAAAAACCGTTAAACCGTCCATAAATCCATAACGCTTAAATCAAAGAGCGTTTTTACTAAAATATTTTTTATGCGTTCTCTGCGGTAAGTGAATGGGTTACCAACAAAACAAAGTTTTTGAAAACGGGGGAAATTGCAGACCTAAACAATCAATTTCACTTGTAATCCTTAAATTGCGCTTATCAGGTGTACTTGTATTTCTTCAGGCTTGCGCCTTTCTAACCGTAGTACGAAACGGAGATAGAGCTTAATTATCGTATTAAGACCGTTATCACTGCTACGCCTGTTTATGCTTCCGCAGACCGAGCTGAAGTCCGTTTAATTTAAGGGGTGCGTTTCTTGTTAAATGGGCAGTCGTTGAATGGTTTTTTGGTAGTAGTGACTGTTCTGCAATTCAATTTATATTGCATTACTAGCTACCCTTTGCTATGATTTGACTTGCTTAGGGTCTGTGTCATAGCAAAGAACGCACATTGAACAGATTAATGAAAAAGGGCGCAGATGTCAAAGTCTGCGCCCTTTTTCTTTGTAAAAAATGGATTAAATCAAACAATTATTCATAAAATTGATAAATAAAGATCCGTTTCCTGCGCTTTGAATTTCTAAATTTGAGGGGGATGCAAGGGGGAAACGTCCCCCTTGCACACCTGTTGCAAAGCTCGGTTTTCAACCTTTGCTTTGCGCTGTTTTTTGCATAATCATTCATTTCCCTGCGCATAAGATGTGATTATGTTAAGCAATTCCATTCACTCCCTGCGCTTAAATACGCAAAAATCACGCCTTAAAAAAGCCCTGTTTTTACACCCGATCAGCGCATTTTGGATATGCGCTATTTCATGCGCCTGTTTTGCACCTAGATATTTAAGAAAAAATCCTGCGGAAATGCGCTAAAAATGCGTGCTAATGCGTTTTGGGTTCTTAGGGAGTGTTATAGTCGGTTTTTTGTTATGTGTGCTAAAAAGCGTTTTTTAGGGCAGTTTTGTGGGGTGATGTGATTTTTCTAGCGCAGGATAGGGATTTTCCCTTTATTGTCATACAATTTTAGGGAGAATTCCCCCTGCGCTATAACTAACGCAGGATAGGGATTTCCCCCACATTGTCAGACAATTTTGGGGAAAATTCCGTCCTGTACTTGCAGTAGGCTCATTCAAAATAACGCAAAGATTTGCGTTATTTTTTTGCTACCGCCCTGCGCTTGCGCTCGGTTGCTGAATACAAAAATTAAATTAAAAGACTGCGCTATTTAATT
>LEKJ01000049.1 GCA_029852775.1 Pasteurellaceae bacterium LFhippo2
AATTGTTAAAGAACAAAAAATAAAGTGGTCGGCGAGATAGGATTTGAACCTACGACCCACTGGTCCCAAACCAGTTGCGCTACCAAGCTGCGCTACTCGCCGTCAGTTACACATTCGTGTATATTTTAAATGGGGTGGCTAATGGGATTCGAACCCACGACAACTGGAATCACAATCCAGGGCTCTACCAACTGAGCTATAGCCACCATATCATATTGAATAACGCTTCCTTAAAACCTCTGGCGCGCTCGACAAGATTCGAACTTGCGACCTTTGGCTCCGGAGGCCAACGCTCTATCCAACTGAGCTACGAACGCTTCGTTTTCAGTACTGCGCCGCAACGGGAGCGTATATTAGAGATTTTACTTTCGCTTGTCTAGCACTTTTTTTAAAAAATTTTACTGCACGCTCTTATTTTATTCAAAATGTTTATTAATTACTATATTCATCTATTTTTTATACGTAATAAAATAAAAGGCCACTAGATATTTCTACTATCTAGTGGTCTCTATAAATTAATTTTCTTTAGGTTTTCTTGTTGCTAAAGCAATAAGTCCCATAATTAGCAAGGAAAGAATAAACCCAATCCCGGCACCAATACCAATCCATAATAATTGATTTTCTGATTTTTCCGCATTTAATGGTTTAGTTGGTTGCTTTACAACACGATAAGGCACAAGTCCATTATCTAATGGCTGTACTGACTTCATTATATTTAGTTTACCCTCCCAACTTTCACCTAGTTTTTGCTCCGCAGATTGCTTAACTTGTTGGAATAAGATCTTCCATTTAGCAATCAATTCATTATTCAATGTTGTACGTGCTTGTAATGTGCTAAAAGCAATAAACTGATTTAATAATTCAACTGAATGATCTGGATTATTTGTTGTAATACTCAAAGTATTTGAATCATTTTGGAAAACAAAACCATCTGCAAAACGTTGCGCGATCTCATCTACTGCTTTACTTTCAACTTTTGCTGTACTTTTTACAACATCTGTTTGAACAAGGAAACTATTGATAATGTTAGGTAATGTAACAGTACGCTTAAATTCACTATAACTATTATCACTCATCTCTTTATCTAGTTCCGTTGCCGGCTTATCACTTTTAACTAAAGTGTAAGTACTATATAGAGCGTAGTAGTTACCCAAATCAACCACTTTAGGTTGTTCAAATTGTGCTGTTGCTTTCCATTGAGCTGGTAGCATTGAATTTGACATAAACCAACCCGCTCCAGCACCTACAGCACTTAATAACAGTGCAATAATTAAATTAAGAAAAAATTTACTCATTTTAAACCTTTAGATTTATCTTCATTAAATAGAATTTTGTTGCTTACGTCTCGCTCTACGTTTTAAACGTCTAACCCAACGTGTTACACGCCATGCGTGCATAATTAAATAGGAATATAGAAAGAATAATGCCACAAAGGACACAAACATAACCCACTGATTCCAATAATAGACTTCGCCTAAGACACCAAAAGTTGCACAAAGTGCCGCAAAGCTAGTAATAACTGCTAATGCTTGGCGAGAAGTTAGCCCCGCTCTCATCATTAAGTGATGAACGTGTAAGCGGTCTGGTCTGAATGGACTTTTACCTTTTTTGATACGACGGAAAAATACTGCAACCATATCAATTAGCGGAACTGCAATCAGCCATAAACCTGTAATTGGGCTAATTGGATGCCCCTGACCTTGCGTACTTAAAAGTAAAATCCAAATAATAGTGAAACCAATTAAGGTACTCCCTGAATCGCCCATAAAGACTTTCCATTTTGCACCAAACACACTAAGGTTGAACATTGCATAAGGCACTAACACAGTGATAATACCAAAGCACCAATAAGCAAGGCTATATTGCTCATCGAACCACATTAATGTCCCCAAGCCAGCAAAACTCACACAAGAAAGCCCTGCTAACAGACCATCAATTCCGTCAACCATATTGAAAGCATTGATTACACCAATAGTAATAAAGACAGTGAGTACAACACCTAACACACCGATCTCTAAACTAAAAGGCGCAATTAATTGCCCTAAATTTTCAATAGAGAGCCCACTATAGATCATCGCCCCCGCTAAAACAGCTTGAATACCAGCACGCAAAAATGGACTAATATCAAAACGGTCATCCAAGACACCAATCACTAATAAAATCGTTAGCGCAATCAGATAAAGCTCTGGTAAGCGCATTTGCTCCCATTCAAGCAGATAATAGGCAAGATTACCAATGTAAAGCGCAATACCGCCAATCAATGGAATAACACCCTGATGTCGCTTACGGAAATTAGGCTTATCCACTAAGCCTATTAACTCTGCCACTGGACGCATAACAATTAATGCGATAAATGACACAACAAATACCGAAAGAAAAGTTACCCACATAAGTTAGGTTTTCCTTTGAAAAGTTGAATTAAATGGCTCGCAGAATAACATAATCGCATTAAATGGAAAATGGAATATAGAAAATTGCTGATGAATAATGGATAATTATCAAAATTTTATTTCTATATCTATCAAAGGACACAAAATGGCAACTTCACAATCTCTATTTGAGAAAGCACAAAAAGTTATTCCCGGTGGCGTAAACTCGCCTGTTCGTGCATTTAAAGGCGTGGGCGGTACACCAGTATTTATTGAGAAAGCACAAGGTGCTTATGTAACGGATAGTGAAGGTAAACGTTATATCGACTATGTTGGCTCTTGGGGCCCAATGGTTTTAGGTCATAACCATCCAACAATTATTGACGCAGTATTAAAAGCAGTACCAAATGGTTTAAGCTTTGGGGCGCCAACGGCAATCGAAATTGAATTAGCTGAATTAGTATGCAAATTAGTGCCATCAATCGAAATGGTGCGTATGGTAAGTTCTGGCACAGAAGCAACGATGTCAGCAATCCGCTTAGCACGCGGCTATACGAATCGCGATAAGATCATTAAATTTGAAGGTTGCTATCACGGCCATTCAGACTCACTATTAGTAAAAGCGGGTTCTGGTGCTTTAACACTTGGTCAACCAAGCTCTCCGGGTGTACCAGAAGATTTTGCGAAACATACACTTACTTGTGAATACAATAACTTAGAATCAGTAAAACAAGCTTTTGAACAGTATCCAGAGCAAATCGCCTGTTTAATCTTAGAACCTGTTGCAGGCAATATGAACTGTATTCCGCCAAAAGCAGGTTTCTTACAAGGCTTACGTGAACTGTGTACTCAATATGGCGCGGTGTTTATTATTGATGAAGTAATGACTGGCTTCCGTGTAGCATTAGGTGGTGCGCAAAGTTACTATGGCGTAACACCAGATTTAACCACTTTAGGTAAAATCATCGGTGGTGGTATGCCTGTAGGTGCTTTTGGTGGTAAAAAAGAAATTATGGAATTTATCGCACCAACGGGCCCAGTTTATCAAGCAGGCACATTATCAGGTAACCCAATTGCGATGGCCGCAGGTTTAGCGTGCTTAACAGAATTATCAAAAGCAGGTAATGAAGAACAGCTCGCAAGTAAAACAAAAACATTAGCGGAAGGTTTTAAAGCCCTTGCAGATAAACACGGTATTCCATTTACTGTTCAATATGTGGGTGGTATGTTCGGTCTATTCTTCACTGAACAAGATAAAGTAGAGACTTATCAAGATGTGATGAAATGTGATGTAAAAGCCTTTAATACTTTCTTCCACAAAATGTTAGAAAAAGGTGTTTACCTTGCACCATCAGCATTTGAAGCTGGCTTTATGTCTTTAGCACATAGTGATGAAGATATTGCTTATACGCTAGAAATGGCTGATCTTGCGTTTGCAGAGATGAAATAGCTTTTTACAACCGGGCAGAAACGAATAATTTTTTGCAAAAAATAGCTTCGTTCAACCCGGTTGTCGTTAATTAAACATCATAAGTCCCCATCACCACCGCTTTATCAAGAATATGCCCTTGCATTGCAAAGTGAAGATCGTTAAAACGGAAACCTTGCTGTAAATCTAACTTGGTATCTAGCGCGTAAACAATTAGCTCATAGCGATGTAAACAATTTGGGGGCGCCATTCCGCCATAGCTGGAAGCTTCAACAATATCAAACTTACCTAACACACTCGCCCAACTATTTGCTCCTTGAATATAGTCCGTTGCAGTTAAGCTCTCATTTTCTTCAATTTTAGTACGCTCTAAATTGGCAATTAACCAATGGATCCACACAAAACCGCTTGCGGTAATTGCGTCTTTATCTTCTAACACAACCGCAAAAGATTTCGTTCCTTCTGGTGCATTTGAAATCTCAAAAGGAATGGAATAAGTTGGCATACCATTTGGGCTAAATTGCGAACCGCGCTTCCCATATTTATCTTCAAAAGCGCCATTTTTAATAGCAGAACTTGTTACAAGCATCATTTCCTCCGATTATTTCAACAAAATCGCAAGAAATAATAGCAACAACCGGTTAATTTCTCTCATTTTTTTACAAATTTTTGTTACAATCTCATCTAATTTTAGATCTATATCAGAAAAGAGATAATAAATGACAACTAGCACTTTTAATCGCTCTTGGGCAAGAGTGGTATTAAATGCCCTCACTCGCTATGGAGTGAAACATTTTTGTATCGCACCCGGTTCACGCTCAACGCCTTTAACTCTTGAAGCATTACATCTACAATCGCAAAGCGATGTGGAGTGTCATAGCCATTTCGATGAACGTGGCTTAGGCTTCTTCGCACTTGGTTTGGCTAAATCAACCCAAGCACCTGTTGCCATTATCGTAACTTCTGGCACAGCTGTGGCGAATCTTTATCCCGCAGTTATTGAAGCAAGCTTAACTCATCAAAAATTAATTGTGCTCTCTGCGGATCGTCCTCCAGAATTGATTGGTTGTGGAGTGAATCAGGCTATTCCACAGCAACATATTTTTGGGCAATACCCGATTGCAAGTATCAACTTGCCAAAGCCTAATAATAGCTTTAGCCCTAATTGGTTGATTTCAACTATCGAACAAGCATGTAGCACACAAGCTCAAAAAGGCGGTGTGATTCATATCAATGCGCCTTTTGCTGAACCATTATATGAAGCAAATGAAGCTGAAATTGGTAACGATCCTTGGCTTGCGCCGATCCAACGTTGGTTAAATCAACCGCAAGCACAATGGATCAACCGACAAGCAACCCAACAAGATGTGCTAATGCACGAAAATTGGGACTATTGGCGTACTAAACGCGGTGTAGTTGTTGTAGGGAAATTACCGCTAGAGCAAGGAATGGGCTTAAAACTTTGGGCTGAAACACTTGGCTGGTGCTTAATTAGCGATGTTCAATCAGGGATTGAAGCGAGCTTGCCTTACGCTGATGTGTGGTTATCAAATAAAACCGTTGAACAACGTCTGCTACAAGCGGATATTGTAATTCAGTTTGGTTCGCAAGTTGTCAGCAAACGCGTAAACCAATTTCTTTCAGCATTTAAAGGGGAATTTTGGTTAGTTGAAGAAAGCCAAGACTACTTAAATCCTTACGCACACCAACAAACTCGTTTTGTGGCAAAAGCGCACCACTTTACGCGTGTTCATCCGCCACTACGCCAAAAACCGTGGCTATTAGAGCCCCTTGCGCTTTCGCAATTCTGCGCAGGCTTTATTGAACAGCAAGTGGGCGGAAACCTAAATGAAGCTTCATTAGCGCACCATATCGAACGCGTGCTGTTACCAAATGGCAATTTATTTTTAGGGAATAGTTTGTTTGTGCGCTTAGTTGACGCAATGTGTAAACTTCCTGAAGGATACCCTGTTTACACAAATCGTGGCGCAAGTGGTATTGATGGCTTAATTGCAACCTTTGCGGGTATCGCTAAAGGCAGCGGATTACCAACAGTGGGTGTAATTGGCGATATTTCAACCTTACACGATCTCAACTCGATTTCGTTACTTCGCCAAATTACACAGCCTACGATCTTATTTGTGATCAACAATAACGGCGGCGCGATCTTCGATATGCTTCCAGTTGAACCACAAGCGAAAGATAAATTCTACCGCTTGTCGCATAATTTAGAGTTCTCTCAAATCGCGACGATGTTTGGTATCGAATATCTTCGTCCTTACACTTGGGCAGATCTTGCGACGAAATTAAAACAAGCCTACGCTCGCAAAGGCGTAACTATTGTTGAAATTAAAGTGAATGATCACGAAGGCAGCGCATTATACAAATCGTTGCTTGAACAGATTTCAAGAGCGTCGATTGATTAGTGAATGTTGGGTGCTGCAAGGCACCCAATTTTTTTAGAAAATATGCTTAATAAACTCCCTTAAACTGAAACAAATAATCCCTTCAAAACTATTTCCTTCAAATTCATCCATTGTAACCACATATTTCGGGTAATTATCCTTAATCATCAATAAATTACCGAACTCTCGTTCCAACGTTTGTTCTTCATTAATCGAAAGAGCGACTTGGACATAAATCCGTTCGCCTTCTTTTTCTGCAACAAAATCAATTTCTTGTGTTGAAAGTCCGCCAATTTTGACATCATAACCTGCAATTTTTAGATGATTAAAAACGGTATTTTCTAACAGCTTTCCTCTATCTTGGATCCGATAGCCGAGTAACGCATTACGAATACCGAGATCTTCAAAATAGTATTTTTCCCCAATCTCAAAGATTCTTTTTCCTTCAATATCATAGCGTTTAACTTGATGAATCAAAAAGGCATTCGCTAGATACTCCACATAGTTTTGCACTTGAGTTGATGTTGTTGTTATCTTTTGCGATTTTAAGAAATCACTGATCTTCTTCGCAGAAAATAAGTTACCAATATTAGAAGCAAGAAATAACGTTAATTGCTCTAAAAATTGAGAATTACGCAACGCATAGCGATTAATCACATCCCGAATGACAATAGTTGAATAAATATTGCGTAAATATTCAAACACAATACTATCACTCAATGGCAAATCTTTTAGATAAGGTAAACCGCCATATTTTAAGTATTGGGCTAAAGATTTATCGCTTTCTTCCAATTGCATAAACGCCAAAAACTCAGGGTAAGAAAGGCTATAAACATTAATCTCAATTGCTCGCCCACTAAGATGCCCCGCGATATCTCGCGACAGTAAGTTAGCATTACTTCCCGTGCAATAAATATCGAGCTGCTCATCAAGTAATAAAGAGCGTAGCGCTATTTCAAACTGGCTAATCTCTTGAATTTCATCAATAAAAATATAGCTCATTTGAGTTGGCGATTTGTGTTGTTGAATATAGTCATTCAGATCTTCTGCTGTTTTAATATGGCCAAAGGCAAGATCTTCTTTGTTGATATAGATAAGATGTGCATCAGGCTGACTATGTTTAATCTCTTGCATAATTTGATACAGCAAGAAACTCTTCCCAACACGTCTTTGTCCAGTAAAGACTTTAATTAGATTTTTGTTGATAAAGGGTTTTACTCGATCAATGTAAATTGGGCGAGAAATCACCTTTTTGTTTAGAATTTTAGTAAGCATAATTTCTCCTATCAATTTCTATCATAGTTGAAATAATACTCTCAAAAAATAAAAGTTTCAAATATACTTGAAACTTTTTGTAAAAATCAGAATTTTTCAAGTATGTTTGAATCTTTTGCTATTTGCAAAATTTTGGGAGAAAACGACCGGTTGCGGACACGCACAACGTGTCCCTACCGATGAGCGTGATTCAGAGAAAGAATGTAGGACGCGGTGCCCGCGTCCGTGTGAAATTAGTAACAAAAAAACCGACGGAAATGTCGGCTTTGTTCTAATTCTAATAATAAAGATTAACTACTACGAGATTCTCTTAATACTGCAATCAATGTATCAATCAAAACTTGTGACTCTATATTAAGTAGTAATTGTAAAAATAAATTTTCTACGGCAAGCTATGATATTTTCTTAAGATCTCTCTTAATTTAACAATAACTTCTTGAACATGTTCATACTTAGGTTGAGATAATGAGAATTTTTCCTCTCCATCTATATATACATTTGATGAACCTAAAAACCCTTTTTTAAGTTCTATGCTATTAATAAATGTAAGAAGCTCATAATCTGCACTACCTACACTTGGATTCCAATAGAGATAATCATCGGTAATCATAAAACCATCAGTTGCACTACCAAATACAGTATCATCAACTAATACAATGACATCCTCTGGGTTAAGATATAATTTCTTGTACCCATCTATTGCCTTGTTTAATTTATCACTAGGAATATCTGGAAATGTATAAATTTTAGGACCATGATACACATTTCCAAATCCAGCTATTAATAGATCTCTTAGTACTGACATAAATTTCCTCACTTAATAAAATAAAGGCTATTAACTATTTTTTACTTACTTGAACCAGACAAGCGCCATAAAATCTAATTTGCTAAAAACGACCAAAATGATATACTTTTGAGCATATCCAATCCATAAACCAACCGTATGGAAAATAAGGCAATTTGTGTTAAAAATCACACTTTAAGGAAACCAAATGGAAATTCACGATAAGATCCGAGTGATGAGAGAAATTAATCAATGGTCGCAAGAAGATATGGCTGAAAAATTGGCTATGTCGCCTACTGGATAGGCAAAGATTGAACATGGAAAAACAAATATCACTATTGATAAATTGAAACAAATTGCACAGGTTTTTAATATTGATATTGTTGAATTGATGACGAATCATGAGAAATCATTTTTCTTTTCAATTGGCGATAATACACATAACCTAAATTATGTAGGTGTAGATCAAGCCTTAGCAATGGAAAATGAGAAACTAAAATTATTACTTGAATCAAAAGAAAATGAAATTAATGCATTAAAAGAAGTGATTGCATTATTAAAAGCAAAATAAAAAATATTTTTAGACTTTAGGTGCGATAAACGCACCTTTTTTGTAGATAACACTATGCTCGCACACCACTGTCCTTCTAACTCAAATCCTTCCGCTATTCCTGTGGTTTTTCTTCACGGATTATTAGGTTCTCAACAAGATTGGGATCCTATACTCGCATTTTTGCAAAAAATTCCGGAAATCAGACCGGTTGTCATTGATCTTCCTTTTCACGGACAAAGTAAAGATATTTATTGTGATGATTTTAATCACTCTCGTCAGCTGTTGGATAATACTCTTAAAGCTATTATTCCTAATCAGCCTTTTTGGTTAGTCGGCTATTCACTTGGGGGGCGGATTGCGCTTGATTATAGTTTGAAAGCCAATAATCCAAATTTAATCGGAGCTATTCTAGAAGGTGCAAATATTGGGTTAAACACAGAGCAAGAGCGACAAGCTCGTTGGCGAAATGATGTAGCTTGGGCAAACCGCTTCCGCAATGAACCTATTGAAGTGGTTTTAAAAGATTGGTATCAACAAGCGGTATTTGCCGATTTAGATGAAAACAAGCGGTTAGATTTAATTGAAAAAAGACGAAATAATAGTGGGAAACATATCGCTCAAATGTTGGAAAACACAAGCCTTGTCAAACAAGATTACTATCTTGAGCAATTGAAAGAAAATGATAAGATTTGCTTCTTAATTGGTGAGCAGGATCATAAGTTTAGAACGATGGTCGAAAGCTATAATCTTCGTCATCATATAATTACAAATGCAGGGCATAATACTCATCAAGAGAATCCAGTGCAATTTGTGCAGAAACTTAACCAAATAATTATTGAAGGAAAATAAGATGGCTCTACAACGTTGTCCTGAATGTCGTAAAAAGATCAGTGAAAATGCACAATTTTGCCCTAATTGTGGTTTTTCATTCAAAGAAGCTGATTTAGAAATTTATAAGCAAAAATTAGAACAGCGCCGTTTGCATAATCAGGAAGTAAATCGTAAAAGTGTGAAATTACATTTGATATGGTTAGCGGTGTTTGCGGTGGTGATTGGTGTGGCGAGTTGGTGGTATAATTAGGATAATGGACAAAACACTACCGTAGGGTGCGTGTAAACGCACCGTTTTTAACATATTGATTTTTTGGTGCGTTTACACGCACCCTACATATTATCATCAATCTAAAATGGCTACCGAATGGTAGCCATTTTTGTTTCATTCTTAGAAAGAAACTGCTGATTTAAGTTCTGTAGTCGTTACTGAACCGATACCAGAAACTTTTTCTAAATCTGCTAAGTTTTTGAATTTACCATTTGCATTGCGGTATTCAATAATTGCTTTTGCCTTCGCATCACCGATACCCGGTAGTAATTTTAATGTTTCAGCATCTGCTGTATTCACATTAATTTTCTTTGTTGCTACTACTTTTTTAGCTGCTGAATCTTTTGCTGTTACTACTTTAGTTGTTGTTGTATCTTTCGCTTTAGTTACCGCTGAAGTTGCAGTATCTTTTGCTGTTGCTACTT
>LEKJ01000050.1 GCA_029852775.1 Pasteurellaceae bacterium LFhippo2
TTCTAAGTTAAGCACTGTATTGAGACTTCAAAATTAATATATATTTTAAAATCAATCATCAACAAGTGCCCACACAGATTGTCTGATAAATTATTAAAGAACAAAAAAGAACGACGCACTGCATTTTAACTTCTTCACAACAGCGCGTCGTTGTGTGGTGCGCATTATAGAGATTTTTAAAAGTGTTGCAAGCACTTTTTGCAAAAAAATTTAAATAATTTATCTTTCGATGAATATTGATGCAATTTGTTTGCATAAGTTGCGTTTTTTGTATTTTTACAATGCTATATAATTACAAGTCATAATTATTACTCATTAAGGCTTTTAAATTTTACAGCTTTTCACAAGCTTGTTTAATGCCATTTTTACAAGCTAATTTATAATAGCCTTCTGCCATTTCAAGATCTTTTGAGACGACTTTGCCCAACTGATAAAACTCAGCAAGGCGATATTGTGAATAGGCTTTACCCTGTTTTGCGGCTTTTCGATAAAAATTAAAGGCTTGAACTAAGTCGATATCCGTTCCATAGCCAAACTCATACATTATCCCAAGTCGTTCTTGTAAGTTAGGATTTTGAGAGCCTTGATTCAGTGCTTTGATAAAGTTTTCAAAGGCTTTTTGGTTATTCTGTTCTGTACCAATCCCCTCATAGTAGTAGAGACCTAATAAGAAATAGTCATAACCTTTTTCAGCACTTTTCTTTATCCAATAAAATGATTTTTTATCATCTTTTGCTACAACTTTACCATCATAGTAAGCAGAACTTACTTCACCAAAGGCACTGCCTTCGTCTAATTCTGCTGCTTGCAGAAAATATTCAAAAGCTTGTTTTTCATCAACAGCCACTCCACGCCCCAAGCGGTGCATTATGCCTAGCTGATAATAGGCAAGAGCATTATTTTGCTCCGCTGATTTTTGATACCAATAGAGTGCTTTGCTGTAATCCTTTTCTAAAAGTTCTCCTGTTTTCTGTCCAAAATGATAGGCTGTACCTAATTGAACCTGTGCCATCGCATCGCCTTGCTCAGCTTTTGCGGTTAATTGTGCAATGGTTAAAGGCTGATAACCTGCCACCGCAAGCGGTAGGATTAACCATAATATTTGCAAATAGTGTTTCAACATTTCTGCTCCTATAAAAAAGTGAATGTTACGGATTATAACATTCACTTTTTATTTGTTATAAACTACCTTCTCTTAACGGTTTATCCGCTTTCATATCCTTATACCAATCACAGGCTTTTTGGTTCGCTCTAATATCACAAATTTTTCCCATTAGATCTATTGCCTTAACTTTATTTTGTGTAGTGCCTTTTCCTCTATATTGCATAACTGCAACCATTATTCCACCCTGCTCACTATTATCAGCTAATGCTTTATTTGCCCATTGATAAGCTAATTGATCATCTTGTCGAGCAAAGTCTCCAAAATAGTACATTTGTGCTAAACGGTAGCGAGCCCTACCTCGTGTTTCTTTGAGTGCAGCAACACCTCTTTTAGAAAAAGAATTTAGCGTATTATCTGAAATATTCGCTATTTCAGTATAATATCTTTTAGCTTTCTCTCCATCTTGAGCGATACCATCTTTTCTAAAATTATAAATCTCTGCAATTTGAAATTTAGCGCTATAAAGTAAAGGAGTTTCTGGCTTTTGTGTAAATGCAAGATGTTGATACCATTCTAATGCTTTATAGTAATCAGGGGTAAACTGTTGCTGTTTATTTGTTATATCACAAGTTCCTTTAGCATAAGCATCTGCTATTGTATGTTGTGCAAATTCACGCTTTTCTTGAGAAAGAGAGGTATTATTTGCATACTTTTCTAACCAAACTAAACTTTCTTCATAGTCGCCAATATCACAGTATTGATATGCAACTTTACCTTGAGCTAATCCATCACCTTGTTTAGCTTGTTCAAGCAATTTTTGATCTATTTCTGCTGTATTTGCAAAAGAGAAAAGTGAGCAACTTAGTAGGGTTGTTGCGAGTAGGGATTTAGCTGAAATATTAAATCTTTTCATTTAGGGCTCCATATTTTCAAAATAAGCTTCAAAACAGACTACTTTTCTGTTGGGATATAATTTGTCCGTTGGGTAAGCTATAACTCTTGTAACACTTTGATTGATGAAGACTAATTCAGCACCTTGCGGTAAACATCTCTCAATGTATAATTGTTCTTTCTCATGCATTTCTTCTAATGTAATACTACCTTCTATAGCCAATAAATCTCGATAAAAAATGTAATATCCTGACTGTTTAGGATCTGTCCAATATTTAAAGCCTTTATCAGAAGATAATATAGTATCAGAAGAGATACTTGAGTCTGCTTTAATTACGCTATTTAGTCTAACTTGTAATAAATTAGTTAATTTATTTGTCATAAAACACCTCTGTAAATTAATCTGTTATAAACACATCTCATATTAAGAATTTGGAAAACCAATCTTAAATTGACTAATTTATAATTTTAACTTGTTTTTTTTTTGAGTAAGTTGTTATAGTAATTACACAGGGTTATTTAGAGATAAGAAGATTTGAGAATATCTATTTGGAATGATAAGAAAGGGATTTGCAAAATTTTTAATAATCTGACCGGTTGTAATAGATAAAACAAAAGCCCCAATGATCTCTCATTAGGGCTTTTTGATCTTTTGATAAAATTAACGATTGCTCGCTAATTTTCCTTTGGTAAGTTCGTAAACGCGTAGTTTTGCAATTTCTCTTGCGAGTTTTGCGGTCATATCTGCGTCGTTTACTTTGCCTTTCGATTCTTCTGCTTTACGTTTTGCTGCTAAGATACGTTGTTCATCGAGTTCTTCACCACGAATTGCAACATCAGCAAGAACGGTAACAACTGTTGGTTGAACTTCAAGGAAACCACCAGATACATAGATAAACTCTTCTTTACCATCAGCTAAAGTGAATTTAACCATACCTGGTTTAATCGCGGTTAATAGTGGCGTATGGCCTGCATACACCCCTAATTCACCGTCAATACCCGAAGCTCGAACACTTGTTACTGAGCCTTCAAAAATCTTACGCTCGGCACTTACAATTGTTAGTTCAAATTCAGATGCCATGTTGTTCTCCTTTGTTTAAGAACAATTACATCTTGTTGGCTCTTTCAACCACTTCGTCAATTGAACCCGCCATATAGAACGCTTGTTCTGGGATATGGTCGTATTCACCTTCTAAAATGCCTTTAAAGCCACGAATTGTATCTTTTAATGAAACGTATTTACCAGGTGAACCTGTAAATACTTCTGCAACGAAGAATGGTTGAGATAAGAAACGCTCGATCTTACGTGCACGTGCTACCACTAATTTATCTTCTTCAGATAATTCGTCCATACCTAAGATTGCGATAATATCTTTTAACTCTTTATAACGTTGTAATGTACCTTGTACACCACGTGCTACGTTATAATGTTCTTCGCCTACAACTAATGGATCTAACTGACGTGATGTAGAGTCTAATGGGTCTACCGCTGGGTAGATACCTAAAGACGCGATATCACGGCTTAATACAACCGTTGAGTCTAAGTGCGCAAAGGTTGTTGCTGGTGATGGGTCAGTTAAGTCATCCGCAGGTACGTAAACCGCTTGAACAGAGGTGATAGAACCTGTTTTAGTTGAAGTGATACGCTCTTGTAGTACACCCATCTCTTCCGCTAGAGTCGGTTGGTAACCTACCGCTGATGGCATACGACCTAATAACGCCGATACTTCTGTACCTGCTAAGGTATAACGATAGATGTTATCTACGAAGAATAATACGTCACGACCTTCATCACGGAATTTTTCAGCCATTGTTAAGCCTGTTAAAGCAACACGCAAACGGTTACCAGGTGGCTCATTCATCTGACCATAAACCAGTGATACTTTGTCTAATACGTTAGAATCTTTCATCTCGTGGTAGAAGTCGTTACCCTCACGAGTACGCTCACCAACACCAGCGAATACAGAGTAACCTGAGTGTTCAATCGCGATGTTACGGATTAATTCCATCATATTAACGGTTTTACCTACACCTGCACCACCGAATAGACCTACTTTACCACCTTTTGCGAATGGACAGATTAAGTCGATTACTTTGATACCTGTTTCTAAAAGCTCTGTGCTGTTAGATTGTTCTTCGTAGCTTGGTGCTGCACGGTGAATACCCCAACGCTCTTCTTCGCCGATTGGACCCGCTTCATCGATTGGTTCACCTAATACGTTCATAATACGACCTAACGTTTTAGTACCTACTGGTACTTGGATCGCTTGGTGAGTATTTTCAACTTTTAGACCACGTTTTAAACCATCAGATGTACCTAATGCGATACAACGTACCACACCGCCACCTAATTGTTGTTGAACTTCAAGAGTTAATCCTGTTTCAACTTTTAATGCATCGTAAACTTTTGGTACTGCATCTTGTGGAAACTCAACATCGATTACCGCACCGATGATTTGTAAAATTTTTCCCGTTGCCATTACCGTTCCTCTATTCTTGATTAAATTGCTGCGGCACCCGCGACAATTTCATTTAATTCATTCGTAATACTTGCTTGACGCGCTTTGTTGTACACCAACTGTAACTCTTTAATTAAGTTACCTGCGTTATCCGTTGCAGCTTTCATTGCGACCATTCGAGCTGCTTGTTCAGATGCAAGATTATCCACGATTGCTTGATACACTTGAGATTCTAAATAGCGCATTAATAGGCTATCTAATAATGATTTAGCATCTGGTTCGTAGATATATTCCCAAGAACCTTTATCATCTAAATTATCATCTTCAAGTGTCGCTAATGGTAATAATTTCTGTACCGTTGGTTTTTGTGCCATAGTGTTAATAAAGCGGTTATACACCACATACACTTCATCCACTTCACCATTACGATAACGCTCAATCATACCACCCACGATACCTACAATATCTTCCATTGCAGGCGCATCACCTAAACCAGTAACTTGTGCTGAAACTTCAACTCCCATTGATTGGAAGAATGAACTCGCTTTGCTACCGATAACTGCAGCTCGTGTTTTAACACCTTTGTCATCTTGTGCTTTAAACTCATTTAAAACGGTCTTAAATAAGTTAACGTTTAAACCACCACATAAACCGCGGTCGGTCGAAACCACTAGATAACCCACTTTTTTAACTTCACGTTGAGTTAAGAAAGGGTGTTTATAATCAATGCTACCTTTTGCAATATGGCTAATTACCTTGCGAATGGTATCCGCATAAGGACGAGATGCTGACATTCTTTCTTGCGTTTTACGCATTTTAGATGCCGCAACCATTTCCATCGCTTTAGTAATTTTTTGTGTATTACGAACACTTGCAATTTTTGCTCTTATCTCTTTAGCACCAGCCATATTATTTCTCCGCTAAAGTCGAATTACCAAGCACTGTTCTTTTTAAAGCTTTCTAAAATCTCAACGAATTTTTCTTTGATTGAATCATTGAAATCGCCTGATTTAGATAAATCTTTCATAAAGTCCGCATAATTTGCATTTGCGAAATCTAAAAGATTTGCTTCAAATGAACCAACACGCTCAACAGCAACATCATCTAAATAACCATATTCAGCAGCAGCTAGAGATAAACCTAATTGCGCTACTGACATTGGAGCGAATTGTTTCTGTTTAAGTAATTCAGTTACTTTTTGACCGTGAGAAAGTTGTTTGCGTGTTGCATCATCTAAGTCTGAAGCGAACTGTGCAAAGGCTGCTAATTCACGATATTGTGCTAATGCGGTACGGATACCACCTGATAACTTCTTAACAAGTTTAGTTTGCGCAGCACCACCTACACGAGAAACCGAGATACCTGGGTTTACCGCTGGACGAATACCTGCGTTGAAGAAACTGGTTTCTAAGAAGATCTGACCATCGGTAATTGAGATTACGTTAGTCGGAACGAACGCAGAAACGTCACCCGCTTGAGTTTCGATAATTGGTAATGCAGTTAATGAACCTGTTTGACCTTTTACAGCACCATTTGTGAAACGTTCTACATAGTCAGCGTTAACACGTGCTGCACGCTCTAATAAACGAGAGTGTAGGTAGAATACATCACCCGGATATGCTTCACGACCTGGTGGACGACGTAAAAGTAATGAAATTTGACGGTAAGCAACTGCTTGCTTAGATAAATCATCATAGACGATTAACGCATCTTCACCGCGGTCACGGAAGTATTCACCCATTGCACAACCTGAGTATGGTGCAAGGTATTGTAATGCTGCTGATTCAGATGCAGACGCTACAACCACGATAGTATTTTGTAATGCACCGTGTTCTTCTAATTTACGCACTACGTTCGCGATTGTTGACGCTTTTTGACCAACAGCAACATAGATACATTTAATACCTGAATCACGTTGGTTGATGATCGCATCGATTGCTAAAGCAGTTTTACCTGTTTGACGGTCACCGATGATTAACTCACGCTGACCACGACCGATTGGAACCATTGAGTCAACCGCTTTATAACCAGTTTGAACTGGTTGATCAACTGATTGACGATCGATAACACCTGGTGCAATCACTTCAACTGGCGAGAAACCGTCATTTTCGATTTCACCTTTACCGTCGATAGGTTCACCTAAGGTATTAACAACACGACCTAATAGGCCACGGCCTACTGGTACTTCTAAAATACGGCCTGTGCATTTCACTTCCATCCCTTCTGCTAAATCTGCATAAGGACCCATTACTACTGCACCAACAGAATCTTTTTCTAAGTTTAAGGCAATCGCATAACGGTTGCCAGGTAATGCAATCATCTCACCTTGCATTACATCCGATAAGCCGTGAATACGAATAACACCGTCGCTTACCGAAACGATTGTACCAGTACTTTGTGCATCACTTACCACATTGAACTGTGCAATACGTTTTTTAATCAATTCACTAATTTCTGTAGAATTTAGTTGCATTTTCTATTCCTCTTACAAGCACAACTCTTGGCTCAAACGACTTAGCTGACCACGGCTACTACCGTCGATCACGATATCATCGTAACGAATAATCACACCAGCAATTAGTGAACTATCTACTGTTGAAGTAATTTTCACTTCGCTGTTTAAACGTTTTTTCATTGCGTCTGCAATTTTTGTTGCTTGTGCTGCAGTTAATTCTGAAGCTGAAGTAACAAAAACCTCTTTTACTGCTTCATATTCAGCACGTAAGTTAACGAAACCGTTAAACACTTCTGGTAATGTGATTAGACGTTTATTTTCAGCTAATACACGAATGAAATTTTGCCCATATTGATCAAGTTGATCTGCACAAATTGCGATAAACATTTCTGCAATTTTTGCAGCAGGAAGTGACGAGCTTAACTGTTCTTTCACATCCGCATTTTCTGCAACTAATGCAGAAAACTGTAGCATTGACTGCCACTTATCTAACTGACCTTGTTCTAAAGCAAAATCAAAAGCTGCTTTAGCGTAGGGGCGAGCTACTGTAGTTAATTGTGACATCTGCCCCCCTTAATTATAATTCTGCAACTAGCTTATCAATAATGTCATTGTTTGCCGCTGCATCAACAGAACGACCCACAATTTTCTCTGCACCAGCAACAGCCAATGCAGCCACTTTTTGACGAAGCTCTTCTTGAACACGACGGCGCTCGTTTTCAACTTCAGCGTAACCTTGTTCAATAATGCGTAATCTTTCTGCTTCAGCCTCTGCACTCACAGATTCTAAAATTTCATTACGACGTTTTGTTGCTAAATCAATGATGTTTTGAGCCTCAGCTTGAGCTTTAGCGAGTTCTTTTTCCACTAGAGCTTTAGTATCAGCTTGTTCTTGTTTCGCTTTTTCAGCGCTCGCAAGTGCATCAGCAATGTTTGCTTGACGCGTTTCAATCGCTTTAATTAGCGGTGGCCACACAAACTTCATACAGAACCACACAAAAAGTGCGAATGCAATCAGCTGGCCAATTAATGTTGCATTTAAATTCACAACAGCCTCCTCAAGGTTGGATTAATTACCCTAAATGGGCAATGTTATTTATTTGCCCAACGATGATTAGCTTGCGCTTAATAAACCGATGAATGGGTTTGCGAAGATGAAAAGTAATGCAATACCCACAGCGATCATTGAGATAGCATCTAAAAGACCCGCAACGATAAACATTTTTGTTTGTAAGCTTGCTGCTAACTCTGGTTGACGAGCTGATGATTCTAAGAATCGACCACCTAATAAACCAAAGCCAATCGCTGTACCTAAAGCTGCTACTGCGATAAGGATAGATGCACCAATGATTGTTGCCATAATTACGGTTTCCATAAGAATTCTCCTGTTAAATGGAAAGGTTTGAACAAAAAAGTTAAATTTTATGATCGAGTATGCAAATTTTTAAGGTTATTTAACCGCTTGCAACCCTATCAAGGGTTTAGTGATCGGCCTTGTTATAGGCGATACTTAAATACACAATAGTTAACATCATAAAGATGAACGCTTGTAGCGTAATTACAAGAATGTGGAAGATAGCCCAGATTAAGTGTAAAGGTACACCTAACATTTGTGGGATGATGTTATCTGCCATATACATAACTGCAATTAACACGAAAATTAATTCACCCGCATACATATTACCGAATAAACGGAATGCTAATGAAATCGGTTTTGCAAGTAGCGTTACAACTTCAAGAATAAGGTTTACTGGAATGAATGCCCAGTGATTAAATGGATGTAAAGTATATTCTTTCACAAATCCACTTACGCCTTTTGATTTAATCGTATAGAAAATGATTAAACCAAATACCCCGATAGCCATACCTAAGGTTGCACTAATATCGGCAGTTGGTACTGCACGAAGGTAGTGAATACCTAACATTGCGGCAAATTGTGGTGGAAAATCAACAGGAATTAAGTCGATAGCATTCATCACGAACACCCAACAGAATACCGTTAATGCCAATGGAGCAACAACGCCACGTGGACCGTGGAAGTTATCTTTCACCACACCATCAACCCATTCAATTAGCATTTCAATAAAACATTGAAATTTGCTTGGCACACCGTCAGTTGCTTTTTTAGCTTGACGGTAGAAAAAGAATAGGAAGATCGCACCTGCAACAAAAGAAAAGAACAGGGTATCAAGGTGAACATTCCAGAAACCGTCACCAGTTTTAAGGAACGTCAAGTGGTGACTAATATAGTCAGCCGTAGTTTGACCAGCCATAGTTTATCCCTTTGAAATTAAAAGAAATTTATTTCGAACGTAACTTTAACAGTATCGGAAATAAGCTATTAAAGATCAGTACCAGGAAGTACCCACAAAAAAATGCTATAAAATTCATTTCTTTGTAACACACAAACACCGCAATAATCAGGATAATGGTTGAAGCCCATTTTAGCCCTTCCCCCCAATAGAAAGCGGTCATTTTATTCGGATTTTTTGCACTTTGAGCACGAAAAAATACCCAATAAACACATAAGCTATGTGGCAATAGCCCTGCGATCTCACCTAAGGCGAAAGCAAACAGAGTTTGTTGACCAAACAAAGCTAAGACTAAGAGCGCAACAACCACTAAAAAAGCCACTTCAATTTGTAAAGCGACTTTATAGAGTTGTTTAGTTTGTTTAATTACAGCGGACATTTCTTTATCTAATTTTGTTTAAATAGTAAATGATTGCCACACCGTAAATTTAACGCAAAGTTACGCAATCAAAATCCTGTAAATTATACACTTTATCCCCCCTATTTCCAACCGCTAAACGGCGTAAAAATGTGGAGTGGTTAACACTTTTAAAAAAAGTTTAACATTTTTGTAGATTATATATAACAAAAAAGCCTGAATTTAGCTAAATTCAGGCTTTTACGTTACATAAATGCTTATTTAGAAAGCACCACTAAATGTCTTTCTCCTACCAATTCAGGAACATTCAGCGGAATAACTTCAATTAAGTTAACTGCTTTTTCAATTTCACTCACTTCTTGCTGCTGGTACACGCCTTTTAATGCATAAAAATGACCATTCTCATTTGGTAAGTGATAACACCAATCAACCATATCATTTAGGCTGGCAAACGCACGGCTTAATACACCATCAAACTGCTGTTCTTGATATTCTTCAACACGGCTTAATACAGGCGTTACATTTTTAATGCCCAATTCACGCAGTGCATTTTTGATAAAGGTGATACGCTTACCTAAGCTATCTAATAGCACAAATTGTTTATCAGGGTTGGCAATAGCAAGGGGAATGCCAGGAAGGCCTGGGCCAGTACCTACATCAATAAAATTATTGCCTTGTAAATGCTTGCTCACTACTAAACTATCCAAGATATGTTTCACTAACATCTCATCAGGGTTGCGCACTGAAGTTAAGTTATATGCCTTATTCCATTTATCTAGCAACTTCACAAAATCAACTAGCTGCTGTTTTTGCTGATCGGTCAAAGAAATCTCTGCTTGCGCTAACAAGCGGTCTAATTTTGCTAACATTTTGCAAATTCCTTAAATCTGTTTACTGTAAATTGAACGGGCGACCACATCGGGTCGCCTCTACAATAAAAATTTACAGCTCACCACGCTTTAACATTCCCTGCTTCTTCAATGAAACAAGTAAAATTGAAATCGCAGCTGGGGTTACACCCGAAATACGTGACGCCTGACCGATTGAAACCGGTTTATGCTGAACTAACTTCGCACGCACCTCATTCGATAAGCTTTCCACTTTGTCGTAATCAAATTCTGCCGGAATTAGAGTGTTCTCGTGGCGTTTATGACGTTCAATCTCTTGGTATTGATGTTCAATATAACCTTGATATTTGATCGCAATCTCAACTTGCTCTGCGGCTTGTTTATCTTCAAGAGCTGGCGCAAATGGTTCAATCTGAGTTAAAGAGTCATAACTTACTTCTGGACGACGAAGAAGATCTTCACCACTCGCTTCACGCACTAATGGGCTATTTAACAAGCTATTTACTTGATCAAGATTTTCCATTTGTACGTGCGCCCAGATCTGTTTTAAACGCTCACGTTCTTTTTCGATGTTTTCCATCTTTTGATTGAAACGCGCCCAACGAGCATCATCAATTAAACCTAATTTATGCGCAATCGGGGTTAAACGAATATCAGCATTATCTTCACGTAGTAATAAACGGTATTCCGCACGAGAAGTAAATACACGGTACGGTTCTTTGGTACCTAAGGTACATAAGTCATCAACTAATACGCCAGTGTAAGCTAAATCACGAGTTGGGAACCACGCATCTTTACCTTGTACTTGTAATGCTGCATTGATACCTGCTAATAAACCTTGTGCAGCCGCTTCTTCGTAACCTGTTGTACCGTTAATTTGACCCGCAAAGAATAAACCGCTAATCGCTTTGGTTTCTAAGGTCGGTTTTAAATCACGTGGATCGAAGTAGTCGTACTCAATCGCATAACCAGGTTTAACAATACGAGTTTTTTCTAAACCTTTCATTGAGTTTACGATCCCCATTTGCACATCAAACGGTAAACTGGTTGAAATCCCGTTAGGGTAAACTTCAATAGTATTTAAACCTTCAGGTTCTAAGTAGATCTGGTGACTATTACGCTCACTAAAACGCATTACCTTATCTTCAATCGAAGGGCAGTAGCGTGGACCGACCCCTTCAATGATACCTGTGTACATTGGACTACGATCCAAACTATTACGGATCAAGTCGTGGGTCTGTTCATTAGTATGAGTGATATAACACGGGATCTGACGTGGATGTTGATCTACTGATCCCATAAATGAGAATACCGGTAATACATCATCACCGTGTTGTTTCGCTAATACTGAAAAATCAATGGTACGCGCATCTAAACGTGGCGGAGTACCTGTTTTTAAGCGATCAACACGTAAATTAAGATCACGTAAGCGATCCGCTAACATTGTTGCAGCTGGATCCCCCGCGCGACCACCCGCATAGTTATCTAAACCAATATGGATCTTACCCGCTAAGAAAGTCCCTGCGGTTAATACCACAGAACGAGCCTTAAAAGTTAAGCCCATTTTAGTTACTGCACCGACTGCACGATCATTTTCAACTAAAATATCAACCACTTCTTGTTGGAAAATATCTAAATTTTCTTGGTTTTCTAAGGCTGTACGTACTGCATTACGGTAAAGTACACGGTCTGCTTGAGCACGTGTTGCACGTACCGCAGGGCCTTTACTGCTGTTTAAAGTACGGAATTGAATACCTGCGTGGTCGGTTGCCGTTGCCATTAAACCGCCCATTGCATCGATCTCTTTCACTAAATGTCCTTTACCGATCCCACCGATAGCAGGGTTACAAGACATTTGGCCTAAAGTATCTACATTGTGAGTTAAAAGAAGGGTTTTTAAACCCATACGTGCTGGTGCAAGTGCCGCTTCAGTACCTGCGTGACCGCCACCAACAACGATTACATCATATATTTCGTTATAAATCATAGTTTGCCTTTGGCTAAAAAGCCGAGAATTCTGTTCAAAGTCAAAAGGTGGATATTCTACCCGATCTGTAAGAAAAATAAAAAAGCATTTTTAGATCTTAACAAGGATCTAAAAATATGATGCTTAATATTAATAGATCTTTTTATATATAGATCTTTATAGTTATTGTTATAAGGAGAGCGTTTTGTAGTGAGTAACTAGGAAAAATTATATAAAAACAGTAAGTTAGGATCGATCTAATTGTGTATAGATCTTGAAAATAACTAGGATCTAATATTGTTGATAAAAACCTTAGTTATCCACAAAGGTCAAAAAATATCATTTAATTATTGAATAGATCTCAAGATTAAAACAAATTATCCTAAAGTTATCCACAGGTGAGAATGAAAATAGAAGAATAAAAAACGCTAAGTAAACTTAGCGTTTTAAATGGAAATTTAGCTATTAAGCTAAAATTTGATTGATTTCATCACGATACTGCTGTGACTTAGTTCCGAAGATGATTTGAATACCGTTGTTTACATCAACAATATCTAAAGCGCCAAGATCTTTTAGCGATTGTTTATTGATTGAGTTAACATCTTTAACACTAACGCGTAAGCGAGTAATACACGCTTCAACTAAAGTGATATTTTGTTTTGATCCTAGAGCTTCGATAATAGCAAGAGTTTGTGAGTTCATTGTTTTTCCTTATGATTTAAATGTGACAATAGTCTAATCGTAATTTGTTTAATTATCAGCTAATTTTTAATTTTTTGCCATAGATTTAATTAATTTACCAATAGCGATTTACGGCTCTTTAACCTAAAATACAGAGATTCCGGAGACTACCGGCTATTAATATAAGGGACTATTATGCGAGATCGCCATCAGTTTGTTTTATCTTATTTAGAAAAATATGATGAAGCCAGTGTTCAAGAACTTTCTACTCTATTAAATGTATCTGTTGAGACTATTCGACGAGATCTCAACCAAATGGCAAAAAACAACTTATTGCATCGTACTCACGGCGGTGCAGTGAGTAATAAGAACCGTGATGTAGGGCGTTCATTTCAAGTTCGACAACGAATTAATAGTGACGCAAAGAAGTCTATTGCGGAAAACGCGGTTGAGCATTTCTTTGAAGGTGCAGTTATCGCTTTAGACGCAAGCTCAAGTAGCTGGAACTTTGCGCAGCTTCTTCCTGATGTGCCTTGCACTATTATCACGGGATCTATGCACAATATAAGAGCTTTATCCACAAAGCCTTGTATTGAGATCGTCTCAACTGGCGGGATCTATTCTTCAAAGTATGATTCATTCTATGGATCTCTATCAACTCATCTTTTATCGCGTTTTAATATCGATATGGCGATCTGCTCTTGTACGGGAATTTATGATGGCATAATCTGGGAATCTAACGAGATGAATGCTGTTTTTAAACGAAAAATGCTATCAGTAAGCAAGAAAGTGTTCTTATTGGCGGATAAAAGTAAATTTGGTCGTAAGGATTTGATTAAATTATGTGATTTTTCGGAAGTGGATACTCTATTTACTGATTATCAACCTGAGCAGGACATTATTGAGTATTGTCTACAGAATAATATTGAAATTACTTTATAAGATGACGATAAACAAGCGGTTAGATTTTGCATAATATTTGCAATATCTGACCGCTTGTTTGAGCCTTAAACTGTCACTCCAACAATCTTACCTATTAAACCAGTTACTCCCATCGCAATAATTCCCCAGACTACAATTCGAGTAATAGCTGGACGAATTGGTGCTCCACCTAATTTAGCCGATATATAGCCTAGAGTGCCTAATCCAGCTAAAGTGGTTGCGATAATAGCGTAAAGCAGAATATTCATTGGTAGAATCAGCGTTACTATAACTGGCAGAGCTCCGCCAATGGCAAAAGCTGCCATTGATGATAGTGCAGCTTGAAGTGGATTTGACATATCTTCTTGACGGATACCAATTTCATCACGCATGTGAGCATCTAATGCATCGTGAGCAGTGAGCTGTTTTGCAACTTCTATCGATAACTCTTCGCTTAAGCCGCGTTCTTGATAAATCTTAGCTAATTCATCAAGCTCTTTTTCGGGATGAAGTTCTAGCTCGCGTTTTTCCATTTCGATATCTGCTCTTTCCGTATCTGTTTGACTATAGACAGAGACATATTCGCCAGCAGCCATTGAAATAGCCCCACCAACTAATGCGGCTACTCCAGTTAAAACTAAAGTACTAAATTCAGGTTTAGCTGCCACCATACCTGTCATCAAACTGGCTATTGAAATTAATCCATCATTGGCGCCAAGTACACCTGCGCGTAACCAACCGCTTCGATGGCTAAGATGATGTTCTGTATGTTCGTACGACATAATAATCTCCCACAATTAGAAAAAAGCAATAAAGAAGCTGAGAAAATTATAAGCTTAATATTTTGGCAAATATACTTAATTTTTATGCTTGTTCAGTAACGCCCGATTTTTCTAATCTTGCAAAATTTCGGGCGTATGTATTTGCAAAAAATTATGAAAATCAGACCGGTTGTATTCGCATTTTTGTGAACAAACTCACAAAAATAAAATTCCATCGGTAAATTTCCTTTCACTATTGAAATAACTTTGCAGAATAGAACTGTTCTATTCAATTTCAAACCTACAAAAAAGGGGAATGTTATGACTCAGTTAAAATCTACACCAGTGAAAATTGGTATTCGTCCTACTATTGATGGTCGTCGTTTAGGGGTTCGTGAATCTCTTGAAGATCAAACAATGAATATGGCGAAAGCAGTAGCAAAATTATTAACAAGCGAAGTGCGTCACACTAACGGTGATTTCGTTGAGTGTGTGATTGCAGATACCTGTATTGGCGGCGTGGCAGAAGCAGCGGCTTGTGCAGAGAAATTTAAACGTGAAAACGTGGGCGTGGTATTAACGGTAACACCTTGCTGGTGCTATGGTTCAGAAACTATCGATATGGATCCACATATGCCAAAAGCAATTTGGGGCTTCAATGGTACAGAGCGTCCAGGTGCGGTTTATTTAGCAGCGGCCCTTGCTGGTCACAACCAAATGGGCTTACCGGCGTTCTCAATTTACGGTACTGAAGTTCAAGAAGCGGGCGATCAATCTATTCCTGCTGATGTGCGTGAAAAATTATTACGCTTTGCGCGTGCAGGTTTAGCGGTAGCTACTTTACGTGGTAAATCTTATTTATCAATTGGTTCTGTATCAATGGGTATCGCGGGCTCTATCGTAAATCAAGAGTTCTTCCAAGACTACTTAGGTATGCGTAACGAATACGTGGACATGTCTGAATTAACTCGCCGTATGGATCGTGGCATTTACGATAAAGAAGAGTATGAATTAGCACTTAAATGGGCAAACGAATACTGCATTGAAGGTGTGGATGTAAATGCGCCAGAAAATCAAATGTCGCCAGAAGAAAAAGTTAAATTACGTGAAACCTTAGTGAAAATGACCATTATCACCCGTGATTTAATGGTAGGTAACCCACGTTTAGCAGCGCTTAACTTTGGTGAAGAAGCATTAGGCCACAACGCAATCGCAGCGGGTTTCCAAGGCCAACGTCATTGGACAGACCATAGCCCGAACGGCGACTTTATGGAAGCTCTTCTCAACTCAACTTATGACTGGAATGGTGTGCGTCCGCCATATATTTTAGCGACTGAAAATGACTCATTAAACGCAGTGAATATGTTATTCGGTAACCTATTAACTGGCCAAGCGCAAATCTTTGCAGACGTGCGTACTTACTGGAGTCCAGAATCAGTAGAACGTGCGACAGGTTGGAAACCAGAAACTGGCTTTATCCACTTAATCAACTCTGGTTCAGCGGCGTTAGACGGTACTGGTCAGCATACCGATAAAGATGGCAATCCAGTGATTAAACCAGCTTGGGATGTAACAGAAGCAGACGGCAAACGTTGCTTAGAAAATACGCGTTGGTGTCCAGCGGTATATGAATACTTCCGTGGGGGCGGTTTATCATCACAATACTTAACCAAAGGCGGTATGCCGTTCACAATGCACCGTATCAATTTAGTGAAAGGTGTAGGCCCTGTGTTACAAATTGCAGAAGGTTGGTCAATCGACTTACCTGAAAATGTACACGATACCTTAAATAAACGTACCAACGAAACTTGGCCAACTACTTGGTTCGTACCACGTTTAACTGGCGAAGGTGCATTTGCTGATGTGTATTCAGTAATGGCGAACTGGGGTGCAAACCACTGTGTAGCAACTTACGGCCACGTCGGTGCGGATTTAATTACATTAGCGTCAATGTTACGTATTCCAGTATGTATGCATAACGTGGAAGATAAAGATGTATTCCGCCCAAGTGCGTGGAATCTATTCGGCCAAGATAAAGAAGGCCAAGACTACCGTGCTTGCCAAAACTTTGGACCGTTATATCGTTAGGTTTAGCGAATAGTTAATTACAATAGCCCTATGCTAGTGAGTGTAGGGCTATTTTTTTGCATATATAATAAATGATTACTTGTATTACATTAAATACAAGTAATATAATGCTTGACGATATATTAGACAGTAAGGAGTAAAAAATGGCATTAACAGTAAGATTGCCTGATGAACTTCAACAACGTTTAGATTATCTTGCTATTCAAACAGGTAGAGCAAAATCTTATTACGTTAAAGAAGCATTAGAAAGTTACTTAGAAGATTTAGAAGATCTACTCTTAGCCAATGCAGTATTAGAGCGAGCTCGATCAGGAAAAGAAAAAACCTATTCTTTAGAGGAAATCGAAAATGAGCTTAATTTGGACAATATCAATCGCGGAAACAGCTAGAAAACAATTAGCTAAACTAGCCAAGAAAAATCCACAGCAAGCTCAACAGATTTTAAAATATTTAAAATCACTGCAATAGCTTGAAAATCCAAGAGATCGAGGTAAAGGGCTTGTGGGAGATTTATCGGGTATGTGGCGTTATCGTGTAGGTGATTATCAAGTCATTTGCCATATCAATAATGGTTAATTAATTATTACAGCCTTAGAAATTGGTCATAGGCGAGAAATTTATCACTGAATATTATATTTCCCACGCCCGATTTCCCCTTTTCCTTGTCAAAATCGGGCGTTGATTTTGCAAAAAATTGTTCAAAAAAGACCGCTTTTATCCCTATTTTTGTGAACTATTTCACAAAAATAATTCTCTCTCCGTAAATTTTATTTTTATTCCCCAAAATCATCGCAAAATATCTCCAGCAAAAGTTATCAGACATTTCAGAAGGAGATCTTATGGCTATTGCATTTATTTTTGATTGCGGTGCGACAAATCTACGTACAGTTGCGATGGACGACAAAGGCAAGTTGTTGGCGGTTCATCATATTTCA
The DNA here is from genome assembly GCA_029852775.1 of Pasteurellaceae bacterium LFhippo2. Lineage (GTDB taxonomy): Bacteria > Pseudomonadota > Gammaproteobacteria > Enterobacterales > Pasteurellaceae. The sequence goes on from LEKJ01000050.1 coordinate 17,781, forward strand.
AACAATACTCAACCAGGTGCGGAGTCTCCGGACTACCATATTTGGGATATTGAAGAAATTTGGTCGAAGTTGATGACTTGTGCCAAAGAAACCCTTGCACAACTTACTGAACAACAACGCAATGATATTGCTGGTATTTCAGTAACAACCTTTGGGGTTGATGGTGCACTTTTTGATGATCAGGGACAACAACTTTATCCGATTATCTCGTGGAAATGCCCACGTACCTTACCTGTGATGGCGGATTTAGCTAACCATATTGATGTTGAAAAACTCTATCAGCGTAATGGTATCGGTCAGTATAGTTTCAACACTCTATTCAAACTACTTTGGTTGAAACAAAACAAACCTGAAATCTTTGCTAAAGCGAAATCTTTCCTGTTTATCTCATCAATTTTGACTTATCGCTTAACGGGTGTGCAAAGCACTGACCGTACAATGGCAGGGACGTCAATGATGACTAACATCAGCACTGATGGTTGGGATAAAGAAGTATTAGAACTATTAGGTATGAACGAAAGCCAGTTCCCTGAAATGAAAAGCGCAGGGGAAGTCGTTGGTGGTTTAAAAGCAGATTTAGCGAACCAACTTGGTTTAAGAGCAGATATTCCTGTGCTTTCAGCCGGCCACGATACCCAGTTTGCTATTTTTGGATCGGGAGCTGCCTACAACCAACCTGTATTAAGTTCAGGTACTTGGGAAATCTTAATGGCGCGTACTCAACAAGCTCAACCAGAATGGCAGTATGTTGATCAAGGCTTAACTATTGAATTTGATAGCCAAGCAGGCTGTTTTAATCCTGGGGTGCAATGGGTAAGTTCAGGCATTATGGAATGGTTCGGCAAACGCTTCTTTAGTGATGTTGTTGGCACACAAGATTACTATCCAACGATGATTAGCGAAGGCTCAGCCGTTCCGCCACTCTGTAATGGTGTGAAATTAGTCGGCAAATTTGATGGAACAAGTAACGAACAGGGTTCAATTACTGGGCTTTCAATGCACACAGCTCGTGGCGAAATCTATAGAGCAGGCTTGGAATATATGGCATTCCGCTTAAAAGCAGGGCTTGATGTATTACAGAAAGTTGGTCAATTCAATGCAGAAAGTATTATCTGCGTGGGCGGTGGTTCGAAAAATATGTTGTGGAACCAAATCCGTGCTGACGTGTTAAATCGACCTATTGATGTGGTAGATATGGCAGAAACCACGGTGTTAGGCGCAGCAATGTTTACTCTAACTGGCGCAGGCGTTTTTGAAAGCGTTGAACAAGCACAACAAGCAATGAAACCACAGTTCAAACGAGTTGTGCCATCGGAAAATTCGCAGGTTTATCAATAAATTGATACGGGCGTACGCAATACGCCCCTACGAATGAGCTTTATTCGTAGAATGAATGTAGGGACGTATTGCATACGCCCGTAAAATTAAAAGGAGCCAATATGTTAAAAGGTATTCATCCAGCGCTTTCGCCAGAGTTATTGAAAGTGCTAGCAGAAATGGGACATGGCGATGAGATTGTATTATCAGATGCGCACTTCCCAGCTCACCAACTTCATCACAATGTTATTCGTGCTGATGGCTTACAAATTGCGACTTTGTTAGAAGCAATCACTCCACTATTTGAATACGATCAATATGTGGAATGCCCATTAGCAATGATGTCTGCAGTACCGGGCGATACGCTCGATCCAACAGTAGAAGAACGTTATTTAGCAGCGATCACTAAAGTAAATGGTTCAGCACCAAAAGTAGAACGCGTAGAACGCTTTGCATTCTATGACCGTGCAGAAATGGCTTATGCGGTTGTAGTTACTGGTGAATTAGCTAAATACGGCAATATTATTCTAAAAAAAGGGGTTACCCCTGTTTACCATCCTTAGGAGGATAAAATGAATCTAAGAAAAGAACTTTCTCGTAAAATTATTGATACCTGCCTAGAAATGACTCGTTTAGGGTTAAATCAAGGAACAGCAGGGAATGTGAGTGTACGTTATGAAGACGGTATGCTTATTACCCCAACAGGTACACCTTATGAATTAATGACTGAAGATTCTATCGTATATGTTGATAAAAATGGCAAATACGAAGAAGGCAAACTTCCATCAAGCGAATGGCAATTCCATCTAGCAGTGTATGAAGCTCGCCCAGAATTAAGTGCGGTAGTTCATAACCACGCATTAAACTGTGCAGCAGTATCAATTTTAGGTAACCCAATTCCAGCGATCCACTATATGATCGGTGTAACTGGCACGGATCACGTTCCTTGCGTACCTTACGCGACTTTCGGTACTCATCAATTAGCGGATTATGTACGTGAAGGTATTAAAGGTAGTAACGCGATTTTACTTGCTCATCACGGATTGATTACAGCTGGTGAAAATTTAGATAAAGCGTTATGGACAGCGCACGAAGTTGAAGTACTTGCAAGTTGGTACTTAAAACTTTTAGCAACAGGAAAAGAAATTCCTGTGTTACCAAAAGAAGAAATGGACGTCGTATTAGAAAAATTCAAATCTTACGGTTTACGTATCGAAGAAAAAGAATAAATTAGATGAAAATATCATCAAAACACTAAGCAGTACAATGCTCCATTTCTGTTTCGGACATAGTTCAGATATGGAGCATTTATTTGGATAGTTGTATTAAAGAGGATTTTACCATGTCTACTAAAGTCTTAGAGAAGGCTTACGTCTTACCTTTCGTTTTAATCACGTCATTATTTGCCCTATGGGGATTCGCTAACGACATTACCAACCCAATGGTTGCGGTATTCCAAACGGTAATGGAAATTCCAGCTTCAGAGGCCGCCTTGGTTCAATTCGCCTTTTATGGTGGATACGGCACAATGGCTATCCCTGCTGCATTATTTGCAAGCAGATATAGCTATAAAGCAGGGGTGTTACTAGGATTAGGATTATATGCAGTGGGTGCTTTTATGTTTTATCCTGCGGCACTTTATGAAGAATTTACCTTTTTCCTACTTTCGCTCTATATCTTAACTTTCGGCCTTGCCTTCCTAGAAACTACTGCCAACCCTTATATTCTCTCAATGGGTGATCCTAAAACTGCCACTCGCCGTTTAAATCTAGCTCAATCATTCAATCCATTAGGTTCTATCACAGGGATGTTTGTTGCTTCTCAAATTGTATTGACTAGTCTTGAATCAGAAAAACGCGATGCAGCAGGTAATGTGATATTTAATACTTTATCTGCGGCTGAAAAAGCAGTGATTAAAACAAATGACTTAGAGATTATTCGCAATCCTTACGTTATTCTTGGCTTTGTTGTATTGGTGATGTTTTTGATTATTGCTTTCTACAAAATGCCAGCAACTCATATTGAGTCTAGTGTTAGAATTTCAACAAAAGAAGCATTTAATCGCCTGAAATCAAATGCACGCTATCGTGAAGGGGTAATTGCTCAAGTATTCTATGTTGGTGTGCAAATTATGTGTTGGACTTTCATTATTCAGTATGCTGAACGCCTAGGTTTCTCTAAAGCAGAAGCGCAAAATTACAATATTGCAGCTATGGCTATTTTTATTACTAGCCGCTTTGTGAGTACATCAATAATGAAATATTTAAAAGCGGAGTTAATGTTATTCCTATTTGCTGTTGGCGGATTCTTAAGTATTTTAGGTGTGATCTTTATCGATGGTGTATTAGGTTTATATTGCTTAGTGTTGACATCAGGATTTATGTCTTTAATGTTCCCAACCATTTATGGTATCGCCCTTGATGGACAGCGTGAAGAATCAACATTAGGCGCAGCTGGTTTAGTAATGGCGATTGTGGGTGGTGCGGTAATGCCACCTTTACAAGGTGTGATTATTGACCAAGGTACCATTTTAGGTATGCCTGCGGTAAATTTCTCATTTGTTCTACCACTCTTCTGTTTTGTAGTGATTGCTATCTACGGTTATCGTTGCTGGAAAGTATTAGCTAAATAAAATCAATATTATTTAAACAAGCGGTTACATTCGTAAAATTTTTTGCAAATGTAACCGCTTTTTTTATTGCCCAAATGAATGCCCGAATTTCGAAATCATTAGAAAAATCGGGCAGTCAAATTCTCGCAAAAATAACTAAAAATGCCTAAAAAAGAGGCTTTTTTGTGACAGCCATCACAAAACGAAAAATACAAGCGTAAATAATCTTTAGAAAGCCACATTTTTATTTGAATATAGCCACGTTTCTTATTTAAAACGATTTTTTTAATCTCTAGGAGGCAGTATGACAGCAGTCAAAAACGGTGTACCGTTGCTCTCTATGAAGAATATCAGCAAATCCTTCGTGGGGGTGCAAGCGTTGAAAGATGTTCAACTTGAATTGCACAAAGGGGAAGCCCACGCGCTGATGGGAGAAAACGGTGCTGGCAAATCGACCTTAATGAAATGCTTGATTGGCGTTCACGAGGCTGATGAAGGCGAGATCATCTATAAAGGCAAACCTGTTAAATACAATTCAGTATTAGAGGCTCAACAAGATGGGATCAGTATGATTTTCCAAGAGTTGAATCTCATTCCGCATTTAACTGTTGCTGAAAATATTTTCTTTGCTCGCGAGCCGATTAAACTCGGTATGGTCGATAAAAAGAAAATGAATGAAGATGCCGCAAATCTTCTTAATATGTTCGATATCGACGTAAAACCGACAGATTTAGTCAAAGACTTATCGGTTGCCCGTCAGCAAATGGTGGAAATCGCCAAAGCCCTTTCTTTCGATGTTGAAGTTCTTATTATGGACGAACCAACATCGGCTCTTACTGAAAAAGAGATCGAAAAACTCTTCGAACTTGTGCGTCGCTTAAAAGATAAAGGCGTGTGTATTGTGTATATCTCACACCGTATGGACGAACTTAAACAAATCTGTGAGCGCATTACTATCTTCCGTGACGGAACCTATGTTTCTAGTCATCTTTTCTCTGAAATCACGATGGACGAAATCATCACCAAAATGGTGGGACGTACTCTTGATAATCACTATCCGCCAAAAACAGCACAAATTACCGATGAAATTATTTTATCAGTGATGAATGCAGAACGTTATGGCGTATTCCAACCACTTAATTTCGACCTGTTAAAAGGCGAGGTGTTAGGGATCACAGGCTTAGTAGGGGCAAAACGTACTGAACTAGCTCGTGCAATCTTTGGTGCAGATCAACTTGATGCCGGCGAAATCTATGTGCGTAATAAGAAAGTAGTGATTAGAGATCCATCTGACTCTATCAAAGCAGGTATCGCTTATCTCTCTGAAGACCGTAAATTAAACGGTGTCGCAGTGCGTATGACTATTCGTGAAAATATTACGATGGCTTCAATGGATAAAGTAACCGACCAACTTGGCATTATTTCCCATAATGAAGAGTTGAAAGCGAGCGATACTTTCATCAAAAAAATGGAAATCAAAACACCAACCCCAGAGCAGTTAGTAAATAACTTGAGTGGTGGTAACCAACAAAAAGTGGTTATTGGTAAATGGTTATTCCGTGATGCAAACGTGATGATTTTCGATGAACCAACGCGCGGTATCGATGTTGGGGCGAAATATGCGATCTATCAACTTATTGATGAACTTGCCGCAAATGGCGTGGGGGTTATCGTAATTTCTTCAGAATTACCAGAAGTACTTGGTATTACCAATCGCGTTATTGTTATGCGCGAAGGACGTATGACAGGTATGTTGGAAACAGCAAAAACCAACCAAGAAGAAATTATGCACTACGCAACAGGCGTAAAAGATATGTTCAAACACGAATATAAAAATTAGGAGAACACTATGAGCGAGAAACATAAAGACCTGCTACGCAAAATGGCGGCATTAGCTGGATTGATTTTACTTGTTATTTTCTTCAGCGTAACAAACGAATACTTCTTCACTTCTAACAACATTATGACCGTTGGTCTGCAAACATCGACTATCGCCCTAATTGGTATCGGTGCAACCTGTGTAATCTTAACCGGGGGTATCGACTTAAGTACGGGTTCTGTGGTGGCACTTTCTGGTGTGGCAGCTGCAATGATTGTAAACGCGGGGGTGCCAGTGCCATTAGGTATGATCTTCGGTATCTTGGTTGGCGGTGCTTGTGGTTTAGTAAATGGTATTTTAGTGACTAAAATGAAACTTCCACCATTTATCGCAACCCTTGGTATGATGATGGTGGCACGTGGTGTGGCATTATATGTAACTAACGCAGCTCCAGTTTCAGGTATGCCAGAATCTTTCGCGGCACTTGGTAACGGCGCATTATTCCGTATCACTGAAGTGGGTGCTAATGGCTTACCAAAAGTAGTATTTGCAGGTATTCCATATCCTGTAATTATTATGATCTTCATCACTGTTCTATTCACTTTCGCACTTACTAAACTCAAAGTAGGTCGTTATATCTATGCGATTGGTTCTAACGAAGAAGCTGCGCGCTTATCTGGTATTAAAACTAATCTCGTAAAAAATTATGCCTATGTAGCTAGTGGTTTACTCTCTGGTTTAACTGGCGTAATCCTTGCTTCTCGCTTAGTAACAGCACAGCCAAACGGCGGTGTGGCTTACGAGCTTGACGCTATCGCAAGTGCAGTAGTAGGGGGCACATCGTTGATGGGCGGTGTGGGTACCATCCCTGGCACATTAATCGGTTCATTCATTATCGGTGTTCTTCGTAACGGCTTGAATATGAATGGCGTATCATCATTTGTACAAATGATCGTTATTGGCTTGGTAATTATCGTTGCAGTATCTTTAGACCAACTTCGTCAGTCTAAAAAACTCGGTAAAAAAGGCTAAAACATATCCTCAATCATAAAGGAGATCTCTTATGAAAAAATTAGCAATCGTAACCGCAACAGTAGTAGGTTTATCATCACTTTTTGCTGCTCCAGCTTGGGCTCAAACAGGTGAAATCGCAGTTATCGTAAAATCGGCGAACTCAACTTTCTGGCAAAACGTACGTAAAGGTGCAGAGGTTGCTGGCAAGGATGTTGGCGGTAAATACAAAGTGACTTTCCAAGGTCCAGAAGCTGAAACTGCAATCGATGCACAAGTAAATATGGTGGATAACGCAGTAAACCGTGGTGTAGCAGGTATCGTACTTGCAGCATCAGATCCTGTAGCATTAGTTCCTGCTGTGAAAAAAGCGTATGAAGCAGGTATCCCTGTAGTTATGATCGACTCTGGTATCAATAATGATCAATACTATCAATCATTCCTTGCAACGGATAACCGTGCTGCAGGTAAATTAGCTGCAGAAAAATTATTAGCGAAAGTTAAAGGTGGCAAAGTTGCAGTAATGTCATTCACTCAAGGTGCTGCGAGTGCGATTGAACGTACTGGCGGTTTTATGGATGAAGTGAAAGCAAAAGCTGACTACAAACTTGTAGGCCCATACTACTCAGATTCAGATATGACTAAAGCGCTTAACCAAACGGAAGACGTTTTAGGTTCTAACCCAGATATCGCAGCAATCTTCGGTGCAAACGAACCAACAGCTGTTGGTATGGCGCGTGCGGTTAAACAAAAAGGCTTTGCAGGCAAAATCGTAGCAGTAGGTTTTGACGGTAACTCAGACTTACAAAACTTCGTTCGCGATGGAACATTAGACGGTATCGTTGTTCAATCTTCATACCAAATGGGTTACAAAGGTGTAAGTACTATCGACCGTATCATCAAAGGTGAGAAAGTTGAAAAAGTTATCGACACCGGTGTTGTTTATGTAACTAAAGAAAATATTGATTCTGAAGAAGCGAAAGGCGTTCTTTACTAGGAATCTCTCTGATTGTAGGGACACGTTGCGCGTGTCCGCTAACACCGAATCCCTACATTCAAACATTATTCAAAATGTAGGGGCGTATTGAATACGCCCGCGGGCGTACGCAGTACGCCCCTACAATAATTTGGAGAGAGCAACAAGCGGTTGGTTCTCATCTATCTTTTACGCTTAGTCTCTCTCTACACAAAATTATTTTTATAAATCTAAAGAGGAAAACAAAAATGGCTAATCGTCTTATCCTAAATGAAACTAGCTACCACGGCAAAGGTGCTATTCAAAACATCGTGCCAGAAGCGACACGTCGTGGTTTTAAAAAAGCGCTTGTTGTCACAGACAAAGACTTAGTGAAATATAACGTTGCGTCAAAAGTTACTGATTTATTAGATGCAGCTGGCTTAGCATACGAAGTATTTGATGAAGTAAAAGCAAACCCAGCAGTGGATGTGGTTAAAGCAGGTGTTGAAAGATTCAAACAAGCAGGCGCAGATTATCTAATTGCTATCGGTGGTGGTTCTCCGATTGATACATCAAAAGCGATTGGTATCATCATCAATAACCCAGAATTTAGCGATGTGCTTTCACTTGAAGGTGTTGCGCCAACTAAAAATAAATGTGTACCTATTATTGCAGTAGCAACTACAGCGGGTACAGCAGCTGAAGTAACAATCAACTATGTAATCACTGACGAAGCGAAAAAACGCAAATTCGTTTGTGTGGACGTGAATGACGTGCCAGTAGTGGCGGTTGTTGACCCAGATATGATGTCATCAATGCCGAAAGGCTTAACAGCAGCAACAGGTATGGATGCTTTAACACACGCTATCGAAGGTTATATCACCAAAGCCGCGTGGGAATTAACTGACGCATTACACTTAAAAGCGATTGAAATTATCGGCCGTTCATTACGTTTAGCGGTAAATGGTACTGGTGCAGATAAAGACAAAGGTTTTGAAGGTATGGCATTAGGTCAATATGTAGCAGGTATGGGCTTCTCTAACGTAGGTTTAGGTGTAGTTCACAGTATGGCTCACCCACTTTCAGCTTATTACGACACACCACACGGTATCGCAAATGCAGTGTTACTTCCGTATGTAATGGAATTTAACAAAAACTACACTGGCGAAAAATACCGTGAAATCGCACGTGCAATGGGCGTAAAAGGCGTTGATGAAATGACTCAAGAAGAGTACCGCAACGCAGCAATCCAAGCAGTTCAACAACTTTCTACAGATGTTGGTATTCCGCCAAAACTTTCACAAATCGGCGTATTAGAAAAAGATTTAGTGGCATTATCAGTAGATGCATTAAATGACGTTTGTACAGGTGGTAACCCAAGAGATTGTACAGCGGAAGAAATTTTAGAAGTGTATAAAATTGCATTCTAATTAACAGATAAATCCCTTTCCTTCTCAAGCGGTCTGATTTTGCAAATTTTTTGCGAGATTTGACCGTTTTCTTTTCTTTTATCTTCAATTGCTCATCTATTTTGTGAGTTTCTTCACATTTCTAACTCTATGATCTTGCGAAGAAAAGACTAAATCTAATATCTTATACGCCCTTTCTCAAACAAGGAGCTTGTTATGTTAGAACTTTCTCGTCGTTCTCTTCTTTTAGGCTTAGGTGGAATGGCTGCTTTGGCTGTGTCACCTGCGATTGCCAACACTTCAGGATTTACCGTTAGATCAGCCACTTTAGAACCTCGCCCACTGAAACGCCAGCTAAAACACTATTTCGCTTTTGATACAGGAATTTATCACGGGCTGAAAATGAATAATATGCGCCTCAAAATGGGCAAAGTGAAAAAAGATGATCGTAGTCCATTATTTATTGAAGGCTTATATGAAAATCCGCCAAAAGCGTGGGAGCCTCGAGTTGATAACGGCTATCCGAATGTGATTTTAGATGACAAAGGTGTTTATCACTGTTACTACACCTTATTTGTTGTTGATCCATCATCAACCGCCACACCACGCGAAAAGCGTTCTGAAATCGCTTATTCAACCAAAGATCGTAAAGTGGGCTTAGCCTATGCGCGTTCAACGGACGGTATTCATTGGGAGAAACCAAACCTAAATGTCGTTGATTTTGAAGGTAGTAAAGAAAATAACCTTATTATGCGTGACGTAGCTGGTACAGGCGTTTTATATGAGCCGAATGAGTCCGATCCGAATAAACGCTTTAAGTTGATTACACGCAAAGAAGATAATCTCAAAATGGCTGTGGCATTTTCTGCAGACGGTGTACATTTCTCTGAATTGATTGAATGGAAAGAAAATAGTCCTGTGTTGGGAGCGGATTGCCATAACTCGGTGTTTAGAGATAGCCGAACCAATCAATATATTTTAAATACTCGTTTATGGGCGAGTAACTTCCGTGTTCAAGCGATTTCGCGTAGTGATGACTTTATTAACTGGTCGCCGATGGAAGAAGTGTTGCGTGGACAAGGTTTTGATGAGCAAGTCTATTCAATGACGGTGTTTGAACATAACGATATCTACTTCGGTTTAGCGTCTGTGTATAAGCAAGGCGATATTTCGGTGATGGATTTTGATACGCTGAACTTGGAGCTGTATTGGTCAACTAATCTCACCGAATGGAACAAAGCGGTACCTGAAAATAATATCTTTATTCCGTCAGGTGCAGGGCGTGATAAATACCTTGAAGGCGAGTTTGATAGCGCAACCATTTTCGCCTCATCAATGACCGCAGGGGATAATCGAATTTACTATACTGGCGGTAAAGGTCGTCATAGAGGCTGGCGTGAAACTGGCTTAGGTTTAGCCTATGCCGATAAAAATCGCTTAGTAGGTATGGTGCAACGTTACCCTGAAAAACCGATGAGCTTTGGTACACAAGCCTTCAAATTCTTTGGAGAAGATCTGTTTATCTGGGCTGATTTAGATCAGGGCGGTAGTTTAAGTATTGAAGTCGAGAAAAAAGCCGGTTTTGAGCCTGAAAATTGCGAATTAGACCGTCAAGAAAATGGTGCTTATAAAGTCACGTTCAAAGGACAGTCGCTCGTTGAAACAACCAAAGAGAAACCTGTGCCGTTTAAAGTAACTTTAAATAAAGGCACATTCTGGGGGATTAGCGGTAACTTCGAAATGGACGAGTCGCGTTACTGGAAAGGCTAACTTAATTTGATAAATGATCAAGCGGGCTGTTTTTGTAAGATTTTTGCAAAAATAGCCTTTTTATTTTGTGTATATTTATTTTGGAGTGGTTAAAAGATAATTATTTTTTTGTGTAAATAAAGTAAGTTGGTGATGATTATTAAAGATTCGTTATCTGTTTTTTTATTGATTGATTGTAAGTTTGGTTTGTTTTGTATTGTTTTTATGCTATCTGTTTTTTTTTTGTTGTTTTTGTATATATTTTTTTCTTGTTGGGTTGATTTTGTGATTGTGTTGCGGTATAAATATGCGCGTATAAACCTCCTTGCTTGGACTTTTATATGTTGTAATTGTAAGCATTTTAAATGTTTGACAGATAATAACGTAGACACATATTAAATTTTGTCAGTCTATTCTATTAACTCTTATATAAGGTATGAAATCATGAAAAAGCAACAATTAGTAAAATTCAGCTTAACATTAGTGTGTGCTGCCGTTCTAGCAGCTTGTAGTTCTGGTGGTGGCTCTGGCGGTAATGATGCAGCTAAAAAAGCGGAAGCTGATAAAATTGCTGCTCAGCAAGCAGCTGCTAAAGCAGCAGCCGCTAAAGCAGAAGCTGATAAGGCTGCAGCCGCTAAAGCAGCAGCAGCTAAAGCGGAAGCTGATAAGGCTGCAGCCGCTAAAGCAGCAGCAGCTAAAGCGGAAGCTGATAAAGTAGCTGAAACAAAAACAGCGACAGCAGTAGAAGTTGGTCATAAACTTGTTCAAAAAGTAAATTCAAACTTCATTCTTAATATTAAAGAAGACACAGCAAATTCTTCAACAGGCCGTGCTGACACAATGGATGTTAAATTACATCCAAGTTTAGACACAGTAGTTGTTTCTATCCCACTTGATAAAAATGGTCAACCTATCCCTAATGCTCCAGTTGGTTATGTAGAAGATTTTGATTTCCGTGGTAATGTGGATTCAACAACAGGAACACATACATTACAACATATCTATAAAACAGGTGATGGCTCAACACTTGTTCATGGCGCAACTCGCACAAAAACAGAAACTAAAACAGCTACAGCAGGTGCTCAAACTGGTGAAGCTTTAGTGTATCAAACAGGTCGTACAAATTATATTTCAACTAGCGAAAAAGTAGTTGGCGGTAATTCTGATATTGTTAAACGCAGTGACTTCCGTGAGCGCAAAGATACTGTAGCTGAAGTTTATGGTCACAGAACCTTTGTAGAAGGTGATTCATTAACTGGCACTTATGATGAGAAAGCTCCACAAAATGTTGTGGGGGCAAATGCACCATTTGGTAAATTAGTAAATGGCACATATTCAGATGTTCAATTAGCTCATGTTCAATATGGTCGTGTAACTTCAAAAATGGACAAAGTTAAGCTAGAATCTGTTAAAGATGGTGTTGATGCAGGTAAAACTGGTACTCGTGTAGTTAGCTATGGTGCTCACGGTGCTAATGGTACTGAAAACAGTTACTTCTATCGTGGTGTAGAAGATACAGCATACAATGCAAACTTAACGAACAACTTATCTAAATACTATTTCAATTCAGATAAAGCTGATGGCCAGCTAACTTACCAAGGTCACGCAGTAACCTATGGTTTAACTCACAAAGCGATTAATGCCAATATTCCTGATACAAGTAAAATCCCTAATGCAATTGCAGCTAACCCAACATATAACTTACCAGAGTTAGTGAGTGGTACGCATGTTCACGCAACAGTAGATCTTGCTACTAAAGGTGTAACAGGTAATTTATATGACGTATGGTCTGTTGATGGTGTTAAATCGAATTCAGATCTTGCGAAATTTAGTGGTACTTTAACAAATGATGGTGCAATTAAAGGTACATCTACTCGTCTTTCAGATGACGCAGCCGGTACTTTCAATGCTAACTTATTCGGTGCACAAGCTCAGGAATTAGGTGGTGCATTAGCAAGTAAAGCAACAGATGCTAAAAATAGCTGGGGTGCGGTATTTGGTGCTAAAGTTCAACAAGATAAATATGTTGCTCCGCCAGTGGTTGTTCCACCAGCTCCGCCAGTGGTTGTTCCACCAGCTCCGCCATCAGTTTGGGGTGTTAAAACTGACGAAAATAACTAATATTAAGATGATATATAGTTAAGAAAATTTATATTAAGCAGCCCATATAAATTATGGGCTGTTGTTTTATATAGATACAAATTTTTGGTGTTTATTAGACGAAAGTATTTTTTTATATTCATTTATAAGCTAATATCCAGTAAGTATAAATAAGAAAGGGAAGTTTATGAAAAGAACGACGTTATTTTGTACCACTCTCGCTACTTTGGTAGTGAGTTCTTTTTCCTATGCAGATGTAGTTACACGAGATCCTCAGCAAACACAAATTAATTCAAAGAGTAATGTGGATCAATCATCATTGCATTTGGATTTATTGAGACAGCAAAAGCTATCTAATCAAAGTCAAGAACCTAGCTCGCCAATGATTTCTCAGTACACAGGGCGTGAATTAGTTGAAAATCCTGAACTTCTTGAGAAATTGTTTGTTAATGCTCTTGTTGTTCCGAATAAGGCTATTCTTCCTGGATATATTAAGTTATATAACTATGTGAAGAACAAAGATCAATCTCTCATTGATTGGGCTAATGCTATTCTGCTAAGAGATGAAGATTTAAATCAGTCTGTTCGTGCTTACCGTTCTCTAATTACCCACTTCCCTAATAATAATTATCTACGTTTCCAGTTAGCTGAAACTCTTTTTTACAATCAAGAGTTTAGTGCTTCAAAAGAACAATTTGAGCGATTAAGATCTGAAGAATCTCTTGCTCCGCAAGATATTGAAGTATTTGATCGATTTATTGATGTGATTAATAAGAAAGATGATTGGAATTTTGCTTTTGGAGCGACGTTCCTAAATGATAAAAATTTATCTAACTCTGCGAAGCAAGGAACACAATTAACATTACCTGATAATAAAGGAATTATTACTTATAATACCCCACGCCAAAAAGGACAGGGCATTTCAAGTTGGGTTTCTGTGGATAAAAAATGGAATACTAGTAACGGCAAATATTTTGCCCTTGAATCTAGTTTATCAAGCAAGTATTACTGGGATAATAAAAAGTATAATGATCTAACTGGTCATTTAGGTGTTGGGTTCGGTTATTCAGACGCTCGCTTTAATTTACAATTTACTCCTTATTTGGATAAACGTTGGTATGCTGGAGGCGCCAATTCTACAGAATCATTGAAGCAGTATTCGAACACTTATGGTGCAAATCTATCATCAAGTTATTGGTTAAACGAGAAATTTAAATATTCATTTTATTATAGTTATGGTTATGAGAAGTACGATCGCGCTGTGACGAATAGCCAATATGCTGGCCCAACTCATACATTAGTAAATTCATTAATGTATATGCCAAGTGCTAAGCAATATTGGTCTATTTCGTTAGATTTGAATAAGAAAGATGCTAAAGATGATTCGAATTCTTATGACCGTATTGGTTCTCGCTTGACTTGGGGACAAGAGTGGCCGCTTGGTATGGCTACTTCAACAACTTTAGGTTATGCTCAGCGTAATTATAAAGAAGCATCATTTCTTGGTAAGCAGAAAAATAAAGAAATGTCAGCATCTCTCACTGTTTGGAATAAAGCACTACATTTCAAAGGTTTTACTCCAAGGTTGACTTATAGTTACACAAAAACAGATAGCAATATTGCAATCTATTCTTATGATAAGAGCCAGTTGCTATTTGATGTGAGTAAATCATTTTAATTAACCAAAACAACAAGCGGTGGAATTTTATAAAAGCCAACCGCTTGTTTGTTGCTAGCGCATCGGTACTTCCATTAATAGAATTTCTGCATCATTGGTTGCAGTAATTTCAAAATATTCAGTATCCCACACACCTAAGCCATCACGTTGGTTTAATTCTTTGCTTGCAATAGTTGCAGAACCTTTAATCACAAAGGCATAAACGCCATTTCCTTGTTTATGCAAGCGGTAGGTTTTAGCGGTTTCTTTGCTAAAGTTCGCCAGAGAGAACCACGCATCTTGATGAATCCAAACACCTTCATCATCCGCATTTGGCGAAAGAATTTGTTGGAAATCATTCGGTTTCGCCTGATCTTTAATACTAATTTGCTGATAGCGTGGCTCAACATTTTTCTTATTTGGAAACACCCAAATTTGTAAGAATTTTACTGGTGTATCTTTATTGGGATTCATTTCACTATGAGTTACACCGGTACCAGCCGACATTACTTGAATATCGCCGTGGCGGATAATACTGCCGTTACCCATACTATCTTGATGGGCTAAGTCGCCACTCAATGGAATAGAAATAATCTCCATATTATCGTGTGGATGTTTGCCAAAGCCGTAACCGCCTTCTACAGAATCGTCATTGATTACACGTAGTGCGCCAAAATGGATTCGGCTTGGATCATAGTAACTTGCAAAACTAAATGTATGACGGCTCTTTAACCAACCGTGATCGGCATTACCGCGACTTTCTGCTGAATGGTAAATTGTTTTCATAAAATGTCCTTTATTGTTAAAAATTTGAATGGCGCTATTTTATGTAGATTAAATGGAGAGATAAATAGGGGGATTGTGGATAGATTATTTACTAAAAGGATATAATCTGTTTTGAAATGTCGGGCATAAATGCCCGACCTACTGGCTTGATTATTCTAAAAAATATAGAAAATACTTATGCCCAAGTAACAATATCTTCAATGGCTTTACGCTCTTTTGGTGCGATTTCTGCTGAACGATAACCAAAAGTTACCGCAACAGATAAACCGTAGTCTTCAGGATCAAGCAAACCTTCTTCAACTAAAATATTCGTTACTTGTTCGTAGTTCATCCCTTCGATAGGGCAACTATCAACACCAATCATTGCTGCGCCAGTCATCATATTCGCAAGGGCGATATAGGTCTGCTTGCTTGCCCAGTCAAATAATTTGCACTCATCATCGGCAATAGGCATATCAACGGTTTGGAAACTCTTATATTTTGCTAAGGCTTTTTCTCTTTGTTCAGCGGTAAAGCCACGACGATCCATTACATCTGCAAAGAATTCAGAATCATAACGAGCATTTTTCTTAGCTAAAATCATCACGATATAGCTTGCGTCATCCATTCCTGATTGCATTCCCCACGCGAATGGCTTGATTTTTGCGCGAAGTTCTGGATTTTGAATCACTAAGAATTTCCAAGGCTCTGAACCAACTGAACTTGGCGAACGGCGTGCAAATTCTAAAATAGTGGCAAAATCCTGCTCGCTCACTTTTTTAGTAGGATCGTATTTACGCACAGATACACGGCGTTCAAAAACTTCTAATGCTTGTTGGGTTGTTAAAATCATAATAATCTCCGTAGTTAATAAGTATCTGAATCTCTTAATAAATGTACATTCCCTTTACGGCGCAAGAACCCCGAACGGTCAAAATATTCAATCAATTGAACCGTAACTTTGCGTCCGTAATTGATCTCATCTCGTAGTTGGTTTACAGAAATCTCGCCATTTTGTTGGATAAAATCTTTGATCAGTTGTGCAAATGCAGTGATCTGTTCAATTAATAAAAAGCGATCTTTCACTATCGGCACTAAATAGCCCAGTTTACCAGCTTTATAGAGCAGATTACGCATTTGGGTTTCATCAACGGATAATTCGCTGGCAATATCTCGCACCCAAAGGGCTTGATTCGTGCGTTGGAAAATCGGGAGTACATCATTCCAAATCTGTAATTCATCGGCACTAAATTCAATACGATGATCGGGGGTATGAATCCAACCACGTGTTTGAGAAAGTTGTTTATTTTCAATCAGTTCATCAATAAAACTATAAACTAACTCTTCTGGTTGCTCTAATGCCACGATACGATATAAACGCGCTTTAGTAACACCTAATTGGTCGTTATGTTGTTGATGATATTCGCTTAACTGTTCAACAATCCGCTGTTGTAGCTGTTGTTTAAATTTCGCAGAAAAAATCCATCTGCTTGTTTGCTGATAGCCGAGCGATTCAATATCTTTCGCAAAGAGCTGTTCAGCCCAAAGTAGTTGAGCAATGGGTAGAGCTTTGGTTGCGAGATAAATTGCAAATTTTTTGCTTAAATCGACCGGTTGTAGTAAACGAGCAAGGTATGCCAAGCGTTCATCACTGCGTTTATGGCGTTTTGGCGAGTTGATTTCAATCGCTACTGCGCCTGCAATGGTTTGGCTATCATCGCCACTGCGTAGGATAAATTTATCGTTTAAGGCGATATGTAGCGGTTCATCTAAAATGATTTCAGCGACGGTTTCGCTATTGGCATTCGCCTGTTTATCAACTAATAAATTTACTTTGCCAGTGATATGGCTTGCGTAATGGTAGATATGAACAATGGTGTTCTCTTTTAGCGTCTGGGCTGTGGTCAGTTTTACAGTGATGCGGTCGGTTGCAAAATCGGGCGCAAGTTCGCTAATCCAGTCGCCACGCTGAATCTGTTCTTTTTCCACATTGGCAATATTAAGCGCCAAGCGTTGCCCTGCAAAGCCTTGTTCACTTTGGTTATTTTGGGCGTGAATATTACGCACACGTACTTTTTGCCCGTTAGAGAGATACAATTCATCGCCGATTTTTACTTGCCCTGCAACCGCTGTGCCTGTAACCACAAGGCCTGCTCCTTTGACATTAAATACGCGGTCAATTGCATAGCGGAACGGTTTATTGATTAGCTCACTCGGTTGATTAAGCTGAATTAAATGCTGTTTGAGCTGTTCAATGCCTAAGCCAGTATTGGCAGATGTAACGAAAATCGGGCTATTCGCTAAAAATGGGTAATTTTGGATTAATTGTTGGCTAAGTTGCTCGATTTGTTGTGATTGTGCGCGATCTGCTTTGGTTATCACAAGCATAATTTGCTTGAAGTTGAGCAAGCGTAAAATCGCTAAATGCTCGTCTGTTTGGGGCTTAATGCCTTCTTCGGCAGAAACCACAAGCATTGCATAATTGATTCCGCCAAGCCCTGCTAACATATTAGATAGGAATTTTTGGTGTCCGGGCACATCAATAAAACCGATAATGTCGTTGTCTATAGGTAAATACGCGTAGCCCAAATCGATAGTCAGCCCACGCTTTTTTTCTTCGGGAAGATGAGCGGTGTGAGTACCCGTTAAGGCGTGTAAAAGAGATGTTTTGCCGTGATCAACGTGGCCGGCGGTAACTATAATCATAGGAAGTCCAGTATGAATAGAGAGAACGATTATCTATACAATAATCTATTCTTCCCCTTGTTTGATAAAATCTGCGATACGCTTGCGAATAGCACGTAAACGTTCAGGATAGTGTTTATCTTGTAATCCACCAAACAAATCAGTGTGATCTGCCATAAATCGAATACTTAAGATAGGATGTTGAGTGATTTGTTCCTCAAATTTAATGACTAATAATGGATCATTTTCGTCCATTATCAAACGAGCGTGATATAAATCCATATAACTCGGCGGAATTTTATCCGAGCTTTTCGCCATACCAAATTTACGTTCCCATTTAAATTGATAGATCTCAACGTAACCTTGATTGCTCCACAATTGCATTAGTTGCTCAATATCAGGTAAATAAGAGTCAATTATCTCATCAGAAAAACCAAGCTCTTCGCTAATTTCATAAAAGAGATCATTTAATGCGACAGCTGAAATTTGCTTTCTAATAAGCATTTGGCTCCCCTTGTTCTCTTAATTGTTTGCGCTGTTCACGAATCATTTTTGAACGTTGTATCGCATGCTGAAAACTTTGTGAAAATGCTTCAGGAGTATCACCAGAAACTATACTTAGCCCTGCCTGATCTCCTCGCTCAATTAATGATACGATTTTGTCATTTGGTTGAAATTGTTCTAATGTTTTAATTTGCATAACAACCTCCATCTATAATTGCTCTATCTTACTCTCTCGATTTTTGGATGTAAATTCAATATGGTTGTTTTTTAACTTATTTTCAACATTTCAATCAAAGCTTCAAACTCCGCCACACTGCGTAAATCTAACCACATTTTTTGCTGGGCGAAACGGGCGATAATTGGCTGTGGAAGTGCTTTAAATTGCTGTTCTAATATTAACAAATCACTCTGTTTTTCTGCGCTAATGGTTACGGCGATAGATGCTAATTTTTCCGTTGGTAATGCACCACTGCCGATTTGCGCCTCGCTGGCTTCAATTTGCAAAATATAGCGAGAATCTAACCGGTTGTAGAGAGCTCCTTTTAACCGTTCTGCTTTGGTTTGTAGCGTTTCGAGTGATTGAGTGAGTAAGCGTAGCGTTGGTAGTTCCTCGATTAATCTATCTGGGAAAAGATAGTGGCGAAGAGTGGCTTCTAAGGCTGATAGAATCACTTTATCACAACGTAATACGCGCTTGAGTGGGTGTGCTTGAAGCTGTGCTATGGCTTCTTTTTTTCCCACAATAATCCCTGCTTGTGGTCCGCCTAATAGTTTATCGCCAGAGAATGACACTAAATCCACGCCAGCTTTTACTTTTTGTTGCACCATAGGTTCAGCAGGCAAGCCAAGTGCGTGCATATCGGTTAAAGACCCACTGCCTAAATCGCTGATAACTGGCAAGTTAAATTCTTTGCCAAGTTCAACTAATTCTTCTTCGCTGACGCTTGCCGTAAAGCCTTGAATTTGATAATTACTGGTGTGAACTTTCATTAAAAAGGCGGTATTTTCGTTGATCGCGTTGCGATAATCTTTTAAATGGGTGCGATTGGTTGTGCCGACTTCAACTAATTTACAGCCTGCTTGTTGCATAATATCTGGAATACGGAATGCTCCGCCGATTTCGACTAATTCCCCACGCGAAACAATCACTTCTTTGCCTTGAGCAAAAGTGGCTAACATTAGTAATACCGCAGCCGCATTGTTATTGACCACGCAAGCCGCTTCCGCGCCAGTGAGCTGTTGAATAAGATCTGAAATATAATTATCTCGATGGCTACGCTTACCTGCATCAATATCAAATTCTAAGGCAACATTATTGCGCATTGCTTGTGTGGCAGCTTGAATCGCATTTTCTGACCATAAACCGCGTCCAAGATTGGTGTGAAGCACTGTACCAGTTAAGTTAAACACGCTTTTAATTGCAACGGATTGTTGTGATGTGAGTTGTTGCTCAATTTGGCTAAACAGCGCATTTTCATCACTCAAAAAATCAGGAAGGGATTGAGTTTGCTGAATTTGGACGCGCGCGTTATCAATAAGTGTTCTTGCTTGTTCAACAACAGCACTATGTCCAAATTGCTCGATCAACGCTTTACCCTGTGGGGCATTGATTAATTTATCTATAGAAGGGATTTGGCGGAATAATGTTTGCATAGCGATAAACCTTATCAGAAAATTTGGCTAATTCTAATTTATTCAGTAAAATAGTGCCACATTTTCGGAGGTGGGTCATATCCGGTGATGTGGCAGGACTTCAAATCCTGTTGAGGACGCCAGCGTTCTCGGGTGGGTTCGACTCCCATGCATCTCCGCCAATCTCAAATTCAAATCACTCTATGATAACCAAACGCAAACGCCCGACGTTACAAGATATAGCAACTCATCTCGGCATTACTAAAATGACAATTAGCCGTTATTTGCGTAATCCTGATTCTGTTGCTGCTGAAACACGAGAGCGTATTGCCCAAGCAATAGAGCAATTCGGTTATATACCGAACCGAGCGCCTGATATTCTTTCTAATTCAAAAAGCCGCGCTATTGGTGTGCTTGTTCCTTCTTTAACCAACCAAGTTTTTGCTGATGTGATTAAAGGTATTGAACTAATTACCGATAAAGCAGGTTATCAACCTATGTTGGCACACTATGGATATAGCCGTAGTAAAGAAGAACAGCGTATTGAATCTTTACTCTCTTATAACGTTGATGGTTTGATTTTATCGGAAAATCATCACACTAAACGTACTTTAAAAATGCTTGAAGTGGCGAATATTCCGGTAATTGAAATTATGGATAGTAGTGAAATCGGTATTCAACAAGCGGTCGGTTTTGACAATATTTCTGCGGCTCAATCGATGGTTGAAACTATGATCAATCGCGGTCATAAAAATATTGTCTATTTTTCAGCACGTATGGATAAGCGCACTAAATTGAAAATGCAGGGCTATGAGTTAGCGATGAAAAAATATGGCTTAACGCCACATAGTCTCGTTACTGAAGAACCTTCTTCTTTTACATTGGGCGCTCAACAGCTTCGTCAAGCGTTAGAGCAATATCCTGATATTAATGGTATTTTCTGTACTAATGATGACTTAGCTATCGGTGCTCTGTTTGAGTGTCAGCGTTTGGGAATTAAAATTCCGAAGCAGATTGCAATAGCTGGATTTCACGGACACGACGTAGGTCAGTCACTTACTCCGCAATTGGCTACAGTAATTACTCCCCGCTTAGAAATAGGTAAGGTAGCAGCTCAAGAGTTATTAGATAGAATTAATGGCGTGCCACAACGTAGTAGCATTATTAATTTAGGCTATCAGATTCATTTAGGTGAGAGTATTTAGATTGGTAGGGCGAATGGTAATTCGCCCTAAATCAAATATAGAATTTATAGCAATGGCTTAATTTGTTGAATACAGCGTTCAACAACCTCTTCAAAAGTTGCATCAATATCAATAAAGATCACATCAGTCTCATCATCTTGTGGCACTTCTAGTGTATCAAATTGGCTTTTGAGCATTTCGGTTTTCATATAATGACCTTTACGCTTCTTCATTCGCTCTAACACGAGATCAAAAGAGCCTTGCAAGAAAATAAATTTCACATCAGAGTTTCCTACTCTAATCATATCTCTATATTTTTTCTTGAGCGCAGAACAGACAATAATTCCTTTTTCGCTTTTCTGCTCAAGGCTGAACGCTGCATCATTGATTCGTTCAAGCCAAGGTTTTCGATCATCATCATTAAGTGGGTTGCCACTTCCCATTTTGATAATATTAGCTCGGGGATGTAGATCATCGCCATCAATTAATTTGATACCTAATCGGTGCGAAATTGCTGTACCTACCGATGTTTTCCCTGTACTAGATACACCCATTAAAATAAAAGCTTTTCCTTTTGACATCACTACCTCCAAAGGAATAATGTTACCGATAACAATAAATAATACCTAGCCTATCATTAATTTTGTATATTTCACCCACAAATTCTCAAAATTTTGAACTGCTTCACAAATTTAAAATAAATAAAGATCAACATATTTACAACAAATCAAATTAATAATATGTTACCCGTAACAATCTAACCATTAGGGGGATCTATGTTAATTTTTATTATGGTTGTAGCAATTATTTTGCTACTTGTGCTTATTATGAAATTTAAGGTTCACGCTTTTGTCGCATTGATCAGTGTGAGCCTACTAACTGCATTAGCTGCAGGGATTCCTGTTGGCAAAATTCTACCAACACTATTAAATGGTTTTGGTGGAACACTTGCGTCAGTAGCATTATTAGTTGGTTTAGGAGCGATGATTGGTCGTTTGCTTGAAATCACTGGTGGTGCGAAAGTATTAGCGGATACTTTAATCAACAAATTTGGTAAGGAACGAGCACCATTTGCGTTAGGTGTAGCTTCATTGCTATTTGGTTTCCCGATCTTCTTTGATGCGGGATTAGTTGTAATGTTACCTATCATCTTTAGTGTGGCTAAACAGTTCGGCGGTTCTGTATTACGTTATGCGTTCCCATCAGCGGGTGCTTTTGCGGTAATGCACGCATTCTTACCTCCACATCCAGGTCCAGTAGCTTCAGGTGATTTACTTGGTGTAAATATGGGGTTATTAGTCATCGTTGGCTTAATTTGTGCTATTCCTACTTGGTATATTGGTACATACCTATTCAGTATGTTTATCAGTAAAAAAATCCACGTTGATTTACCAAAAGCTTTTTTAAGCAGTGCAGCTGTGAATGAAACCTATGTTCAAAACCCACCAAGTTTCAAAAAAGTACTACTGATTCTAGTTTTACCTATTTTCTTAATTTTATTTGATACAGGTTTAAATACATTATCTGTAGCAAAAGTGATCGATGGTTCACAAAGTTGGGTTGAAGGATTGCGTTTAATCGGTAAAACTCCAGTTGCCTTATTGATCACATTAATTGTTGCCATCATATTGCTTAAAGGGGATCGTAGTTACGATCAAATTGAGAAAATCTGTAATAATGCATTAGGCCCTATCTGTTCAATCGTATTAGTAACAGGTGCAGGTGGTATGTTTGGTGGTGTATTACGTGCGAGCGGTATCGGTGATGTGTTATCTGAAATGCTTTCTGATACGGGAATGCCAATTATCGTAGCTGCATTTGTGATTGCAACAATCTTTCGTGTAGCACAAGGTTCAGCGACAGTGGCATTAACGACAGCCTCAGCATTGGTTGCTCCAATGGTGGCAAATGCAACAGATTTAAGTCAATTTGATCTTTGTTTTATTGTTATTGCAATTGCTTCTGGTGCGACAGTACTTTCTCACGTGAATGACTCTGGTTTCTGGCTAATGAGCCGTTTCTTGGAGATGGATGAAAAAACAACCTTAAAAACTTGGACATTGCTTGAAACATCAATTGGTTTGGTTGGTTTCACAATCGCATTAATTGGTAGTATTCTGCTGTAATAGCAAAAGACATTTTTAAATCTTCTTTAAGCGGTGAGATTTGCAAAACTTTGCACAAATCTCACCGCTTTCTTTTTTACCTTTACCGAAAGAATTTTATTTCTATGCTATAATTCAGCCCTTTTATTAGTTGAAATATAGATAGAAACATTATTATGAATCAGAATTTAGTTGAGTTTTTAACTCACACATTAGATGGCTTAAAAGCTCAAGATATCCAAGTTATTGATGTAAAAGGTAAATCAAGTATTACTGACGCAATGATTATTGCAACTGGTACTTCAAATCGTCACGTAGCTTCAACGGCTCAGAACTTAATTGATGACGCTAAAAAAGCGGGCGTTGAAGTTTTTGCTTCAGAAGGTAAAGCTGTTGCTGATTGGATTGTGGTTGATTTTGGCCAAGCTATCGTACATATCTTGCAACAAGAAAGCCGTGATATGTATCAATTAGAGAAACTTTGGGCATAAGTCCGCTATGAAAATACAATTAATCGCTGTCGGAACAAAGATGCCTGATTGGGTGACAAAAGGTTTTGAAGAATATCAACGCCGTTTCCCAAAAGATATGCCCTTTGAATTAATTGAAATTCCTGCTGGCAAGCGTGGCAAAAATGCGGATATTAAACGTATTTTAGAACAAGAAGGCAAAGCGATGCTTGCAGCGGCAGGGCGCGGCAAAATTGTTACATTAGATATTCCGGGTAAAGCGTGGACTACAGAGCAGTTAGCCCAACAGTTAGAATCGTGGAAGAACGATGGTCGAGATGTTTGTATTTTAATTGGTGGCCCTGAAGGTTTATCACCAGAATGTAAAGCTGCAGCTGAGCAGAGTTGGTCTCTGTCTCCGCTAACATTACCGCATCCGTTAGTGAGAGTTGTGGCAGCAGAGAGTTTATATCGAGCGTGGTCATTGACAACAAATCACCCTTATCATCGAGAATAATAGAGTGTTTGGTAAATTAGGCAAATTAACAAAACCAAGAAATTATGAAAAAGTGCGTAATGGTCAGGCTGAGAAAAACTTATATATTCGCCGAGGTCTCGTTGCTTTTTTAGGGGTTTTAGCATTAACAGGGGTGCTATTTGCAAACCTGTATAATCTACAAATTGTAGATTATGAGTCTTATCAGACTCGCTCTAATGGTAACCGCATTAAATTGTTACCAGTGCCACCTGCCCGTGGTCTTATTTATGATAGAAATGGTAAAGTTTTAGCTGAAAATATCACTTATTTTGGGTTGTTTATCATTCCTGAAAAAGTAGAAAATATGGACCAGACGTTGGAAGATTTGCGTCTATTGGTCGGTTTAAACGATACTGATATTGAAAATTTCCATAAAGAGAGAAAACGTTCATCTCGTTATACGCCAATTTTATTAAAATCGGATCTTAATGAAGAGCAAATTGCGCGTTTTTCTGTAAATCAGCATCGCTTTCCAAGTATGGATGTACAGGCTTACTTTAAACGTAATTATCCTTATGGTGAATCAATGACCCATATTCTTGGTTATGTATCGAAAATTAATGATCGAGATAAAAAACGTCTACAAGAAGAAGGAAAATTCGGTAATTACGCGGGTTCTCACGAGATCGGTAAGCTAGGTATTGAGAAATATTACGAAGAACAACTTCACGGAATGACTGGTTTTGAAGAAGTTGAAATCAACAACCGTGGTAAAGTTATTCGTAAATTAAGGGATCAGGCTCCTGTTGCAGGAAGTAGTATTCGCTTAACCATAGATATCGATCTACAACGCCATATTGTTAATTTGTTGGGTAAACAGAAAGGTGCGGTGGTTGTGCTAGATCCTAGAGATAGCAGTATTTTAGCGATGGTTACCAACCCAAGTTATGATAATAATCTTTTTGTTGATGGTATTTCAGGGAAAGATTATAAGGCTTTATTAGATGATGAAGATCGCCCTTTATATAGCCGAGCAACCCAAGGTACTTATCCGCCCGCTTCTACCATTAAATCATTTATGGCGGTTGCTGGATTAACTGAAGGGAAAATCTCACCGGGAACAACAATTTTTGACCCTGGTTATTGGATTTTACCTGGTACAACCCAACGTTTCCGAGATTGGAAACGAAGTGGTCACGGCCGAACAGATGTGAATAAAGCAATAACTCAATCATCGGATACTTTCTTTTATCAACTTGCTTATGATATGGGAATTGACAAAATGTCTGACTGGATGAAACGCTTTGGTTTTGGTGTTCCTACTGGTATTGATATTTATGAAGAATCAGTTGGGATTATGCCAAGTCGAGAATGGAAACAAAAACGCCACAAAAAACAGTGGATTCCAGGGGATACAATCTCCGTAGGCATTGGGCAAGGTTACTGGATTTCAACACCATTACAACTTGCAAAGGCAACAGCGGTACTAATTAATGATGGGCGAGTAAATACCCCGCATTTGATGAAAGAAATTTTATCCACAGAAGTGACGCCTTATAAAGATCCATTACTTTATGAAGATATTTCTGGTGTACCACAACGCTTTTGGCAGATTGCAAGGTTAGGTATGTATAACGTAATCAATGCAAGTAATGGTACGGGTAGAAAAGCCTTTGCTGGTACGTTTTATCGTGCCGCAGGTAAAACGGGTACGGCACAGGTATTTAGCTTAAAAGGTAAAAATTACGATAAAAACTCTATCAAAAAGGATTTGCACGATCATGGTTGGTTTATTGGTTATGCGCCTTATGATAATCCTAAAGCGGTTGTTTCGGTTATTTTAGAAAATGCTGGCGGTGGTGGTAGTACTGCTGCACCAATGGCTCGTCGAGTGCTTGATTATGTACTCAAAAACCAAATTGGTGAGTCCCCTGTTAAACAAGATGTTGTAGAGAGCAAAGAGAATTTAAATGAATAAATCATTTTTAAGCCGATTTGAAAAGGTATTGGCTCTAGATATTTGGTTATTGATAGGGTTATTTGCAATCACAGGTTACGGACTTATCGTTTTATATAGTGCAAGTGGCGGTAGTGAACGTATGTTTATGAACCGTGTGATTCAAGTTGCGTTAGGCTTAAGCGTAATGTTTGTGATGGCATTTATTCCGCCGAGGTTCTACGAAAAAGTATCGCCGTATCTCTATATTTTTTGCATTATCTTGTTGGTGCTTGTTGATGTTGTTGGGGAAACAAGTAAAGGTGCTCAGCGTTGGTTGAACTTAGGCTTTGTCCGTTTTCAGCCATCTGAAATAGCAAAACTTTCTGTACCATTAATGGTTGCGACTTATTTAGGTAATCGTTCGTTACCCCCTACGTTTAGAGATACGTTTATCGCCTTAGCTATTATTATTGTTCCTACGTTATTAGTTGCAATTCAGCCTGACTTAGGAACATCGATTCTAGTTTGTGCTGCGGGTATTTTTGTACTTTTCCTTGCTGGGTTAAGTTGGAAATTAATTGGTGCAGGCGTGGTGTTTCTGGCTGGGTTTATCCCAATAATGTGGTTCTATTTGATGCACGATTATCAAAAAACGCGTGTACAAACTTTGTTTGACCCAGAGAAAGACCCATTAGGTGCTGGTTATCATATTATTCAATCCAAAATCGCTATTGGTTCTGGCGGTTGGGAAGGTAAAGGTTGGATGGAAGGAACTCAATCGCAATTGGAGTTCTTACCTGAGCCACATACAGATTTTATTTTTGCCGTTCTAAGTGAGGAACACGGGATGATCGGCGTTTTAGTGCTATTTGCAATCTATTTATTTATTATTGCTCGCGGATTAATGATCGGCGCAAAATCAAGTAATGCATTTGGCAGAATTTTATCGGGTGGGACAGCTTTGCTGTTTTTTGTTTATGTGTTTGTAAATATTGGTATGGTTAGTGGTATTTTGCCTGTTGTAGGCGTTCCTTTACCACTATTTAGCTATGGTGGAACATCTTATGTAACACTAATGGCGGCTTTCGGTTTGATGATGTCTACTTATGTCCATCGAGAGCGAAAGGATAAGAATAATCCATACAATAAGCTCAAATAAAAAATGCTTACTTTATTTGATAAATAGAGTAGCAGGAGATTTTTAATGAAATTAACTAAGATAGCAGTTTTCTTATTGGCTGGTGCTATTTCAACTACATCAGTGCATACCTTTGCTGCTACCAAGGCAGGTAGTTCGTCTAAAGCTCACAAGGGTACGGCGAAAGTAACTAAGGCAAGTAAAGTTAAGGCGAAAGCTAAAGTAAAAACTTCAACGAAGAAGTCGGTGTCTACAATAGCTAAAAATGAGACCAAAAGTCTTTATGGTGTAAAAGGCGCACAGCTTAAGCACGTTAAAGTGAGTGAATCAACTCGTACCTATAAAGAAAAAGGTAAATACCATAAAATTATTGGTAAAGAGGCGTCTCGTCAATATAGCCAAGTAGGGATTGCAAGCTATTATGGCGGAATGTTCCACGGTAGAAAAACTGCAAATGGCGAGGTTTTTAACAAACACGCTTATACTGCAGCACACAAAACATTAGCTTTAGGCTCTTATGTTTTAGTGACAAATCTGCGTAATGGCAAACAGCTAATTGTGCGCATTAATGACCGTGGTCCATATAGTAAAGAGCGAATTCTTGACCTTTCTAAAGGTGCCGCTCGCGAACTTGGTATGCTGCATTCAGGCACAGCTAAAGTGCGTGTAGAAGCAATGCAAGTTAGCTCAGATGGCTATATTTCTGGTAAAGGTGCTCACTCATTGGCAAAATTAGCCCAAAAAGAAGGGTTACCATTAAAAATTAAAGGCTCTGGTAGAGATCTTGCTATCAAAGCGGATTTCGGAACTAAAAATGCTAAAGTTAAAGAAGTAACTAGTATTCATAAAACCGAAAGCAAACCTAATACTCAAACAAAAGTTGTTTTAACCAATAAACCAGAGGTTAAGGCAATGAGTTCTTCTCTGAAGGTAATTGCACCAACAGAAAAAGAAGCTAAAAAAGTGGCGCTACAAGTTAAGCAAAAAACTAAAATCGCTAAGATTGATGGCAAATATGAAGTGAATATTGCAGTATCAAATAAATCTGAAGGTGATAAAGTAAAAAAACAAATCGCTAAACTTCATCGCCATAAAATCGTAATGAATTACTAAATCATAAAAATGGACGTCCTATGTTAAAAAATAAATTATTCAAAAGTTTAAGCCTTTGCGCATTAGCTGTTTCAGCAACAAATATCGCTAATGCACAAGATATTGACTATGGCATTGCGGCACCACAGCTAAATGCTCAAACATTTGTTCTAATGGATTACAATTCAGGCGCGGTTCTTACGAGTTTGAATGCAGATCAACGTCAATATCCTGCGTCATTAACAAAAATGATGACAAGCTATGTGTTAGGTCAAGCGATCAAATCAGGCAAAGTTAAAAACGATGATATGGTAACGGTAACTGAAAGTTCGTGGGCGCAAAAATTCCCAGGTTCTTCAAAAATGTTCCTAAATTTAAATCAGCAGGTTTCTATCGAAGATTTAAACAAAGGTATCATCATCGTGTCTGGTAATGACGCAACTGTTGCTGTTGCAGAACACGTTTCTGGCTCACAAGCTGCATTTATTGATGAGATGAACAAATATGTTCAACAGTTTGGTTTGAAAAATACTCATTTTGCGACAGTACACGGTTTAGATGACCCAAATCAATATTCATCTGCTCGTGATATGGCAATCATTGGTGCACACGTAATTCGTGATTTACCAGAAGAATATAAACTTTATTCTGAGAAAGAGTACACATTTAATAAAATCAAACAACCAAACCGCAATGGTTTATTGTGGGATAAAACAATGAATGTTGATGGTATGAAAACAGGTCATACCGACAAAGCAGGTTATAACCTAGTTGCTTCAGCATACAATACCAATACTCGTTTAATCTCAGTTGTTATGGGTGTTCCAACCTATAAAGGCCGTGAAGTTGAAAGCAAAAAATTACTTCAATGGGGTTTTGCTAACTTTGAAACGCTAAAACCATTAGCCGCGGGTCAAACAGTATTAGAGCAAAGCGTTTACTACGGTGATGTGAGTAAAGCGCAATTAGGTGTATTACAAGATAGCTATATCACCATTCCAAAAGGTAAATCTGGCGAGTTAAAAGCACGTTATGAGTTAGAAAAGAAAATGCTTGAGGCGCCTTTTGCTAAAGGTCAGGTTGTGGGTAAAGTGATTTATCAATTAAATGGTAAAGATATCGCAAGTGTTGATCTACAAGTTATGCAAGAAATTCAAGAAGCTGGTATTTTCGGCAAAGCTTGGGATTGGATGATTTTAACTGTAAAAGGTTTATTCAATTAATCTTGCTCTTGTAATAGATAAAATTATCCCCATTTAGATGTAACTTCAAGCGGTGGGATCTTGCAAAATTTTTGCAAAATCACACCGCTTGTGTCATAAAACTCATACTGTAGGGGCGTATTGAATACGCCCGCGGGCGTACGCAGTACGCCCCTACATTTTTAGGTAAAAAGGATAACATATGGCTCAACAAGCAAAAACAGTAAATTTAGCAGATATTCCACAAGCAAAATTAAAAGATTTATTAGAGTTTCCCTGCTCTTTCACTTTCAAAGTGGTAGGTGCAGCTCGTGATGGTTTAGTTGAAGATGTAGTACGTGAAACCAATAAAGTGGTTAAAGGCGACTACAATCCAACAATGAAAGCAAGTGGCAAAGGTACTTATCACTCAGTTTCAATCACAATCACCGCGCAGAATATCGAACAGGTTGAAACGCTTTATACAGATTTAGCGAAAATTGAAGGCGTGAGAATGGTGCTTTAATAAAAATTTCCATTGAAGAAAAGGGAAAATCAGCAAGGAGTCTAAAATGACGGAACTACAATCAAAACGTTATGCTCTACAGAATGCGGTTGATTCTTTTAAGCTTGAATCATTAATTCCTTCCGCTCAAAATCTTGAGAAATTTGAGCCGTGGTTGGAAGGAAAAATGAATGATAAGCAATTAATGGAGTCTGCTTATGAAATATGGCAGCAAGCAAGATCCTTATCTTGATAAAAATGGTGTATTGCGTAATAAACTAGGAGCAAAAAACGAGCAAGAATTAGAACTTGCTGAAAATATCTTTGTATTGCGCAAATTAGCCCTTTTATTACAAGCGCCAATCACTGGTAGATTTGATTTAAAGCATTTAAAAGCAATTCATCGTTATTTGTTTGAAGATGTTTATAGTTGGTCAGGCAAACTAAGATCTGTTGCGATAAGCAAGGGAGATTCAATGTTTGCTCACCCACTTAGAATTGAAATTGAAGCAATAAAACTTTTCGAGAAACTTAAAAGTGAGAATTATCTGTTAGGTTTAGACCAACAAACTATTGTAAAACGCCTTGCTTTTTATTTAGGAGAGTTAAATATTTTACATCCTTTTCGCGAAGGTAATGGTAGAACCCAACGAGCATTTTTAATTTTATTAGCAAGAAACGCTGGCTATAATTTACATTTTGGTCAGTTAGATGTTGATCTAAATATTGAAGCATCAATTAGAGCCAATATTTGTGATTATAGTCTGCTTGAAAAGATTATTGCTGACAGAATACAACCATTGGATACATTATGAATCTTCCCCTAATTATCCGCCAACTTGGCACCCAAAATTACGATGAAATCTGGCATAAAATGCAAGAGTTCACCGATAACCGTGACGAAAATACCCCTGATGAAATTTGGCTAGTTGAACACAATCCTGTATTTACTCAAGGTTCAGCAGGTAAGCCAGAACATCTGCTAAATCCGACCAATATCCCGGTGGTGCAATCGGATCGTGGTGGACAGATTACCTATCACGGGCCAGGTCAGCAGATTATGTATGTGCTGATTGATATTAAACGCCATAAAGCAAATGGCAGTGATTTAAATGTCCGTGAACTAGTGACCGCATTAGAGCAATGCGTGGTAAAAACTCTTGCTGATTATGGTGTTGAATCCTATCCAAAACCCGATGCGCCAGGCGTGTATGTCGATGGCAAGAAAATCTGCTCCCTTGGCTTACGTATCCGCAAAGGTTGCTCATTTCACGGTTTAGCACTGAATATCAATATGGATTTAATGCCGTTTCGCAATATTAATCCTTGTGGCTATGCCGGTTTAGAAATGTGCCAGGTGGCTGATTTTATCGAAGCAAATGAAGCCCAATGCCAAAAAATCGCACCGAAATTGGTCAATTACTTTACCCAAATTCTCGGTTATAATACGCAACAAATTATTAACAAATAGGAATAACAGCCAATGGCTACACCTTTTAAAATGGAACGAGGCGTGAAATATCGTGATGCCGCTAAAACGTCCATTATCCCAGTAAAAAATATCGATCCAAACCAAGAGCTACTTAAAAAGCCTGAATGGATGAAAATTAAATTGCCTGCGAACTCGGCAAAAATTGACAGTATCAAAAACGGTATGCGTCGCCACGGTTTACACTCTGTATGTGAAGAGGCATCTTGCCCGAACCTACACGAATGTTTTAACCACGGCACCGCAACTTTTATGATTATGGGGGCAATCTGTACGCGTCGTTGTCCATTCTGTGATGTAGCGCACGGTAAACCTCTTCCACTTGATCAAGATGAGCCGAAGAAATTGGCTGAAACCATTCAAGATATGAAGCTTAAATATGTGGTTATCACTTCTGTGGATCGCGATGATTTACCAGACCGTGGTGCAGCGCATTTTGCGGCGTGTGTACGCGAAATCCGAGCGATTAATCCGGGTATCAAAATTGAGATTTTAGTACCAGACTTCCGTGGTCGTATTGAACAAGCGGTGGAAATCTTAAAACAGAATCCACCAGATGTATTCAACCATAATATGGAAAACGTACCACGTTTATATAAAGAAGTACGCCCAGGTGCAGACTATAAGTGGTCACTTAAGTTACTACAAATCTTTAAACAAGAGTTCCCAGATATTCCAACAAAATCGGGGATTATGGTAGGTTTAGGTGAAACCAATGAAGAAATCTTAGAAGTAATGCAAGATTTACGCGATCACGGCGTAACTATGCTGACTTTAGGTCAATACCTACAACCAAGCCGCCACCACTTACCAGTAGCACGCTATGTTCACCCAACGGAATTTGATATGTTCCGTGAAGAAGCTGATAAAATGGGCTTCGAACACGCAGCTTGCGGTCCATTCGTGCGTTCTTCATACCACGCGGATCTACAAGCAAGCGGTGGGGTTGTGAAGTAGAAAATCTATATTAATTATATAAAAAACGGATATAACCTTTGGGTTATATCCGTTTTGTTTTTTCTGACTATAAAATGAATCGACTTAAATCTTCATTTTCTACTACGTCATTTAACGCTTCTGAAACGTATTGTTCATTGATAACAACTTTCTCACCTGAGCGTTCGCTTGCATCAAATGAAATGCCGTCCATTAAACGTTCTAATACCGTATGTAAACGACGAGCGCCGATATTTTCGGTTTTCTCATTTACGCGGAATGCAGACTCAGCGATTTTGCTGATACCATCTTGCGTAAACTCAATTTCTACACCTTCAGTTTTCATTAACTCACGGTATTGAAGAGTTAATGACGCATTTGGTTCTGTTAAGATACGCTCAAAGTCTTCTTTATTTAACGATTTTAATTCCACACGAATTGGTAAACGACCCTGTAATTCCGGTAATAAATCTGACGGACGAGCCACTTGGAATGCACCCGAACAGATAAAGAGAATATGGTCAGTTTTTACCATACCGTGTTTAGTATTTACCGTTGAGCCTTCGATAATTGGCAGTAAATCACGTTGTACACCTTCACGAGAGACATCACCACCAGAGTGTTCGCTCTTCTTACAGATTTTATCGATCTCATCAATAAATACGATACCGTGCTGTTCAACCGCTTCAATCGCTTGCTGTTTTAGCTCTTCAGGATTAACTAACTTCGCTGCTTCTTCATCAACCATTAGTTTTAACGCATCTTTAATTTTCATTTTGCGTTTTTTGGTTTTATTTGGCGACATCCCTTCAAACAGAGATTGAAGCTGTGATGTCATCTCTTCCATACCCGGAGGAGTCATAATTTCCACGCTCATTTGCGCAGCCACATCAATTTCGATCTCTTTATCGTCTAATTGACCTTCACGCAGTTTTTTGCGGAAAATTTGGCGAGTAGAGCTATTTTCCATCTCTTGAGCATTGCCCCACTGATCTTTCGCAGGTGGTAGTAACACATCTAAAATACGATCTTCCGCCGCATCTTGTGCACGCATACGGTTCTTTTCAACAGCTTGTTGGCGGACTAATTTCATTGAAACGTCAGCAAGATCGCGGATAATCGAATCCACTTCCTTACCTACATAGCCCACTTCAGTGAATTTCGTTGCTTCCACTTTGATGAATGGTGCGTTAGCTAATTTTGCTAAACGACGTGCGATTTCGGTTTTACCCACACCCGTTGGTCCGATCATCAGAATATTTTTAGGGGTCACTTCTTGGCGCAGTTCTTCTGGTAACTGCATACGACGCCAGCGGTTACGTAATGCGATCGCCACTGCACGTTTTGCTTCATTTTGTCCGATAATATGTGCGTCTAATTCCGACACAATTTCACGAGGGGTCATTGACATATATTTTATTCCTTACACTTCTTCAATTACGTGATTATGGTTCGAGTAAATATCAATATCACCCGCAATCTTTAACGCTTCTGCCACAATCTCTTTTGCCGATAAGTTATTGTTTGTTCTAAGTAACGCAAGGGCTGCTGCTTTTGCATAGTTACCGCCTGAACCAATCGCAAGTACATCTTGCTCTGGCTCAATCACATCACCGCTACCTGATACTAATAAAAATTCGCTTTCATTCGCTACAATCATCATCGCTTCTAATTTGCGTAATGAACGCTCGGTGCGCCACTCTTTTGCGAGTTCTACCGCTGATTTAATTAAATGACCTTGATGAAGTTCCAATTTTTTCTCAAACAGATCACGCAAAATAAATGCATCTGCCGTTGAGCCAGCGAAACCTGTTACCACTTTGTCTTTGTATAAACGGCGCACCTTACGCACCGTGCCTTTTTCGATACAATTGCCAAGAGTTGCTTGACCGTCGCCACCGATAGCCACTTTGCCATCTTTGCGAACACATACGATTGTAGTCATTTTAATTCCTTTCTTTTGAAAAACTGGGGCTTTATTTGGGGGAGCTTGAGACTAATTTCAAGGACAAGCGGTCAGATCTGTGTAACTTTTTGCAAATTCATACCAATAGGTGCTTTACCTTCAAAAATCATTTCCGCTTGATAGGCTAACACTTGCACGCCTTGTCGCTTGGCTTGCTCAAATAATTCCGCATATTTCGGGTCAATCTGCTTTGCCACTTCAAAGCGTTCAATGCCAGTATGCAAAATGGCAAAGAAAATTACCGCTTGTTGCCCTTGCTGACTAATACTAGTCAGTTCACGCAGATGTTTTTGCCCACGCTCTGTTTTTGCATCAGGGAACATACCAATCCCCTTTTCAGTCAGTAAGGTTGTGGACTTCACTTCCACAAAACAATCGGCTAATTCATCATTCTTTAATAAAAAATCAATACGACTATTTTCTTCGCCATATTTCTGTTCTGGCAGAATTTGTGAATAGTTAGCAAGTTCAGTAATCCATTTATTCTGCAGGGCTTCTGCCACCAGTTGATTAGCTTTTTGAGTATTCACACAAATAAAATGCCCTGCTTGAGTTTCAGTGAGTTCCCAAGTGTGCGCATATTTTCGTTTAGCATTATCGGAAGTGGAAAACCAGACGGTATCGCCTTCATTAGCACAACCTGTCATTGCGCCTGTATTTGGACAGTGAATAGTAATCTGTTCGCCATCGGGCAGTTGAATATCCGCTAAAAAGCGTTTGTAACGGCGCAGTAATGTACCGTTTGATAGTTTGGGGAATAGCATCTTAAATCTCGTAAAACTCTAACGGTAAATCATCAGGATCGCGGAAAAAGGTGAAGCGTTTACCGGTAACTTCATCAATGCGAATACCTTCGTGGGCAAGGTTACGGCTTTCTAAAAAGGCAATGGCTTGTTCAATATTTTCCACTTTAAACGCTAAATGGCGTAAGCCACAAGTTTCAGGCGAGCTAAAACGCGCAGGCGTTACGGGAAAGCTAAATAACTCAATCTGTGAACCATCGCCAAAGCGTAAATCAAGCTTATAGCTGTCACGGGCTTCGCGGTAGGTTTCCTGAATAATTTCTGCACCTAAAATTTCAGTATAGAACTGCTTGGATTTGGCGTAATCCGAAACGATAAGTGCCACGTGATGAAAGCCAAGAATGGGCGAGTTAGACATAGTTTTTCCTTCATTTTATTTTCGCAAAGTTTTGCAAAAGTGCTGTTAAATCTGACCGCTTGCGGTAGTATTTGTATTTTAAACTGATTGTAAAAGAGTTTGGTGTGAAAACAAAATCGCAATTTCCATTGGCACAAGCCTCAATGAATGATCCATTCGCAAGTTCGGTATTGGAATGGTATCAGCAATATGGACGTAAACATCTTCCTTGGCAACAAAATAAATCACTCTACGGTGTGTGGCTTTCGGAAGTGATGTTGCAACAAACTCAAGTGGTTACCGTTATTCCTTACTTTGAACGCTTTATCGAAAAATTTCCAACAGTGGTTGATTTAGCCAATGCAGATATTGATGAAGTACTTCATCTTTGGACTGGATTGGGCTATTACGCACGTGCGAGAAACTTACATAAAGCCGCCCAGCAAATTCGTGATAAATTTAATGGTACGTTTCCAACAGATTTTGATGACGTTTTAGCATTAAGCGGTGTGGGAAGAAGCACCGCCGGTGCGGTGTTATCTTCGGTTTTAGATGCACCACACCCGATTTTAGATGGCAATGTAAAGCGTGTGTTATCACGCTACTTTGCGGTAGAAGGCTGGAGTGGTGAAAAGGTCGTTGAAAATAAATTGTGGGATCTGACCGCTTGTGTGACCCCAACGGAAAAAGTCGCCGACTTTAATCAAGCAATGATGGATCTGGGGGCTATGATTTGTACCCGCACTAAGCCCAAATGCTCTCTTTGTCCTTTAGAAAAAGAGTGTAAAACTAATAAGTTGCAAGCGTGGGCAGAATTTCCTGCCAAAAAACCGAAAAAAACACTACCAGAAAAAACTAGCTATTTTTTAATAGTAAAACAAGGTAGCAAAGTGCTACTAGAAAAGCGTGAAGCAAAAGGCATTTGGGGTGGGCTATTTGCTTTTCCACAATTTGAAAATATTGATTTACTCAAGCGGTCTATTTCAGTAAAAAATTTGCAAATATCACGACAGTTAATCGCTTTTCGCCACACGTTCAGCCATTTTCATTTAGATATTTACCCAATTTTAGTTGAGCTGAATGACAATAATATAAATGAAGAGCAAGGAAATTATCTTGGCTCTGTATCTTCAACACTGGAATATTGGTATGATTTAACCAATCCTAGTGAGATTGGGCTTCCAACCCCAATTAAGCGTATTTTAGACGAATTAACCTATAACGAGAGGACATAACAATGGCACGTACCGTTTTTTGTGAATATTTAAAGCAAGAAGCTGAAGGTTTAGATTTTCAGCTTTACCCAGGGGATGTGGGTAAACGTATTTTTGATTCAATTAGCAAGCAG
Organism: Pasteurellaceae bacterium LFhippo2; assembly: GCA_029852775.1. Taxonomy (GTDB): domain Bacteria; phylum Pseudomonadota; class Gammaproteobacteria; order Enterobacterales; family Pasteurellaceae. The sequence continues at coordinate 54,948 of LEKJ01000050.1, forward strand.
GCTTGGTCTGAGTGGATTAAAAAACAAACAATGATCGTAAATGAAAAAAAATTAAGTATGATGAACCCTGAACATAGGAAACTTTTAGAAACAGAAATGGTCAATTTTCTGTTCGAAGGGAAAGAAATTCAAATTGAAGGTTATGTTCCCTTAAATGATAAATAATCTCGAGATTCCTATGAAAAAATTCATTAAATATTTTCCAGCACTAGCATTGATTCCATTTCTAGTTGCTTGTGGCGGTAGTGATACTAAAAAAACTACAACCAAGAAACCAAAAGCTGATTACACCAAAGATACCAATGCATTAGATATTTTGACTGGGCAATTTTCACGCAATATTGACCAAATTTGGGGCGTAAATGAGCTTGTTCAAGCGAGTCAAAAAGACTACGTAAAATATACAGACCAATATTATACGCGTAGCCAAATTCACTTTGATAGCGGTTCTATTTCTATTGAGACGTTAGGTGACCAAAATCGCTTACGTAATGCGATTATTCATACTTTATTAATGGGTTCTGACGCATCAGGCATTGACCTTTTTGCTTCAGGAGATGCTCCGATTAGCTCTAATCCATTCTTAGTAGGACAGGTTGTAGATAATTTTGGCCGTTCTATTATGAATGTTGCTATGGCAAATGATTTTGCAACTTATCTTATCCAAAACAAACTAAAAACTCGTAAACTTTCAAATGGACGAACTGTAAGCTATGTGGATATTCCAATGGTTGCAGGCCACGTTGAAGTTCGTGCAAGACGTTATTTACCATTAGTGCGCCACGCTGCTAAGCGCTATGGGCTTGAGCCAAGCTTCATTTTAGCGATTATGGAAGTTGAATCTGCATTTAACCCTTATGCGGTAAGTTATGCTAATGCTATTGGTTTAATGCAAGTTGTTCCACGCACAGCGGGCCGTGATATTTTTGCGCGAATGGGACTGAGTGGCCAACCAAGTCGTGAATATCTCTATGATCCAGAGAAGAATATCGATGCGGGTGCTTTATATTTCACGATTTTACGTGATGAATACTTAGATGGTATTACTGACCAAACATCAAAACGTTATGCGATGATTTCAGCCTATAATAGTGGGGCTGGAGCGGTACTAAGAGTATTTGATAGCGATAAATGGGAAGCGATTGATCGTATTAATAACTTAAGTCCTGACGCTGTTTATCGAATTTTAACCACTGCGCACCCATCTTCTCAAGCAAGAAACTATTTGCTTAAAGTAACTAAAGCGCAACAAAAATATCGAAATGTTAGATAAAATGTTGTTTTTTAAGTCGTTTTGAACACAAAGTGATCCATTGAACTGTTTTTTTTAATTTTTTGAAAAAAAACGTTTGACGAAGGGGAAGAAAATCCGCATAATGCACCCCGCAAACGACGAGATGCCTCGATAGCTCAGTCGGTAGAGCAGGGGATTGAAAATCCCCGTGTCGGTGGTTCGATTCCGCCTCGAGGCACCACTTTCTTGCAAAGTGCTTTTCCTCCTTAGTTCAGTCGGTAGAACGGTGGACTGTTAATCCATATGTCGCAGGTTCGAGTCCCGCAGGAGGAGCCATATTCAGAAACCCTGATGAGAAATCATCAGGGTTTTTTCATATCTGAGTTGTTCTAGTCTTATAAGCAAAATTCACACGATTTTTTAATTTTGTGATCTTGCTCCAATTTTTGAGAAAAAACGAAATTTTTCTTCACGTTTCTACTCTTTTAAGGGTATTATGTCCGCGTTGAAATAAAAATAATAATAATTCCTCGAATATCGTCAAAATCCTTGCGGCATTATTGAGTTATTGAATAATGTCGCACTTTTTCTCAAGTAATAAAAAAATCCGCACTAGGCGGATTTTGTCGTTTTTATAGGGTAGGTTTATAAGGTTTTCAATTTTTCATAAAGCTCAGCAAAGCGCGCTCTCTTTTCTTGGTAATAAGCGTATTTATTTGGATTGGTTTCATAAACCCCTTCTAAATTGAGTTCTGGGCAGAATGTTGAAATATCTTCATTTGGATTTAAAGCAATTTGCGCTAATTTAGCTGCACCTAATGCGGGTCCAACATCGCCACCTGTGCGGTATTCTAATGTTTTTCCTGTAATATCTGCGAGTAATTGTCGCCAATATGGACTTTTTGCCCCGCCACCAATCAATGCAATACTCTCTGCTGTTGTACCTGTTTCGTGTAGAACATCAATACCTTGTGCAAGGGCAAAGCTCACGCCTTCTACCGCTGCCTGAGCGAGCGTTACTGCATTATCATTATGATTCATTCCCCAGAACACACCTTTAGCAAGTGGGTTATTGTGGGGGGTTCTTTCGCCTGATAAATAAGGCAAGAAGATCACATCAGATAGTTGTTGGTTCTGTTCAATTTGCTGGAATAATGTCGCGACATCTTTAAATCCAGTGGTTTTTTGCGCCCAATCCACCGCAGAAGCAGCACTTAGAATTACAGACATCAAATGCCAGCGTTCTGGTAATGCGTGGCAAAAGCTGTGTACCGCTTTTTGAGGATTTGCTCTGAATTGATCTGTTACCACAAAATAAACGCCTGATGTTCCAAGCGACAGCATCGCCTGTCCAGGTTTATATAACCCAATACCAATCGCACCAGCTGCGTTGTCGCCACCGCCCGCTACGACAGGCACACAAGGCATTTTCCAGCGTTCTGCTAATGAGTTAAGCAACGTCCCTGTAATTTGATTCCCTTCAAATAACTCCGGCATATTACTTCGATCTAAACCACAAGCATCGAGTAAGTCTGCATTCCAATCTCGTTTTTCAACATCAAGCCACATTGTGCCTGATGCATCTGACATATCTGAGGCATATTCGCCCGTCATTAATAGGCGAAGGTAATCTTTAGGCAATAACACCTTGGAAACTTGCGAAAAAGTTTCTGGCTGATTATTAGCTACCCATTTCAATTTCGGCGCGGTAAAGCCAGGCATCATCAAGTTTCCGGTAATCTCGCGTGATGTTGGAACTAATTGTTCCAATTCCGCACATTCTGCATAGCTTCTGCCATCGTTCCATAAAATCGCAGGGCAGAGCACTTTGTCTGATTTATCTAATAACGTCGCTCCGTGCATTTGACCGGTTAAGCCAATCGCTTGTACTTTGGATAAATCTTGTTGATGAGATAATTGCAACATTGCTTGGTCTGTCGCATTCCACCAATCCTGCGGATTTTGTTCCGACCAAAGTGCTTGAGGACGAGAAATAGGTAATGGTTGTGATACGGTGGCTAAGATTTGTTGTTTATCATCCAGTAACACAACTTTTACGCCGGATGTACCAAGATCAATTCCAATATACATAACGAATTCTCCATAGAAAGCGGTCAGATTTGGTAAAATTTTTGCAAAATCTGACCGCTTGTATGATTAGCGATAAATATAGCTATTTACTAAATTTTCTAAATATTCTTGCTGGCCAGAAACTGGTTGTGGATTGAGTTCAGAACCTTGTACTAAGTTTGCAAGACTTTCTAAAGACGCCGAGCCAGTTAAAATTTGCTGACCTAAATCGCCATTCCAACCTGCATAGCGTTTGTCTACGATAGATTGTAATGCTTTATCTTCAATCATTTCCGCAGCACGTTTGAGTGATAACGCTAATACATCAATCGCACCAATATGAGCGTGGAATAGGTCGTAAGGGTCGGTACTTTGACGACGGATCTTCGCATCGAAGTTGAAGCCACCTGTTGTGAAACCACCATTTTTCAAGATTTCATACATCACTAAGGTATTTTCTTCTACGCTATTTGGGAATTGGTCTGTATCCCAACCTAATTGTGGATCACCACGGTTTGCATCGATTGAACCGAAGATACCTAATGCATTTGCTGTGGCAATTTCGTGTTGGAATGTATGGCCTGCTAAAGTGGCGTGGTTTGCTTCGATATTCATTTTGATTTCGTTTTCTAAACCAAATTGTTTTAAGAAACCATATACCGTTGCAACATCATAATCGTATTGGTGTTTGGTTGGCTCTTGTGGTTTTGGCTCGATTAATAGAGTACCTTTGAAGCCGATTTTATGTTTATGTTCCACAACCATTTGCATAAAGCGACCAATTTGTTCACGTTCACGTTTTAAGTCGGTATTTAATAGTGTTTCATAACCTTCACGACCGCCCCATAATACGTAGTTTTCACCCCCTAAGCGTTTAGTTGCATTCATCGCTGTAAAGACTTGTGCAGCAGCCCAAGCAAATACTTCTGGATTTGGATTAGTTGAAGCTCCTGACATATAACGTGGGTTAGTAAAGCAGTTTGCTGTACCCCAAAGTAATTTAACGCCTGATTCAGCTTGTTTTTTCTCTAAAATATCTACAATAGTGTTGAAGTTGTGGAGATATTCTTTGAATGAGTTGCCTTCTGGTGCGATATCCACATCGTGGAAGCAGTAGTAAGGCACGCCTAATTTTGTTAGAAATTCAAATGCGATATCTGCTTTCTGTTTTGCCCCTGCTAATGGATCACCATTTTTTTGCCAATTACGATCGAGTGAACCTACACCAAACATATCGTTACCATTCCAGCAGAATGTATGCCAGTAGCAAACTGCTAAACGTAAATGTTCCGCCATTGTTTTGCCAAGAATCACTTCATTTGGATTGTAGTGTTTAAACGCAAAAGGATTTGTGCTGTTTGCACCTTCATATTGCACTTTTTCAATTTTGTCGAAATAGCTTGCCATAATGTTTCTCCTAAAATAAAAACTGGAAATTAAGTTCGGACTCATATTCGTCAAAATTGGAAATCTCTTCAATTATGTTATTTGGTTTCTCTGTTTAGATAATTGGTTATTGAGTGACAGATCACAAAAGTGAAAAAACGTAATATAAAAATCAGTTTTCAGAATTGAGCGGGTTTTAAGTAGAATTAACAATAGCAGCGCATAATCACTACGTTTAAGAAGGGAGAAGAATTATGTCAGGTGAAAAAACAAGTCGCTATGTGATGGGAGTTACGTTAGTAGCTACATTAGGTGGACTCTTATTTGGTTATGATACTGCTGTAATATCGGGTACGGTATCTTCGCTAGATGTTGTCTTTATTCAGCCTAGAGGGTTGCCTGAAATGAGTGCAAATTCATTATTGGGATTCTGTGTTGCAAGTGCATTAATCGGTTGTATTATTGGTGGTGCTTGTGGGGGATATCTTAGTAGTAAATATGGGCGTAAAAAGGCGCTATTGATTGCTGCAGCACTTTTTTTAATTTCTGCATTAGGTTCAGCTTATCCTGAATTTGGATTTACTACGATTAATGAAACCAATGATGTGCCTTACTATTTAAGCAATTACCTTATTCAATTTGTAATTTATCGCATTATTGGTGGTATTGGTGTTGGTATAGCGTCAATGGTTTCACCGATGTATATCGCTGAAATTACCCCTGCACATATTCGCGGGAAAATGGTGTCGTTTAACCAATTTGCAATTATTGCTGGACAGCTTGTGGTCTATTTTGTTAACTACTTCATTGCGACAAATGGCGATAGTACTTGGCTAAATATGCTTGGATGGCGTTATATGTTCTTATCTGAAGTCGTTCCTGCAGCATTATTCTTCGCATTACTTTTATTAGTTCCAGAAAGCCCACGTTGGCTTGTTCTACAAAATAAATTTTCACAAGCAGAAGTTACTTTACTCAAATTATTGGGCGAACAATCAGGTAAAAAAGAGTTACAAAATATTGTTTCATCTTTAGAAAATCGAGTTGTGAAAGGCGCTCCGTTACTTTCGTTTGGTTTAGGTGTGATTGTGATTGGTATCACTCTTTCGGTTTTTCAACAATTTGTTGGGATTAATGTTGCACTTTACTATGCGCCAGAGATTTTTAAATCACTCGGTGCAAGTACAGATAGTGCTTTAATGCAGACCATTATTATGGGGGCGATCAACCTATCTTGTACAACCATCGCAATTTTTACTGTAGATAAATATGGCCGTAAACCATTACAAATCATCGGTGCAATTGGAATGGCAATTGGTATGTTTGTATTAGGAACAGCATTTTACGCAAATCTTTCTGGTACAGTGGCATTAACGGGTATGCTTTTCTATGTCGCAGCATTTGCGATTTCTTGGGGGCCTGTATGTTGGGTTTTACTTTCTGAAATCTTCCCTAATGCGATTCGTAGCCAAGCACTTGCGATTGCTGTTGCAACACAATGGATTGCAAACTATATCGTCTCTTGGACATTCCCAATGATGGATAAAAGCTCTTATCTTGTTGAGCATTTTAATCACGGCTTTGCATATTGGATTTACGGCGTAATGGCAATTTTAGCGTCATTATTTATGTGGAAATACGTACCAGAGACGAAAGGTAAAACACTAGAAGAACTTGAATTATTATGGAGTAAAAATGGCTCTCAGACAGTAACACCAGAAGTTAAAATATCAGGAGAACGTTGTACGGCTTAGATGTTAATTGGCTTTAGACTGCGGGATATGAGTTAGAGTAATACCAAGCCACCTTTAAATTTCAATATGCTATAATCAGTTCGATATTGAATTTAAAGGAAGGCTTAATGACTACAAACTCGAAATACTACCGCATTGCCTTATTATTTAACGCAAATAAAGTCTATGATCGCCAAGTTGTTGAGGGGGTTGGGCAGTATCTCCAAGCTTCTCAATGTACTTGGGATATTTTTGTTGAAGACGAATTTGTGTATCACAAAGATACGATTAATGATCTCTCTATCGACGGCATTATTGCCGATTTTGATGATCCTGAAACTGCTCAACTTTTACAGTTTATCAATGTACCCACTATTGCTGTTGGTGGGTCTTATCAAAACCCTGGTCATTACCCACACTTTCCTTATGTTGCGACCGATAATTATGCTTTAATTGAAATGGCTTTTTTGCATTTAAAAGAAAAAGGGATCAGCAATTTTGCTTTTTATGGTTTACGTACTGAAGAAGAAAAACATTGGTCTATTGAGCGTAAAAATGCGTTTATGAGCCTAATGAAGCAGAATGAGTATCCCATTTCAATTTATGAAGGCGAACAGATAAGTTCGCATAATTGGCAAACAGAACAAGAAAAGCTAAGCCAATGGTTGCGTTCTTTGCCTGAGCATACGGGGATTATTGCTGTTACTGACGCACGAGCACGCCATCTATTACAAGCGTGTGAATATCTCAAAATTGCAGTGCCAGAGCAGTTGTGTGTGATTGGCATTGATAATGAAGAACTGATTCAATACCTTTCACGAGTGTCTCTCTCTTCAGTTTCGCAAGGAACTAAGCAAATTGGTTATCGTGCGGCAAAAATGTTACACAATTTGTTGAGTGGGCTTCCTGTTAGTCATAAACCTGTATTGATTCCGCCGACTAATGTCGAGCAACGCCAATCGACAGATTATCGTTCATTGAAAGATCCGTTGGTGATTCAAGCAATGCATTATATTCGTCATCGAGCTTGTCACGGCATTAAAGTTGAACAAGTGTTGGATCATCTAAGAACATCTCGTTCCAATTTGGAACTACGCTTTAAAGCTGAGATGGATAAAACGATTCATCAAGTGATTCACGAAGAAAAAATCCAACGGGCGATTCATCTATTACGCCAAACGGATATCTCTATTCAGGAGATTTCTGAAGTATGCGGTTATCCATCGCTGCAATATTTCTATTCTGTGTTTAAGAAAGAGCAGAATCAGACACCAAAAGAGTTTAGGGAATCAAACGCAAAAGGCTAACTACTTAAAATGAAAAACGGTATGACATTGTGAGTCATACCGTGATCAAGCGGTCGGTTTTATCTAAAGTTTTACAAATCCATCATAAATATGAGTTGCGTCCCCTGTCATATAAAGTGGGTGTCCGACTCCTTCCCACTCAATAAACAGCGAACCGCCCGGTAAATCTACTTGGACTTTGCTATCTAAAACACCTTGCATAATCCCTACGGCAACAGCACCACAAGCACCGCTACCACAAGCTTGAGTTTCACCTGCCCCGCGTTCAAAAACGCGTAATTTAATATGGTTACGATTCATTACTTGCATAAAACCAATATTAGCTCGTTCTGGGAAACGTTCGTGGCTTTCGAGTAAAGGGCCTAATTGTTCCACGTTAGCAGTTTGAATATCTTCTACTTGCAGAACACAGTGTGGGTTACCCATTGAAACTACACCACATAAAACCGTTTGAATATCGGTACGTAAAATATAATTCTTCTCAAATTTATTGGCTGTAAATGGCACTTGTGCGGGTTCCCAAATCGGCTCACCCATATTTACACGAACTTGCCCGTCTTCTTTTAGGCTCAGAACCATTTTACCTTTTGCAGTGCTTACGCCAATATCTTGCTTATTGGTTAAACCTTTTAGCGTGACGAAACGTGCGAAACAGCGAGCGCCATTTCCACATTGAGCAACTTCGCTACCGTCCGCATTAAAAATGCGATAGTGAAAATCCAATTCTGGGTCGTAAGGTGGCTCAACTAAAAGTAGTTGATCGAAGCCAACACCACGGTGGCGATCTGAAAGTTTGCGAATAATTTCATCGGTTAAATAGATATTTTGGGTAACGCCATCGACAACCATAAAGTCGTTACCTAGTCCGTGCATTTTCGAAAATTGCATATTTTTTCCTATTAATTAAATATTATTGATTTTTATCAGATACATAAGTTTTTTTTGTGATATATTGCCGATCCCTTTAAGGGGTCACTATTTGACAAAATTTCCCCACAGTATGGGGGCTTTTTCTTTAAATTACAATGGAGCAAATTATGTCTGCAATGTTTCTTATTCAATTTGCCGTTGTATTACTCTGTATTTTAGTTGGTGCACGCCTTGGCGGTATTGGCTTGGGGGTAATGGGCGGTCTTGGTTTAGTTATTCTGTCCTTTGGCTTTGGTTTACAACCGGCTGGCTTACCAATCGACGTAATGTTGATGATTATGGCTGTAGTTTCAGCGGCAGCTGCAATGCAAGCGGCGGGTGGTTTAGATTATATGATCAAAATCGCAACCAAAATTCTCCGTAAAAATCCAAAATACATCACATTTATCGCACCTGCGGTAACTTGGACTTTCACTGTTTTAGCAGGTACTGGCCACGTTGCTTATTCAGTATTACCTGTAATTGCAGAAGTAAGCCGTCACAATGGTATTCGCCCAGAACGTCCACTTTCAATGGCGGTAATTGCGTCACAGTTCGCGATTGTTGCAAGCCCAATCGCAGCCGCAGTAGTTTCTGTCGCGGCATTTATTGAGCCACAAGGCTATCACTTAGGTGATATTCTAATCGTAACAATGCCTGCAACAATTTTAGGCTTATTCTGTGCGGCATTAATTGTGAATAAAATGGGTAAAGAATTAAGTGATGACCCAGTTTATCAAGCATTATTAAAAGATCCTAAATATGTAGCAGAAAACCACACAAATGTTGATCCTGCTGAAATTGAAATCAGCAAAACAGCGAAAACATCAGTGGGTCTATTCTTATTTGGTGCGTTATTAGTTGTTTTAATGGGAGCGGTTCCTTCATTACGTCCAGCCTTTGATGGTAAACCAATGGGTATGGCGCATACGATTGAAATCGTAATGTTAACTGTTGGTGCATTAATTATTTTAACTTGTAAACCAGATGGTAATGCGATTACACAAGGTTCTGTATTCCACGCTGGTATGCGTGCGGTTATCGCTATTTTCGGTATTGCTTGGTTAGGCGATACATTAATGAGCGCACATATGACCGAAGTAAAATCAATGGTTTCAAGCTTAGTTGAAACAGCGCCTTGGGCATTTGCTTTTGCGTTATTCGTACTTTCTGTATTAGTAAATAGCCAAGGTGCAACAGTTGCAACACTATTCCCAGTTGCTGTAGCAATTGGTATCCCTGCACCTGTATTAATCGGGGTATTCGTAGCGGTTAATGGTTACTTCTTTGTACCAAACTATGGTCCGATCATCGCAACTGTAGACTTCGATACAACTAAAACAACTAAAATTGGTAAATTCATCTTCAACCATAGCTTTATGATTCCAGGCTTATTAAGTATGGCATTCAGCATTGGCTTTGGCTTATTATTATCAAATATTTTACTTTAATATTTGATTAACTCATTTAGGGCGATTTATTTGATATGCTTCACATATTGGATAGGTCGCCTTCTTTTTTTGAAGCTATTTAGACGATTTTAGGGTAGTATTTCATCAATTTTGCTATTTAAGGAGAAAAGCCAAATGAATACCACTTTAAAATATGCTTTTTTGACCGCGTTAACTTCCATTCCAGCCGTAGCTTTTGCTCAAAGTACTTGGGTTGATGAGCAACATTCTAACGTTCAGCAAAACCTTCATTCTTGGTCCAATACATTAGATGATTGGCTTGGTACGCCTGACCCGAATAAACCAGCGTCTGCAGGATTACGTTTTATGTTAGATAGCACTTGGAACCGCTATGATGGCTTTTCAATCAAGCCACGTGTACGTGGTAAAGTAAAATTACCCGCTTTAAAAAAACATCTTAGTGTCGTATTTGGTGATGAAGATTTAGATAACCAAGCCCGTGATAAAAACCAAATGCACGTCAACTATAAAGATCCATTACAGAACGACAGAAAATATGATTCTCGTCAAGCAAGGAATGATAACGCTTCTTTGGCGTTGCGTTGGTCTGATGGAATTAAGGCGCTAGGCATAGATACCGATGTCGATCTCGGTATTCGTTCTGGTGCAGATGTGTTCTTACGCTTCAAAGCAAATAAAGAGTGGCGACATACAGCAGAATTTTCTACTCGTCTAGAGCAAATTTATCGTTATGGTATTAATAGTAAGCATTATCTAAGAACCAATTTCGAAAATAAATTTACTGAGAGTGAAAGCGTTTTTGTGAATAACCACACCTATTTAGAATATACTCACGATCGTAATGAAGATTTTCGTTGGGGTAACAGCCTTTATCGCCAACATAATTTTGCTGGCTTTAAGCGCTTAAATTATGGGATATTTGCTGGCGGAGAAATTCTTCATAAGAAACCTAATTTAGATTACTACGGGCCATTTATTAACTGGCGTCAGCCGATTTTACGTGAATGGGTTTTTATTCAACCTGAAGTTCACTATTACAATAACAAGAAGTTGAATCGGCCGCATAATTTAGGCGCATTCCTACGACTTGAAGCGATATTCTAATTCGCAAGCGGTTAGATTTGACGAGAGATTTGCAAAATTTCAGTCAGAACTAACCGCTTGTTCTTTCCCCAAACGACATTTCCCACTAAAATACCGCCACTATTTTTCGTAACAAAAGTAAAAGAATCAATGACAAATACTGCTCAACATACGCCAATGATGGTTCAATATTTACAACTTAAAGCTCAAAATCCTGATATTTTGCTGTTCTATCGAATGGGGGATTTTTACGAGCTTTTTTATGATGACGCAAAAAAAGCGTCAGCATTGTTAGATATTTCATTAACCAAACGTGGACAATCGGCCGGTGAGCCGATTCCAATGGCGGGTGTGCCTTATCACGCGGTGGAAGGCTATTTAGCGAAGTTGGTAGCACTTGGCGAATCGGTCGCGATTTGTGAGCAAATTGGTGATCTAGCAACAAGCAAAGGCCCTGTTGAGCGTAAAGTGGTGCGAATTGTTACTCCTGGAACAGTGAGTGATGAAGCTTTATTACCAGAGCGTCAAGATAACCTTGTGGCTTGTGTGTATCAAGAAAAGGGTGTTTTTGCCCTTGCAACCCTTGATATGACGTCTGGGCGCTTTTTAATTTGCGAACTTCCGAATAAAGAAGCGCTTTCTGCGGAATTACAACGTACTCAACCGGCTGAAATTCTTTATCCAGAAGATTTCAGTGAAATGCGTTTGATTGAACACTACAAAGGTTTGCGCCGTCGTCCAATTTGGGAATTTGAACTTGTTACTGCGATTCAATTATTAAACCGTCAATTTGGCACAAAAGATTTAACGGGCTTTGGCGTGGAAAAAACCACAGTTGCGCTTTGTGCTGCTGGCTGTGTGCTGCATTATGCACAAGAGACCCAACGCACAGCGTTGCCACATATCAATGCGATTCATCTAGCACAAAATAGCGATACAATTTCGTTAGACGCAGCGACTCGCCGTAATTTAGAGCTCACTACAAACCTTGCTGGTGGCACAGAGCACACTTTGGCTGCCATTTTAGATAAATGCGTTACGCCAATGGGAAGCCGTTTATTAAAACGTTGGATTCATCAGCCGATTAGAGATGTGGTGAAATTAACCAATCGCCAACAGATTATTGCGACTTTACAGCAAAATGAACGTATTGAAGAACTTCAGCCTTTACTACAACAAGTGGGGGATATGGAGCGTATTTTGGCGCGTATTGCGTTACGTACGGCTCGTCCACGCGATTTAACTCGTTTACGCACAGCCCTTGCTCAAATTCCTGAAATTGCAAAACTTTCGCAAAATCTGACCGGTTGTTTAGATAAAACTATTAGCCAATTGGCTGATTTTGGCGAGTTACATCAACTCCTTGAACGTGCACTTATTGAGAATCCGCCACAATTAATTCGTGATGGCGGAGTCATTGCTGAAGGCTACAACGCAGAATTAGATGAATGGCGTGATTTAGCCGATGGCGCAACTAAATTCCTTGAAGAACTAGAGATTCGTGAGAGAGAAGCGACAGGAATTGATACCTTAAAAATTGGCTTTAATGCGGTACACGGCTTTTATATTCAAATTAGTCAAGGTCAAGCCCATAAAGCGCCGATTCACTATGTGCGCCGTCAAACTTTGAAGAATGCAGAGCGCTATATTATTCCTGAATTAAAGACCTATGAAGATAAGGTTTTAAAAGCCAAAGGCGCATCACTAGCACTTGAAAAACAGCTTTATGAAGAGCTATTTGATATTTTATTACCTCGTTTGGGTGAACTACAGTTAGCAAGCTTAGTGTTAGCAGAGCTTGATGTGCTAACCAATCTTGCCGAGCGCGCAGAAAGCCTGAATTATGTCGCGCCGACTTTTAGCCATAAGCGTGGTATTCAGATTAAAAATGGTCGTCATCCAGTGGTTGAACAAGTGATGAAAGAGCCGTTTATTGCGAACCCTGTGGTACTTAATTCGCAACGTCATTTGTTGATTGTAACAGGTCCAAATATGGGCGGTAAAAGTACCTATATGCGCCAAATTGCGTTGATTACGTTAATGGCCTATATCGGTAGCTTTGTGCCTGCGGAAAGTGCCGAAATCGGCCCTGTTGATCGTATTTTTACTCGTATCGGTGCGTCAGATGATTTAGCTTCTGGCCGCTCAACCTTTATGGTGGAGATGACGGAAATGGCAAATATTCTGCATCAATCGACCGAAAACAGCCTTGTGCTTGTGGATGAAATTGGACGCGGTACTTCAACTTACGACGGCTTATCACTGGCTTGGGCGTGTGCAGAATGGCTTGCCAAAAAATCGCAATCATTGACTTTATTCGCAACTCACTATTTTGAGCTAACAAGCTTGCCAAATCAGTTAAAAGGCGTGGCAAATGTGCATTTAGACGCAATTGAACATAACGACACTATTGCTTTTATGCACGCTGTTCAAGAAGGTGCTGCAAGTAAGAGTTATGGTTTGGCGGTAGCGGCTTTAGCGGGAGTGCCTAAACAGGTGATTCAATTAGCGAAGCAGAAATTAGGGCAGTTAGAGCAAATTTCTCAACAAACAGCGCAGATCAATGAGAATCCACAGCAAGATTTACTGTTTGGTGCGGATTTGCAAAAAAATCCTAAAATCGAACCGGTTGTAGTAGCTTCAAAAGTTGAAGAGCAGCTGAAAGAGATTGATCCTGATGAATTAACACCGAAGCAAGCGTTGGAAGTGTTATATAAATTGAAGAAACTGATGTAACCCTCTCTCTGCCTAAAAGTGCTGAATGCACTTTTAGACTTTCTCTCTCCCGCTTGCGGGAGAGAGTAGAATAGGAATTATTGATTATATGGATAACGCAAAATCACTTTGGTATAAAAGCTACCATTAATATGCGTTCTATGTAGATGGAATTTGCGATAGGCATCAAATAACTCTGCATTAGGCGGAGTTGGATTTACCCAAAATCCAACTAAAGAACCTTGATGAGTTAAGCCTTCCATATCATAATTTGCACGCCCCAATGTAATTACAGGCATATTGTGCAATAGCCCTGAAATTCCACTGGTGCTATTCATCGTAACCATCCCTTTTCCATGGCGCAAAAATACTGGCATTGGCACATCGTGAACATAAAATATTCGCCCTTGTAGTTGGGGATATTTCTTACAATACTCATCAATTACCACACCGTAATCAATTAAACCACGATCCATTGGGTGATGTTTTACAATTAAATTCACATCATTTGGCGCGTGATTTAAAAAAGATGTAAGTACTTCTCTCAAGAAATGTTCTACGCTGTCATAATCACTATGCACTTGAACTTGGCTATCATCATACACTTGTAAAGGCACAATAAAGAATTTACCAAATTCGCCTTGTTCAACGCGCTTGGCAAAATCTCTATCTTCTATTGCATAGCATAGGCGTTTATAGCCAGAGACAGTCCATAATTTTAAGTAATAACAGAGATTGAATTTCTTATGGTTCTTATATTTTCTGTATTTTAGAAAACGAAAATTAGCCAAAATATAATAAAGACAAGCTCGTTTCGCCATAGGTAAAAAGCCTCCTGCTACATGAACAGGCTTTGGTGGCTCTGGCAGATCTTTATATTGTAAAAAGAACTCTTGATTACGAGAGATTTGAGAATAGGCATTAACTCCGCCTTTCTCTAAAGTTACATATTCAGGGCGGAAGTAACCTTCTTCTAGTGCCCAAAAACCAATATTCAGCTTTGCACAAAGCTCGTGAGCGATACGGTGATATTTTCTGTTATCGCCAAAGCAGATCACATTATCGATCTTATTTTTGATACAAAACTGTTCCAAATATTCCTTAAAATCTTTTAGAGACTGACGATAAGCATAGGTATGCGGAGTTGAATTTGGATAAAAGAACTCATCGCCCGCATTAAAATTGAGTTTAAATACGGTTTTTTGCTGTGTTTGTAACCATTTAGAAAATTGATAGAAAAAATCTCCAACTGGTCCCTGTAGTAGTAAAATGCGTTTGGACGAACTTACTAATTCATCTAAATAATGGTCTACCATAAACTCTCCCTTTATGCTCTCAATGTGAGATAAAGATGTTTCAATTTTCCGAATTGCTTATAAAGCCAAGGGCGGCGAAGTCCGTCGTCCGTTAATTGTTTTTTTTGTAATTCTAACAAGCTAATAGCCTGATTTGCATTAATAAATTGTCTTTTTTGTGGATCGACATAGAGCGGATAATAAATTAAAACCGCTGCAATTAGTTCATTTAAATTCAGCTGACGTGAGCGTCTTGCTAAATCTAAGTGGTCGACCGTTAGCCCCCAGTTTGAGTAGAAAGGTAGTCCGTAACAGTGAACAATTTTTCCACGTAATAGAGCTTCGAAGCCAGCTAGAGACGTCATTGTGTGGACTTCATCGACTTGCATAATACAGTCCAAAATATTAGCACTTTCAACCACTTCATCCGCATATAAATCGCTATCAGTTTTGGCAATTTTACCAACACGATTTCCACTCACAACATCAGGGTGTGGCTTATATAAGATATAAGCATTAGGATTTAGTTCACGAACTTTTTTGAGTAAACCCAAATTAGTATTAATATCTGGTGAACCGGTGCGAATAGAAGCATCATCTTCCACTTGGCCTGGCACTAAAATCGTTTTTTTGCCTTTATCTCCCAAAATAAAGCCATCATTTCCCACATTATATTTGCCAATATGGCTTGAAATTAACCGTTGTTTTAACTGTTCAGCCATTGCTAAATCATTATGCGAAAATGGCTGATTCTGCAAAATCTGTTCTAAGCGCGAAGTTTGTTGAGCATTGAAATAGATACCTAGATCATCCACAACTAACGACAGTGGTGCGACTAAATTTGAACCTAGCCCAACAGAGCGAATAAAACCATCTTCCATTCGCAATAGTGGTAGATTGTGTTTGTGGGCAAACTCAATTAAAGCTGGTTTACCACTTCCCCAAATTAGCAATTTAGCGTCTTGTTCAAGCGGTCGATTTGCCAATTTTTTTTGCGAAGAGACAAAACGCAATTTGCATAACGGCAAATTGAAAAATGGCTTAATGACAGCTTGTTTCCAAAGCGACATTCCAACGCAATAAAGTGTTCCTTTAAGACGTTGGTTCAGTAATTTAGTTTGATGTAGATAGTCAATTACATCAAAAATTGTGCCTTTTTGTTGGGTATTTGGATTGATATAGCGGCTATATTGCAGATAAGCCGCAATAAAAAGCTGTATAAAACTACGTGGTTGACGGCGTTGTTTCGCGATCAACTCTTCCACATTTGGATGTCGATCATCGGTAATGCCCCAACCTGCAAACCAAGGCACACCAAAGGTTACAACTTCTTTATTAAGTAACAGTGCTTCAAAACCCATTTGCGAAGTGACGCAATAAACTTTATCCACTACGCTTAATAACGATAGCGGACTTGCATCTTGAGTGATTAAACGTACTCGATCAGCATAATTAGATAGTGTAGTGAGATAGCCTTTTTTCTTACCACTAATCACATCGGGATGAGTTTTAACCCAAATTTCTGCATTCGGATTTTCATCAACAGCGGCTTTTAACATTGTATCAAAGCAAGACTTATCGGCTTGACCATATTTTACGGCCATATCACCAAAGGTTTGATCGATCACCAAAACCACAGATTTTTCTGGCTTTGGCTCATCAAAATCAGGTGCTTGATTATATTTAGATAACTGATACTGGCGAATAAGACCGATAGCTTGCTCTGCTTGATTTAGTAATTCGGCATCAATATTTTCATTTAAAATAAAATGTTCTAAACGTGAAGGGCGGGTGGTATCGTAGTAAATGCCAACATCATCATAAACCATTGAAAATGGCGGATAGCCGTTAACGCCTAAACCAAGCGAACGCAAAAATCCATCTTCAAGGGCAACAAAAGGTAGATGATTTTTTTCTGCGTACTTACGCGCTTTTGTTGTGGAAGGGCGTAATCCCCAGCCGATAACTTTATCAACTTTTGCTGTTTTACGCATAAAACTATAGGCAACTAATTCATCTTCCGATAAAAAAGCCGATAGAGCTGGAATTTTTAGGATTCCACGAGAAAAGATTAATGATTTTTGCATACAATATTAATCAGTGGCGAGCAGAGCCCGCCGAAGAAAATGAAATGTGATTACTTACGTCCAAACATTCCGCCTAAACCGCCCAAGCCACCGCCTAGACCGCCCATCATACCTTGCATACCGCGCATCATTTTCGCCATACCGCCTTTGCGCATTTTCTTCATCATACGCTGCATTTCATCGAACTGTTTCAGTAATTTATTTACATCTTGTACTGTTGTGCCAGAACCTAATGCAATACGACGACGGCGTGAACCTTTGATAATATCTGGATTCGCACGTTCTTTCAGTGTCATTGAATTGATGATCGCTTCCATTTTAACGAACATCTTGTCATCCATTTGATTTTTCACGTGGTCAGGAAGATTTTTCGCACCCGGTAATTTATCAAGCATTGACATCATACCGCCCATTTTTTTCATTTCAGCCAGTTGGTCGCGGAAATCATCTAATGAGAAGGTGCCATCTTTCTTAAATTTAGCCGCCATTTTCTCAGCTTTCTCTTGGTCAACAGAGCGCTGTAAGTCTTCGATTAACGACATTACATCGCCCATACCAAGAATACGCGAAGCCACGCGATCTGGATGGAATGGTTCTAGGGCATCGGTTTTTTCACCCACACCTAAGAATTTAATTGGTTTACCTGTGATTTGACGAATTGATAACGCCGCACCACCGCGCGCATCACCATCAACTTTTGTTAAGATCACACCTGTTAATGGTAACGCTTCATTGAATGCTTTTGCAGTATTTGCCGCATCTTGACCTGTCATTGCATCAACAGTGAAAAGAGTTTCAATCGGATTTAAAACCGCGTGAACCTGTTGGATCTCTTCCATCATTTCACTATCAACGTGTAAACGACCTGCGGTATCGACAATTAATACATCAAAGAAGTTAAGTTTTGCGTGTTTTAATGCGGCTTCGGCAATCGCTACAGGTTTTTGGTTTGTTTCACTTGGGAAGAAATCCACTTTTAATGCTTCTGCTAAAGTTTGAAGCTGTTTGATCGCCGCAGGACGATAAACGTCCGCAGACACCACAAGCACTTTTTTCTTGTGGCGCTCTTTTAAGAATTTCGCTAATTTACCGACAGAAGTTGTTTTACCTGCACCCTGTAAGCCCGCCATTAAGATAACCGCTGGTGGTTGAGTCGCAAGATTTAAGCCTTCGTTTGCTTCGCCCATCGCTTTTTCAAGCTCGCTTTGAACGATTTTTAAGAACTCTTGACCTGGCGTTAAGCTCTTATTCACTTCCTCACCAATCGCACGCTCTTTTACTTGATTAATAAATTCACGCACCACAGGCAATGCAACGTCTGCTTCCAATAACGCCATACGCACTTCGCGTAGGGTATCTTTAATATTATCTTCGGTTAAACGGCCTTTCCCTGTAATATTTTTTAGGGTTTTGGAAAGTCTATCAGACAGGTTCTCAAACATAGTGAAATCTCTTTTGCAAAAATTGGGGCTGATCTACCCGCTTGTAAATAAAATATTGGGGCATTATACAAAAAATTATGCTAGATTGCTTGCATTAATAAACGATTGTTCAATAACCCAATACAAGCCGTATGGGGTGTCTAAACGGGAGTCTCTATGGCCAAACAAATCACCATTATCACAGGTAGCACCTTAGGCGGTGCAGAGTATGTTGCCGATCATCTAAATGATGTTTTAAGCGCGCAAGGTTTTGATGTGGCACTATTTAATAATGCTGAACTGAGCGATATTCAAGATGCAACAAAATTGCTAGTAATTACATCAACTCACGGCGCAGGTGAGCTACCAGATAATATCAAACCGTTATTTGAAACTATTGACGAACAGCAACCTGATTTTAGCGCAATGCAATTTGGGATAATTGGTTTAGGTAGCAGCGATTATGATACTTTCTGCAATGCAGTAAACATCGTTGAAGAAAGCCTAAAAACGCGTGGCGCGACCCAGATTTGTGAATCATTGCGTATTGATGTGGTAAACAATTTTGACCACGATGGCACAGCAGAAGAGTGGTTGCCAGATTTTATTATTTAAGCAATATCAAATGGTTATCTTTTAAGATAAAATAGATTTCCCTTTGTTAAAGGGTAATTTCAAAACTAAAGGAACTCATAATGAAAAAAATTATCAGCACAATTTTTATGCTTTCTGCAGTAAGCGTGGCTGTCGCTAAGGAAGTAAATATTAAATTTTTAGGTACATCAGATGTGCACGGTCGTATGGTGCCTTGGAGCTATGGGGCAGATGTTGAAGATAAGTCTGGTTCTTATGCGCAAATCGCAACTTATGTGAATGAAGTTCGCAAAAATAATAAAAATGTCCTACTTGTTGATATTGGCGATGCGATTCAAGATAACCAAGTCGAAGTCTTTGCGAAAACGCCAGAGCACTACAAAAACAACCCTGTACCAAAAGTACTTAATGCGATGGGTTACGATATTTTTATCTTAGGTAACCACGAATTTAACTTTGGTATGCCAGCCCTTGACGCTATTTTAAAAGATATTAATGCCAAAGTTCTTACTGCAAACTTCTACCATAAAGATGGTCGTCGTTATGTTGAGCCAACAACCATTATTGAACGCGAAGGCGTGAAATTAGGCATTATCGGTTTAACGACCCCAATGTCTGCGATTTTCGAAAAAGATACTGGCCATTTAAATGAGATGAAATTCACTTCGCCAATTGAAGAAGCTAAAAAACAAATTGCTGATTTAAAAGCAAAAGGCGTAGATGCGGTTGTGGTATTAGCGCATATGGGGATCGAAAACGAAAATAACATCGCTGATACCGGCGTGGCGGATTTAGTTAATGCTGTTGATGGTATTGATGTAATTATCGCGGGTCATATGCATAAGAATGTTTCAAGCGAAACCATTAAGGATACTGTGATTACAGAACCGCATCGCTATGGCACTGTAGTGTCTGAAGTCGATTTAACTTTCGATATTAACGATAAAAAAGAAGTAAAATTAATTTCGAAGGCCGCAAAAACAGTACCAGTAAACAAATTAGATGCTGATCCTGAAATTGTGAAAGTTTACCAACCTTATCACGATGAATTACGCCGTTTAAATAATGTAGAAATCGGTCAAGTGGCGAATGATATGATTCCACAAGGTAAAAATCACGGTGTCTCTATCGCATTCTCGCAAGATACAGGAATGTCGTCATTGATTCACGATGTACAACAGCATTACAGCAAAGCGGATGTGGTTTCTTTTGCCTTTGACTACGAAACGGTACGTTTAGATAAAGGCCCAATCAAGAAAAAAGACATTATCTACAACTATCGCTACGCAGGCGGTGATGTAACGGTTTATGAGTTAACAGGTAAACAGTTAAAACAATATATGGAATGGTCAGCAGACTACTTCAACACTATTCAATCAGGTGATACAAATTATCGTTATGACGAAGTGCGTGGCAAGTCTAAATATGTGACCTTCGACCTATTTGGCGGAGTAAGCTACAAAGTAGATTTACGTAACCAAAGCGGTAATAAAATCACTGATTTAGCTTTAGCAAATGGCACAAAAATTACTGATGATATGAAACTAAAAGTGGGTATGAACTCTTACCGTTTCGGTCAGTTAAGCAAAAAAGGCGGTATGTTTGAAGGTCAAAATATTCCTGTAATTTGGGAATCAAAAGTGGCAATGGGCTCTGAAGCGGGCACCATTCAAAATATGATGATCGATTACATCACCAATGTGAAAAACGGCAAAATTGAAGGTTTATCACATAATCGTTGGAAGATTATTGGTTTAGATAAATAATATTCGCATTTACAAGCGGTCAGATTTGACCGCTTTTTTGTTAATGGCATAATATTCTCCAAAATTTCACGAGGAAAGCAAAATGAAAATCGGTTTAGTGCTAGAAGGTGGCGCAATGCGTGGAATGTACACTGCAGGCGTTTTAGATACCTTTTTAGATGAAAATATTGTAGTAGACGGTATTATTTCCGTTTCTGCGGGAGCGCTATTTGGGGTGAACTATCTTTCTCAGCAGAAAGGGCGTGCGATTCGCTATAACAAAGCGCTAATTAATGATGATCGTTATATTAGCTTTAAAAACCTGATCAAAACCGGCAATATCATTGATAAAGAGTTTGCTTTCTATGAAGTGCCGTTCAAAATTGATATTTTTGATAATGAAGCCTACAAACAGTCGCCGATAGATTTTTATGTGACGGTAACCAATATGCAAACCGCTCAAGCGGAATATGTAAAACTAACCGATCCATTCAAGCAGATGGAAGTATTGCGTGCAACTTCGGCAATGCCTTATGTTTCAAAGCCTGTGGAGATTGACGGCAAAGAATATTTAGATGGTGCAATCGCAGATTCTATTCCTTTAGAACAAATGCAAAAAATGGGTTACGATAAAATTATCGTGGTGCTTACTCGCCCATTGGAATACCGTAAAAGTAAGCCATTATCGCTTATTAGCAAACTTTATTATCGTGATTATCCAAACTTTGCCGAGGCGGTAAATAACCGCTATGCGATGTATAACAACCAAGTAGAACAGGTGATTGAACAAGGTAATAAAGGTGATATTTTTGTGATTCGTCCATCAAAAGATTTAGCGATTAAACGCATTGAAAAAGACGTGAATAAATTGCAGGAAATGTATGAATTAGGTATTTCTGATATGCAACAGCAGTTGGCGGATTTGAAAGATTTTTTGGCTAAATAGTTTAACAAGCGGGCAGATTTGCCCGCTTTTTTACAATTTTATTTCGCTTTTCGACACTGTGCCAAAATATCTAATTCTGGCTTATATACCGATGATTTGAGATCCATATCGTTGATTGAGAACATTGTATGGAATAGGTTATCGTGAGAATGTTCTTTGTTTTTCGCATTATTGCGCACGCAATCTAAATCAAAGGGTTCATTCTTAACAAACTCTTTTGAGAACCACATAATCATTGGTACGTGAGTTTGGGTTTCAGGGGCAATAGCATAAGGCGCACCGTGTAGATATAAGCCATTCTCGCCTAATGATTCGCCGTGATCAGACACATAATACAACGCGCTTTCCCATTTTTCGTGTTGTTCCAGTTTGCTGATAATTTTATCTAGGAATTGGTCAAGATAAACAATACCGTTATCGTAAGTATTTACTAACTCTTGATTGCTACAACGACTAATTTCATTGGTGTCGCAAGTTGGTGTAAATACACGCTCATCTTTAGTATAGCGTTCATAATAAGTTGGCCCATGATTGCCCATTGTATGCACAACGATCATCATATCTTTTTTATTCTCTGATTGAGCGAGAGCTTTATCGATTTCTGGCAATAAAATATTGTCTAAACATTCGCCATCACGACAAAATTCGGGCTGTTTTAAATTAATAGTATCTTTGTTTGGCACATTTTTGCACACACCTTTGCAATCGCTATTGTTATTGAGCCATAGGATTTCCATTCCAGCACGTTGCAACATATCTAGTAAATTATCCTGTTTGTAGGATTGGTTCACATTAAAGTCTTCTTTGCCAAAAGATGAGAACATACAAGGCACCGATACCGCAGTTGCTGTACCACAACTAGTGACTTTCGGGAAGTTAATCACTTCAGCACCGCGAGCGGCAAGTTTTGGGGTTGTTTGGCGTTCATAGCCATTTAATCCCCAGTTCTGCGCACGCGTTGTTTCGCCAACGACCATAATAGTCACATGGCGATATTCATCAGGTTTCTCTTGACTTACATCTAAGCCAATCTGCTGATAAGGCGTATTATCACGAATATCTCGGCGGATTTTTTTAATACTTGATGCCACAAAATTCGATGGTGTAATTAAGTGTGCTAGAGCTTTGTGATTACGGAAAAAAGATGCGTAATCTTGATAGTGAAATTTCGCCACGCCAAGAATGACTAATATTGAAACAAGTACCGAACCTATGCGCGCAAATAACTCTTTCCACCACTTTTTATATTCAATTTTAATCAGCAGATAGAGTAGCGCTGGTAATACACCTAAACAAAGTAGCCAAACCACATAAGAAAAAGTCAGCATACGCGAGCTTTCTGCAAAGTTGGTTTGTAGCACGTTGTTTAGCATATCAACATCAAAATAGGTATTGAAAAACAGTGAGTTGTAGCTAATTGCTGCGCTAATGATTATTAATAGTGGAATGATGATTTTATGTAAAAAGGGAATGGCTAAAATATTGAGAATAATATTGAGTGCAAAAAAGTAAACAATAGGAAGAGAATAAAGAAAATAATCGCTTGCAGTGCCATTAAAGGGCTGGATTTTTAAAACTTGTTGGTAAAAACCAATGTTTAACGCAATAGTAAAATAGAGTGAAACCAATAGAATAAGTTTTGTGGAAGAGAATTTCCATTTTGAGAGTGAAGAGAACATAAAGCCTTCTATAAAAGTAACAAATTACGATCCTAAGACTAGGTATTTTATGGAAAGTTCTCTGTTTTGCAAAAGATTTATTGAGGGAGTAAAAATATATTTTAGGCTTAAGAATTTCTTAATATTTAAGGTATCTAATAAGCACACTTGTTAGCCACTTTGTCAGTTTTAGATAAATACTCACAAGCGTTATATTTTCTATTCAGACAGAGAGATTACTATGAAAACTCGTTACCCAACTTTAATGATTATTATCCACTGGCTTGTGGCTGTATTAGTGTTAGCAGCGTACATCACAGGCGGAAATCCCGTTAAACATCAATTTGAAGGACAAATCCACGTAGCAACGGGAATGGCGATAATGGTGCTATTTTTAATTCGCTTGCCGATTCGTTTGTTTTTCCGCAAATCTATTCCCGATTTTAATTTACCAACTTGGCAAACACATTTAGCAAGCACGGTGCAATGGGCGTTATATCTTTGCATGATTTTAATTCCTTTTTTAGGAATGTTAGCTCTTGCTGAAAAAACCGATCAATATCTGTTATTTGGATTTAATATCCCGATGATTACAACAGATTTAGGTATAGAGTTTGATGATATTCACGAAGCGTTAGCACAATTATTTATTGGGTTAGCGGGTATTCACGCTGTTGCGGCATTATTACACCATTTTGTGTGGAA
Organism: Pasteurellaceae bacterium LFhippo2; assembly: GCA_029852775.1. Classification (GTDB taxonomy): domain Bacteria; phylum Pseudomonadota; class Gammaproteobacteria; order Enterobacterales; family Pasteurellaceae. The sequence goes on from LEKJ01000050.1 coordinate 79,269, forward strand.
AGATGGCGTGTTAAAAAGTATGTTATTGCGTAAGTAACGATAGGTTACAACCGGTCTGATTTGTAAAAAATTTTGCAAATTAGACCGGTTGTTGCCCTCTCTCTGCAAAAATTGTTGAACATAATTTTTGCTGTCTCTCTCCCAAAGGGAGATAGTTATAGACCAAAATTTGGGGTTCTGTAGCTATCACATCATTTCAAGTATGACTTTTATTGACAGATAGAAAGTCTATTCGACAACTTTCAACGCACTAAAAACCACAAATTCCATTCCCAAAAGAATATTCCTTCATTCTATTCGAATTTTATTTCAATTTTTTGTCCAGTTTTCGAACCAGGGTTGAAATCTTTACATTTCTTACATTTATTACGCAATCCTATTCTAGTCGGTTTTACTTAATATAACACTCGCAGTACAGAGCTACTCGAGGCTAAAAAATCCCCCGTAGCGTGAATGAAAATCTAACAGAAGGAGCACGAAAATGGCTTTTAATCTTAAAAATAGACACCTACTTAGTCTAGTACATCATTCCGAACGTGAAATTAACTATTTATTAGACCTATCTCGAGATCTAAAAAGAGCAAAATATGCAGGGTTTGAGCAACAAATGTTGAAAGGCAAAAACATTGCATTAATCTTCGAAAAAACCTCCACTCGCACACGTTGTGCATTTGAAGTCGCCGCTTATGACCAAGGCGCACATGTCACCTATATCGATCCAAACTCTTCTCAAATCGGTCACAAAGAAAGTATGAAAGATACTGCGCGTGTATTAGGCCGTATGTATGATGCGATTGAGTATCGTGGCTTTAAACAATCTGTGGTGCAAGAGTTGGCTGACTATGCAGGCGTCCCTGTATTCAATGGTTTAACTGATGAATTCCATCCAACTCAAATGTTGGCTGATGTGTTGACTATGACTGAATTCTGCGACAAACCACTTCGCCAAATTAAATATGTTTATATTGGTGATGCTCGTAATAATATGGGTAACTCGTTGTTATTAATCGGTGCGAAATTAGGTATGGACGTGCGTATTTGTGGTCCTAAAGCCTTACTTCCAGATGCAGAATTAGTGGCGATGTGCGAACAATTTGCCAAAGAAAGTGGCGCTCGTATCACTGTAACTGATGATATTGATTTAGCGGTAAAAGATGTGGACTATGTTCACACTGATGTATGGGTTTCAATGGGTGAACCGTTAGAAACTTGGGGCGAACGTATTCAATTATTACTTCCGTATCAAGTGACTCCTGAATTAATGAAACGCACTGGCAATCCTAAAGTGAAATTTATGCACTGCTTACCAGCGTTCCATAACAGTGAAACCAAAGTCGGTCGCCAAATTGCTGAAAAATATCCGCAGCTAGCGAATGGTATTGAAGTGACTGAAGATGTGTTTGAATCACCAATGAATGTTGCATTTGAACAAGCGGAAAACCGTATGCACACAATCAAAGCGGTTATGGTGGCAAGTTTAATTTAGGAGGCTCAGATGAGAATCGTAATTGCGCTCGGTGGTAATGCTTTACTCAGACGTGGTGAGCCTCTAACTGCTGACAATCAAAGACAAAATGTGCGGATTGCTTGTGAGCAAATCGCCAAAATTTATCCAAACAACGAATTAGTTATCGCACATGGTAATGGCCCTCAAGTTGGTTTACTCGCATTACAAGGTGCGGCTTATAAAGATGTGCCAACTTATCCACTAGATGTGTTGGGGGCGGAATCTGTCGGTATGATCGGTTATATGATTCAACAAGAGTTGGGAAACTTAGTGCCGTTTGAAGTGCCGTTTGCGACTTTGCTCTCTCAAGTAGAAGTGGATAAAGCCGATCCTGCCTTCAAAAATCCAACGAAACCGATAGGCCCAGTGTATTCAAAAGAAGAAGCAGAGCGTCTCGCTCAAGAAAAAGGGTGGTCAATTGCTCAAGACGGCGATAAATATCGTCGTGTTGTGCCAAGCCCATTACCAAAACGTATTTTTGAAATTCGTCCTGTGAAATGGTTGCTTGAAAAAGGCAGTATCGTTATTTGCGCAGGCGGTGGCGGTATTCCAACCTACTATGATGAACAAGGTAATCTCCAAGGGGTTGAGGCGGTAATTGATAAAGATCTTTGCTCTGCATTATTAGCAGATAATTTAGAGGCTGATCTCTTTATTATCGCAACGGATGTGTCAGCAACCTTTATCAACTGGGGCAAACCAGACCAAAAAGCGATAGCGCGTGTTCACCCAGATGTGATTGGTCAAATGGGTTTTGCAGCCGGTTCAATGGGGCCAAAAGTTCAAGCCGCTGTGAACTTTGTTAAACAAACAGGTAAAGATGCGGTGATAGGTTCACTCTCTGATATTGTCGATATTGTAAAAGGCAAAGCAGGAACTCGAATCACCAATTCGGTTTCAGACATTGAGTACTATTAGCTCAGTGTAAAAGTAGGCGTAGCTAGCGCCTACTTTACCTCAAGGAGTTTATTATGAGCACTAAAAAAGCGTTTAAATTTCCTACGGCATTTTCCATTTTATTCATCATTTTAATTCTTGCAGTTGGATTAACTTGGATTATCCCAGCAGGATCTTATTCCAAACTGACTTACAATGCGGCAAGCGATCACTTTGTCGTAAAAACTTACAATCAACCTGACCAAACTTATCCAGCGACTAAAGAAAGTTTGGATCAACTCAATATTAAAATTGAACTCAAAAACTTTACTGAAGGCACTATTCGTAAACCTGTTGCGGTTCCTGGCTCCTATCAACGTGTGGAACAGCAACCAAAAAGTATCGAACATATTGCCATTAGTATGGTGGAAGGGACTATCGAAGCTGCCGATGTTATGGTGTTCATCTTTGTACTCGGTGGTATGATCGGTGTAATCAATAAAACAGGCTCCTTTAACGCAGGGTTAACGGCTCTCGCTAAACGGACGAAAGGTAATGAGTTTTTCATTGTGTTTAGTGTCTGTGTGTTGATGGCGATTGGTGGTACAACCTGTGGCATTGAAGAAGAAGCCGTGGCGTTCTATCCAATTTTGGTTCCGGTATTTATTGCCTTGGGCTACGATGCGATAGTCTGTGTGGGTGCAATTTTCCTAGCTTCTTCTATGGGTACCGCATTCTCTACCGTGAACCCATTCTCTGTGGTTATTGCTTCGAATGCGGCGGGTATTCAATTTACTGAAGGTATTGGTTTCCGTGCGATAGGTTTAGTTTTAGGTTCAGCCTGTGTAATTGCCTATCTCTACTGGTATTGTAAGAAAATCAAAGCGGATCCAACTTTCTCTTACGCTTATGCTGAAAGAGAAGAGTTCCAACACCGCTATATGAAAAACTACGATCCGTCTCAATTACTCGACTTTACTTTGCGTCGTAAAATCATTCTATCGATTTTCTGTATCGCATTCCCGATTATGATTTGGGGGGTAATGTTCGGTGGTTGGTGGTTCCCACAAATGGCAGCCTCGTTCTTGACCTTAACCATCATCATTATGTTTATCTCTAAACTTACTGAAGATGAAATTGTAAATGCCTTCACTGAAGGTGCGTCAGAATTGGTGGCGGTATCATTGATTATCGGTTTGGCACGTGGGGTAAACCTTGTTCTTGATGAAGGTATGATTTCCGATACGATTCTTGCTTATATGTCGGATATGGTTGCAGGTATGCCAGGTAGTGTGTTTATCCTTGCACAATTGGTGGTGTTTATCTTCTTAGGCCTATTTGTACCATCATCTTCAGGTTTAGCCGTGCTTGCTATGCCGATTATGGCACCGCTTGCAGATGCGGTTGGTATCCCACGTCATATCGTTGTTTCTGCTTACAACTGGGGGCAATATGCGATGCTATTCCTTGCACCAACAGGATTGGTGTTGGTAACCTTACAAATGCTCCATATTCCATTTAATAAATGGGTTAAATTTGTGATGCCGATGATTGGCGTGTTATTGGCTATCGGTTCGGTATTGCTGGTTATTCAGGTGCAAATGTACGCCTGATTGTTAAAGGTGTAATCAACAAAAAGGCTACTCAGATCACAGAATTGAAGAGTAGCCTTTTTCATCAGTTGCTTTGTTATGTATAATACGCCCGCACCTTACCTTTGTAGATGATTCTACTATCGAGCAAGATATGGCAAACAAAATACTAGATAATATTGATACAAGGATTTTGCGTGCACTCCAAAGGAATGGCCATTTGCAAAATAACGAGTTAGCAAAAGAGATTGGTTTATCCAACTCCGCTTGCTTAAGACGCGTTAACATCTTAGAACAGAGTGGTATTATTGATAAGTATGTTGCGATTCTTAACCCCAAAAAACTCAACTGTAATCTCACCGTTTATGCTTTAGGTTCCTTTTTTGAAGAAGATTTCAAATTACGCGAACGCTTTATTTTCGAAATGAAACTCCTTCCACAAGTCACCGAATGTCATTTAATGGCGGGGGATTATGACTTTATTCTCAAACTCCAAGTGTCTGATCTTGAAGAATTTTATCAATACAAGAAAAAGTATCTCACCAAAGAGCTTGGTATCAAAACTCTCAAATCCGAAGTTATTCTACAAACTATCAAAAATACGACGGAAATTCCGCTTTAACTCCCTGTTTTTCTAGGTACGTGCAATTTGTACGTACCTAGAATTCATTAATGATTAAACTGACATTTTTGTTTGAATATGTTGCAACAACACTTCATTAATACGTGTTTGCCAACCTTTGCCTGTTGCTCGAAAGGCTTTGACGACTTCTGGGGAAAGGCGCAAAGTAACACTCTCTTTAGTTGGAACTTTTTGTTTACCACGTACTTTTATTTTACCTAATCGTTCCATTTCTCGCTGATGAGCGATTACCATTTGCACAAATTCTGGGGGCATAACTTCAGCTAAAGGACGTGCACGAGCAAAATCTTCATCGGTTAATTCACGAACTTCGCCGTCATCATCAATCAGTGGTTTTTGCTGTTTCATATCTTTTTATCTCCCGCTTATTCGCTTTTCTAAAACTGATTACCCTTACACCATCATTTGTCGGAGTAAAGCAAACTATATGTAAACGCTCTGTATCACCTAAAAAGCCTGTTGCGGTAAAGCGTGGTTCAGGGTACTCAAAACGTATATCTGGAATAATTACTGCCGTTTCCCATTCAAACAATTCAACATCATCAAAAGAGAGATTGCGCTCAATAATATTTCTGATGTTTTTCTTTGGATCATAACTAATTTTCATCTTAGCTCCATTAGGCTAATTGTAATTACAATTTGGTGATTGGTCAATTTATTGCCAGAAAAACTTTAGCATAGTGGGTAAGATTTCGTTGGGCTATTTTTGTGATCTCCATCGAAAAACAGAAATAAAAAAGGCGCGTATCACTACGCGCCAAAACTTAGGGGAAACCCCTAACACACAACAGAAATCGATTATTCTGCGTCTTCTTTCGCCCATTCTAATGAACGTTTAACCGCACGTTTCCAGCCTTTATAACGGCGTGCACGTTTTTCTTCATCTTGATCAGGCTCGAATGTACGCTCAACAACGGCTTTACCACGTAGCTCTTCTAAGCTACCCCAGAAACCAGTTGCTAAACCAGCAAGATATGCAGCACCTAATGCGGTTACTTCTAATACTTTAGGACGCTCAACTTTCGCGTCTAAAATATCTGATTGGAATTGCATTAAGAAGTTATTTGCAACAGCACCACCGTCAACACGTAAGCTTGCAAGTTTCGCGCCGCTGTCTGCTTGCATTGCGTCTAATACATCACGAGTTTGGTATGCAATAGATTCGATGGTTGCACGAACGATATGGTTGCGGTTTGCACCACGAGATAAACCGACAATTGCACCACGTGCATACGGATCCCAGTATGGCGCACCTAAACCTGTGAATGCAGGCACAACGTAAACACCGTTTGTGCTATCTACTTTGGTTGCAAAGTATTCTGAATCACGAGCGTCGTGGATAATTTTTAATTCGTCACGTAACCATTGGATTGACGCACCGCCCATAAAGATCGAGCCTTCTAATGCGTAGCAAGGTTCGCCTTTAGCGTTACAAGCGATTGTGGTTAATAGACCGTTTTCAGATTGAACCGCTTTATCGCCAGTGTTCATTAACATAAAGCAACCTGTGCCATAGGTATTTTTCGCCATACCAGGTTCAACACATAAGTGACCATAAAGTGCCGCTTGTTGGTCGCCTGCGATACCTGCCACAGGAATACGCACGCCACCCATACCACCGATATTAGTTTGACCATAGATTTCAGATGAGTTTTTCACTTCTGGTAACATTTCGCGTGGTACATCTAATAACTCAAGCATTTTGTCATCCCACTGTTTAGTGTGGATGTTGAATAACATAGTACGAGATGCATTGGTGTAGTCCGTTACGTGTACACGGCCTTGAGTTAATTTCCATACTAACCAAGTATCAACCGTACCGAATAGTAATTCGCCTTTTTTCGCACGTTCACGCGCGCCTTCAACATTATCTAAAATCCATTTAACTTTGGTACCTGAGAAGTACGGGTCTACCACTAAACCAGTTGTTTTGCGGATATAGTCCGCGTGACCTGCTTTTTTCAACTCATCACAGAATGCTGAAGTACGACGGCACTGCCAAACAATCGCATTGTAGATTGGTTTACCTGTCTCTTTTTCCCAAACAATCGTTGTTTCACGTTGGTTTGTGATACCGATAGCTGCGATTTGATCAGCTTTAATACCTGCTTTTGCTACCACTTCATTTAAGGTTGAACTTTGGCTAGACCAAATTTCCATAGGATTATGTTCTACCCAACCTGCTTGTGGATAGATTTGGGTAAACTCACGTTGTGCAACTTCCACAATATTGGCATTTTTATCTAAAAGTACTGCACGAGAGCTTGTTGTACCTTGGTCTAGAGCAATGATGTAATCTTTAGTCATAGTAATCACCTTTTTAATAAATATTCGATTCAAAAGATGGGCGAACCAAATCGCCCATACCGCTAGAAATTATCTGCAGTTACACGGTAAGTTTTTACCAATAAAGCGGGTATAGATAAAGCCACCTAATAACGCACCTACGATTGGGCCGAAGATCGGAACTAAGAAGTATGGAATATCACGGCCGCCAGTTAAAGCAACTTCTCCCCAACCTGCAATGAATGCAAAGATTTTTGGCCCAAAATCACGTGCTGGGTTCATCGCGAAACCTGTTAATGGGCCGAAAGCACCACCGATAGTTGCGATTAATAAACCGATTAATAATGGCGCCATTGCACCACGTGGCACACCGTTACCATCATCAGTTAAAGCTAAGATTAATGCCATTAACGCTGCGGTAATTACCATTTCAACGAAAAATGCTTGAAGTACACTGATATGTGGATTTGGATAAGTAGAGAATACGCCAGCAAAGCCAACACCTTCGCCACGTACGATATTTTGAGCTGCTTCACTTGCCGCAAAAAGATCTTTATATAAGAAGTAAACAAGAGCTGCCGCTGTAAATGCACCTAACATTTGAGCAACAATATAAGGGCCTACTTTTTTGCCATCAAAACAAGCAAATTTCCATAATGCGATAGTTACCGCTGGATTCAAATGTGCGCCAGAAAGACCTGCAGAAGCATAAACTGCCAACGCAACAGCTAAGCCCCAAATAATAGAGATTTCCCACAAGCCTAATGCAGCACCAGCCAATTGTGCGGCAGCCACACAGCCAGCGCCAAAGAAGATAATTAAACCTGTACCAATAAATTCACCAATACAGGCTGCTTTTAATGATTTTTCCATACGTCCCCCTAAGGAAGCAGAATTTTAATAGGTAATGTTGATTGTTGTTTGAAAACGAAAATTTTCGATAGCTAATATAAACAAGTTAATCGTTTACGCAAATGGGAAAGTTGAAAAGTGTGAAGTGCTCCACAAATTTTTCAGAAAAGAGAAATGTTGTTTGATTTCAAATAAATTTTGATATTGAAATAAATATATATAGAACATATTCGGACGCATTAATGGGAGCAAAAGTGAGCCTGAAGCTCACTTTTTTAATAAATGGTAACAATTTTTGAAATACCGCACTGTTTAGCAAACTTAGCTAATTCATCGGTTTGTTCCACAGTTGGTACAAAGCGCTGTAGATTTTTCTCGTCTCTTGCTCCTTTGGTATGTACACGGATTAATTTAAACAGAACATCAGGATAATCTTTAAGTAGCTCTGCAACCTTGCTAACTAAGCCTTTTGAGTCAAAAAACTCGGTGACATATACCAAACGCACTTCTTCAATTTTTCCAAGCGGTAATAATTTGCTTAAATTTAGCAAATTACGTTGTAGATTTTCAGGTTTGATATGCAGTTTAGTAGGAATGATCTGTTCTGGAACCAAACCGTTCTGGTTTTTACGCTCAAAGCAAAGAGTTTGTAGCCCATCACCATCGCCTTTTAGGTCGAATAAGAATTTATCGGTAACGTCAATTAATGGTCGAGTAGTTTCGTAATCGAAAAAGCCGCTACTATCCAAATAGCAACTTAATCCCTGTTTGTGTAAAGCTTCAAACAACGGGACGAGCTTTTTATGATGAATGGTAGGTTCTCCACCAGAAACGGTTACACCACGAATAAAGGGAACAGCATCCATCACTTGATCATATAAATACTGTAAGCTGACTTGTTTTGCTTCAGGAGTGTGTCGTGGAATCGTTTCGGGATTATGGCAATACAAACAATTTAGCTTACAGCCTTGTAAGAAAATACTTGTTCGGTTGCCTTGTCCTTCAACATTTGAAAAGGGAATAATACGATGCAAAGGCACGAAAATATCAGATAAAGCGGTCATTTTTTTATTATTTTTTGCAAATTAGTGGAGATGGATTTATCTAGCCATTTTGGGGTTATATGATAAAAATTAGATATTTTATAGAATAGACAGCCACTCTCTCCCGAAATCGGGAGAGAGACAGATTTGAGCAAAACAACGTTTTTGCGAAAATCAGAGAGAGGGCTAATCGCTCTCGAAACATCTCTCAGTCTGAGAAACCTGAATGGCACTTCAGGCTGAGAGATAAGTCTCGTCCTACAATTATGAATTTACATCCTTTTCATCACGTAATTGTCGATCAAATACTTGTGCACAGTCATCGGTACCTGAACCGTACCAAGTGGTATCACGCAGAACAGCTTCGCCTTTGCGATAACGCTCAACATCACTTTTCTTAACCAAATAACCAGTTACACGGATTAAGTCGGTATTCTTCAAGTAAGTGGTGATATAGCGATAACCCAATGCAAAAGAGCCATCGATAATATCCACAACCGCATCTAAGTGATCCGTATAAGTTTGGTCGAAAGCGAACAGATCGCCCGTACCTGATGGGAAATATTTATGGAACGGTGCAGACTGTTTTAAATGCGCTAGCAACGTTGGCTCTTGTCCTACTTTAATACGGTGCGCAGGTGCGTTCGCTTTATCTTCTTCGTGATTGCTTGCGCCCACTTGTGCGTGAAGTAAATAGTGATTGTTTGTACGTTCTGAGTATAGGCCAACGTGGTTATCATTAACTTCTTTTAATTTATCCATAATCAGCGTTGCAATTTCATCACCACGTTTACTCTTACCAAAGGTTTCATCTAAACCTTCTTGTGCTAATAAATGGTTAGTCGCATCTGCTAAGCCCACAATTGCAAACATACCAGTGAAGTTTGTGCGTTTGATAAAACCTTCTTCCACTAAGAATGAGCTTTCAAAGAAATTACTCTCTTCAACCAAGAATTTATGACGTTTATCCATCGTTGAAAGCGCCAATTTTGCGACTTTTGGTAGAAGATGGTTCACCATTTCATCTACGCTCTTACACGCACGGCCAATCGTACCTAAACGTAAGCGCGTTAGAGTGTAAGCACCGCCACATTCAGGCAGAGCGTTATAACAACTTGCTACGCCATATTCTTCGCCTAAATCAGAGATATAGTAAGCGTCATTCGCAAATGATGGTTTAGAAACCAATAAGCACGCTTTCGCTGCTAACTCCGCAAACTCACGTGAAGTTTTGGTTTTGTCATAGCGAATGGTCATATTCGGAGTTGGATTTTCTAATTCAATCACTGCTTTTAAGATAAGACGGCCTGCTTTGGTGTCATAAGGGCCAACATTTGCGTGGCAGAATGAATCTGGCACTGTTTTATCAATGTGGTTTAAGAAACGTTTGATCTTAATGTAGTCTTGTTCTTCATCAGTGATGAAAGGATCAAGCAATACATCTAAGCGACCGATATAAACAGGGAAAGTAGTAATAGATGGCACGTGAGAGTAGATAATTAGCAAGCCATCTAGCGCTTCATCAAGATTAGTTGGAGGCGGTAAGTCTAGGAATTTACAACCTTTTTGAATATACACATTGTAATCAGGCAGAATATAGCGAGGGCGATAAATCGCGTAACCTTCGCAAAGATCACAAATCATCTGATTTTGTAGATATTCCCATTCTTCTTCTGTGTAGCCGAGTAAGTCAACAGGACTAAAGAGACGCTCAGCGATATTGCCTAAGCACATTAATTTCTGTTGATAAGTCAATGTTTTAGATTTTACAGTATCTAAAATATCTTGAAGTGAAGATTGCATAAAAAAGCTCCTAGTTTAAGGAATCAAGAAACGGTTAATATTAACAATTTTTTAAAAATAATATTGAGAACTATATCTCATTTTTGATAATAAATTCTTGTAGTAAATCAAATGCTGATAAAACAAAACAAGCGGTTAGTTTTCAAGAGTTTTTTGCAAAAAATCTCGAAAATCCAACCGCTTGTAACTAGCTATTTGCTATTTTTGTTTTTTCAAGAATTCTACGCCGGTATCAGGGAAGTCAGTGAATACCCCTGTTGCGCCTGCTTTGTTTAATAGTGCGTCATACATTTGGTTCACATCGGTAAAGAACGCTGGTAATGCGTCTTTACGTACTGTATACGGGTGAAGTTCCATTTTGTATTTCGCTAACTCTTTTACAAGAGGCGTATATTGGATATTGCCAACTTTTGATTTGTCTTGGTCAACTAACATATACCAACCTGGGCCTACACCGTCAGCATATTTAGCAACTTCAGCCATTGCGCCATCTTTAAACATCCAGTCGTAGTCGTAGTTAACCCATTTGCCTGATTTATCTTTTTCTTCCGTTTCGTGCCAATCTGTATATGCGACTAATTGCACTAACTTAACATCCATACCCATTTTCGGTAATAGCTCGGTTTTAATGCGTTTTAACTCATTAAAGTCGAAGGTTTGTAGATAAACTGGATCGGTTTTTTGGTCATAACCATATTTTTTCAACACTTTAAGTGTTTCAAGGGCAATGTCTTTGCCTTCTTGGTGGTGTAGCCAAGGTGCTTTGATTTCAGGGTAGATACCAATTTTCTTACCTGTTGATTTTTCTAAGCCTTGGATAAACTCGATTTCATCTTCAAAAGTGTGAATTTTGAAATTAGATTTCCATAGAGGGAAACGACCTGGATAAACTAATTCTTGTTTGCCGTTTTCTGTTTTGAAGTTTTCAGTCATTTCAAGAGATTGAATTTCTTTTAAAGTAAAATCAATCACATAGAAACGGCCATCTTTACGCGCACGATTTGGGAATTTTTTTGCAACATCGGTTAAGCCATCTAAGAAATGGTCGTGAATTACAATTAAACGACCATCTTTAGTCATTGCAAGATCTTGTTCTAAATAGTCCGCTTGTTGTCCAAAAGCAAGCGCTTTAGATTCTAAAGTATGTTCTGGTAAATAGCCGCTAGCACCACGGTGAGCAATGATAATTTTGTCTGATTTATCAGTGCTTACTTGTTGAGATGCTGTTGAACATCCTGCTAATACAGCTGCAGCTAATACACTAAGAGCTAATGTTTTGATTTTCATAGTTTTCTCCTTCAAAAAAAGGGATATGAACATTCATATCCCTTTAATACTTTAAATCATTGCTTATTTACCGTAGGTTTCACCAAGTTTCGCTTTGTGTTTACCTTCTTCAATCATTACGATGAAGAGTAATAATACCGCTAAGATACCGCCGCCGATCATTACGTAGAAGCCGCCATCCCAGCCAAATTTCTCTGCTGCCCAACCAACTACTGCTGATGCAGATACTGTACCACCTAAGTAACCGAATAAACCTGTAAAGCCTGCTGCTGTACCTGCTGCTTTTTTCGGAGCAAGTTCAAGAGCGTGTAAACCGATTAACATTACTGGACCATAGATTAAGAAACCGATTGTGGTCATATAGATGAAGTCCATTAATTGATACGTATTGGTATACCAAGGTTGGCCTGCGTGTGCTGCCAATTCAGCTTCAGGTGTTGCTGGGTTTAACCAGAATGCTGCTACCGCCGCTGTAGTTAGAATCATAAAGATGAAACCAGTTAAACCACGTTTACCTTTGAACACTTTGTCAGATACCCAACCACATAATAATGTACCTGGAATCGCTGCTAATTCATAAATTGTGTATGCCCAAGCTGTACCTTTGATATTGAAGTGTTTTACTTCACTTAAGTACACTGGAGACCATTTTAATACACCGTAGCGGATTAAATATACGAATACGTTAGCAATCGCGATGTACCATAATAATTTGTTTTTTAACACATAAGTCACGAAGATTTCTTTTGCAGTTAAATCTTGCTCTGCTGTTTTTTCATCGTAATCATCTGGGTAGTCATTACGCCATTTTTCAACTGGTGGTAAACCACAAGATTGAGGAGTATCACGCATTACTAAGTACACAGGAATTGCGCAAAGCATTGCTGCGATACCTGGATAGTAAAGAGCTTGTTGCCAAATATCTTTCGCAGTTGCGTCTACACCGTGAGTGCTGAAGTAAAGTGCGCCAGCAAGTAACACCATCGCACCTGGCATCATACCACCAACGTTATGAGCACAGTTCCAGATTGATACGATAGTACCGCGTTCGCTCTTAGACCACCAGTGAACCATTGTACGTCCACACGGAGGCCAGCCCATACCTTGGAACCAACCGTTTAAGAAGATCATAATCCACATTACGGTGATACCAGATGTTGCCCAAGGGAACATACCCATCATAGTCATACATAGACCAGAAAGTAACAGACCGAATGGTAAGAATACGCGAGGGTTAGAACGGTCTGAAATACTTGCCATAAAGAATTTAGATAAACCGTAAGCAAGACCTGCTGCTGTACCGATCACACCTAATTCAGCTTTAGTATACATACCTGCTTGAATTAAACCAGGTTGTGCTAAATCGAAGTTTGCACGCACAAAATAATATGCGGCATAACCAAAGAAAATACCTGCGAAAACCTGCCAACGTAAACGGTTATACGTTGAGTCAATTTTCTCTTTTGGCAGCTCCGCAATATGCGGGGCTGGTTTAAAAGGACCAAACATAGGAGACTCCAACTTGTTATTATTAATAAAGAGATTTATTCATCGGTTGATGAAAGTCAGCGTATGATAAATGGATTTCTATTTGTTGACAGAAATTCTTTTCATTTTTGTGATCTAAATCACACTAAAAGATCACAAACTTAACAAAAGTGTGAGCAATATCACAAAATTAATTTCTTTTTCGCTCATTTTATTGTTTATTTGTTTTCGATGAGTCAAAATAATCGCCATTAGTATATTGTTTTGTTTGATTTATTGTTGAGTGGGGAGGTGTTATGCAAATATCACCACAAATGTACCGTAATGTCGCAGATTTTTCACCAATGAGTGCTGATGTGATTATTATCGGTGGTGGAGCAACAGGAGCAGGTATTGCTCGCGATTGCGCATTACGCGGAATAGATTGTATTTTATTAGAACGTCGAGATATTGCTACGGGCGCAACAGGTCGTAATCATGGTTTATTACATAGTGGTGCACGTTATGCCGTAAATGATAGAGAGTCAGCGGAAGAGTGCATCATTGAGAACAAGATTTTACGTAATATTGCTCGCCATTGCGTTGATGAAACAGAAGGGTTATTTATCACTCTTCCTGAAGATGATCTTGATTATCAAAAGAAATTTATTGAGGCTTGTACAGCTTCGAAAATTGAAGCTGTTGCCATCGATCCTAAACTTGCTCGTTATATGGAGCCTTCTGTTAACCCGAATTTAGTGGGTGCAGTAGTTGTTCCAGATGGTTCTATTGACCCTTTCCGTTTAACAGCTTCTAATGTGCTTGATGCAACAGAAAATGGCGCCAAAATGTTTACCTATTGCGAAGTAAAAGGCTTAATTCGTGAAGGTGGTAAAGTGATTGGTGTGAATGTTTACGATCATAAAAATAAAGTTGATCGTCAATTCTTTGCACCGGTGGTAGTGAATGCTGGCGGTATTTGGGGACAAGGTATTGCTGAATATGCGGATCTTAAAATCCGAATGTTCCCAGCCAAAGGTGCACTATTAGTAATGGGTCACCGTATTAATAAAATGGTGATCAACCGTTGCCGTAAACCTGCCGATGCCGACATTCTTGTACCAGGTGATACGATTTGTGTAATTGGTACCACATCAAGCCGTATTCCTTACGATCAAATCGACAATATGGAGGTCACCCCTGAAGAAGTGGATATTCTATTCAGAGAAGGGGAAAAATTAGCACCAAGTTTACGTCATACTCGTGTGTTACGTGCTTATGCAGGTGTTCGCCCATTAGTGGCGACTGACGATGACCCATCAGGTCGTAACGTAAGCCGTGGTATCGTGTTATTAGATCACCAAGAGCGTGATGGTTTAGAAGGCTTTATCACTATTACTGGCGGTAAATTAATGACTTACCGTTTAATGGCTGAATGGGCGACAGACTTAGTTTGTAAAAAACTCAATAAAACCGCTCGCTGTGAAACTGCAGAAAAACCATTGCCAGGTTCAAGTGAAACCCGTGCAGAAACCAATAATAAAGTTATTTCATTACCAAGTACTATCCGTTATTCAGCGGTTTATCGTCACGGTTCACGTGCAACGCGTTTACTTGACCAAGAGCGTTTAGATCGTTCTTTAATCTGTGAATGTGAAGCAGTAACCGCTGGTGAAGTGCGTTATGCCGTTGATGAATTAAGTGTCAATAACCTTGTTGACTTACGTCGCCGTACCCGTGTCGGTATGGGAACTTGCCAAGCAGAGCTCTGTGCTTGCCGTGCGGCAGGTTTAATGTCGCGCTTTAAAGTGGCAACCCCAAGACAATCAACCACTCAATTAGCTTCATTTATGGAAGAGCGTTGGCGTGGTATTGAACCAATTGCGTGGGGGGAGGCCATTCGCGAGGCGGACTTTACTAGCTGGATCTACTACAGCTTATTGGGTCTAAATGATGTACAACCGCTTGAGGTTCAAGCGCAACAAGGGACGGATAGCAATGAATTTTGATGTAGCAATTATTGGTGGCGGATTAGCAGGTTTAACTTGCGGTATTGCGCTACAACAACAGGGCAAACGTTGTGTGATTATCAACAATGGCCAAGCAGCAATTGACTTCTCATCAGGCTCAATGGACTTGTTGAGTCGTTTAGCAAGCGGTGAGATTGTGCAAGAATTTTGCAAATCTTTCGACAATTTAGCCCAACAATTACCACAACACCCATATAGCTTACTTGGCAAAGAGACAACCCTTGCCAAAGCCGAGCAGTTTGAACAATTAGCGAAATCGCTCAAATTGGATTTAATCGGCTCAACGCAGAAAAATCACTTGCGTGTTACGCCATTAGGTGGTTTACGTGGCACTTGGTTATCGCCAAATAGCGTACCAACTGTGCAAGGCAGAGAAGCTTTTCCACATAAAACCATTGCGATTTTAGGCATTGAAGGCTATCACGATTTCCAACCGCAAATGTTGGCGGATAACCTAAAACAAAATCCACAATTTGCGGATTGTGAGCTTATTACGGGCTTTTTAAATATCCCAGAACTAGATCAACTTCGCAATAATGCGCGTGAATTTCGTAGTGTAAATATTGCTCAAGTTTTAGAGCATAAACTTGCGTTCCGTGATCTCGTGAGCGAAATCAAACAATCTGCGAAGAATGCAACGGCGATTTTCTTGCCTGCTTGTTTCGGTTTAGATGACCAAAGTTTCTTTAACGCGCTTAAAGCCGCTGTTGGTTTGGATATTTTCGAACTACCAACATTACCGCCATCACTACTTGGTATTCGCCAACATAAACAGTTACGTAACTGTTTTGAGAAGTTAGGTGGCTTGATGTTAAATGGTGATCGTGCAATAAAAGCCGAAATTGAAAATCATAAAGTCATCAAAATCCACACACACCTGCACCAAGATAATGCAATTTCAGCAGAGCATTTTGTGTTAGCGTCAGGTAGCTTCTTTAGTAATGGCTTAATTGCCCAGTTTGAAGAAGTGTTTGAACCTGTATTTAGAGCGGATATTGTCGGTTGCAAAACTTTTGATAAATCAGACCGCTTTACGTGGACAGAACGTCGTTTTTCAGCGCCACAACCTTATCAGTCAGCGGGCGTGAGTGTTAACGAAAAATGCCAAATTGCCAAAGAAGGTCAATCGATCTCAAATTGTTATGCGATTGGTAATATTATCGGTGGTTTTAATAGCCTTGAATTAGGTTGTGGTTCAGGTGTTGCGGTAGTGACAGCACTTGCTGTTGCCGACCAAATTTGTGGGGGTGAATAATGAACATTCAGCAATTAATTGCCAATGCTGAACAGGGTATGCAAAATCCTGTCGTAGCACATCACGGCTTTGATGAAAGTTTTGAAAGCTGCATTAAATGTACTGCCTGTACTGCGGTTTGCCCTGTTTCACGCCAAAACCCCAATTACCCAGGTCCGAAACAATCAGGCCCTGACGGTGAGCGTTTACGCTTAAAAAGCGCAGAGCTTTATGACGAAGCATTAAAATATTGTACTAACTGTAAACGTTGTGAGATCGCTTGCCCGTCTGATGTGAAGATTGGCGATATTATCGTGCGTGCTCGTAACAAACATTTAGATCGCCAAAACAAAAAATTAATGCACAAATTGCGTGATGCGGTACTCAGCAATACGGATATTATGGGCAAAATGAACACCCCATTAGCGCCGATTGTGAACACTATCACCAGTTTAAAAGCGACTCGTTTCTTACTTGAAAAAACGCTTAACGTCAGTAAACACCGCACACTACCGAAATACTCTTTTGGTTCTTTCCGTAACTGGTATCAGAAGAAAGAGATGGAGCGCCAAAGCTTATTCCGCAATAAAGTGGCGTACTATCACGGTTGCTATGTGAACTACAACAATCCACAGCTCGGTAAAGAGTTGATTGATGTATTCAATGCGATGGATATCGGCGTAGTGCTACTCGAAAAAGAGAAATGCTGTGGTTTACCATTAATGGTGAACGGTTTCCCTGAAAAAGCCAAAAAACAGGCACGTTTTAATATCGCTGAATTAGAGAAAGTGGTTGAAAAACGTGAGTTAGATGTAGTGGGAACTTCATCAAGTTGTACGATGAATTTACGTGATGAGTATCACCACGTATTAGGTATGGATAATGCCAAAATCCGCCCACACGTGAATATCGTAACCAAATATCTGTATGAGCTATTCCAACAAGGTACTAAACCGAAATTAAAACCAATGCCATTGCGCATTGCTTATCACACCGCTTGTCACGTCGATAAAGCAGGTTGGGCGCCTTATACTTTGGAAGTGTTAAAACAAATTCCAGGCATTGAGATCGTGATGTTACCATCACAATGTTGTGGTATCGCAGGGACTTACGGTTTTAAATCAGAAAACTACGAAACTTCACAAGCGATTGGTAACCCGTTATTCCAACATATCAATAACGGCGGTTTTGATTATGTGGTTTCAGAGTGTGAAACCTGTAAATGGCAGATCGATATGTCAACGAATCTTACTTGCTTACATCCAATTAGCTTATTGGCAATGGCGTTGGCGAAGTAAGAATAATTATTTTCAATTGTATTAAAAAACCGTTCCCTGAGCTTGTCGAAGGGCGGTTTTTTTGTTTTCTAGATAGATTGGTCACAGTATAGTTATCAAATTTGCAAAACTTTTCCAAAATCGAACCGGTTGTAACCAATAAAAAACGGGAGTATCAATTTGAAACTCCCGTTTGCTTTAGTTTAGGTTAAGCGCTTATTTTAAGCTACCTACCATATCTTCTGGGCGAACCCATTCATCAAATTGTTCAGCTGTGACTAAACCTAAATTGATTGCTTCTTCTTTTAAAGTTGTACCATTTTTATGTGCAGTTTTTGCAATTTTCGCTGCATTTTCATAACCAATGTGAGTATTTAACGCAGTTACTAACATTAATGATTGTTCTAACTGTTGTTTGATACGCGGATGGTTTGGCTCAATGCCGATAGCACAGTGTTCATCAAATGATACACACGCATCGCCTAATAGTTGTGCTGATTGCAAGAAGTTAAACGCCATTACTGGTTTATATACGTTTAATTGGAAATGACCTTGTGTACCAGCAAATGAGATAGTTACATCATTACCCAATACTTGTGCGCAAACCATTGTCATTGCTTCACACTGAGTCGGGTTTACTTTACCTGGCATAATTGATGAGCCTGGTTCATTTTCAGGAATTAAGATTTCGCCGATACCTGAACGAGGGCCTGATGCTAATAAACGTACGTCATTCGCGATTTTATAAAGTGAAACTGCTAACTGTTTTAATGCACCGTGCGTTTCAACGATTGCATCGTGAGTAGCTAATGCTTCAAATTTGTTTTGTGCAGTTACAAACGGTAAACCAGTAAATTGCGCAATATATTCAGCCACTTTTACATCGTAGCCTTTTGGTGTATTTAAGCCAGTACCTACTGCTGTACCACCTAATGCTAATTCAGCCAAGTGTGGAAGGGTATTTTCTAATGCTTTGATACCAAATGCTAATTGCGCTGCATAAGCAGAGAACTCTTGGCCTAATGTTAATGGCGTTGCGTCCATTAAGTGAGTACGACCAATTTTAACTACATCTTGGAACGCAGCTGCTTTAGCCGCTAAAGTTTTTTGTAACTGTTTTACACAAGGAAGAGTATGCTCAACAACTTTTTTATAAGCTGCGATATGCATTGCAGTTGGGTAAGTGTCGTTTGAAGATTGAGATTTGTTTACATCGTCATTTGGGTGAATAATTGATTTTTCACCTAATTTTCCACCATTTAATACGTGAGCGCGGTTTGCAACAACTTCATTCACATTCATATTAGATTGTGTGCCAGAACCTGTTTGCCAGATTACTAATGGAAACTCACCATCTAATTTATTCGCAAGGATTTCATCACACGCTTGAGCGATAAGATTACGTTTTTCTACAGGAAGTACACCTAAATCGTGGTTAGCATAAGCTGCTGCTTTTTTTAGATAACCGAATGCTTCGATAATTTCTGTTGGCATTGAACCTTCAGGACCGATTTTGAAGTTATTGCGAGAGCGTTCTGTTTGTGCTGCCCAGTAACGATGTGCTGGTACTTGAACTTCACCCATAGTGTCTTTTTCAATACGGAATTCCATTGAGTTTCTCCTAAATATTTGATTAAAGATTTAAAAAATAATGTTGGAATAGTATCACTCGTTTTTATATAAGAAAATCGGAAAAGACTGTGTAATAAGCTTTTTTCTCTATTTTGTGATATTGATCATATTATGCAAAAATTAGACTTGATCAAAGCGCTTAGGTAGGCCCGCATTATAGAGAGCTAGCTCGGCTTCAGCGATTAAATCTCGCTTTTCTTCGTCAGTCATAATACAGATATGTTGATGATTTATTGCGCCATAAAGTTTGAAAAGAGTATTGTTATTTACAGGAATGCCTTGCCTTATCATTTCAATACAAATAGTTATTTCTCCCTTCTGATTTAGTTCATCAATTGTTCTTATACCTAATTTTTTACGCAATAGCTTTTCCATTCTATTATCCATATTCGGGAGAGTGCGGATGGCGCGTGGTTTCATTTGTATTTGACGTTTAATTTGAGATAATTCTTCAATAGACTCATTTATCCAAGTGTGCGCAGGACTGTTTGTGACTAACAAATCATTAGGAATAAAATGGTAACGTTTGGAGTGAATTCCTGATGAACTATCTTCGAGAAGATATATGTCAGGGTAAGTTCTAATAATTGGAAGAGTTGATTCGGAAATATAGAGATAAAAATTATTGTTTTTATAAAGACCAAACATAACATTATCTTTAAATATACCAATATAAGAAAAATAAGTTTTAGCTCTAGTTTCTCCGATTAATGGGTGGAGCTGTTCATAGATATTTTGAGAAAGTTGTTGGATTGTTGGCATAGAAATCTCCTTTTATATAGTTATTAATTCAATTTAACTTGCTTAAATTCATAATATCTTTCAATGAAAAATAGGACGATTTTTTGTGATATGTATCGAAAAATTACAAAAAATATACCAGTTTTGGTCAGTAGGATTGTTTAGGGCAAAAGAGAAATAAAAATCTTATAGTGATGTGCAAATAAATGAAAAATGTACTTGCTTGTTTGCTTGGATTTGAGTATAATTCGCCCGCTTTACAGGCTTGCCCTGTGCAAGTTCAAATAAGTCGCTTGGTGTAATCATTTATCAAGTGGAGATTACCGATAGGGTAATCCGCAAAATGTTTCCGATTGGGAAACTATAACAAGGTCTGACTGTGCCCCCTCTTTAATTATATTATCGAGCGGTGGTTCGGTTTTTTTATTAGCTAAAATTAATGGAGCTCTGGTCTAATGCAGAACCAAAGAATCCGTATCCGCTTAAAAGCATTTGATCATCGTTTGATCGATCAATCTACAGCGGAGATCGTAGAAACAGCTAAACGTACTGGTGCACAAGTTCGTGGTCCAATCCCTTTACCAACGCGTAAAGAGCGTTTCACAGTGTTGATTTCTCCACACGTGAACAAAGACGCACGTGACCAATACGAAATTCGTACACACAAACGTTTAGTAGATATCGTAGAGCCAACAGAGAAAACTGTTGATGCATTAATGCGTTTAGATTTGGCTGCCGGCGTTGACGTGCAGATCAGCCTAGGTTAATTAAGAGGTTATTACAATGATTGGTTTAGTCGGTCGTAAAGTTGGTATGACCCGTATCTTCAATGAAGACGGTGTTTCAGTACCAGTTACCGTAATCGAAATCGAAGCCAACCGTGTTACTCAAGTTAAGACTCTTGAAAACGATGGCTATACTGCAGTTCAAGTTACTACTGGCTCTAAAAAAGCAAGTCGTGTAACTAAGCCTGAAGCAGGTCATTTCGTTAAAGCAGGTGTTGAAGCTGGTCGCGGTTTATGGGAATTTCGTACTGAAGGTGAAGAATTCACTTTAGGTCAAGAAATCAACGTAGACATCTTCGCAGATGTTAAAAAAGTAGATGTTACTGGTACATCAAAAGGTAAAGGTTTCCAAGGTGGTGTTAAACGTTGGAACTTCCGTACTCAAGATGCAACTCACGGTAACTCTTTATCACACCGTGTACTTGGTTCTATTGGTCAAAACCAAACTCCAGGTCGTGTGTTTAAAGGTAAAAAAATGGCAGGACACTTAGGTGCTGAGCGTGTAACCGTTCAATCACTTGAAGTTGTTCGTGTAGATGCTGAGCGTAACTTATTATTAGTTAAAGGTTCTGTACCTGGTGCAACTAATAGTAGCGTTATCGTTAAACCAGCAGTAAAAGCATAGTCTAGGAGATAGAGATGGAATTACAAGTTGTAGGCGCAAACGCGCTAGCTGTTTCTGAAACTACCTTCGGACGTGAGTTCAACGAAGCGTTAATCCACCAAGTAGTTGTTGCATACGCAGCAGGTGCTCGTCAAGGTTCACGCGCTCAAAAAACTCGTGCAGAAGTGTCTGGTTCAGGTAAAAAACCTTGGCGTCAAAAAGGTACAGGTCGTGCTCGTTCAGGTGATATCAAATCACCAATCTGGCGTTCTGGTGGTGTAACTTTCGCAGCTAAACCACAAGATCACAGCCAAAAAGTGAACAAGAAAATGTACCGTGGTGCAATCAAAAGCATCCTTTCTGAATTAGTTCGTCAAGACCGTTTAGTGGTTGTTGAGAAATTCGAAATCGACGCACCAAAAACTAAAGTTTTAGCACAAAAATTAAAAGATATGGCGTTAACTGACGCGCTTATCATTACTGCAAGCCTTGATGAGAATCTATTCTTAGCAGCACGTAACTTATACAAAGTAGACGTTCGTGATGTTCAAGGTATCGATCCAGTGAGCTTAATCGCATTCGATAAAGTTGTTATCACTGTAGATGCAGTTAAACAAATTGAGGAGATGTTAGCATGATTCAACAAGAACGTTTGCTAAAAGTGCTTAAAGCACCTCATATCTCTGAGAAAGCGACAAACAACGCAGAGAAAGGCAACACTATCGTTTTCAAAGTAGCTTTAGATGCAAATAAAGTTGAAATTGCAAACGCAGTAGAAGCGCTTTTCGAAGTTAAAGTTGATTCTGTTCGTACAGTGGTTGTTAAAGGTAAAACTAAACGTCACGGTGCAAAATCAGGTCGTCGTAGTGACTGGAAAAAAGCTTATGTAACTCTTCAAGAAGGTCAATCACTTGACTTCGTTGAAGGTGCAGCAGAGTAATTCGGAGGATTAAAATACTATGGCTATCGTTAAATGTAAGCCGACCTCCGCTGGTCGTCGTCACGTAGTTAAAGTTGTAAACACAGAGCTTCACAAAGGTAAACCTTTTGCAGCGCTTTTAGATACTAAATCTAAAACTGGTGGTCGCAACAACTTAGGTCGTATCACTACTCGTCACATCGGTGGCGGTCACAAACAACACTACCGTTTAATTGACTTTAAACGTAACAAACTGGATATCCCAGGTGTTGTTGAGCGTTTAGAATACGATCCAAACCGTTCTGCAAATATTGCATTAGTACTTTATAAAGATGGTGAGCGTCGCTACATCTTAGCACCAAAAGGTTTATCTGCTGGTGATACGATTCAAGCGGGTGCTACAGCTCCTATTAAAGTAGGTAACTCATTACCAATGCGCAATATCCCAGTTGGTTCAACTGTACACAACGTTGAATTAAAACCAGGCAAAGGCGGTCAAATCGCTCGTTCTGCTGGTGCATATGTGCAAATTATCGCACGTGAAGGTAACTATGTAACTTTACGTCTTCGCTCAGGCGAAATGCGTAAAGTATTAGCTGAGTGTTCTGCTACTATCGGTGAAGTAGGTAACTCAGAGCATATGCTTCGCGTACTTGGTAAAGCAGGTGCAAACCGTTGGAGAGGTATTCGTCCAACAGTTCGTGGTACTGCAATGAACCCGGTAGACCACCCACACGGTGGTGGTGAAGGCCGTAACTTCGGTAAACACCCAGTTACACCTTGGGGCGTTCAAACCAAAGGTAAGAAAACTCGTCACAACAAACGTACTGATAAATTCATCGTACGTCGTCGTGGCAAATAATTTTATTATTCATTAAAAAAAGGATAGTCCAATGCCACGTTCCCTCAAGAAAGGTCCTTTCCTTGACCTGCACTTGTTGAAGAAGGTAGAGAAGGCGGTGGAAAGCGGGGATAAAAAACCAATTAAAACTTGGTCCCGTCGTTCAATGATCATTCCATCAATGATTGGTTTGACCATCGCAGTCCATAATGGTCGTCAGCATGTTCCTGTTTATGTATCTGATGAAATGATCGGTCATAAATTAGGTGAATTTGCACCGACTCGTACATACCGCGGTCACGCCGCAGATAAGAAAGCTAAGAGATAAGAGGTAAAAGATGGAAACTATTGCTAAACATCGTTACGCTCGTACTTCTGCACAAAAAGCTCGCTTAGTTGCTGATTTAATTCGCGGTAAAAAAGTTGCGCAAGCATTAGAAATTTTAACTTTCACTAACAAAAAAGCAGCTGCTTTAGTTAAGAAAGTTTTAGAATCAGCTATCGCGAACGCAGAGCACAATGACGGTGCAGACGTAGACGATCTTAAAGTTGCTAAAATCTTCGTTGATGAAGGTCCAAGCATGAAACGTGTTATGCCACGTGCAAAAGGTCGTGCAGATCGTATTTTAAAACGTACAAGCCACATCACAGTGGTTGTGTCAGATCGTTAATCGGTAGGAGAATAACAAATGGGTCAGAAAGTACATCCTAATGGTATTCGCCTTGGTATTGTTAAACCTTGGAACTCTACTTGGTTCGCGAATACACAAGATTTCGCTGATAACTTAGACGGCGACTTCAAAGTACGTAAATTTTTAAACAAAGAGTTAGCGAACGCTTCAGTATCACGTATCACTATTGAACGCCCTGCAAAAAGCATTCGTGTAACTATCCACACAGCTCGTCCTGGTATCGTTATCGGTAAAAAAGGCGAAGATGTTGAAAAATTACGCAACGCAGTATCTTTAATTGCTGGCGTTCCTGCGCAAATCAACATTGCTGAAGTGAAAAAACCAGAGCTAGATGCTAAATTAGTAGCAGATAGCATCGCTTCTCAACTTGAGCGTCGTGTAATGTTCCGTCGCGCAATGAAACGTGCAGTACAAAATGCAATGCGTTTAGGTGCTAAAGGTATCAAAGTTGAAGTTAGCGGTCGTTTAGGTGGTGCAGAAATCGCACGTTCAGAGTGGTATCGTGAAGGTCGTGTACCTCTACATACACTTCGTGCGGACATCGATTATAACACTGCAGAAGCTCACACTACATACGGTGTAATCGGTATCAAAGTGTGGATCTTCAAAGGTGAAATCCTCGGTGGTATGGCTGCAGTGATTGAATCTGAAAAAGAACCAGCAGCACAGCCTAAAAAGCCAGCTCGCAAAGGTCGTAAATAAGGAGAATCACTGAATGTTACAACCAAAACGTACAAAATTCCGTAAAGTACACAAAGGCCGTAACCGTGGTATCGCGGGCGGTACTGAAGTGAGCTTCGGTACATTCGGTTTAAAATCAGTTGGCCGTGGCCGTTTAACTGCTCGTCAAATCGAAGCAGCACGTCGTGCGATGACTCGTGCGGTAAAACGTCAAGGTAAAATCTGGATCCGTGTGTTCCCAGACAAACCAATCACTGAAAAACCATTAGAAGTCCGTATGGGTAAAGGTAAAGGTAACGTTGAGTACTGGGTAGCCTTAATCCAACCGGGTAAAGTTCTCTATGAAATGGATGGTGTATCTGAAGAAGTTGCGCGTCACGCATTCGCGTTAGCAGCAGCTAAACTTCCGTTCAAAACCACATTTGTAACTAAGACGGTGATGTAATGAAAGCTCAAGAACTACGTAACAAAAGTGTTGAAGAGCTGAATGGTGAGTTAGTGAACCTTTTAGGTGAACAATTCAAATTGCGTATGCAAGCAGCCACCGGTCAGCTTCAACAAACCCACCAGTTAAAACAAGTGCGTCGTAGCATTGCACAAGTTAAAACTGTATTAACCGAAAAGGCGGGTGAGTAATGACTGATAAAATTCGTACAGTACAAGGTAAAGTAATCAGCGACAAAATGGACAAATCATTTGTTGTTGCTATTGAACGTACAGTTAAACACCCAATTTATGGTAAGTTTATCCGTCGTACAACTAAATTACACGTACACGATGAAAACAACGAAGCTAAATTAGGTGATGTAGTAGAAGTGGCAGAATGTCGTCCACTTTCAAAAACTAAATCACACACTTTAGTTCGTGTAGTTGAAAAAGCAATCGTTGCTTAATCAACTTTCTAAATAATAAAATCCCCAGTAGCAATACTGGGGTTTTTGTTTTTATGATGGACACTGTTCTGTGTCCGTTTGATTTTGAATCTGCAAAACTTTTCTTAAATCTTACCGCTTGTCTAAGCCTAACGCCACCCCATATGAGCTGTATGGCTCCATGTCCACCAATATATCTTCCCCAATCTTCTCTTGAATAATGCTCATTTATAAGGACGTATTTTTTATGTCCGTAATCTTTTCTTGTACTTTTCTGTTGATGAAATTTTATTCGAATGGCAAAGAAGTATACTTCTTTTAGTTGTTATTGACATAACAACTAAACATCTCTACTAAACCTATTTGGGAGTTTTGCTATGGATAAAAATCAATCAACAAAAATAGCTGAAAACATTTTAGAATTTAAGGAAAAATTAAGAAATTGTTGGAGTGATGAACAATTTCAAAAGGCATTAAAATCATATCTCCCACAAGTAGAGCATTACATTATTCGTGAAATCTCAACATTAATGAGTAAATTTATCCAAAACTCTTTAGATTTTAATGAGTTATATGAGGGTTATACATTATTAAGTAATGTTTATTCAGATATAACTAATTCCCCTGAACCAGATGAGGGTCGAGAAACTCTAGAAGAATTACATCAATACTTAATTGGTATGAAAAACAAATATAGTAAATAAGGAAAATATTATGCTTAAAAAATGTATGTTTATAGGTGCGGCATTAGTTTTAGTTGGTTGTACCCCTAATTTAAATTCTGGTCCTAGCCAAGCTGTCAAAAATTTATCTGATGAGCAGATCATTCGTTTTGCAGGAAGTCTTGAGGCTCTTCATTCTTGTGTGACTAAGGGTAATACAAAGACTTTATCTCAAGAAGAAAATAGTCTTTGGTTAGATACTGTGTTTATACTTGCTAATTCTCATTTGGGGGATGTTGCTGCTAGGGATGTTATGTCGCATAAACCAAGCAAGGATTATGTTGGTAGAAAAGTAGATAGTTTTTTTAGTTCAGGACGTGTAAATCCGCCTTATTTTAATAAGAAAGAGTGTGCTAACTTTATGAAAGATTTTAATGCTCAAATAAAAAAACAGAGAGCAAATAAGATGTAACGAGTAGATAAATAGGGTTCTTTAGATAAATGTGAGCTTTATATTTTGGGGTATTTATGAAATTAAGACAATGTGCATTATTATGGACAACAACAATAGCTTTGGTTGGTTGTAGTTCAAATTATTTTAAACCTACAGATGAACAAATTTTGAATGTAGGTCTCAAGACGGTAGCAT
This sequence comes from Pasteurellaceae bacterium LFhippo2, assembly GCA_029852775.1. GTDB lineage: Bacteria > Pseudomonadota > Gammaproteobacteria > Enterobacterales > Pasteurellaceae. The sequence continues at coordinate 106,244 of LEKJ01000050.1, forward strand.
TTGATAAGTGTATGGTTAATGAAGGAAAAGGAGATCTTGAGCTTAAGGCCAAAAAGGATATGCTCATTCAGGTTGTTAGTCCTATTCTTGGGGGACAGCTCAATGCAATACATTTTTTTGATCATCCAGATACAAGTAGCTATGTACATCAAAGAATAAAGACCTTTGGAAATAGTTTTACAGTTAATGGTTTTTCGAAAGAAGAATGTAAAAGTCTTCGTAGTGCCTTTAGATCGGAAGTTAGTCAATTAAAGAGAGAGGCTAAAGCTCGTGAAGATTTCCTTGCAACCCCACAAGGTCAAGCTTATGTAGCTCAACAACAAATATTGCAACAGCAACAACAAATGCAGAGAGAACGATTAGCAGCAGAAAATCAGGCAAGAAACGATGCAGTTGTTCGTGATATGCAGAATATGGGACAGCAGATGATGAACAGAACAAAGATGACAGCGACCAACTGCTTTGGGCAAAATGTAGGCTTTGCTACAACTGTGAATTGTACGAGTTTCTAGAAAATGTTTGATATGCCCCATACTCATGTATGGGGTTACGCATTGTATGGTTGCTTTGCAACCAATTATTTTTGTCGCAAAGCGACAATACAATTCTTAACCTAGTACGTCAGTGCTAGGCATTCCAAAATCCCTTTCCTACCTTATTTGTTTTACCTTTTCTATTGTATTTAAACTGTATTAATATACAATTCCACTTATACTATTCTTCAATAAGAAATAGCCTGATGAAATTTCAGTCGTCAACTTTAAGTTGACAGCTCAATGCAAAAAATGGGGTAACAATGAAAATTCTACACACTGCCGATTGGCATTTAGGTATTCAGCTGAATGGCAAGCGCCGAGATCAAGAACATCAACAATTCCTAGATTGGCTAGTGGTGACTATCGAACAGCAACAAGTGAATATTGTGGTGATCGCCGGTGATGTATTTGACTCTACAACCCCGTCTAACTATTCCATTAAGCAGTATTACGATTTTCTCTATCGAGCTGCTCAAATCCAAAGTTGCCGTCATATTATTGTGGTCGGCGGTAATCACGATAGCCCGAGTTTGCTTGATGCGCCCGCCCCACTATTAACCGCACTAAATGTGCAAGTTGTAGGAAATGCCAAAGAGAATATCAGTGATGAAGTATTCTTACTCTCTAATCAAAATCAGATTGAATTAATTGTGTGTGCGGTGCCTTATTTGCGTGAGCGTGATGTACGTTTAAGCCAAGCAGGTGAAAGTCAGACCGATAAAAATAGCCGTCTAATTCAAGGTATCGCACAGCATTACCAACATTGCTATCAGCAAGCGGAGCAGTTAAAGCAACAGTATAATGTGCCGATTTTAGCCACAGGGCATTTATTCTGTACTGCTACAGGTAGCAAAGAACCTGAACAGGGCGACGGCGTGCGTGAGCTTTATGTGGGTTCGTTAAACCGTTTCCCTGCTGACTATTTCCCGCCTTTTGATTATATCGCTTTGGGGCATTTGCATATTCCACAGACCTTAGCGGGCGAGAAAGTCGCTCGCTATAGCGGTAGCTCGATTGCAATGGGTTTTGGTGAGGCAAATCAGCAGAAAAGCATTACGCTAGTTGAATTTGATGCTCAACATAAGCCAACTATTAATTTGGTTGATGTACCAATTTTCCAACAATTACAAACTGTCAAAGGCGATTGGGATCAGATTATTGAACAGTTAGATCAACTGAAAAGATCCAATAGCGAAGTGTGGCTTAAGATCCGTTATGAAGGATCGGAGCTGATTGCGGATTTACGTGAAAAATTGGATCAGCACTTAGCAGACACCAAGTTAGAAATCCTAATGGTGGAGAATGCTAAATTACGTCAGCGCACTTTATCCCAAGCTGAGCCAGAAGAGGATTTAGCCAGCTTAAGCCATAATGATGTCTTTGCTCGTTGCCTTAATGCACACGAAGTATCCGAAGAACAACAAACAGAATTACTAGCACTCTATCAAATTGCGGTGCAAAAACTAAATGAAACAGAATAAATTTAATGCTGTTTAAAACTTGCACTTATACCATAAAGTAGTAATATAGTGACAATTTTAGGAGGTATCTATGGCAATTACAGTAACATCAAAAGAATTTAATCAAAGTGCTAGTAAAGTGCTGAAAATGTCAGCAGAGCAACCTATTTTTATTACAAAATGGGGAAAGGTTGTGAGCGTGCTTTCAAGCTACCAAGAATATCAGCAAGCAAAGAAAGAAGAGCCGAGTTTTGAAGATATTTTTGCTTTATCAGCTGAACAAGCCGTGAGTGATGAGTTTTTTGCTGAATTTGAGCAGACATTAGTGGATATTCGTAAATCAACTAAACCACGTGTAACGGAGTTTGAGTAATGTATTTATTTGATACTAATATCGTTTCGGAGCTGTATAAATTAAGAAATGGAAAGATAGATCCTAAAGTAAGAGCGTGGTTAGCAACAATTAAGCCTAGTGAAACTTTGATTAGTTGTATTACTCTGTCTGAAATTAAAACGGGAATACTTTTAAAAGAGCGTAAAGATCCTGCCCAAGCCGAACTCCTAGCACAGTGGTTTGAAAATCAAATTATTCCCACTTATAAATCAAAAACTCTTCCTCTAACAGCCGATATTGCAATGTTAGCCGCTCAATTTCATATCCCAAATAAAATGGATATCAATGATGCCTATATAGGCGCAACGGCAAAATATCATCGCTTAACGCTTGTTACACGCAATGTAAAAGATTTTGAAAAATTAAAATTAGAGATTATTAATCCTTTTGAATAATACCTACTAACTCTTGTTATAAATTGGAAAACTAATGCGCCTACTTAGCCTACGCCTAAAAAATCTGAATTCCCTTGTTGGTGAATGGAAGATTGATTTTACTCACCCAAATTATGTCGAAGACGGTATTTTTGCGATTACGGGTAACACTGGAGCGGGCAAAACGACTTTACTTGACGCTCTGTGTCTTGCACTTTTTGGCGAAACCCCACGTCTGAACCGCATTACCGCAAGCAGTAACCATATTATGAACCGCAAAAGTGCGGAGTGTTTAAGTGAAGTTGAGTTTGCGATTGGCGATAAACAGTATCGTGCTTATTGGTATCAAAACCGTTCTCGTAACAAAGTCGATGGCAAGCTACAAGCCCCACGCCACACCTTAACCGATGCCCTAACAGACAAACCGATTACCGAAAAACTGTCTGAAACCCGTCAGCAGATTGAGCAGATTTTAGGGGTAAACTTCACCCAGTTTACTCGTACCATTCTATTGGCGCAGGGCAATTTTGCTGAGTTTCTAAAATCAAACAGCAGTGAACGTGCCGATTTGCTTGAACAGATTACAGGTACGGAAATCTATAGCCAAATTTCGCAACAGGTGTTTGAATTAACTAGAGAAGAAAAACGTAAATTAGACACCCTTGAAGCAGGGGGTGGCAATGTTGAGCTATTAACTGCTGAACAAGAACAACAATTAAATCAACAACTTGCTGAATTAGAACCGCAGATTAAGCTCATTGAGAGCCAACAAAAAACGTGGCAAAAGCAATTAACCGACTATCAGCAACAAACAGAAGTTAGCCAACAGATTGAAACGTTAAACAGCGATAAAGCACAACACTTACAGCAAGCGGATACTATTCAGCAGTTGGAAGCCGAGATCAAGCGGGCAGATTTAGCGAAAAGTTTGCAACCTACTCAGCATAAGGTGCAAGAGCTAGAGCAGAGCTTAGGGACGATTAGCCAGCAATTAACGAGCTATCAACAGCAACTTCAACAAGTGGCACAAAGATTGCTTACGGAGCAACAGGCACTTAGCCAAGCCGAGAAAACAGAACAAGAGAAACTAGCGAAACAGCAACGCTTAACGGCATTGTTGCCGAAGGTGCGTGAGTTAGATCATCAGTTATCACTACAGAATAAAGAGCAACAACGCCTACAACAAGAGTATCGTCAGCTTAGCCAAGAGTGCGAGCAAGAGAGCTATCAACAGCAACAGTTGCACAATGAAATCACGCAACAACAGCAGAGTTTCCAACAGCAACAACATTACCTACAAAACCATTCGCAAGATGAACAGCTAGTGGGCAAACTTCCCCTTTGGCAAAGTCTATCGCTTGAATTAGCGGAGTTACAGCAGAGTCAAAAGGCTAATTTGCAAAAAATTGCGCAAATCCAACCGCTTGTCAGCAAATTAGAGAGCGATAAAACTGCGTTAGCCCAACAGCTAGTCCAAGCACAGCAACAGTTAGAGCAGTTTACTCAACAAGTTAATCAAGCGCAGACTGAGCGTGATAAGTTAGCCAGTCTTGAACAACTTTATAAGCAAAATCAACAAGTTGAAAACTTAGTGAAGTTGTTAAACGAGCAACAAAGTTTGCTAGAACAACAGCAAACTGTTGCTACTCAACAGCAGAAAGATCAGCAGGCTTTAGCGGAATATCAGCGTAAATATAGTGAAGTGGATACTCAACTAAACCAAGCGCAACAGCAGTTTGCACTTGCGGATAAGCAGTATCTACTCTCAATGCAAATTGCCAACTTTGAGCAACATCGCCATTTGCTCAAGGATAATGAGCCTTGTCCATTGTGTGGGGCGAAGGAGCACCCTTTTGCGCACCAAACTCAACAGCTGACAAATGACAGCTTGCAACTACGCACCCAAGCGCAGAACAAAGTCGAGCAGTTAAATAGTGATCTTACCCAGCTGAAAGGCGAGCAACATAAGCTAGAACTGGCGTTGAAAACCTATCAGGATCAACAGCAGAGATTAGCGCAAGCAGTGCAGGGGCTGAATGATCAGTTAGATCGAATTGATCGCCGTTATCCGAGAGAAATTGCTGAACTTAACCCGTTATTGCAACAGACTAAAGCGCAGATTGAGCAAGTCGAGCAGTTGGAAAATCGCTTAAAACAGCTGACCCAACATAAACAACAGAGTGAGCAACAACAAAGTCAGCTACAACAGCAACAACATCAGTTGGAACAGCAGTTGATCGCCAAGAGTGCGGAGCAACAACAGCTTGCTCAAACTCAACAGCAATATCAGCAGAGTGAACAGCAGAAAACAGCGCAGTTGGTAAGCCAAATTGCGCCGTTTAGCTCACAGGCTGATCTTCAACAGGCATTAAGCGAGCTTACGCAACGCAGTGAGCAATATCAGCAAACAGCTAAGGCACATCAGCAGTTACAGCTTGCCCTTGAAACTAACCAGAAGTTATATCAGGAACGTCAGCAAGGATTAGTGGCGAAACAGCAACAAAATCAGCATAGATTGAATAGTATCAAGCAAGGCGAGCAACAACTTACAAGCTTAAATCAACAGCGTAGCGAGCTTTTTGGTGATCGTAATGTCGATGAAACCGAGCAGAAAATGCAACAGTTGGTGCAACAAGCGGTGCAATCTCGCCAAAATTTTGCAAAACAAGTGTCGCAGACTGAAACTGAAAAAGCGAAAATTGGTAGCCTTGTGCAAGCAACCCAAACTCAGCAAGCGCAAACACAGCAACAGTTTACAACGGCTCAACAGCAGTTTAGCCAACAGCTTAGTGCAAATCACTTTGCGGATTTAAGGGATTACCAACAGGCGTTATTAACGGAGCAGAGTTATCAGGCGAAACAGCAACAAACGCAACAGTGGCAACAACATCTACAGCGTTTTGATACTTTGCTAAAAGAACATCAGCAGCGCTTAACCCAGCTTAATCAGCTGGTGCAAGATTTATTGCCACAGGCGGAGATTAGCGCACAGCTACAGCAAAGCAGTGAACAGCTTGCCCAACATCATCAGCGCAAGGGGCAGATTACGACCCAGTTAGACACTAACCAACAGAATAAAGCGAAGTTGGCGAGCCAAATGGTGCTGATTGAGCAACAGCGTGGGGTGTATGATAAATGGAAAATTCTGAACGAGCTGATTGGCGCTGCGGACGGCAAAAAATATAAAACCTTTGCACAGGGGCTGACCTTTGAAGTGATGGTACAACAGGCAAACCGTCAGCTTGTGAAAATGAGTGATCGCTATGAGTTAGTTCGTGCCAGCCAAAATGAGCAAGAGGGGTTACTTGACCTAAATGTGATTGACCATTGGCAAGGTAGCGAAGTGCGTTCTAGTAAAAATCTCTCTGGCGGTGAGAGTTTCCTTGTGAGCCTTGCCCTTGCGTTAGGCTTGGCAAAAATGAACGCTCGCAATATGCGCATTGACTCGCTGTTCCTAGACGAAGGTTTCGGCACCCTTGATGAAGCCACCCTTGCCACAGTATTGGAAGCACTAGCAAGCCTACAAAGCGAAGGCAAGCTAATCGGGATTATTTCCCATATCCCCGCCCTTAACGAACGTATCCCAACCCAAATCAAAGTGTTGGCGCATACCAATGGACAGAGCGAGTTAAGTGGAGTGGGGGTTGAAAAACATTGATTGTAGGGTGCGTGTAAACGCACCGAATACCGCCCTAATGGTGCGTTTACACGCACCCTACGCCACTTTGTCGCTCGTAAGTAGTCGCAAAGCGACTAAGATAATTAACCTAGCACGGCTCGTGCTAGGTGGAATAATTCGCAATCCTTAAATCTTGCTCGAACGTAGGGGCGTATTGCATACGCCCGCGGGCGTGCGCAGCACGCCCCTACATCCTTTCTCCGAATAATGCTCATAGGTAGAGACACGTTGCGCGTGTCCGCTCGGTTTTGAATTTGCAAAGTTTTTCTTAAATCTTACCGGTTGTTTAAATTCATTGCTTGAACGTAGGGGCGTACTGCGTACGCCCGCAAAAATATTCAATCTTCATTCCCGTTTATTTCTTATTCATCATCCGACAAATTAAGAGTATTCGGTGCGTTTACACGCACCCTACGCAGCTCATAGGTAGGGACATATTGGGAGTGTTTGCTACATCTCAACTTCAGCCCAAAATATAGAAAATTATGCAAAATTATGTGCTAAAAGCATAATTATGTATTGCGTGCATAATTGTACATAATTTTGCATAAAAGGCGAGGGGATTTACTTTTTTGATTATTCAGTTTTAGTAAATACTCTATTCAATTATTCACTCTTTATCTTTATGGGGAAAAGAGTAAACTATGCACAACTATTTCCTTTCAACTTTATAACGGAAGACCCAAATGAAAAACGTATTAGTATTAAAATCAAGTATCCTTGCAGCAAACTCACAATCAAATGTATTAGTGGATTACTTCAAAAGTAAAATTTCAGCGAATATCACAGAACACGATTTCGGTGAAAATCCATTACCATACTACGATTTAGATGCGGCAACAGGTACACGTGGCGAGCCACAAAACGAAGCGCAAAAAGCAGCATTAGCATTATCAAACCAATTAATTGGTGAAGTAAAAGATGCAGATGTATTAGTGTTTGCAACACCAATGTATAACTTAGGTATCCCAGCGCAGTTAAAAACTTATATCGACTATTTAAACCGTGCGGGTGTAACTTTCCAATATACAGCGAATGGCCCTGAAGGTTTAATCACTGGCAAAAAAGCAATCGTGGTATTAACTCACGGTGGTATCTATAAAGATGGTCCTGCGGATTTAGCAAAAGTGTATATGCAAACGGTATTAAACTTTATCGGCATCACTGATGTAGAATTTGTTTACGCAGAAGGTATCGGCTACGGTCCAGAAGTGGCGGCAAAAGCAATCGAAGCAGCGAAAGTTGAATTAGATCGTATCGCAAGTTCACTATAATTTAGTCTAACGATATTTAAAGACCGATTTCTAGTAAGAGATCGGTCTTTTTTATTGAGCAAATGTAAGAAAATTCGCTTAATTTGGTAAAAATCAACGCAAAACAGAGCGCTTGTAGTAAACTCTCTCAAAAATTTCAAAAGGGGATAACAATGCAAGATGTAATCGTAATCGGTGGCGGAATGGTTGGTGCGGCAACGGCGCTTGGGCTGGCTAAACTTGGTTTGCAGGTGGCGTTAATTGAGAAAAATCCATTGCCAACTTTTGTCGAAAATAGTCCTTATGATGTGCGTATTTCGGCAATTAGTGTGGCGTCCGTTGAGTTACTTGATAAACTCGGCGCTTGGCAGGCGATTGAACAGATGCGCGTTTGCCCTTATGACGGTTTAGAAACATGGGAAATTGACGGCTTTAATACCGCTTTCCACGCTAATGAACTAGGCTTAGATAAATTAGGTTATATGGTTGAAAATAATCTGATTCAAATCGGCTTATGGGATGCGTTAAAAGCCTATCCAAACTGCACGCAAGCGGTCGGATTTAACCAAATTTCTGCAAATCAGCAAGATGGCATTTGGACTGTTACCCTTGATCAAGAGCGTCAATTTTCAGCGCCATTATTGTTGGCTTGCGATGGTGCAAATTCGGTAGTGCGTAGCTGGGCAGGGATTGGCTTAACTAGCTGGCAATATCGCCAACACTGTCTATTGGCGGTAGTAAAAACTGAATTACCACAGCAGAGTGCGACTTGGCAACAGTTCTTCCCAACGGGCCCACGCGCGTTTTTACCTTTAGAAGATCATAACGGCTGTGTGGTTTGGTACGATTCGCCACAGCGTATTGCGCAGTTACAACAGATGTCGGAAGCCAAACTGACAGATGAAGTGAATGCGCATTTCCCGAGTCGTTTAGGGAAAGTCGAAGTTGTTTCTCACGCTAGTTTCCCACTCACGCGCCAACATGCACAACATTACTATAAAAATGGTGTGGTACTGGTTGGGGATTCTGCGCATACAATCAATCCACTCGCTGGACAAGGTGTAAATCTTGGTTTTAAAGATGTGAAAGCTTTGCTGGAAGTATTTGAGAAAGCATTATCTAAAGGCGAAAATTTGGCGGATGAAACAGTATTGAAACGCTATGAACTCAAACGCAAACCCGATAATTTACTCATGCAAACAGGTATGGACGTATTTTATAAAACCTTTAAAAGCGAATTATTACCTGCCAAAGTAGCGCGTAATTTAGCGTTAGTGGTGGCGGAGAGAGTTTCACCACTTAAGAAAAAAGCGTTGAAGTATGCAATAGGGTTGTAGCTAAATTATGTGTAAGCGGTGAGATTTACTGAAAACTTTGCAAATTTTCGGTACAATCTCACCGCTTTTATTTTGGACTTTTTATTATGACAAAACCACGTGCAATATTTTTAATGGGGCCGACGGCTTCGGGCAAAACAGATTTAGCGATTAAACTACGCCAAACACTTCCAGTGGAAGTGATTAGTGTCGATTCTGCGTTGATTTATAAAGGAATGGACATCGGTACCGCTAAACCAAGCAAGGAAGAGTTGAAACTTGCGCCACACCGTTTGATCGATATTTTAGACCCGTTAGAAAGTTACTCTGTGGCAAATTTCCGCGAAGATGCACTGCGTGAAATGGCAGAGATTACCGCGCAAGGCAAAATCCCATTGCTTGTGGGCGGAACGATGCTTTATTACAAAGGTTTGCTTGATGGCCTTTCGCCTTTGCCTTCGGCTGATCCTGCGATTCGTGCTGAAATTGAAGCCAAAGCAGAGCAGTTTGGTTGGGCGGAATTACACAAAGAGCTAGTTAAAATCGACCCTGTGGCAGGGGCGCGTATTAATCCAAACGACAGTCAACGCATTAACCGCGCGCTCGAAGTGTTCTATATTTCGGGCAAAACAATGACAGAGCTAACCGAACAGCAAGGCGAAGGGATTCCCTACGACATCACACAATTTGCGATAGCGCCCCAAGAACGTTCGGTATTGCACGATAGAATCGAACAGCGTTTTCACAAGATGATTGATCTCGGTTTTGAACAAGAAGTACGAAACCTATATGAACGTGGTGACTTAAATGCCGATTTGCCGTCAATCCGTTGCGTGGGCTATCGCCAAATGTGGGAATATATTGAAGGGCAAGTAAGCCTTGACGAAGCGATTTTTAAAGGTATTTGTGCGACTCGTCAGCTTGCAAAACGTCAAATCACTTGGCTAAGAGGTTGGACAAGTGAAGTAGAATGGTTAGATAGCTTAGATCCGCAAGGTAGTTATGAAAAAATGATCGAAAAACTCGATCAAAAATGATTATTCTGTGGTAATATCTCAATGCCTTTGGCAACAAATAATTAATAACAACGATAAGAAGGATAACAAAAATGGCAAAAGGTCAATCTTTACAAGATCCATACTTAAACGCTTTACGTCGTGAGCGTATCCCTGTTTCAATCTACCTTGTGAACGGGATTAAATTACAAGGTCAAATCGAATCTTTTGACCAATTCGTAATTTTATTAAAAAACACAGTGAGTCAAATGGTGTATAAGCACGCGATTTCAACCGTTGTTCCTGCACGTTCAATTTCTCACGGTAATAACAATAATAACCACGCTCAAGCGCAACAAGCTCAAGCAGAAGTGGTTGAGAAAGCGGAATAATCGCTATTAATACACTAGACTATATTGAATTGCCAAGCTCAGAGGAATTTGAGCTTGGTTTTGCTGTACCTGAAAATCAGCAAACTATCCCAACTGAAAACCAAATGGGCGAGAAAGATCGCGCGATTTTGGTTCATCTCTACTTATCTCAAAACAAAGACGTTGAGAACCTAATGGAATTTCAAACTCTGGCGGAATCCGCCGGTGTTGACGTTCTCACAACCCTTACCACTTCACGTTCTGCGCCCCATATCAAATACTATGTTGGGCAGGGGAAAGCACAAGAAATTGCCGATGCAGTGGAGGAGTTTGGTGCAACGGTTGTTTTGGTAAATCATCAGTTAAGCCCTGCGCAGACTCGTAATTTGCAGTCGTTATGTGATTGTCGAGTTGTGGATCGCACTGGTTTAATTCTAGATATTTTCGCGCAACGAGCTCGTTCTCACGAAGGTAAATTGCAAGTTGAATTAGCGCAGCTTCGCCATTTATCCACACGTCTTGTGCGCCGTTTAGGTAATCAAGATCAGCAAAAAGGCGGTGCTGTTGGTTTACGTGGACCAGGTGAAACCCAGTTAGAGACAGATCGCCGTTTAATTAAAGTGCGTATTCAGCAGTTGCAAAATCGCTTGGAAAAAGTGAATAAACAGCGTAACCAAAACCGCAAAACACGCCAAAAAGCTGATATTCCAACCGTGTCTTTAGTAGGTTATACCAACGCAGGTAAATCAACGCTGTTTAATGCGATTACTGATGCGGGGGTGTATGCGGCCGACCAACTGTTTGCGACCCTTGACCCAACTCTGCGCCGTATTCAAGTACAAGATGTTGGCACCACGATTCTTGCTGATACCGTTGGTTTTATCCGTTTCTTGCCCCACGATTTAGTCTCAGCATTTAAATCAACCTTGCAAGAAACCACTGAAGCAACCTTATTGCTCCACGTGATTGATTGCGCGGATGATCGCAAAAATGAAAATATCGATGCAGTGAATGCGGTGTTAGATGAAATCGGGGCTTTAGATATTCCAACCTTGTTAGTGTTTAACAAAGTCGATAAGCTAGACGGCATTGAACCGCATATTGAGTTTAGTGATGAAGGCAAACCTTTGGCGGTCTATCTTTCAGCCCACGAGAATCAAGGTGTGGATTTACTGTTTGAAGCAATGCGAATTTTGCTGAAGAACGAATTGGTTTACGAAACCTTGCTACTCCCAATTACAACCGGTCAGATTTACACAAAGTTTTACCAAAATAACTGTATTAAAGCAGAAAGTTTTAATGAATTTGGTGATCGTTTAATTGAAGTGGAAGTGGATAAAGTCCAATGGCAGAAATGGCTAAAACAGTATCCTGAATTGAACGAATATATCGAGTTTGCGAAGTGGGAATAATTTATTGGGGGCATAACGCCCCCAAATTTTTGGTTTTAACCTGCTAATTTCCCAGCTGCTTCAACTACCACACCTACGGCACGATCTTCTGTGCCTTTGATAGTCTCTTCATTTGGGATCTCTTGTTGAGTACGATTCACAATCACGCCTGCAACCATACCTGCTTTTAAGCCTAAAGCCGCACACATTGTGAATAATGTTGCGGATTCCATCTCAAAATTCATCACATTTAGCTCTTGCCATTGTTGTAACGAACCACGGAAATGGCGGTAGATTTTACCTGTGAAAGTATCATAACGCTCTTGACCCGGATAGAAGGTGTCTGATGAAGCGGTGATACCCACATAAGGTTCAATGCCTTGATTTTTAGCAGCATTATAGAGCGCATTAGTACATTCAAAGTCTGCAACCGCAGGGTATTCTAACGGCGCAAAATGTTGGCTTGCACCATCTAAACGCACCGCACCCGTAGTTACTAATACATCACCAACATTGATATGTGGCTGAATCGCCCCCGTTGTGCCGATACGTAAGAAAGTACGAACACCTAGTTGTGCTAACTCTTCGACACAGATTGACACTGACGGGCCGCCGATACCTGTTGAACAAACCACAATTGGATTGCCATTGATATAACCTAACCACGAAGTAAATTCGCGAGTTGATGCTAAAAATTCAGGGTTATCCATTTTACGCGCAATACGCTCACTACGAGCAGGATCGCCAGGAACGATAGCGACTTTCGCGCCTTTTAACATCGCTTTTGTTAAACCAAGATGAAATACTTCAGACATACTTTTTTCCTTTTATTTGGATTAATTGAGAGTATTCTAACAGCCAACAACCATTACAAGCGATTGTTTTCGTAAAGAAATTTGCAAATATGAGACACCGATCACAAGGAAACGTTTGCGGGTGGAATAATTCACAATCTTTGAATCTTGCTCGAACGTAGGGGCGTATTGTATACGCCCGCGGACACCGTGCTCGTATATATCCTAGGGCTTGCGCCCTGGTTACGCATAATTCAGCCCCTTTGGGGCTATGCTACACCGTTCTCACCTTAATAAGATAATTTCCTGTCCCCTGTTGTTTTTTGATCGTTAGATAATGGCATTCTTGTACAAAACGGCTGAAATGTTTGTATTTCCCTTTGATTAAAGCTCGTTGTTCGTCAGTCAATTTTGAGGCAAAGTGAGCTTGATCGACATAACCGTCACCATTCTTTTTGCATTTATTAAACGTAGTATGAACAATTTTGCGCTCTTGAGTTGGCGGTATTGAGACAGATGATTGTTCTATGGGGTGTTTTGTTTTTTCTACTTCCAGTGTTGTTGCAGGCTTATCTTTATGTGTAAATAGTTGGGCAAATTTCTCCCATTTCTTTTGCCAAAATGGAGGTTCAATTTGAGAAGGGATTTCGGGTACGGGTAATTGGGCAATTTCTTTGACCGTAGGCTGGCTAAAATCGTAAAACTGTTCAAACAGTAATTTATAATGCTCATTAGGCGGAATATTGCCCATTCCTATCACATCACACTGACTTTTCTTCAAACGCTGAATCAACGAACTAAAATCACTATCGCTAGATACAATGCAGAACGTATCAATATCACCATTATGGAGAATATCCATAGCGTCAATTGCCAGTAAAATATCGCTACTGTTTTTATTTGCTTTACAGCTAAAGTGATGAATAATTTCAATATTATGTTTGAGGCAGGTTGTTTTCCAGTTGGCTAAATTGCTACTTGTATAGGAAAAATCTCCATAAGCTCGTTTGATTTTTATTGTTCCGAGCGAATTAAGATGATCGACTGCGTGGTCGATAATATCTAAAGATACATTTTCTAAATCAATTAAAAGGGCGATATTTTTCATTGTATTTATGCCTTTGTTATGTTGTGCAATAGTTAGTTGGAATTTGCTTACAGATAAGAGCTGCTTATTTAAAGCAGTTTAGACATATTGTGCGACAATTTGGGTTGTTTTGTTTAGTGAATTGCTTAAGTGTTTACTTGGCGTGGCACCTTGTGGGGGGGCAGATCATAGAGCAGATGCTTTTTTATATTTACTTTTAATTTCAATAGATTTGATGATTTATCGAGAAAAGTGAAAGGCGCTAGTTTTGATTTTGTGATATGACAAGCGGTTTAATTTTAGGCATTTTTTGCAAATTTGAATAGAAAAATAGGCGCCAACGAGAATGTTGGCGCCATGATATTATTGGTTAGTTATTACCAAGTATAACCCACTTTTAACGATGCAAAGCGTTGTTTACCAAATTGGTTACCGTCTAATAAGCCAACTTTAGTTGCCACAGACCAGTTACCTACTTTAGTATTTAAACCTAATTCGTGGCGGAAGTAACGACCAAATTGTTGATCAAAATGGCGGTTATTCACTTTCACATTTAGGTTTTTATGGCTTGCATCCACATAGTAAGATGAAATTTCAGGCGTTAAGCTAAATACGCCTAAAGTCATTGTTTTACCTAATGATAAGCCTGCATTATAAGCGACTAAATCTACAGATTTCGTGCGAATCTGCGCTCCCACGTGGTTATAGTTAACATCTGACAAACGATGGTAACGAATTCCAAGCGATGGTTTCACTTCAACTCCTAAGATATCCCACGCACGGCCTACATTCACACCAACAGAAGCAATATGGCGTTTAAAGCGGATATCGTTAGCGATTTTATTGCGTGATTGACCATAGCTTGCATCAATACCCGCAAAGGCACCATTTTCCCATGCTTTTTTACCATAGAGAGTAAACATAGTTAGATTACTCTTGCCGTTGATATTGTCATCAAACTTATTATTCGCTTTTGAATGAGAAAGAATTGCACCAATTTGTGCTTTTTCGCCCACTGCTTTTTCTACACCCACTTGAGTGAGATTTAACTCTTGGCTATATAAGCGGTAGTTATCTGACTCATTTTGCGTTTTTTGGTTTTCAGCCTTAGTCCAAACGCGTAAGCTATCAGTCCCCTGTTCACGGATAACTTGATCTACTTCTGCACTCACTTGTAACACTGCATTTGTTTGCGCTGAAAGTTCAGAAAGTGCAGTATTGGTGTAGCGACTGATAATATCTGCTTGTTTTGGTTGAGCAGGCTTTTCTTTACTAATTGTTAGCTCTGATTTAGCTGGTTCATAAAGTACAGTATCTTGCACGCCTTCGTTGATCTCATAATCTGGTAATTCTGCTGTTAATGGATCAACTTGGAAATGTAATTCAGGCAATGCTTCAGCAGTAACGCCCTCGCCATGTTGAGTTTCTACAGGCATCTCAAATTCAGGCAGTGCATCAGCCGTTAGGTTTTCACTATGCGCTAATT
>LEKJ01000051.1 GCA_029852775.1 Pasteurellaceae bacterium LFhippo2
CTTTTGGGGTGCAGATCATTCATACGCACCTTTAGAAGAATATTAACCGTTTTGTTTCTCAACTTGACCAAATTCAAGTTCAACTGGTGTTGCACGGCCGAAGATAGATACAGACACTTTTAAGCGGCCTTTTTCGTAATCTACTTCTTCTACTGTACCCACGAAGTCTGCGAATGGACCTTCAGTAACGCGAACTTCTTCACCTGGTTGGTATTCCGTTCTGTGACGTGGTTTTTCAGCTGTCTCTTGAACACGGTTTAGAATGCGATCTGCTTCTTTTTGCGTGATTGGCGCTGGTTTATCTGCTGTACCACCAATAAAGCCCATTACACGCGGAACGCTTTTCACTAAGTGCCAAGACTCATCGTTCATTTCCATTTGAACTAATACGTAGCCTGGGAAGAATTTACGTTCAGTTTTACGACGGCGACCACCTACGTTTTCAACAATTTCTTCAGTTGGTACAAGTACCTCACCAAATAAATCCTGCATATTATGCAATTTGATGTATTCACGTAACGTCATTGCAACACGCGCTTCAAAACCAGAAAACGCTTGTAATACATACCAACGCATTTTACTTGTATCTTTTTCTGCTGTTTCTACTACTTCAATTTCGCTCATCTTAGAATCTCAAATTAGTTAGGAAGTTGATAATTGCTACGATAATTGAGTCAATACCCCATAGCGCTAATGCTACTAATACACACATCGCAACAACGATTAATGTTGTTTGAGTTGCTTCTTGGCGATTTGGCCAAATAATTTTACGAAGTTCTTGACGAGAATCTTTCATAAAACCAATCGCTTTTTGACCTTGATTAGTAAATGCCGCAGCAGCTACTGCACCAACAATTAATACGATTAATAATAAAATACGAACGATTAATGCAAAGTGTGTTGCAAAATACGCATTACCTACTGCAGCAACCGCTAATAAAACAAGAGAAACAGCCCATAATGCACCATTTACACCTTTGCTTTTTTCGCCCTTTAGTTCAACGTGCTCAGGGCCTTTTGTTTGAATTTCTTTAGCCATAGTAACCTAAAATATAGAAAAATGTGAACGTTCAATTTTTAAAGGGGGTAATTCTAGCATTTTCTGCTTAGCTTGCCACGATCTTTTACGATTTTTATGAAAAATTCATCAGTTGAGAATGATCTTGCCTATTCTGATAATTATTTTCAGCTCTTAAGAATTTATTAAGAATCCTTTGTTCTAATAAGCATTATGAAAGAAACAGTCGCCTTTCATTTTGAAAATTTTATTCATCTCCTTTTTGCCACTTAATTTGAAGTGGCTTTTTTATTTCTACAAATACAAGCGGTCTGTTTTGCTCCATTTTTTGCAAATGGGCAATACGCTCGCTGAATTTTGCGCTATAATTGCCAACCATTTAGGCAATCCCCAAAAGCACCTAACCTTAGGTGCTTTTTTAATGAGAAATCTATGAACAAATTAAATTATCTGTTTGGTCAGCCACAACAAGTAGGCAGATTAAAAGCCGAATTTAAAGACTTTATTGTGAAAGAAGAACTTGGCTATGAAATCAGTGGCGATGGCGAGTTTGTGGCAGTCAAAGTACGTAAAACTAATGCGAATACTCTCTTTGTTGGAGAGAAATTAGCTCAATTTGCGGGTATTTCAGAAAGAAATATGAGCTATGCAGGCTTGAAAGACCGCCACGCAATTACAGAACAGTGGTTTTGCTTACATTTAGCAGGCAAAGAAACGCCTGACTTCTCACAATTCTCTTTAGAAGGTGTGGAAATTTTAGACGTTACGCGCCATAATCGCAAAATTCGTGTTGGTAGCCTTGCTGGTAATCATTTTGAGATTCTTCTACGTGATGTGCAAGAAAGCGCAGATATCATCGAACGTTTAAATCAACTACAAGCGGTCGGTTTTCCCAATTATTTTACCGAACAACGTTTTGGACGCGATGGGCACAATCTTACCCAAGCACAACGCTGGGCAAACGGTGAAATAAAAGTAAAAGATCGCAAAAAGCGTAGTTTCTATCTTTCTGCGGCACGTAGTGAGATTTTTAATTTAATTGTTTCAGATCGCATTGAACGTCAACTCACTCAACAAGTCTTGGAAAATGATGTAATGCAACTCTCTGGCTCAAATAGTTGGTTTGTAGCAAAAGCTGAAGAATTAGATGAGCTTAACAACCGCTTAGAATCGCGTGATATTTTGCTAACAGCAGCTCTTGTGGGCGAAAACTCACTTGAACAAACTGTATCAAGCTATGAACAACATATCGTTGAAAATCAAACGCTTTTATTAAATTTAATGAAACAAGAACGAATGAACTCGGCTCGCCGCCCAATGTTTTGTAAACCGCAAAACTTTAGCTGGAATTTTGAGTCTGAAGGCTTGCGTTTACATTTCTATTTAGACTCGGGAAGCTATGCGACAGCATTAGTACGTGAATTAATCCAATTAAGTGAAGAAGAATAATGAATATTTTAGTCAGTAATGATGATGGCTTTCACGCCGCAGGCATTCAATTTTTAGCAAAGGCCCTGCGTGAAGCTGGTCATCACGTAACTATTGTTGCGCCTGATCGCAATCGTAGCGCTGCTTCTAGCTGTTTGACTTTAGTCGATCCACTGCGTGTGCATAAATTTGAAAATGGCGACTATACGATTATCGCAGGCACCCCAGCTGACTGTGTGCATTTAGCGTTAAACGGCTTATTGGAAACCAAATTCGACCTAGTGGTTTCGGGGATTAATCACGGGGCAAACTTAGGCGATGACGTAGTCTATTCAGGCACTGTGGCAGCGGCATTAGAAGGCCGTCATTTACCACTTCCGTCTATTGCGGTATCGTTAATCGGCCCACACGGTTCGAACTACTTAACGGGCGATTGCCATTTTGATACTGCTGCTAAAGTGGTTTTGGAGTTATTACCCAAAATGGCTCAAATTGCAATTCCAGCAAACCAAGTTTTAAACGTCAATGTTCCTAATCTGCCTTATGCGGAATTAAAAGGAATGAAGATCACCCGTTTGGGTACTCGTTCACCTGCGGCAGAAATCGTTAAACAGCAAGATCCACGTGGTTTAAATATTTACTGGATTGGCGCAAATGGTAAAGCTGTTGATGAAAGTGAAGGCACCGATTTTTATGCGGTAAATAATGGTTTTGTGTCAATTACGCCGATTCAGCCAGATATGACCGCTCATCACTCAATTTCAATTCTACAAGAGAGTCTTTAAATGAAACTATTTGGCGCAATTTATGACAAAACAATGGAATGGTCGAAACACAAGTTTGCAGCATTCTGGCTTAGTTTTGTCAGTTTTATTGAAGCGATTTTCTTCCCGATTCCACCTGATGTGATGCTTATTCCAATGTCGATGAGTAAGCCACAAATGGCAGCTCGCTATGCGATTTATACGACCATAGCTTCAGTTCTGGGGGGAATTATCGGTTATGGTATCGGTTATTTTGCTTTTGATTGGGTAAAAGAGATTATCGCAAGCTGGGGAATGCAAGCTAACTTTGATAAAGCAATGGGTTGGTTTGAAGAATGGGGAGTTTACATAGTTTTTCTCGCGGGGTTCTCGCCAATTCCTTATAAAGTGTTTACAATCTGCGCCGGCGTAATGCAAATGGCATTTTTCCCATTTGTGATTACTGCAGCAGTTTCTCGTTTCGCACGTTTTTATTTAGTCGCGAAACTATCTGCTTGGGGCGGAGAAAAATACGCAGATAAAATCCGCCGATCCATTGAACTTATTGGTTGGGGCACTGTAGTTTTAGCTGTTGTTGCCTATATTATTTACACCTTATTGAAATAGAAGGATATTTACTATGAAAAAATTTATGTTATTACCTTTAGTAGCTGCTATTGCATTAACTGCTTGTACAAATAATTCAACATCTGAAAGTGCGACTGTTTCAGATGCAAATACATCTTGGCAGTCAGAAGTACAACAAACTGAAATGCCAGCGTCAATGACTTCAACAACTTACTCTGCGCCACAACAAACATATTCAGCGCCACAACAAACATATTCAGCGCCACAACAAGTTTACAGCCAACCAGCAGCTAGCTACGGTGCAACTGAAACTGTAGGTAACTGCCAAGTGATTCGCGGTGCGGATAACGCGCCTGTTTATAGCCAAATGCAAAAAGGCTGCTACACAGATAGCACTTACACTGTGGGTAAAAGCGATACGGTTTACTTAGTTTCATTCTTAACTGGTACAAGCGTAAGCAAAATTGCGTCATTAAATAATTTAAGCCAACCATACCAATTACGTGTTGGTCAAAGCTTACGTGTAAGATAATTTACACCTTTGCTTGATAAAAAAGAGAGAGTGGTAGCCAAAACTACTGCTGTCTCTTTTTGCGCAAAAAATTTAGCGAAAAATTTTAGGATCTCCAATGAAAAAATCATTTTTACTTCTTCCATTAACTGCATTAGTTCTGACAGCTTGTGGTTCATCAACTCCTGCACCTGTTGTAAATGCTGATGGCTCAGAATTAAGCCCTGGTGTAATGCAACCCGTTGCAGGCACAGGTGCAATGGAAAATAGCTATGGCTGGCAAACAGACGTTGTACAAAACACAGATATGCCAAGTACAATGACTACACCTGCGCCAACTTACTCGGCTCCTCAACAAGTTACAACGCCTCAGCCTGTGGCAACAGAATTTCCACCAGCGCCAGAGCCACAGACAAAAACGGTAACTAAAACAGTGACAAAAACGGTTACTGTTGACGCCCCAAAGAAAACCGTATCGCAAAATTTTGAAATTCCACGTGATGCAAACAATGCCCCGATCTATAACCAGATCGATAAAGGTTTCTACAATGGCGATTCTTACACTGTACGCAAAGGCGATACAATGTTCTTAATCGCGTATATTGCGGGCAAAGATGTAAAAGAGATCGCAGCATTGAACAATATGAGTGAACCATATCAATTACGTGTTGGCCAAACTCTGAAAATCAATACACCACAAAAAACAACAAAACAGGTTCAAGTTCAAGAAACTGTTCAAGTTCCTGTTGAACCACAAGTTGTATTTGTTGACGCAGGCAATGGCACAGCATATGGCTCAGATGGTACAGTAACAGGACCAGTTAAAGCAGGTTCAATCTCAACACCTGTAGCGACTAAGCCAACGGTAACTGCAACCACTGCGACGGCAACGGCAGCAGCGACATCAGGCGTTGTTGCGACAACAAGCACAACTCCTGTTGTGAAATCAACAACGAGTTCACAGCCTGCAGTTGCGTCATCAATTAAATGGCAATGGCCAACCGAAGGTCGCGTAATTTCTGGCTTCTCATCAGCAGAAGGCGGTAACAAAGGTTTAGATATTTCTGGTACTAAAGGCCAAGCAGTTAAATCAGCAGCGGCTGGCCGTGTTGTATATGCAGGTAATGCGCTACAAGGCTATGGCAACTTAATCATCATCAAACATAACGATGATTTCTTAAGTGCTTACGCTCATAACGATAGCATTAAAGTTAGCGAGCAAGACAATGTAAAAGCAGGTCAAACTATTGCAACTTTAGGTAGCACAGGCACCAACAGTAACAAACTTCACTTTGAAATTCGTTACCAAGGTAAATCTGTTGACCCAGCTCGTTATTTGCCAAGAAAATAATTCATAATCACAACATTATCGCGCTTTAGGGCGCGATAACATAAAGAGAGCAATTATGAAAAAATTATTTAGTGTCGCAATACTCGCTTTAGCAACAGTAGCTTGCTCAAACGAACAAACAGCTAATAGTGATGAAAATGACTACGGCTGTTTAACTTCCGCAGGATTTACCTACTCTTTCCTAAAACGTGCTTGTGTGCAACCTTTTGAAAAGGCTGATATTAGAATTACCGATTCAACTAACAGTAATTATGCTGCATACGTTATTTTATCGGACGATAAACAGCGTGCAGAATTATTTGCAGTGGATGTACCAAGAAATACGATTTTACAAGCAGTCAAAGGTGGATATATCTCTGACGATGATAAGATTCGTTTAATGAAAACCAAGAAATCTTGGAAGATCAGCAAATAATTTCGCAAAATTTATAAAAAATCAGACCGCTTGTAATGCAAGCGGTCTCTTTTATTCAAAGGATTACCAATGACTGAACGCTGTAGCTGGGTTGGCGAGAGCCAAATTTATATCGACTATCACGATAAAGAGTGGGGAAAGCCCGAATACGATAGCCGTAAGCTATTTGAGCAAATTTGTCTTGAAGGCCAACAAGCAGGGCTTTCGTGGATTACTGTTCTCAAAAAGCGTGAAAACTATCGCGAAGCCTTTCATCTGTTTGACCCTGAAAAGATCGCCCAAATGACGGAAGCTGATCTTGATCGCCTTGTCGAAAATAAAGGGTTGATCCGCCATCGTAAAAAGCTCGAAGCGATCATCAAAAATGCGAAAGCCTATTTAGCAATGCAAGCAAACGGCGAAGATTTCAGCCAATTTATTTGGGCATTTGTCGATCACAAGCCACAAATCAACGATATGCCAAATTTCGATAATCTGCCAAGTAAAACCCCCACATCAATTGCAATGTCTAAAGCGCTGAAGAAAAAGGGCTTCGCTTTTGTCGGCGAAACTACTTGCTACGCCTTTATGCAGTCAATGGGATTGGTCGATGATCATATTAATCATTGCTCTTACAAAACACAGAAATCGCAATAAATGAGATTAAGTCGATGACTCCGATTATTGATATCCTTTTCGCCCATAATGATGAACCACTTCCAGAGCAATTTCATCATTATGCCAAGCCAGAAAATAAAGCGGTTGATGAATTATCTGCTCGCCAGTTGAGTAAGTGGAAAAATCGTCGAATGGCGCATTTTTTGCTGCATAAATTATTTGAAAAACATCAAATTGATACATCTCTGCTCGCTCATATAAAAAAGACTGACAGTGGTCGCCCTTATATCGAGCATTCGCACATTGATTTTAATATCACCGACTCTGGCGATTGGGTGGCGGTCATTCTAAGCCATTCTCCGATTAAACAAGTTGTTGGGATCGATATTGAGTCCCTACAAAAACCGCGTCGTTATCAACGATTATTGGAGCACTATACTGATTCGCAAGAGATGGCGGAACTTGCCGATCATCAAACTCTTTCTACATTGGAACAGCGCTTCTATCTAAGTTGGTGCTTACGTGAAGCGGTGTTGAAATCGCAAGGGGTGGGGATTATCAAACTTTCTGAAGTAAAACATCGTCCAAGCCAAAAAAGTATTGAAACCGCTTATGCACCTACTGGGAAATTGCATTTTTATCATCAACTCCCTTTTTATTTAGCCTACTTCTTTGAACAGCCTGAATCTGTGCTATTATCGCCAACGCTCGCTGAATGGAAAGATGATTCTTATCGTCAAATCAACAGGTTCAAACCAATAATTTATGATGTAAATTAAGGAGTTGTATGCCAAAACTTAACTTAGAAGGCCACCATTCCACCCTTGGAAAATGGATTTCCGAAGTGTTTCAGTGGATATTAAATATCTCTCTACTTTGCGCAGGATTGATATTGTCCTATGCTCTTTTCTCCGAAGCCTATGATTTATCTATCCTACTCATCGGCCACGAATCAAAATATCAAGTTATCGAAAAAATCGTGGTTTTCTTTCTCTATTTTGAATTTCTCGCATTGATTGTTATGTATTTCAAATATAACTATCACTTTCCATTGCGCTATTTTTTATATGTCGGTATTACCGCAATGGTACGCTTGATTATCGTCGATCATTCCAACCCCGTGCATACTTTGCTGTTTGCTTTAGCTATTTTAGTGATGGTAATTGCACTATTTATCGCTCACACTGAACGTTTACGCCGTAGTTAATCTGCGACTAAGGAAAAAATATGACTCAAATTCAACAATTTAGCCAAAAAGATTTAGAAATAGTCAAAGAAGAAGTGGTTTATCAAGGCCATTTCACAATGAAGAAAATGCACTTCCGCCACAAATTATTTAAAGGCGGAATCAGTGATATTGTAGTACGTGAATTAATGATCAAAGGGCAAGCATCTGCTCTTATCGCTTATGATCCTGTTCGTGATAGCGTGGTTTTAGTAGAGCAAGTGCGTATCGGTGCTTACGACCCAACAACCAACCAAACGCCTTGGCTTGTTGAGCTTATTGCCGGTATGGTTGATGATGGCGAAACACCTGAAAATGTTGCCATCCGTGAAAGCTATGAAGAAGCCGGCTTAACAGTCGAGAATGTTGAACACGCCTTAAGTATTTGGGATAGCCCCGGCGGTGCCGTTGAGCGTTTACATCTCTTTTTAGGCTTAGTCGATAGCTCACAAGTGGGTGGAGTTTATGGTTTGGAAGAAGAAGGCGAAGATATTCTGGTTCACGTTGTCAGCAGAGAACAGGCTTATCAATGGGTGGTTGAAGGTAAAATTGATAACGTAATCGCAGTGGTCGGTTTACAGTGGTTACAGTTGAATTATCAGAAGTATATTCAAAAATAACTAATGGGGACACGCTGATCACGTAGTCCCCATTCTCATATTTATTAACCTTTAAACATCGGTAACTTTTCAAACATCGCTAAGAAATGGAAAGCGGCTGTTGCAATACCAAATAATGCCACAAGCACAAGGGTAAAATGACCACCTGCGACCATAAATCCCTGCTTTCCGCCTGCCATTTGTCTTGATTTCCACACCAATAACGCAGGGATAATACAAGTCCAAATAGTCGCCACAGCCCCTGCGTAACCAATCGCTTTTAAGAAGCCTAATGGGAATAGTAACGAAAGCACTAATGGGGGTAAAAAGGTGACCGCCCAAGATTTTGTTCTGCCTGTTTTACTATTATCAAATTTGAATAGATCCGCAAAGAAATCAAATACGCCTAAACCAACCCCAATAAACGATGACACAATAGCGCCGATTGAGAACGCGCTGATTGCTTGTTTTACAGAGCCTGATTCAATGGTATTGCCTAAGGTTTGAAGTAACACATCTAAATTGCCATCACTTGCAATCACTGGTGCAAACTCATTACGTGGAAGGTTGCCAAAAATCGCGATAATCCACCATAAATAGAGCACAAGAGAAATCAACGTACCGCCTAAAATCGCATATTTTGCTTTATTCTCATCGCCATAATAGGCACGCATTGATGCTACAGAATGATGATAACCAAAAGATGTTAGCGCAATCGGCAGTAATCCCATCGCATAAATCGCATAATCAGAATCACCACTTTGGCTATTTAACAACGTTGTTAAATCCACGTTCATTGTTAAACCGAAGATACTCATTCCAAAAGTTACGATCATAAAAATAATCAATAACACCGAAAAGCGATCAACTAAGCGTGTTGAATGCCACACAAAGAACGAGAAAAATAGCACACAGACAATCGACCAAATTCGTGAATCTGCCGTCACAAAACTGCTAGTTAATTCGCCTAAAATCCCACCTGTTGCGGTTGTGTAAGCATAAAGCAGAATACAGCCCACAAAACAGACCGCTAAGTTATTGATTGTATTCGCGGTATTACCCAACAAACTTTTGGTTACCGTATTAAAAGACGCTC
Organism: Pasteurellaceae bacterium LFhippo2; assembly: GCA_029852775.1. Taxonomy (GTDB): domain Bacteria; phylum Pseudomonadota; class Gammaproteobacteria; order Enterobacterales; family Pasteurellaceae. Next base: position 9,572 of record LEKJ01000051.1, read on the forward strand.
GAATATCGAAATGTTTATAGGCTTCAAGTAAAAGCCAACCCGAAAGCGTCATCATCGCCATAGTAAAACAGAGGGTTAAAATAGACCAAATTGTCCAAGCGCCAGCCCCCGATGTTGGCAAGCCAAGCATTCCAGCACCCACACAGGCACTCGCAATAATACAAGCGCCCCCAAAAACAGAAGGTGTCTTTTTCATTTAATTACCTTAATTATCCACACTTAAAAAGGAGCTAATTGTACTCTTGAACGTATCCCCCTTCCACTTGTTTAATTGCGCCTAACAACTCTAAATTTAATAATTCGATTAATGCTTGAGCAACATCCATTTCACAACGCTTGGCAAGTTCATCAATACTGATCGGCTCAAGGGAAATCTGATCAAAAAGCTGTTGCTGACAAGCGGTGAGATTTTCGGGCTGTTTTGCAAATTTTTGCGGAGAAATGACCGGTTGTTTAGGCTTTTTCGGTTGTTCATCAAATAACGAGAATTGCGTTACTGTTGGTTGCTGTTGTAATGAAATAGCGTCCAAAATATCTTCAACATTTTCCACTAACAGCGCCCCTTCTTTAATCAGCTTATGACAACCTTGACTATAAGGATTCTGCACCGCATTCGGCAAGGCAAACACTTCTCTGCCCTGCTCTAGCGCATAACGGGCAGTAATTAATGAACCGCTATTAATTGTCGCCTCTACAACTAAAGTCCCTAACGATAATCCACTAATAATGCGATTACGGCGTGGGAAATTTTCAGCAAGGGGCGATTGAGTTGGAATAAATTCCGAAATTAGCGCACCGCCAGTTTCCACAATCTGCTCTGCTAATTTTTTATGGCGTACTGGATAGATATTGGCAAGTCCGCTCCCCAACACCGCCAAAGTAACTCCACCTGCCTCTATCGCCTTTTGATGACAAAAGCCATCAATCCCAATCGCTAAACCACTGGTAACCGCCAAATTATTTTTCACTAATTCCGTAGCAAAATAGCCAGCCCAATATTCGCCATAGCTAGAATAATCCCGACTACCGACCATTGCGATTTGTGGCAATGACAGCGCGTTGGTATTGCCTTTTACAAATAAAATCGGGGGCGCCGTGCTGATTTGCTTAAGTAGAAATGGATAATCGTCATCAAACAAATTAACAAGATGATTATCTTCGCCTTCAGCCCATTCCAACGCAGGTTCAATCCAATGTAAATCGGGATGAAACCAACGCTGAATCTGTTTTTCATTCCAACCGATTTGACGCAATTGCGATTTGTCATATTGGCAAAATTCGGCAAAATCCACCTCCGCCAACAACCGCCCAATCCGTTGCGCCCCAAATTGTGGAATTTGTAGTAGTTTAAGTATTTCATAATTACACATATTTTCTCCTATCAACTAAGCGGGCGTACGCAGTACGCCCCTACGATTAAGCGCTATTCAAAGAACGAATGTAGGGCGTATTGCATACGCCCGCCAGATATTTTTTTCATTCCCTAATAGTAAGAAAACGTCTAAAATAGCCAACTTATAAATTTTTATTTTTCGATAGAGATCACAAAAAAATGTCAGTTTTAGATGTATTAATTTACCCAGATGATAATTTAGCGAAGGTTTGCGAGCCTGTTACCCAAGTTGATGATGAGCTACGCGCTTTTATCGATGATATGTTCGATACGATGTACGAACACGAAGGTATCGGCCTAGCGGCTCCGCAGGTAAATGTATTAAAACGCGTAATTACTATTGATATTGAAGGCGATAAAGCTAACCAAATCGTATTAATCAACCCAGAAATCACCGAAAGCAGTGGCGAAACAGGTATCGAAGAAGGGTGTTTATCTATCCCAGGTTGTCGTGCGCTTGTGCCACGCAAAGAGAAATTAACGGTGAAAGCATTAAACCGTAATGGCGAAGAATTTACCTTAGAAGCAGATGGCCTACTCGCAATCTGTATTCAACACGAAATCGATCATCTAAATGGTGTGTTATTTGTGGATCATATTTCACAATTAAAACGCCAGCGTATTCGTGAAAAAATGATGAAATTGAAAAAACAGATTTCACGTGCTAAATAATATTGTGTAGGGGCGTGTTGCACACGCCCGCGGGCGTACGCAGTACGCCCCTACGAATAAGGAATAATTCTTCTGTATCAGAGAGAAAGTAACGGTCAATTTTATATAATTAAGGAGAGAACTATGATTACCCTTTATGCTATTAAACAATCGCGTGCCTATCGTATTGCGTGGCTATTAGAAGCATTGGAATTAGAGTATCAACTGGAATTATTTGATCGTGATGAACAGACCTTTTTAGCGCCTAAACAACTAAAAGAAATTCATCCCTTAGGAAAATCGCCTACTTTAGTTGATGGCGATTTAGTGATTGCGGAAAGTGGCGCTATTGTTGAGTATCTACTCTCTCGTTATGATACGGAAAACCGTTTTAAACCAAATGCAGATAGCAAAGAATATACCGACTATCTATTCTGGACACATTATGCGGAAGGTTCTTTAATGCCGTGGCTATTAATTTCGGTGATCTTCAAACGTATTGCAGCGAAAAAAATGGTGTTCTTTGCTCGCCCTATCATTCATAAATTAGTGGCGACGGTGATGACTAATTTAGTTATTCCACAACTACGTACCCACTTAAATCACGTAGAACAATCTCTTGAAGGCAAAAAATGGCTATTAGGTGATCAGCTCACTGGTGCTGATTTTATGATGAGCTTCCCATTGCAAGCTGTCGCTCGAAACTCACCGCTTGATCTGCCAAATATTCGTGCTTATGTGGAACGTTTAGAACAAGAACCAAGTTTCCAAAAAGTTGAACAGAAACTCGGTAAATTTAGTATTTAACTCTCAACAACCGGTCTGATTTGCAAAAAATTTTGCAAATCGAACCGGTTGTAAAACAAAATTAGGAACAAAATATGATTATTGTAACTGGTGGCGCTGGCTTTATTGGTAGCAACATTGTTAAAGCATTAAATGAAATGGGTCGCCGTGATATTTTAGTGGTGGATAACCTAAAAAATGGCGAAAAATTTATTAACTTAGTCGATTTAGATATTGCTGACTACTGCGATAAAGAAGACTTTATTGCCTCTGTAATTGCAGGTGATGATTTCGGCCCAATCGACGCTGTATTCCACGAAGGTGCGTGTTCAGCAACAACGGAATGGGACGGTAAATACTTAATGCAGAATAACTACGAATACTCAAAAGAGTTATTACACTTCTGCTTAGATCGTCAAATCCCATTCTTCTACGCTTCAAGCGCAGCAACTTACGGCGGCAGAACCGACAACTTTATCGAAGAACGTAAATTTGAAGGCCCATTAAACGTTTACGGCTATTCAAAATTCTTATTTGATGAGTATGTACGTCAAATTTTACCAGAAGCAGACTCACCAGTATGTGGTTTTAAATACTTCAACGTTTATGGCCCACGTGAACAGCACAAAGGCTCAATGGCGAGTGTGGCATTCCACTTAAACAACCAAATCTTAAAAGGTGAAAACCCGAAATTATTCGCAGGTTCAGAAGGTTTCTTACGTGATTTTATCTATGTAGAAGATGTCGCGAAAGTGAATTTATGGGCGTGGCAAAATGGCGTGTCGGGTATCTTTAACTTAGGTACAGGCAATGCGGAATCATTCCGTGCCGTTGCGGAAGCGGTGTTAGATTTCCACAAAAAAGGCGAAACCGAAACAATCCCATTCCCAGACCACTTAAAATCACGCTACCAAGCATATACTCAAGCGGATTTGACTAAATTACGTGAAGCGGGATATACAGGTACATTTAAAACCGTTGCGGAAGGCACAAAAGCCTATATGGAATGGTTGAATAGGTAATCAAACAAAAGGGAACCTGTTGGTTCCCTTTTTATGTTATGCAATGGTGGGCAAGGATGCCCACCCTACGAATTATTGTCCATAATACGCATTTTTTCCGTGTTTGCGTAAATAGTGCTTATCTAATAACTCTTGCTGCATTGAACCAATATTCGGGCGGATTTGATGGCTCACAAAATTCATATAAGCCACTTCTTCTAGCACCACTGAGTTATGTACCGCGTCAAAGGCATCTTTACCCCATGTGAATGGGCCGTGAGAGTGAACTAGAACGCCAGGAACCATTGAAGGCTCAATATTGCGTTTACGGAAGGTTTCTACAATCACTTTACCTGTTTCTAATTCGTATTCGCCAGCAATTTCTTCTGGGGTCATACGACGAGTGCAAGGGACTGAACCGTAGAAGTAGTCGCCTTGGGTCGTCCCTAATGCAAGGATATCTTCCCCTGCTTGCGCCCATGCGGTTGCATGGCGAGAGTGAGTATGCACTACCCCGCCAATTTCAGGGAATTGACGATATAGCTCTAAGTGAGTTGCGGTATCAGATGATGGCTTTTTATCGCCCCATACTTTGTTACCTTGAAGATCGACAATTACAATATCATCCGCAGTCATCACATCATAGTCCACGCCTGATGGTTTGATTGCAACTAGGCCAGTTTCTTTGTCGATTTCACTTACATTACCCCAAGTAAAAGTCACCAATTTATACTTAGGTAACTCAAGATTGGCTTTTAATACTCTTTCACGTAATTCTTTTAACATTGGAAACCACCTTCTTTCATTTTTTGTTCAATCCAACGGCGAGCATTGATAATTTCCGCAATTGGCTCTTCAGCTTTTTCTGTCCACATCTCAATTAAGAATGCGCCACGATAATTTAATTCTGCTAAGGTTTTGAAACAAGCAGGGAAATCCACACAACCGTCACCAAATGGCACATCACGGAATTGACCTTTACAAGTTTCTGTTACTTTATAGGTATCTTTTAAGTGAATAGCTGAGATTTTGTTGATACCTAATTTAAGCTCTTCTGCCACATTATCGTTCCACGCAGAAAGATTGCCTAAATCTGGATAAACGGTAAACCAAGGCGAGTCGATAATCTCATCCCATTTTTTCCAGCGAGAAATTGAGCTCATAAATTTGGTATCCATAATCTCAACAGCAATGGTCACTTGATTACTTGCCGCAAGCTCAACCGCCCACTCTAAACCCTCTTGGAAACGTTGGATAGTGCCTTCATCTTGCTCTTCGTAATAGACATCATAGCCCGCAAGTTGAATGGTGCGAATGCCGAGATCTACCGCTAATTGAATCGCCTTCTCCATAATTTCGTAAGCTTTTTGGCGCGTTGCTTCATCACGGCTACCAAATGGGAAACGGCGGTGTCCTGAAAGACACATAGATGGAATGGTTACGCCTGTATTGATAATTGCCTTTACTAACTCAATACGCTCTTCTTTTGTCCAATCTAAACGCGCTAAACGTTCATCGGTTTCATCCACTGAAATTTCAACGAAATCAAAACCACAAGTTTTCGCAATAGAAAGACGATCTTGCCAACTAATATTTTTTGGCAATGCTTTTTCGTAAATACCTAATTTATGTTTTCTCACTGCATACACCTTTTATTCTTTATTATTGAGTTACAACCGGTTCGATTTTCAAAAAATTTTGCAAATCAGGCTAAAATCACTTCCAATCCACGATCCCTTAATTTTTGGATAACATCAGGATCAGCTTCTCTGCCAGTAATCAATACGTCTATATCATCTAATTTTGTGAATAACATTCCAACTTGTTTGCCAAGCTTGGAGCTATCAAGTAGCACAACATATTTCCCCGATTTTGCAGACATCTGTTGCTCAGAATTAGCGATGATCATATCGGTTTTATATAGCCCTTCTTCTGTAAACCCTTTGCCACTGGTAAACATAATATTCGCCATATAGGTCGTTTCATTTTGGGTATTTAATGACAAAGTCACCGCTTTATTTCGATTATATTGCCCGCCCATAATCACAATATCTTCGTGATTACTCTCAATTAGATGATTTGCAAGCGGGAGATAATTTGTCATTATCTGTACTTTGCGCCCACACAAATTGCTACCAAGCATCATCATTGTCGAACCGCAAGTCAACAGAACGCTCTCGCCTTCTCGGCAAAGTCGGCTAGCTTCTTCGGCAATTCGTTGTTTTTCTTCGCTATTAGCCACATCTAGAGTACTTGTTGGCAACTCTAAACCATTTGCTTCAGCGCCATTACGCACTTTTTTTAGCAACCCTAATTCATTTAATTTATTGATATCACGCCTAGCTGTTGCTGGAGAAACTTTAAGATAATCAATAATTTCTTGGGTTGCGAGAACTTTGCGCTGGTTTAATAACGTTAATAACTGTTTATGTCGATAATTCTCGTTCATTATTTCATCTCCTTTTCCGCTAATAATGAACAATCAGCCACGCTTTTGCAAGCGTGGCTGTGAGCATTTAATTACAACATTGATTTAAATTGGATATTTGGCTCTTGCTCGAAGCAGTCGTCAAAACCACGTGGGTGATGATATTCAATTAAATCTTTGTCGCGAGGATATACGTATTTGCCGCCCACTTCCCAAATAAATGGGTGGAATTTATATTGTAAGCGGTCTTTACGCATACGCCATAACTCGATGATTTCTTGTGTGCTTGCCATAAAGTTCGTCCAGATATCGTGGTGAACTGGGATAATCACTTTGGCACGTAAACATTCCGCCATACGTAATAAATCGATAGATGTCATTTTATCTGCGATACCTACTGGGTTTTCGCCGTAGTTATTTAATGCCACATCGATATCGAATTGTTTACCGTGTTTCGCAAATTGGATTGAGTAGTGAGAGTCTGCACCGTGGTAAATCGTACCGCCTGGTGTTTTGAATACGTAGTTAACTGCTTTACGACCCATTTCTTCATCTGATGGGCAAAGGCCTGCTAATTCGCCACCTTGTTCTTCTGCACCTTCAACAGGTAAAGTCACTAAACAAGTACGGTCAAATGAATCTAATGCGTGAATTTCAACGTCTTTTAATTTCACTACATCACCTGGTTTAACAACGATGATACGCTCTTCTGGCACGCCCCATTTTTTCCATAATTCTGCACAGTGCCATGGGCCAACAAATTTAACGTGACCTAAATTTGGGTTATTGATAATTGCCGCGGCTACGTTTACATCAATATGATCGCTGTGATAGTGAGAAGCAAGAATGAAGTCCACTTCGTTAATCATAAATGGATCTAACACCATCGGCTGTGCGCGTAAGTTTGGTTGTAATTTACGTACGCCCGCCATATTCGCCATTTGATGACCACGCACCATATCTTTTACTTTTTTGGTTGATTTACCGCGGCCACACCATAAGTCCATACAGATGTTTGCGCCAGCTGGAGTTTTAATCCACACGCCCACGCAACCTAACCACCACATTGCGAAGTTACCTTCTGGAACCACTTCGTTTTCAATCTCTTCGTTTAACCATGTACCCCATTCTGGGAATGTAGAAAGAATCCAACTTTCGCGTGTGATTTCTTGAATTTTGCTCATTTGAGTTTCTCCTGTTAGGAATAGAATAAAATAATCACAAATAATCATAATAAATCACAAAATTTTGTAAAATTCTTTTTTCCTCTTTTGTGATCTACATCTCATTTTTTATTTAAACGACATTTCAAAACTCTTAAAAGGCTTACCAAACAACAATTCATTAACTTTTTAAACCAATATAAAAAACAAATTTAATATTAATTGTTAACTTTTCCCTGAATAATCAAAAATTTTGTGATCTTATTCACAAATAATCAAATTCAATCTTTTTTAATCTTTAATAATTGATATTATTCACTCGCTGAATTTGCTTTATGCAAACAAATTAATTCAACGCAGTTTGTTGAACCATCTTTCAAAGTTATATAAGAGGTACTCTTATGGAATTTCTAACAGATATTCTCGTCTTTATACGAGATCAAGTATTAAATAAAGCACCGTTCTTGCTCGGTATCGTGGCTTGTATCGGTTATATCCTCCTTAAAAAAGACACCACAACTATTATTAAAGGTACGGTAAAAACGATTGTTGGTTTTATGATCGTACAAGCAGGTTCTGGTTTCTTAGTTACCAACTTTAAACCGGTGATCGAAGGTTTATCTAAATATCACAACTTAACTGGTGCGGTTATCGACCCATACACAAGTATGCAGGCAACAATCCAAACAATGGCGGATAACTATGCTTGGGTAGGCTATGCGGTAATTGGCGCACTATTCTTAAACGTTCTCTTAGTAGTATTCAGACGTTTCACCGGCGTGCGTACCATTATGTTAACTGGTCATATTATGTTCCAACAAGCTGGCCTTGTTGCGGTGTTCTATATGATCATCGGCGCATCAATGTGGGAAACAATCATTTATACATCTGTGTTAATGGCGCTTTACTGGGGTATCTCATCTAACATTATGTATAAACCAACTCAAGCGGTTACAGGCGGCGCGGGTTTCTCTATCGGTCACCAACAACAAATCGCGTCTTGGATTGCTGTAAAACTTGCCCCAAAACTTGGTAAAAAAGAAGATTCTGTAGATCATATGAACTTACCAAAATGGTTACATATCTTCCACGATAGTATCTCAGCAACAGCAATCGTAATGACTGTATTCTTCGGTATTATCTTAATGTCATTCGGTTTAGATAACCTTCAACAAATGGCAGGCAAAACCAACTGGTTTATGTACATCTTAGAGATGGGTCTAAAATTCGCAGTAGCGATTCAAATCATCGTAACTGGCGTACGTATGTTCGTTGCGGAATTATCTGAGGCATTCAAAGGTATCTCTGAGCGCGTAATTCCGAACTCTGTATTAGCAATCGACTGTGCGGCAATCTACGCATTCTCACCAAACGCAATGGTATTCGGTTTTATGTGGGGTGCTATTGGTCAATTCGTGGCAGTAGGTATCTTATTAGGCTTTAGCTCACCAATCTTAATTATCCCAGGCTTTATCCCAATGTTCTTCTCAAATGCAACAATCGGTGTATTTGCGAACCAATTCGGTGGCTGGAAAGCTGTGATGAAAATCTGTTTCGTAATGGGTATCATCGAAGTATTAGGTTCAGCTTGGGTAATCCAAATGCTAGCGAGCCAAGGTACTGTATTCAACGGCTGGATGGGTATGGCTGACTGGGCATTATTCTTCCCACCAATCTTACAAGGTATCATCAGCGTGCCTGGTTTCTTCTTCGTCATCGTAGCGCTTGCAATGGTATATATGTTCTTCGCGTCACGCCAATTACGTGCTGAAGAAGCAGAAGCAGCAGCGAAAGGTTTAACTTTAGAACAATTAGATGGCTATGGCTTAGATGAAGTAGCAACTAAAGAAGAAGTAAAAGTTGAAACGGCACCTGTAGCAAATGGTGATGTAGCACCAGTACGTATCCTTGCGGTATGTGGTTCAGGTCAAGGTTCATCAATGATGATGAAAATGAAAATTAAAGGTTACTTAGATAAACGCGGTATTCCAAATGTCATGGACTCTTGCGCAGTAACGGATTACAAAGGCAAATTAAATGAAATCGATATTATCGTATCATCTCAGCATTTAGCTAGCGAAATCGAAGTACCTGAAGGTAAAGCATTCTTAGGCGTGAAAAATATGTTAAACCCTAACTCATTCGGTAATGAATTAGTGGATTTAATTAACAAACATAACGCTAAGTAATAAAATCAATGCCTAGCACGAGCCGTGCTAGGCTACTTATCTGAGTCGCTTTGCGACTCTCGAGCAACAACGTTGCTCAGCTAAGTAACTCCATACGGCTCCTATGGGGCATTTCTAAAGGAAGTAATTTATGAATTTAAAACAATCACTTATCGACAACAATTCAGTTAAATTAAATCAAAGTGCAAGCACTTGGCAGGAAGCAATTAAATTAGCCATTGATCCATTAATTCAATCAGGCGCTGTTGAACCACGTTATTACGACCGAATTATTCAATGTGTGACCGAAATGGGCCCTTATATTATTTTGGCGCCAGGTTTAGCAATGCCACACGCACGCCCAGAAGACGGCGTTAAGAAAACCGCATTCGCATTAATTACTTTAAAAGAGCCGATTTATTTTGATGGCGAAGATGATCCTGTAGATGTGTTATTTGCTTTAGCAGGTAGCGATTCAGACCAACATATGCAAGGTTTAATGGAGATTACTCAAACTTTAGATGACCCTGACAGCGAAACAGGCGTTGACCTTGATAAAATCCGCCGTTGCCAAACTGCAGAAGATGTTTATGCAGTGATTGATGCAGCGCTTAATTAATTCTTATCTCTATGTAGGGGCGTGTTGCACACGCCCGCGGGCGTACGCAGTACGCCCCTACAATATCTATGAATTCTCAAAAATCTAAAAGGAAAATAATATGTCCAAACCATTACTTCAAATCGCCCTTGACTCATTAAGCCTTGAAAAAGCCGTAGCAGATGCAAAACAAGCCGAAAGCGTTGTTGAGATCATTGAATGCGGTACTATTCTTGCGTGTGCAGAAGGTATGAAAGCCGTTTCAACTTTACGTGCACTACATCCAAACCACATTATCGTATGCGATTTAAAAACCACTGACGGTGGCGCAATTCTTGCAAAAATGGCATTTGAAGCAGGTGCTGACTGGCTAACAGTTTCAGCAGCAGCACACCCAGCAACCAAAGCGGCGTGTAAAAAAGTGGCTGATGACTTCAACGCAGCACACCCAGAATTAAAAGTGAAAAAAGAGATCCAAATCGAAATCTACGGTAACTGGACAGTAGAAAAAGATGCAAAAGAGTGGGTTGAATTAGGTGTTAAACAAGCAATTTACCACCGTTCACGTGATGCGGAATTAGCGGGCAAAGGCTGGACTGCGGAAGATGTGGAATTAATGAAGCAGCTTTCAGCATTAGGCTTAGAGCTTTCAATCACTGGCGGTATCGTACCTGAAGAAATCCACCTATTTAAAGAGATCAAAAATGCCAAAGCCTTTATCGCAGGCCGTGCATTAGTAGGTGAAAAAGGCAAAGCAACTGCTGAAGCAATCCGTGCGGAAATTGATAAATATTGGAGCTAATCCTTTTTGCAAGCGGCCAGATTTGTAAGAAACTTTGCAAATTTGACCGCTTATAAATTGATGACTATTTAGATAAATAAGCTTGAATAGCTGCTTTTTGGCTATTTAAGCTTTTTCTATTTCCAAAGAAACATTCAACGGAATTTGTTAATTTTTCTACATTAATAGGAATAAAGGCTGAACCGTGAGAATCATCCAAACCATCTTTATTATTTAGAATAATATTGTTAAAACAATCAACTTTATTTTTCTCTAAGTATTTGATTAATTTATCTTTACTAATAATAAGGATATTATCAGGTTCATTATGCATTTCCTTAAAATTATAAAATAAGATAATTAAAGCATCTAAATAACCTGCTTTGAAAACTTTTCCTGTTTTAGATACCGTACAGTTAAATTTTTTCTGAAAATTCTGTGTAAAGCTTAGGCTATTATCATATTGGTAGCTTTTATTTTTAGGTGTATTTCTGGGAAAAAATGCTGATATGGTATCTAATCTATAATCTCCATATTGGGCAAAATTTTTAGAAAACTGGGCATCTATTTTTAGCCCTGATGTGGTTTTAATGTCTACAGCTGTAATCTCTTGTTGATTATTACGCTCACACTCAATGCCGAGTTCTTTCAATATATTGACTGATAAGTCTTCAATATAGTTAGTCGGCTTAGAATAGTAATTTGACATACTAGCCCTCCTTTTAAATATATTTTAGTTATATTTGTTTAGTTGTTATTCCAACCTAACTCTTTAGATATAGCCGAGCTAACTTGGCGGATTTCATCTAAAACAGTTTTAATCCCTAGTTGTTCTAGTTTATATGTTGAGACCGATACAGATACCGCGTATTTCACAGTTCCACTCATATTAAAAATAGGGCATGCGATGCAAACAACACCTAATTCATTTTCTTCTCTATCCATTGCAAATTGATCTTGGCGAATTTGAGTAAGTTCTTGTTGCATCATTTCGATATTTGTAATGGTATTACAAGTTAATTGTTTAATAATTTCTTGATGAGACAGCCAATAATCTGTTAAATAATTTTCTTGTCTTTCATAGGCTAGGAATAATTTTCCCATTGCAGAGCAGTATAATTGGAGATGTTGCCCTATATAGGCTCTTGTTCTCATCATGCCTGTTGTAGGTTCTAATTTATAAATCATTATGCCGTGATCATCTTCTCGTTTAGAAAAATTAACAGTCTCTCCTAAGGTAAGGTTAAGACGCTCTAAATAGGGTGCTGCTATATTAATAATGTTCATTGATGCTAGGGTTTTCTGCCCTAAACTTAAACATTTTGTGGTAAGTCTATAGCTTCCGATTGTATTTGCAGGCTGAACATATCCTTCGCTATGCAGCCCTTGTAACAAACGGTGCGCGGTGCTTTTATTTAATCCTGAAATTTCCGCTAATTTTGCTAACGGACAGCCATTGGGGAAATTACTCAAAATTTCTAATAGCCGTAATCCTCGAATCAAACTTTGGTTACCACTCGCTTTTTCTTCCATATTATTTCTCCTTATAAAAACTAGGTGTTTCATAATATGAAATTCCATTTTACAAAAATGAGATCTGGCTCACAAATCTAGAAATTTACAAATAACATATTGATTAATATAACATTTTATTTTTTAGCTTTGATTGACTTTACATAGCGACAAGCGTAATTTATGAAACATAGTTTTACTATTTGAAACGATTAAATTTACAACAAATTTGAAACCATAATTAATGAGGTATCCAATGAGAGTTTCTTACGATGAATTAAAAGCTGAATTTAAACGAGTGCTACTTTCTCGTAACGTACGTGAAGAGATCGCAGAAGAGTGTGCAACTATGTTTGCCAACACAACGCAAGAAGGCGTTTATTCTCACGGCGTAAATCGCTTCCCACGTTTTATTCAGCAACTTGAAAAAGGCGATGTGATTCCAGAAGCAGAACCAACTAAAGTTCTCTCATTAGGCGCTATTGAGCAGTGGGACGCTCATCAAGCAATAGGTAACTTAACCGCGAAAAAAATGATGGATCGCGCAATGGAAATTGCAGATCAATTTGGTATCGGTGTTGTGGCTCTTAAAAATGCAAACCACTGGATGCGTGGCGGTGGCTACGGTTGGCAAGCGGCAGAAAAAGGTTATATCGGTATCTGCTGGACTAACGCTCTTGCGGTTATGCCACCTTGGGGAGCAAAAGAGTGCCGTATCGGAACTAACCCATTAATTATCGCTGTACCAAGTAACCCAATCACAATGGTGGATATGTCTTGCTCAATGTACTCTTACGGTATGTTAGAAGTTCATCGCTTAGCGGGTCGAGAAACCTTTGTTGACGCAGGCTTTGATGATGAAGGTAACTTAACTCGTGATCCAGGCACTGTTGAGAAAAACCGCCGTTTATTACCAGCTGGTTTCTGGAAAGGTTCTGGCTTATCAATCGTGTTAGATATGATCGCAACCCTTCTTTCTAATGGCTTATCAACCGCTGCGGTAACTGAAGATAAAGATGATGAATATTGCGTATCACAAGTCTTTATTGCAATTGAGGTTGACCGCTTAATTGATGGCAAAACCAAAGACGAAAAACTTGAGCGCATTATGGAGTATGTAAGAACTGCAGAGCGTTCTGATCCTGATGTTGCAGTACGTTTACCAGGTCACGAATTTACAACTATCCTTGCAGATAACAAAGCAAACGGTATTCCAGTTGATGAAACCGTTTGGGCGAAATTGAAATCGTTATAGAAATCTCCCCTAGTCTCTCTTTTTCCAAGAGAGACACTGAATGAGGAACACATTATGTATTTCGGACATATCAACAATATCAACCCAAACGAATATCCAAAAGCGATTCAATTTGCGTTGGATTATTTAAAAAATACCGATTTCAATAAAGTCGAAGTCGGTCGCTATCAACTTAAAGGTGATTTAATCTATGTTCAAGTGTTGGACTTAGAAACCAAACCTAAAGCGGATATTCACCCAGAAGTTCATCGTAACTATTTAGATGTGCAGTATCTACATTCTGGTAAAGAAAAAATGGGCTTTGCTCACGACTGCGGTAACAATCAAATTGCTGTTGAATATGATCCAGTGCGTGATATTCAGCTCTATCAAGATGCAGAATATGAAGGTGAGCTAACAATGCAAGCGGGTAGTTTTGCGGTATTTTTTCCAGAAGATGTGCACCGCCCAGCTTGCGTTGATGGCGAAGTTTCTAAAATCCGTAAAGTGGTGGTAAAAATCGCCATCAGTGAATTGGAGGCAAAATGAAATCATTAGTCAATTATGCAACCAAAGGGCTTGAAGCAATTGTCGTGCTGATTCTGACAGCAATGTCCCTACTCGTTTTTGTGAATGTGGTTTTACGTTATGGCTTTCATAGCAGTATCAACGTAACCGAAGAAGTTTCTCGCTATCTCTTTGTTTGGCTCACATTCTTAGGTGCGATTTTAGCCTTTGGTGGCAACCAACATGTAAAAGTAACAATGTTAACCGACCGCTTAAGCCCAACCAAACGCGATATTCTTAGTATCGTAACCGATGGTTTAATGTTGTTCTGCTGTTACTTAATCATACAAGGCGGATGGATTCAGTTCCAATTAAATATCAATAACTTATCGCCAATTTCAGAAATTCCAACAGGTGTTACTTTCTTAGCTAGTGTGATTGCTGGTTGTGTGATTGGTATTCTGCTGTTAGTGCGTATTGTGGCAACCATTCGCACTGTGGCTAAAGGAGAAAGCAAATGACAGTCGTAATTTTCCTTTCCGTTTTATTAGGCGCAATTTTACTTGGCGTTCCTGTTGCCTTTGCACTACTACTTTGCGGTGTAGCAATGATGTTACAGCTCGATCTATTCGATGCGCAAATCCTTGCTCAACAAATCGTAAGTGGTGCAGATAGCTTCTCTTTAATGGCTATCCCATTCTTCATCCTTGCGGGCGAAATTATGAATGAAGGTGGCTTATCTAAGCGTATTATTGACTTACCGATGAAATTGGTTGGACATAAACGTGGTGGCTTAGGATTTGTAGCAATTTTAGCGGCAATGATTATGGCAAGCCTTTCAGGTTCAGCAGTCGCAGATACTGCAGCAGTTGCCGCAATGTTGCTACCAATGATGAAAACCACTGGCTATCCTGTAGATCGTTCAGCTGGATTAATTGGTACCGCAGGGATTATTGCACCAATCATTCCGCCATCTATTCCATTCATTATTTTCGGTGTGGCAAGTGGCGTATCAATTACTAAGTTATTCTTAGCAGGTATTTTCCCTGGCATTATGATGGGTATCTGTTTAGCCGCACTTTGGTGGTGGCAGGCAAAACGCTTGGATTTAATGACTTTCTCTAAAGCAACCAAAGAAGAACTTTGTATTTCATTCAAAAACAGTATCTGGGCATTAATGTTACCAGTCATCATCATCGGTGGTTTCCGCTCAGGTCTATTTACCCCAACGGAAGCAGGTGCTGTAGCAGCATTCTATGCATTAGTGGTATCACTCTTTGTTTATCGCGAATTGAAATTAAAAAATCTATACAAAGTGGTATTAGCTGCAGCTAAAACAACCGCTGTGGTTATGTTCTTAGTAGCAGCCGCAAACGTAACAGGTTGGTTAATTACTATCGCTGAATTACCACAAATGATGACTGAGTTACTTGAACCATTAATCGATTCACCAACCACATTATTAATTGTGATTATGTTAGCGGTGTTCATTATCGGTATGGTAATGGACTTAACCCCAACAGTATTAATCTTAACTCCAGTATTAATGCCATTAGTGGAAGAAGCAGGTATCGACCCAGTTTATTTTGGGGTGTTATTTATCCTTAACACATCAATCGGATTAATTACACCACCAGTGGGTAACGTACTTAATGTGATTACAGGCGTATCAAAATTACCATTTGACCAAGCTGCAAAAGGGATTTTCCCTTACTTAATGATGATGATTGCACTGCTCTTCGCATTTGTGTTCTTCCCACAATTAATTTTAACCCCACTTTCGTGGATGCAATAAATTAAATCGGGGCACTCGTTGCCCCAACCATTAAATCCCAAAGGAGCTTACAATGAAATTATTCAACCTTAAAACTTTAGCGGCACTCGTTGCAGGTATGGCAGTATTTGCAGGCAATGTAAACGCAGAAACGACCCTACGTTTTGGTTATGAAGCGCCACGTAGCGATACTCAGCACACCGCTGCGAAAAAATTTAATGATTTACTCAAAGAAAAAACCAAAGGCGAAATCAAATTAAGCCTATTCCCAGACAGTACCTTAGGTAATGCACAAACAATGATTAGCGCCGTACGTGGCGGTACAATCGACTTAGAAATGTCTGGCTCACCAAACTTTTCTGGCTTAGTGCAAAAAATGAATGTGATCGATATTCCATTTATTTTTCAAGATCGTGACCACGCGTATGCAGTATTAGATGGCGAAATTGGTCAAGGCTTATTAAAAGAATTAGAAGCTCAAGGCTTAAAAGGTTTGGCGTTCTGGGAAGTGGGTTTCCGTTCATTCTCTAACTCAAAACACCCTGTAAATGGCCCTGATGACATCAAAGGGTTAAAAGTACGTACAAACCAAAACCCAATGTATATCCAAGCATTCTCACTCTTAGGTGCAAACCCAGTGCCAATGCCATTATCTGAACTCTACACAGCATTAGAAACCAAAGCTGTTGATGCACAAGAGCACCCAGTCGGCATCTTCTGGTCTGCAAAATTATTCGAGGTTCAAAAACATTTAAGCTTAACTAACCACGGCTACACGCCATTAATCGTGGTAATGAACAAAGCGAAATTTGATGGTTTATCGCCTGAATTGCAAAAAGCAGTGGTTGAATCGGCGCAAGAAGCTGGTAAATACCAACGCCAACTTAACTTAGATAATGAAAAAGAGATTCTTGCGAAATTAGCAAAAGCGGGCGTTTCAGTTATCGAAAAAGTGGATAATCAGCCGTTCAAAGCAATTGTTGAAGCAGATGTGCGTAAATCATTTATTGAGAAAAATGGCGATGATTTAGTGAAAGCAATTGATGCTTTAGCGAAGTAATTTACTAAGTTACAACCGGTTCGATTTGCAAAATTTTTTGCAAATCCGACCGGTTGTTTATTTAAAGGAAAGAGTTATGAACTACTATCTCGGAATTGATTGTGGCGGTACTTTTATTAAAGCCGCATTATTTGATGAAAAAGGCAATATCCAAGCCGTTGAACGTGAAAATGTGTCTGTGATTAGCGAACAGGCTGGCTATGCTGAACGTGATATGGAACAACTTTGGCAAGTGTGTGCTGATGTGATAAAAAACACTATTGCCAAAAGTGGCGTGAATCCGACCGCTATCAAAGCTGTAGGCATTTCTGCACAAGGCAAAGGTGCCTTTTTATTAGATAAAAATAATCAACCACTAGGTAGAGCGATTCTCTCTTCTGATCAACGTTCCCTTGAAATTGTTAAAACTTGGCAAGCGCAAGGGATTCCTGAAACACTTTATCCAATTACTCGCCAAACCTTATGGACAGGACACCCTGTTTCGATTTTACGTTGGGTAAAAGAAAATCAGCCTGAGCGTTATGCTCAAATCGGTTCAGTATTAATGTCACACGACTATTTACGTTTCTGCTTAACAGGCGAATTACACTGTGAAGAAACCAATATATCTGAATCTAATTTATACAATATGGCTGAAGGAAAATATGATCCTACTTTAGCCGAATTACTTGGACTATCTGAAATCATTGAAAAATTACCGCCAGTTATCCAACCAAACCAAATCGCAGGCTATGTAACCGAGCAAGCAGCACAACTTACAGGATTGCCTGTTGGTACTTCGGTTGTGGGGGGATTATTTGATGTAGTATCTACTGCCCTATGCGCTAATCTCGATGATGAAACTAAACTAAATGTAGTGCTTGGTACTTGGTCTGTTGTAAGCGGTATTACCGACTATCTCGATCCAAATCAGCCATTACCATTTGTGTATGGCAAATATGCTGAAGCGAATAAATTTATTGTCCACGAAGCAAGCCCAACTTCGGCAGGCAATCTGGAATGGTTTGTAAAACAGTGGAGCAATTTAAGCTATGCGGAGATCAACCAAGGCATTGCTCAACTTCCGCCAGCAGCAAGTTCAGTGCTATTTGTGCCGTTCTTATATGGCTCAAACGCCGGCTTAGGGATGCAAGCAAGTTTCTATGGAATGCAATCTCATCACACCCAAATGCACCTATTACAAGCCGTTTATGAAGGGGTCTTATTTAGCTTAATGCACCACTTAAACCGAATGTTACAACGCTTCCCAAATACCAAAGTATTGCGTATCACTGGTGGCCCGGCAAAATCAGCAGTTTGGATGCAGATGTTAGCGGACTTAACAGGCATGGAACTTGAAATTCCAAGCGTGGAAGAAACGGGCTGTTTAGGCGCAGCATTAATGGCAATGCAAGGTGTGGGTAAAGATACTTCACAAGTCGAAAGTCTTCATTCCGAAATGCAACGTTTTAGCCCAAATCCTGCTAATTTTGAAGCATATCAGCAAAAATATCAGTGTTATCAAACCTTAGTGAATGCATTGAAGGTATTAATTTAAGTAGAACTTTGCGTTATAACAACAACCGGTGAGATCTTTGCCATTTTTTGCAAATTTATGGCAAAATCTTACCGGTTGTATTTTTATTAAGGAGAAGCCTTATGGCAAAAGTTTATATCGTACACGGCTATGGTGCGAATCCAGAAAAACATTGGTTTCCGTGGTTAGAAAAGGAATTAACTCAACTAGGTATTGAATGTCAGCGTTTAGCTATGCCCGATACTGAAAATCCAAACGCAAGCAAATGGATTGAGCATTTAGAGCAGAATGTGAAAATCGATGACCAAACGGTGATTGTGGCGCATAGTCTTGGCTGTATCGCAACACTTAACTTTTTAGCGAAGAACTTTGAACGCCCTGCGGGTGCGGTGCTTGTTTCAGGCTTTCATCAACCAATTGAGCACTTAAGTGAATTAACTCCATTTACCAATATCTATGCAGTGCAACCGCCATTAATGCCATTTAAAAGCTATGTAGTTGCCGCATTAGATGATGAAGTTGTGCCACATAAATACAGTGACGCTCTCGCACAGCAGCTTAAAGCCGATTATATCCGCTTACCAACAGGTGGACATTTCCTTGATAGAGAAGGCTATACAGAATTACCGATTGTATTGGAATTAGTGAAAAAAATTCTGGGAAAATAAACTTATCGTAGGGTGGGCATCCTTGCCCACCAATACCCCAGTATCTACTACAATAACGCCCTATTCTCTTGCCACACTTGATTTAAATGCTTTTGGATTTTTGCTTTAGTTGACTGAGAAATAGGATAATCATTAGCTATTTGACTAAAATTCGCAATCGCATTAACCACTTCATCTACTACTTCTTGCGCCTGTTGCCAATTATCAAAACCAGCCACTTCCGCTAATTCTTGGATCACTTTTAATGGTGGAGCTTTGCCATATTGACGAAATCCCATTGAATGCTCGCCGTGGCGTAATGGGCTATAAGTTACATCATAAGCTAATGAAGGTTGCCAATCGCCCAGCTCATTTTGAACAAACGCCCAGTTCTTCGTGTGATCATCTTGGTTTAACCCGAATAAATTAAACATTGCTCGGCGGAACTGTAGCTGACTTGCCGAACGAGATTTACACAAAACCTTAGTGGCTTTAAGCAAACCAAAATAGTCAATAGACGGCGAACGGTGTGTTGCATCTAATAATCCACATAAACTATGGGTATGCACTCTTCCTAAGGTTTCTGCTAAATAATCAAAGCGTTTCACAGCTAACCAATGAAAATTCTGCTGTTCAAGTAATTGCCATTCCACAGGCTGTAATCCTGATTGCTCTGCCATTGTTAAATAAACGGCTTCGAGTAAGCCCTCTTCGTGTTGCAACGGCAAACTTTGGGTTGTAAATTTAACAATCCACGCTTCATCATTTTGCTGTGGGATAGTACAACAAATCTGCGCATTCCCTTTCGGCATAAAAATTTGCGCTTTAGGTCTTGCCCCGCCAGAACTACCTGCGCGGATTAATGCTTGCAAAACTTCGTCTGTTTGCCCTTCAAAAATCTGTTGTGCATTTTGCCCTAGCTCAAACAAACTTTTTTCTTGTGGTTCCGTAGGGTAATGAGTAGTAGGTTGATAAGACAGCGCGCCAATCCCCGAATTACCAACAAAAGCAAGACGATCAAGCGGTGAGATTTGATAAAGATTTAGCGAATGCGCTTCAAAAAAGCGATCTTGCAATAGCATTCCCCAACCATCAGGCAAGCTATCTGCAAAAACACCAAATAACCCCTCGTGAACAGGGCTATTTGTCTGCTGAAGTTGTGTGGTTTGTGCCAATTTAAAAGGCGACAAGTTAGGATAATTGGCAAGATACCCTGCTGAATAGGCAAAGAAAATCCCTTGTCGATTCTCCGCTAATTCTCCAACAAGTACTTTTTCACCACTTGCCAAAGTGCGATAAACTTCGAGCTGTTGTATCTTTTGAATTTTAGCCACGCAACACCTCCGCTATGGTTTTTGGCATTACCTTTGGCTCATTAGTGAGTTCCACAAGGCGATCCATACGGTCTAACACAAGCCAAAGGGCAAGAAACTGGCGTAACGAAATCTGTGCGGTATTTTCAAAATGGCGAATCGTGCTCGCAGGCACCTGCGCTCGCTCCGCTAATTTTTCACGAGAAAGTTTTGCCTGTTTGCGCTTTTTCTTAAGGTAATCCGCCAAAAGCCGCTGTGTTTCTACATCATCATAAAGTGACAACATATTATCAAAAAACCTAGAAAAAAGAGATAAATTGATAATATTATATCAAATTTATGGCAATAAAAAACCTGCAGTCGTAGGATTATCATTTGAGAATTTGGAAGATAAAAAAGGTGCGTTTACACGCACCTTATAAAGAAATCTACTTCTTCACACCCGTAATTCTACACCACTCTTCTTTCTCTTCCACAGGGTCAAGATTGAATGAGCCTGCGTAGGCTTCGCATACTGATTGTGCTTGGGTTGCTAAAATACCTGATAAACCTAAATCACCTTGTGATTTTACAAGGGTAATGATTTGCGGTGCTAACTCTTTTAATGGGCCGGCTAAGATATTTGCTACTACCACATCTGCGATTAAATCTTTTGGCTGATCTTTAGCTAAGAATAACTGCAAGCGATCTGCCACACCATTGGCTTCCGCATTGTTTTGGCTTGCTAAGATTGCTTGTGGGTCGATATCGATACCAATCGCTTGTTTTGCCCCTAATTTTAACGCTGCAATTGCTAAAATCCCCGAACCACAACCGAAGTCGATAACAGTTTTACCTTCTAAATCCAAACCATCTAACCACGCTAAGCAAAGCGCTGTAGTTGGGTGTGTACCTGTACCGAACGCTAAACCTGGGTCTAACATCACATTTACCGCACTTGGATCTGGCACTTCACGCCAGCTTGGGCAGATCCATAGACGTTTACCAAACTGCATTGGGTGGAAGTTATCCATCCACTCTCGTTCCCAGTCTTTATCTTCGATTTGCTCGATCTTATGCGCAAAATCTTCTGCAACTAATTTGCTCGTAATTAACGCTTCCACGATAATTTTCATATCTGTTTCTGCATCAAATAATGCCACCACGTCAGTGTTACCCCATAAGCGAGTTTCCCCTGGAAGTGGTTCAAAAATTGGGGTATCTTGGCTATCCATAAAGGTTACCGATACCGCACCAATCTCTTCTAAAAAATCACTAATTGATTCTGCTTGTTTATCTGTACTATTTAAACGAATTTGTACCCACGCCATTTTTTACAACCTTATTTTGTAGGGTGCGTGTAAACGCACCTCGAAATTTATCAAATGGTGCGTTTACACGCACCCTACAGGAATCTTACCCACGCCCCCCAACAGTAATTTTATCTAATTTCACTGTTGGTTGTCCTACGCCAACGGGCACACTTTGTCCTTCTTTACCGCAGGTGCCAATCCCTGGATCTAATTCCATTTTTTTACCCACCATTGAAACCTGTTGCATTGCTTCGATACCGCTACCTATTAGCGTTGCGCCAGTTACTGGTTTGGTAATTTTACCTTTCTCAATTAAGTAAGCTTCTGCCGTTGAAAACACAAATTTCCCCGAAGTGATATCCACTTGTCCGCCACTAAAGTGTGGCGCATATAAGCCGAACTCGACAGATTCGATCATCTCATCAAATTCATGGTTACCTTCGGTTAAGTAGGTATTTGTCATACGTGGCATTGGCAAGTGCGCATAAGATTCACGGCGGCCATTGCCCGTTGGTGCCACACCCATTAAGCGTGCATTCAGCTTATCTTGGATATAGCCTTTTAAGATACCGTTCTCAATCAACACATTACATTGCGAAGGCACACCTTCATCATCAACGGTAATTGAACCACGTACATCCGCTACAGTACCATCATCAACAATAGTACAAAGTGGAGATGTAACTAGCTCACCGATTTTGCCCGTAAAGAGAGAAGACTCTTTACGGTTGAAATCGCCTTCTAAACCGTGTCCTACTGCTTCGTGTAGTAAAATCCCTGGCCAGCCTGCGCCTAATACAATCGGCATTGCGCCTGCGGGAGCGGCTACTGCGCCTAAATTCACCAATGCCTGACGTACGGCTTCTTTTGCTAAGTATACCGCACGGCTATCGCCCGTATGGTTTGGCTCAAAGAACCAATTTAACCCAAAGCGACCACCAGCCCCTGCACCACCACGTTCACGTTTACCATTCTGTTCCACTAACACTGAAACCGATAAACGCACTAATGGACGAATATCTGCAGCTAAAGTGCCGTCTGTTGCGGTAACTAACATCTCTTCATACACCGCCGAAAGATTAGCATTCACTTGAATTACACGTGGATCTTCCGCTCGAGCCACTTTATCGACTAAATGCAATAACTCAACTTTCTGCTCACGGCTTAATGTATCCAATGGATTAATTGCTGCATAACGAGGCACTGCAATAGTCTGCTTGAAAGGTTGGATAATTAACTGACCGCTTTCTTGGGTAATACTACGTGCTGCCATTGCGCACTGTTCAAGTTGATTTAATGAAATCTGATCCGCATAGGCAAAACCTGTTTTCTCACCCGATACCGCACGAACACCCACACCACGGTCGATATAAAAACCGCCTTCTTTGATAATGCTATCTTCTAATGACCAGCTTTCATCTTGGCTGAATTGAAAATAGAGATCAGCATAATCAATCTGACGTGTTGAAAAATGATCTAAAACTTTAGTTAAATCATTGAGTTGTAATCCACTCGCACCGAGCAGACTATTTGAAACTTTATCTAACATTGAAATTCTCTAATTTGGGTAACTTATGGTTGTTACAAGCGGTAGGATTTTAAGCTAAATTTGCAAATTGACGAAATGATTTGTGATGTTATTCTATACCAAACACAACCAAAGACTCTTAATTCAAAGGAAAGTTAATGAAAGATCACGATTATTACTACCTAAAAATGGAAGAGCATTTCCTTTACGTTCCCTATTTTCATCACCACCGCCGTATTCGCGTGCTTCTTCCTAAAGATTATTACAATGAGCCTTGGGAGCGTTATCCAGTGCTTTATATGCACGACGGTCAAAATGTTTTCTACAGTAAGGAGTCCTATTCGGGCTATTCGTGGAAGATTATCCCAACCATTAAACACCACAAAGAATTTCCAAAAATTATTATTGTGGGGATTGATAACGCTGGCGCACAACGTTTAGATGAGTATGGCCCTTGGCAAACCGATACAGGTTCAACCCCAGATGTTGCTCACGCTGGCGGAATGGGAATGGAGTATGGTCGTTGGGTTGTCGAACAGGTTAAGCCTTTTATCGATCATCATTATCGTACTAAACCACAGCGTGAACACACTCTACTTGCGGGGAGTTCAATGGGTGGGATTATCACGGCTTATATGGGTGCAACTTATCCAAATGTGTTTGGGCATTTAGGGGTGTTTTCTCTCGCTTCATGGTTTAGTGAACCAGCATTCTTACATTTCTTACACCATCACCCATTAAACCGAGATAACCGAGTGTTTATTCAGGTGGGCACTAATGAGGGGGATGATGTCGATTCGCTGTTTATTTCCAATATGAACCAAGCCTATATCGACTGTACTTTGCACTACTATCAAGCACTACTGCGCACAGGGCATCCGTTGGATAATATCCGCCTAAAAGTAATGGCAAATGAAATCCACCACGAAATGCACTGGGCAGAACATTTTGTCGAGTTTTTAAGGTTTAGCTTGGTGAGATAAAGATTCACTTATCTTTCATATTAATGCGGGCAATGCCCGCATTTTTTATACAAAATTCTTACCAATATCACATTCTAAATTTTTATCCAATCCTAAAATTTTATTTCTTCGATCACTATCGCAAAAATAGATTTTGCTACTTTTCACTCTCATTTTATTTTGTATGCTATGTCTATTTACAGTTGTCTTTTAGACAAATACTTTTATAATTACCACCATATATAGTGTCAGAAATGAAAAATATTGCTGAAATTATCGAAGATTTACAAAGTAGAAAACGAGCTGTTTCTTGTAACGGTAAAAAGGGATTGCTTGCTATTCTAAAAGAACTTGGTTTTCAAGCAACACAAGGACAAGCTAATCATTTTATTTTTACCCATATTCAGCTGAGTACCATAAGCGAATTCACAACGTTTTCGATCGATTGTGGACACTACCCAAAAAAGCCAATGAAATTTCCTTTATGTGGTACGAACAATTAACTTAATCAAACAATATCAGACCGAACTGAGTATTATTTGGGAGCAACAAAATGTATAACCCTGAGCATTACACTATTTCTGTGCGCCTTGAAGAATGGGAAGATGAATTACTTTATGTAGGACGTGTAGAAGAATTGCCTGACGTAATGGAATTTGCGGATAGTGCGGAAGAAGCTCGTAATTTGGTGTTAGATACCATTCGTGTAGCCATGGAAGTTTATCAACAGCAAAATCGCCCTTTCCCAGCCCCTAAAGAGCTAAATGCCGACAAATATAGTGGGCGAATTACATTACGTATTCCCAAAACGCTACACCGAAATTTAAGTCAATTAGCGGATAAAGATAATGTTAGTTTAAATACGTTATTGGTTTCATTATTGGCGAGTGGTGTAGCGGTTAATGGCGAGAAACTGAGAGTTCAGATTTAAGTTTGGAAAAAGAAAATGAGTGACTTAATTATTTACAACACAGAAGATTGCAAAACCAAAGTCCGTTTATTAGCTATAGATAATAATGTATGACTAACCCAAAATCAACTTTCTGACATCTTTGACACTTCTGTCCAAAATATATCCGATCACATCATAAACATTTTGCAAGACAAAGAGTTAGATGAAAGCTCAGTTATCAAGAATTACTTGATAACTACCCAAGCTCACGTAGGGTGCGTGTAAACGCACCGTTTAGATCTCATAAATAAATCTTTCGGGCGTACGCAGTACGCCCCTACATTTTTTATTGAATAACGTTCGGACGTAGGGGCGTATTGCATACGCCCGCGGACACGGGCACTGCATCCCTAAACATTCCAGAAAAACAAAAGGTGCGTTTACACGCACCCTACAGCAGTCGCAAGGCGACTAAGATAAGTAACCTAGCACGGCTCGTGCTAGGTTATCGCAATTAAACAATCCCCTGCTCTTCCAACTTGCCTAGGAAATATGGCATTTGTTTGCGCCAGAGTGGCCAGTCATGGGCCATATCGTGCCCCCAGTAGTCGAACCAACCATCAATACCTTTACTGTTGAAAGCATCTTGTAAACGACGGGTGTCTGCGACGTGTTGTTCTTCCCATGCGCCTTGACCTACCGCCACAATATAGTGGTTTTGACGATAGCGATCTAAGAACCAGCTATCGTGTTGGTTCCAAAGGTAATCAATCGGTGAGTTATGATATACCGCTTGATCACCATAAAATTCATGGGTAAAGAAGCGAGCATCATATACACCGCTCAATGCAATGGCTGTGTCGAATAAATCTGGATGGCGTAGTGCAAAGTTGATGGTATGGAATGCGCCCATACTACAACCGGTGGCAATCATTGCTCCGCCCCATTGTGATTCGTGGCGGATTAATGGCACTAGCTCATTCACAATATAACGGTCGTAAGCATTGTGTGCTAACGCCATATCATGCCCTGATTTATATTTGGCTAACCACGAAACTTCATCATAAGAATCTGGTGTGTAGAACTTGATTAGACCACGTTCAACAAACGAACGGCAAGCCTCGATCATACCAAAGTTGCCATACTCATTTTGGTTACCTCCTGATGAAGGGAACACAATCACAGGTTTACCCGCATGACCGTAAACATTGAAATACATTTCACGGCCTAATTCACCGCTCCAGTGACTTCTTCTTTCAAAATGCATCATCACTCCTTACTGTTTAGCCTGTGCAAATTGAACAATTTCACGCATCTGTTCAATCGTTTCAGTTCGAGCAAGAATACCATGCTCACCCATAATTTTGGCAAATACCCCAGGTACGGTTTGTACACTAATAATATTGCCCGCAAATTTCTCGCATACTGCATCTAATGAATTAACATAATTTTGGTTTGCTTTGCGAGAGATATAGACCACATTCCACGGGTGCTGAATATCGGTGTAGAACTTATTGTCCTGCACAATATTCGCATATTCACGGAATACATCAAAATCGTTCGCATAGTTCCACATATCAATGGTTAAACCACCTGGTGGACGGCAGTTGATTTCTAATGGCATTAACTCACCGGTTTTCTTCACGCGGAAAAACTCAAAATGGAAGAAACGCTCACGAACTTTAAATGCATTGACACATTTTTTGCCTAATTCGACTAATTTTGACGAGATTTCACGTGGTACGTAATAGAACATATCACCGTCTTTCTCAACGGTATCTAACACGGCTTCTGAATATTCTAGGCCTGCGTAGAAGACGATATTGCCGTCGTGATCCGTTAAGCCATCAAAGGTAACGATATCGCCGTCGATAAACTCTTCCATAATGTATTCAACTTGTGGACTTTTTACATTAAAGAACTGTTCTAAATCATCATTAGTGCGGATTTTATAAGTATCACTCGCCCCTACACCAGAATTTGGTTTGATAATCACAGGCAGTTTTAACTCTTTAGCCAGTTTACGAGCATCGGCATCATCTTTAAATACTCGACCTTTTGCGACTTTTAAGCCTGCTTTTTTGAATACTTCTTTCATCTGAGCTTTGGTTTTGATCGCTAACATATCGTCAGTTTTATAACCAAATACATTGAAGTCCGTGCGTAGTTGCGCGTCTAATTCAAGCCAGTATTCATTATGAGATTCAATACGGTCGATACGTCCATATTTATGGGCAAAATAAGCTACGGCACGATACACTTGCTCGTAGTCTTCCATATTATCTACACGATAATATTCCGTTAAAGAGTTACGTAAACCTTCGCTAAGTTGTTCGTAAGGGGTGTCGGCAATTCCTAGCGTATTAAAGCCTTTTTCGCGCAGTCGTACCGCAAAGGTTTCAAAATTAGTTGGAAAATGGGGGGAAATCATCACAAAATTGATTGGTTTTCGCATTATTGCTTCCTTGTTGTGTTTGTTTAAATTATGTAAGCGGTAAGATTTTATGCGAAATTTGCAAATTTAAGAAGCAATATTGATTAATTTATCTATAGTTGATGGTAAAGGAGAGCAATCGCTTGCTTAATATAATTACGAGTTAGAATGATTGGGTATAAAAGATATAATGCAACTTTTACTGATTACGTGGGTCTGATAGTACAATCAAAAAATAATTGGTGTTAGAATAACGCCGTTTTAGACTTTCTTAGTTATACAAGGACTATAAATGAAAAAAATAACATCTAAAATCTTATTCACAGCTTTAGTTGCTTTTGGGGTGTCTTCAATGGCATCAGCTCAGATTACTTCAGCTGATAAAGGAATATACAAGGGAAATGCAGGAACTTTCCGTATGACTCCAGCTGGCAAATCTTGGACTGTAGATCTTCAGCAAAAAGGTAAATGGGAAAGACTTGCTTGTGGCAATGGAAAAGCGTGCCGCTTTACGCCAACAGGTACAGCGACATTAAAACGTTTCTTCGCTAAAAATCCTGATTTGGTTCAAGTTGTAAATGGAAAAGTTCCTGGGACGAAAGTGCAGTGTGTGGATTCATCATTATTTGCATTTTGTCGATTGGATGATAGCCAGAGAAAAACTCACTTCATTATCGATAGACAAGGTAATGCAAGTATTTTGAGCAAAGCTGGTTAATTTAATTTTTATTCAAATATATTGAGGTTTATATGAAATATTTAGTTTTACTTTTATCACTTTTTGTTGGCGTTAGTAGCTATGCAGCTCCAGCAGCAACACAAAAAGCTCCACAACAAACTCAGCAACAAACAAATAAAGAATTAAAACGCTTTACTGACGCGGTTTCAGTTGGTTTTGTTGGCATTAAAGTAAGCAAAGAAAACAATGCTGATGTACTTTCTTTTGAGTATGTTATTAAAAATAATAGCAAACGTAACATCCGCTCTGTGTATTGGGCTAGCCATTATTTTCAAGGTAATACAAAAGTTTTAATCCAAGATGTACCAGCAAAATTTGAAAAACCGTTAAAAGTGGGCGCTTCTACTAGTTTAACATTCTCTGTTCCTGTGGCGAATTTACCTGAAAATGTGAAACAAGCATTAGCTAGCAACAAACTTTCTCTATCAGCGCAATTCCAAGCAAAAGAGATTGTATTTAGTAATGGTTCTAAAATTACAGTTAAATAATATTTTAGGGGGCTTTATAGCCCCCTAATTTTTTAGAATATTATTGATTATTGTAGTAGCTTCTCTAAACGCCATAAATCAGCAAAGGTTGCGCGCGCCTTAATTAAATGCGCTTGATCACCATCAACCATCACTTCTACCGCTTGTGGACGCGAGTTATAAGTCGAAGACATTGTCGCACCATAGGCACCCGCTGAACGTACCGCAATTAAATCTCCTTCAGAAATCGCTAACTCACGTTGTTTGCCTAGAAAATCAGACGTCTCGCAGATTGGACCAACGACATCATAAACAGCTTTTGGCAGATCAAGCGGTTGATTTATCTCGATAATTTGCATATAAGCTTCATATAATGCAGGACGAATCATATCGTTCATTCCTGTATCTACAATCGCAAAATTGCGATCTTCATTCTGCTTAATATACTCTACTTTAGTAACCAAAATACCTGCATTTGCAGTAATTGCTCGACCCGGCTCCAGAATAATTTCAAGATTTGGATAATCTTTTAATTTTGCTAGAAGAGCCTGTGCATATTCACTTGGGTGTGGCGGTTGCTCATCAGTGTAAGTAACCCCTAAACCACCACCTAAATCTAAGTGATGTAATTCGATACCATCTTCTTTTAACTGCTCCATTAACACAATAACACGATCTGTAGCGTCTAAGAACGGCTGTAATTCTGTTAACTGTGAACCAATATGGCAATCCATACCAGTGATTTTCACATTTGGTAACGTTTTTGCTAAGCGATATACTTCACGAGCTTCTGTAACACTTACACCGAACTTATTCTCTTTTAAGCCTGTTGAGATATAAGGATGAGTATGCGCGTCTACATCTGGATTTACACGTAACGAAATTGGCGCAATTTTGCCTAACAGCCCCGCCACTTCATTAATGCGTTTTAATTCAGGGATAGATTCAATATTAAAGCAACGAATTCCAACTTCTAACGCGCGAGCGATTTCCGTATGTGATTTTGCCACACCTGAAAAAACTACCTTACTAGCATCACCGCCAGCAGCTAATACGCGTTCTAACTCACCTTGTGAAACAATATCAAAACCGGAACCTAAACGTGCCATTACGTTTAATAGAGCAATATTAGAGTTTGATTTCACCGCGAAGCAGATTAAGTGTGGATGTTCGCCTAACGCATTATCAAATGCGTGCCAATGACGCTCTAAAGTCGCACGAGAATAGATATACGCAGGTGTTCCGTGTTGTTTGATGATGTCGCTAATTGCCACATCTTCAGCAAAAAGTTGTTGGTTTTTATAGTTAAAATGATCCATTGAGCCTTCCTGTAAAATAAGGGAAATTATTGTTGTTGAGTTTGTTCCGCTTTTTCTGGGAAATAAAGTGGCCCTTTAACTCCGCAAGCGGTCAGAGTTGCGCTTAAAATTGCAACTGTAATAAGTAATTTTTTCATAGACACCTCTAAAAAATAGACCGTTCGATTGTACCGAAGAAAAATAGAAATTGCACGAAATCAGATGTAAAAAAGCCGTTTGAAATTATTCAAACGGCTTTTTAAATTCATCATATTGATATTATTTTTTGATTTGGCTACCAATAAGGCCACCTAATGCAGCACCACCTAAAGTTGCGCCCGTTGATTCACCAATAACGTGCCCAGCTGCTGCGCCAACTGCAGCACCAATAGCTGTGTTTTTCTGAGTTTCACTCATACCGCTACAAGCGGTTAATGTCATTGCTAATGCTAATAAGCCAATTGTCTTTTTCATAAAAACCCCATTAATAAAAACGTTAAAAAGATGATTTCCATAAATCACGTAAATTAAGACGTAAGCTTTCACAATAAGTTTCTGAACGATCGTTCAACCGATTATTTTTTATGAAAAGTAAGTTCCTAAATACAGCAAAGGGCAGGTAATGCTACCTGCCCTTGTTTGTCGTCAATTATTTAGCTTTTGACTTCTTCGCTACTTCTTTTGAAGGTTGCTCCTTTTTCTTTGCAGGAGCCTTCTTAGTTGTAGCTTTCTTTGTGGTTTTCTCAGCTGGTGTTGCTTTTGCAGCAGCTTTTGGCTGTTCCAGATCTTTATCTGTCGTGATGTTAAGTTTCACTTTATTGCCTTTTGCCCACTCTTTAAGCTTCGCTAAGAACTCACGCCCCATTGGACGCGGATCACCTGTAAATAGCGTTTGTAAGCCGTTATTTTCGATAATATGGCGACGCAATTCTAAACGCTCTTGATGATTCTCAGCCAAACGAATTGCTTGAGCAACATATTCATCAACAGTATTTGTGATTAACCATTCTGGTAATCCTAAACGCTTAAATAGACCTTCATCGATATGCTCGTGAACTTCTGGACCTGTTTTACAAATACCCACTAAACCTAAAGTCACCATATCGATGATACCGTTAGTATTACCGAATGGGAATGGGTTAACCATCATATCGCAGTTATGTAAAATCGTTAAATACTGGTGATACGGCGTATGCGGATGTGCTGTTGCACTATCACCTAAATAGCTCTTAATAAAGCGTTCTACATAAGGGTGTGTAACACCACTTGATTGACCTAATGCAAAGTGGAAATGTACTTTCACTTTTGCACGGTCACGAATCGCTTGTAACGCTTTTAAGAAGTATGGATTTAACTTCATTGTTGTTGAAGCAATACCAATATTTACCACTTCTGGATTTTCACGCATACGATATTCAACATTTTGTGGAGCTAATGCTGATGGCACATAAGGTAATGCGTCTTTTGGTAAACGTAATAATTTTTCGCTAAAGCACTCTTCTGAACCAACATAATCATCTTCAACAATCACGTACTCAATAAAATCTGAGTGTGTTGTGCCTGGGTGTCCTAACGCAACCGCTTGAATTGGCGCAACACGTGTATTACTTGCAAAAATAGTCGTTAAATCCATACCAATACTTGGCATATAGAAAATTGAAGCACCATTTTGAGTACAAATATCTTTAATAAAAGCAAGTTTTTCGAAAATACTATTGCCTTTCATAAGATGGAACTCATCAAAAACATCACGACCCGCTTGGTCAACAGCTTCTCCACCTAAACCAATTAAATGGAAATGTTCACGCGCAGCAATCATCGATGTTGAATGGGTGCGATAAATTGAGTGCGCTGAGTGGAAGTGCTCAAGTAGCACCACCATTACAGGCTTACCATTTACATAACCAATTTCATTGATATTTTGGCGGTCTTCCCATCGACCATCCAATAAATGGCGACGAATTACTTGGTTTAATGCTTTCTTCACACTATGCTTATTCGCAGCAACATCATAGCTACAGTGCATATAAACATCGTGAGAAATAGAGCTTGGCACATTATTTAAGTTTTTAAGCTGTGCTAACTTCTCTGGGAACCACTGTAAAATTGCTCCGCGTTTGCTAAATGACGCTTGTGTACCAATAAAACGTGGAGACTGTAGAGCGAAACATAGCGACGCACAAAGCTCAGGATCGATATTCCAAATTGCATCTAAATTTAATGACACATTAGATTCTGGTAAATATAAAATGCAGAACTTAATTAACGCTGACTTCGTAGACACAAGATGGAAGTCTTTTGACTTTTCAGTATTCGCATTTTGGTTATATGTCTGTAAGATATGATCCGCATTCACATATGGAGAGCTCGCAAAAATCATAGAAATCCAACGTTGGAAGCCTAAAAAGCGAATCGCACCTGATGGTGAAACTTCTAAAGCAGGATCTTCAAATAGTTTCGTAATAGCAACCGCCATTCGAGTACAGAAATATACTGTTTTATCTTGTTCTAATTTTGTTAACTGCTCAGGTACATCAATTTCAATACCTTCGATACCACCAAAATTAGAATCTAACTTTCCTAAAATATCCAATAACTCTGTACAAGATAATTCATAATTCTTTGTCGCAATAGATTGCTCAAAACGAATTACACTCGGTTGTTTTTTTTCTGACATAATTTATCCTTATAAATTAGCAAGTTCCCCACAGATCATATTCATCTGCGTTGGTAATAGTTACAGAAATAATCTGGCCGATTTTTACTTCCATATTTGAAATGTTGTCTACATACACAACACCATCGATTTCTGGTGCGTCCGCCATCGAACGACCAATAATGCCTTCATCATCAATTTCATCGACAATTACAGCTAACGTTTTTCCTACTTTTTGCGCTAAGCGATCAGCTGAAATCTGTTGCTGTACTTGCATAAAGCGGTGGAAACGCTCTTCTTTAATCTCTTCAGGTACTTGGTCTGGCATATCAGTTGCCACAGCACCATCCACAGGGCTAAATTTGAAGCAGCCCACTCGGTCAAGTTGTGCTTCTTTTAAGAAATCCAATAACATTTGGAAATCTTCTTCAGTTTCGCCAGGGAAACCAACAATGAAAGTTGAACGAAGTGTCAACTCAGGGCAAATCTCACGCCATTTTTTGATACGTTCTAAAGTACGTTCAATTGAGCCAGGGCGTTTCATCGCTTTTAAGATTTTCGGGCTTGCGTGCTGTAATGGAATATCCAAGTATGGCAAGATTTTACCTTGTGCCATTAGTGGAATTAAATTATCCACGTGTGGATATGGATATACATAATGTAAACGAACCCAAACACCTAATGAACCTAATTGCTCACAAAGAGTAATCAGATCATCTTTAATCGGCATACCATTCCAGAAAACTGTCTTAGCCGCATTCTCTCTTTTCTTATCTAACGAGTATGCAGATGTATCCTGAGACACAACAAGTAGCTCTTTGACACCAGCATCAGCTAAACGTTTCGCTTCGTCTAATACTTGTACAATAGAACGGCTATCTAAATCACCACGCATTGATGGAATAATGCAGAAAGTACAACGATGATCGCAGCCTTCTGAAATTTTTAAATATGCGTAATGTTTTGGAGTTAATTTAACGCCTTGTTTTGGCACTAAATTTACGTAAGGATTATATTCAGGGCGTGGCACATATTTATGAACGTGTTTCATTACAGCTTCATAACTATGTGGGCCTGTGATTTCTAATACTTTCGGGTGTACTTCTCGAATTTGGTTTTCTTTCGCACCTAAACAACCCGTTACAATTACTTTGCCATTAGCTTCCAATGCTTCGCCAATACTTTCTAACGACTCTTGCACCGCACTATCAATAAACCCACAAGTATTTACGATCACCAAATCCGCGCCTTCATAGCTTGGAATAATGTTATAACCATCTGATCGTAACTCAGTTAAAATACGTTCCGAATCCACTAAATTTTTAGGGCAACCAAGGCTCACAAAGCCAATATTTGGTGCTGAACTCATAAAAAATCTCTATAAAATAATAAGTAATAGAATAAAAGAAGACCTATGAAACCTTATCCATAGGTCTAAATCGCGCGAATTGTACAAAATTTGCAGATAAATTTCGAGATCAAGCGGTTAATTTATCGCCTTTTTTTACAAATTATACTGAACAATACGTTTTATCGTTATTTAATATGTGCAAGCATACCAAATACAATTTCTGATGATTTCTTCGCAGCTAATGGCAAGAACTCATCAAACGAAAGGTGAGATTCCTTATCCGCAACATCAGAAATAGCGCGAACAACCACAAAAGGAATATTAAATGCGTGACACACTTGAGCGATTGAAGCAGCTTCCATTTCAACTGCAACCACTTCTGGGAAATCAGCACGAACACGGTTAATCATCTCTGCGCCATTTACAAATAAGTCACCGCTACACACCAAGCCAGACACTGCATTAAATCCCGCTTTTTGTGCTTCTTTAGTAGCAAGCTCAGCTAAACTACTGTCTGAGATAAAGGTTGCTGGATTTGCTGGTAATTGGCCTTTCTTATAACCAAAAGCTGTCACATCCACATCGTGATGGCAAACTTCTGTTGAAATAACAATATCCCCAACATTTAACTTGCTATCGATACCGCCCGCTGACCCTGTATTAATAATAAAGTCTGGGTTTGTGATTTGTAATAATAATGTCGTGCCAACTGCAGCAGCAGTTTTACCGATACCCGACTGTAATAGCGCAACATTAATATTGTTTAATTTTCCTTCATAAATCTTACAGCCTGCCACTTCGGTAAGTTTTGGCTCAACCATATAGCTTAATAAAATTTCCACTTCTTGTGCCATTGCACCAATAATACCAACTTTCATATTTTCTCCTTCTTTTAATAATGTGGTGGTGGAGTTTCTTCCGAACGACTCGCAACATTGCTCGGTTGCATACCTTGCAATTTCTCTGCAAGCTGACGAACTTGATTCTGCAATTTATCTAACATAAATTGTTGAGCTATCATTGCTTGGTTCAAATCTTCAATGGTTTGTTCTTGAAAAGCGACCTTAGTTTCAAGTTCGATCAAGTATTCGGTAAATTTTTCTGAATTTAACTGCATTTTTGAATAAATTTGTTGTCTTAAGAAAGAATACACTTTACCCTATCTACCTTTGTTTTAAAAACAATTTTAAAGGAAATCCTATGTTAAAAACTAAACTTTCTGCAATTGCAGTGTTAGCAAGCTCACTATTTGTTGCTCAATCAGCATTAGCAGAGAAAGCGGATACAAAATTCATTGATGATTCATCTTATGCTGTAGGCGTATTGATGGGTAAAAATATCGAAGGTATTGTTGATTCTCAAAAAGAGATTTTCACTTACAATCAAGATAAAATCCTTGCAGGTGTTCAAGACACTATCAAAAAAAGCGGTAAATTAACCGATGATGATTTACAAAAACAACTAAAAGCACTAGATAGCTATTTAGTTGAACAAGAAAGCAAAATTCAAGCTGAAAAAAGCAAAGAAACAATGAGTGCAGGCGACAAATTCCGTGCTGATTATGCAAAACAATCAGACGTGAAAAAAACAGCTTCTGGCTTACTCTACAAAATCGAAAAAGCTGGCGAAGGTGAATCACCAAAAGCGACAGATACAGTAAAAGTACACTATAAAGGTACATTACCAGATGGTACAGTTTTTGATAGCTCATACGATCGCGGTGAGCCAATCGAATTCCAATTAAACCAATTAATCCCAGCTTGGATTGAAGCAATCCCAATGCTGAAAAAAGGCGGTAAAATGGAAATCGTTCTACCACCAGAATTAGGTTACGGTGATCGCCAAGCAGGAAAAATTCCAGCTAACTCAACTCTAAAATTTGAAATCGAATTATTAGACTTCAAAAACTAATTTTCTTTTTTGAAACCATACCCACCCTTTCGGGTGGGTTTATTTTATAGTTCCAAATGACACAAAAATTTAACCCTTTATCAGACGAAGATCACGCAATTCTCGCGTCCTATTTTCCTGTTGTAGATGGTATCGCAGCCCTTATTGGTGACCACTGTGAAATCGTCTTGCACTCCCTTGAATTTCTCGAACACTCTGCAATTTATATCGTTAATGGGCATAATACCGATCGTAAAATTGGTTCTCCGATTACTGATCGCGCCTTGTGGTCTTTACACCATATGCAAACAGACAGCGTGTCTAAACCTTATTTTACCCGCGCTAAAGGCGGAGTAATGATGAAGTCGATTACCATTGCAATCCGTAATGGTAAACAGCACGTTATTGGCTTAATTTGCATTAATATCAATCTTGATGTACCGATGTCACAATTTCTTAATGCTTTTATTGCACCACAAGAAAACGATAACACCGTCAATTTCGCTAGCTCAGTAGAAGACTTAGTAGCTCAAACTATTGAGAGTACGATTGAAGAAATCACTAGCGATAGAAGTGTGGCAAACAACAATAAAAATCGCCAAATTGTCACCACGCTATTTGAAAAAGGAATTTTTGATATTAAAGACGCTATCAACCAAGTCGCTGAGCGTCTAGATATTTCGCGCCATACGGTTTATCTCTATATCCGTCAAATTAAGCAGGATAATGAATAATGCAGTACGTTTTAGCGATTAAACAAGGGGTTTACGGCTCACAAGGTAGCTATTTAGCTTACCAAGTAGCTGAAGAGCTGTTAAAAGCAGGACATACCATCAGCCAGATCTTCTTTTTCCAAGAAGGTAGTAGTAATGCAAACCGCTGGGTTGATCCTGCAAGCGATGAAATAAACCTTGTAGAAAAATGGAAAACTTTAGCCGAAACTCACCGCTTGCCATTACATCTTTGTATTGCTGCCGCACAACGCCGTGGCATTGTCGAACAAAATCTTGCAGAAGGTTTTGTGCTTGCGGGGCTTGGTGAATTTAGCCAAGCTGTTTTGAAATCTGATCGATTACTCACATTCTAATATGCCAAAGAAATATAAAATTGCGTTTCTATTTACCCAACCGCCGTTTGGCTCATCCATAAGCCGAGAAGGCTTAGATGCGCTCTTAGCAGCAAGCGCCTTTTGTGATGAACAAGAGATTGCGATCTGCTTTATTAATGACGGGGTTTTCAATCTATTAGCTCATCAGCAACCGCAAACCATTTTGCAAAAAGATCATATCTCAACCTTTAAACTCATTGAATTATATGATTTAACCGAATGTTTTATTTGCCAAGATGATGTTGCACAACGTGGTTTATCACAAGCAGAGTGGATCTTATCGAATATGCAATTTGTCAGCCGAGATGTTATCTTTAACACCTTAAATCAAGCAGAAAAAGTGCTAACCTTCTAGGAAATCAAAATGTTATATACCTTTGCTAAAGCACAATACGATTTAGAAGAACTCAAACTTAATCTTGCTCAAATTAGTGAGCAAGATGCGATTCTATTATGGCAAGATGGTGTGCTATTAATGCAAAAATATCCGACTCTTTTTCAAGATAAAAATACCTATCTATTGGAAAATGATGTAACCGCTCGTGGGCTAAACTTGCCAAATACTATTAGCCTAAGTGAATTTGTCAGCTTAACTGAGCGCTATTTCCCGCAGGTTACTTTTTAATATTAATAGAAAGGAAAGATGATGGACTTACACAATATCCGTAAAGATTACGCAAAACAGAGCCTTTCCAAATCACAATGTGATGCCAACCCTCTAACTCAATTCCAAAAATGGCTCAATGAAGCAATGAGCTCTCAAGTCAATGAACCTACCGCAATGAATGTTGCCACTATTCTAGATGGCAAACCTTCTAGCCGAGTGGTATTACTCAAAGAAGTAAACCAGCAAGGCTTTATCTTCTTCACCAACTATGCTAGCCGTAAAGGACAAAGTATTGAGCAAACTCCTTATGTCGCGCTCAATTTCTTTTGGCCAGAATTAGAACGACAGGTGCGGATTGAAGGTAGAATAGAAAAGGTCTCCCCAGAACAATCGGACGAATACTTTAAATCCCGACCTTACACCAGCCAAATTGGTGCATGGGCAAGTAAACAGAGTTCTGTGATCTCAGGTAAACAAGAGCTACTCACCAGAGCAGCCAAATTTACCCTACAGCACCCCATTAACGTCCCACGCCCAGATCATTGGGGCGGCTATATTGTAATCCCTGATTATTTAGAATTTTGGCAAGGTAGGCCAAGTCGCTTACACGACAGGATTTGTTATAGATTGGTTGATAAGAATGAATGGATTAAGGAAAGGTTAGCGCCATAAAGAATTTATGGGGCGGATATTATCCGCCCTATTTGGTACAATGATAAGATTATTAATCACAGCCTTGAGTAAGTGATAATTTTACATCGCCTGTTTTATCATCTAACTCGACTGTTGCTTGAGTTTCAAAACAACTAGCATTAAAGCTTTTAAATTTTTTATTTTTCAATTGAGTATATTGCTTAGTTGTTAAAGGACCAAATATTATATTCTCAGTAGAACCACTAATATTATCTTCAATCCAATAATATTTCTTATAATACTTAATAGGTAATCCATAGAGAGTTGCATTTTTAAATGGAATAACTAATTCTGCAGAATACGAAATTAAATCTGGATATTCAGGATAATTCTTACTTGTCTCACTTTTAAAGTTTGTAGGTAATAGATCTTTACGATAAGGTAAAGGAACCCATTCAAAATTGGATGTTTTTCCTTTTTTAGTAAGGTAAAACCCTTTCTTTTTTTCATCAAAATCAACCATATTCGCTGTAATTTCTGAAATATTGAAATCTTTTTCTTTCCAATCACCAGTTTCCCAATATTTAACTACAGGCGTCCAATCCGCCGCATTTACCATCATTGGAAATAATAAAGCCAATAGACCTAGTTTTTTCATTTCTAAATATCCTTATATTTAATTCGTATAACAAAACGTTGAATATAGCAAAAAGAATAAACTATGTAATTAGTTTATTTT
>LEKJ01000052.1 GCA_029852775.1 Pasteurellaceae bacterium LFhippo2
CTATTTTGAACATCACGAAATCACCGCCATCACAGTCTATTATAAAAATAAACACTCAACCGCCACGGTTGAAAGTTATATCTCACTAAAAACTAAGCAAGCTGGTAAAAAACCAGTCGGTTCGCCGATTACGCTATCTATCAACAATTCGCCAGAGATGAGTGAAAATGCTATAGACTGGCTTTACACCCAACTCACTCAAGCAATCCCTGCAGATTATGTAGAGCCGGAAGATAAATATTACGGCTGGGTAAATCCGTATTCGTTTAGCGGGGGAAGGTTAAGGAAATTTAAGAAATTAGGCCTTGTAACGCCTTTATATTGAATGAAAAACGTTCCGAAACTATTTGTATTATTTTGATAAATAAAGGATTTTGAACAGCAAAAAATACAAAATTTCGGAACGGATTTAGCGTGTACAGGTTTGTTGGCTATGGAATAATGTGATCTCCATCGAAACTTTACATTTCCTTTCTGAATTTCTTTTTAAAACCTTTCATACTCATAGCGGTTCAAAAAATGGATTAGCTATGAATCTCGATAAATTTTGCTTGATAACAATTATATGCTTATTGCCTATTCTGATTCTGCCACAACAAGGGTTATGGCTAGGAATTGGGATGGCTTGCTTTATACTTTGTTGGGGGATTTTTCGTGTAAATTTTTGGTTTCTACTATTAAGTGCAATGCTATTTTTGAATTATGGGCAGATTATTGCTATTGCAAAAAAGAGTGATGAATTTACCGCTTGTAAAAAGACAGAGATGGTTAATATTGTTCAGATTTTAAAACAGCAGGATTATCAAACCGCTATCGCAGTTCGTGAAAATGGCGATAGAGTCTATTTAAATTGGCAGAGTAGTGTAGAGCTAGAGTTTGGGAAAGCTTATCAAGCGGAACTTAATTTGCGCCCGATTTCTTCACGCTTAAATATCGGTAATTTTGATCGGCAACGTTGGTATTTTGCCCAAAATATTCGGGGGATTGCGACAGTTAAAAAAGCAAAATTAATTGAAGAGCCGCAAGGGAAAAATCTGCGTATTAACTGGCTATATCACGCCAAACAGCAGATAAAAGATCTTGATTCACAAGGCTTATTATTAGCTCTTGCCTTTGGAGAAAGAGCTTGGTTAAAGGCGGAAGATTGGCAAATATTTCAACAAACTGCAACCGCCCATTTAATCGCTATTTCAGGGTTGCATATTGGTTTAGCGATGTTATTTGGCTTCTGGTTAGCCAAAGGTATGCAATGGATAATATTTCAGGTTGGGATTGGGCGACAGCTTGCGCTCTCTTATCTATTTCCTAGAATCATTGGCTTTTTTATCGCATTGGCTTACAGCTTTTTAGCTGGTTTTGCGATACCAACGGTGC
Source organism: Pasteurellaceae bacterium LFhippo2 (assembly GCA_029852775.1). Taxonomy (GTDB): domain Bacteria; phylum Pseudomonadota; class Gammaproteobacteria; order Enterobacterales; family Pasteurellaceae. The sequence goes on from LEKJ01000052.1 coordinate 1,375, forward strand.
GAGCCTTAGTCGCAATAAGTTTAGTTTTAATCTGCCAATATTCACGCCGACATTATACAGCTTGGCAATTGTGGTTAAGAGTGGTAACGCTATTGATCGTCATTGATCCACTCACATTACTTTCTGACAGCTTTTGGCTCTCAATTCTTGCGGTAGCCAGCTTAATTTTCTGGTATCAACATTTTCCAGCCAAACTTTTTTGGTTGTATGAGAGAGTACAAAAACAGTCGATTATTTTTCGCATTTTCTACTCTTTAATTCATCTCCAGCTCGGTATCTGGCTTGTCTTTTCGCCTATTCAGCTTTTTTTCTTTTCGGGATTATCCATCTTTGGATTTATTGCAAATTTGCTGATTGTGCCATTGTATAGCTTTGTGCTTGTGCCTGTTATTTTAATCACTTTGATCACTGATAATCTATTTCATACTTGGCAAGTTGCAGACTGGCTAGGCTCTTTAAGCTTAAATATTTTGCAACCGATGTCAGATTCTTGGCTAGATTTAAGTTATCAACAACAGTGGTTGCTATTAAGTGTTAACCTTCTGATTTTATTAGCTATTTATGGCTATATTTGGCATAAAGGGAAATGCTATTGGCTTCTTATGATGATCGTTCCTTTAATTTTTAATCAACTATATAAATTGCCACAATGGTTAATACCCCAACCAATCATTCAATGGATTCACTTTGATGTGGGGCAGGGGCTTGCAACGGCTTTTGTTTACAAAGATACAACCGGTCGAAAACGGGCAATTTTTTACGATACAGGCGCAAGCTGGCAAAATAAGCAGAGTGGACAAACTGGTTCAATGGCTAAACTAGAAATTATTCCCTATTTAAAAAGAGAAGGGATCTATATTGAAACGATTGTGGTGAGCCACGATGATAATGACCATTCGGGCGGAGTGAACGATTTGCTGAATGAATATCCATCGGCAACATTAATTCTTTCTAGTAAGAATCATTATTCAGCCAATGATTTTTCCGAATGTATCAAAGGTAATCAATGGCGATTTGATGATTTAACTTTACGAGCTATTTATCCTACTCAAGTTGTCGAAAGGGCAAAAAATGAAGATTCTTGCGTGCTTATTGCAGAAATTGGGCAATATCGAATTTTATTAACTGGTGACAGTGGCGTTGCGCAAGAGCGTGAATTTGCGCAAAACGTAGGTAAAATGGGCTTTCTACAGGTCGGACATCACGGCAGTAAAACCAGTACGAGCCACACATTATTAGCCAATATTCAGCCCGATATTGCGATTATTTCCGCTGGGCGTTGGAATCCTTGGAAGATGCCTAATCATTCGGTGCTTGAACGCCTAACACAATATAATACTCAAATATTTAATACGGCAATAAGCGGTATGATTATTGTGAATTTTTACCAAAATGAGTATCAAATTAAGCTAACGCGTGGAAAGTATAATGCTTGGTATCAATCTTATTTTGGGCAATAAAATAAAAACAAAAGAAGGCTAGACAATTTGATAGCAACCCGATACTATCTTACGAAATTTAATCAATAATTTATTAAACACAACAGAAGGCTCCTTATGAAAAAAACTCTTTTAACTCTTGTTTTAGCAACTATTTCTGCGGCAACTTTCGCAAATACAGCACAACCCAATGCCCTTGTTTTACAAACTGACTTTAGTCTAAAAGATGGCGCTGTTTCAGCAATGCAAGGTGTGGCGTTTGGCGTTGATCGTAATCTTAAAATGTTTAACCTAACCCACGAAATTCCGCCTTATGATATTTGGGAAGCTGCATATCGTTTACATCAAACCGCAACTTACTGGCCACAGGGAACTGTTTTTGTGAGTGTGGTTGATCCGGGCGTGGGAACAGATCGCAAATCTGTGGTATTAAAAACGAAAACAGGCCACTATTTTGTGACACCTGATAACGGTACTTTAACCTTAGTTGCAGAAGATTTAGGTATTGAAGCCGTTCGCCAAATTGATGAAACTAAAAACCGTTTAGAAGGTTCGGAAAAATCTTATACTTTTCACGGCCGTGATGTTTATGCTTACACAGGCGCACGTTTAGCTTCTGGTCAAATTAAATTTGAAGAAGTGGGTAACGAATTAGAAGCAAAAGTGACGGAAATTGAGTATCAGAAATCGACTTTAGAAAACGGTGTATTAAAAGGCAATATTCCTGCATTAGATATTCAATACGGTAATGTTTGGACAAATATTAGTGATAAGCTATTAGAACAATCTGGCATTAAGAAAGATGACCGAGTTTGTGTAGAAATCAGCGAAAAACTTGAAGATGGCGTAAAAATTCACTTTAATGCGGCGGTGCCTTATAAGAGCAGTTTTGGCGATGTGGAAACAGGTAAGCCATTAATGTACCTTAATAGCTTATTAAATGTCTCTTTTGCGTTAAATATGGAAAATTTCTCGGAGAAATATAAAATCAAGTCAGGCGCAAATTGGTCTGTTTCTCTCAAATCTTGCGAGAAAAAAGAAAAAGCGGAATAGCACAATATTTTGCTATAATATGGGGGCGAATGAAGATTCGCCCTTTTTTGATCTTAACTATTATAAATAATTATGAATTCGATTATCCGTGATTTACATAGCCACAGCACTGCGTCTGATGGCGTATTAACTCCAACAGAATTAGTCCAACGAGCTGTAGAAAAAAATGTTGGAATGCTTGCTTTAACCGATCACGATACAGTCGCAGGTGTTGCAGAAGCGCGCGCTTTTGCCAAAACACAGCCGATAGAATTTATTGGTGGTGTAGAAATTTCTATTTTATGGGAAGGCAAGTCGATCCATCTTGCCGCGCTTAATATTGATGAAAATCATCCTGCATTAATTGAATTATTAGCGAAACAAGCAGAGCTTCGTCATCAACGTGCATTACAGATTGGTGAAAAACTAGCAAAAGCAGGGATTCCCAATGCTTATGAAGGCGCAAAAGCGTTAGCAAGTGGAGAAGTAACCCGAGCGCATTATGGGCGTTTTTTAGTGGCAGAAGGCTATGCCCGCAATGATGAACACGCATTTAAACGCTATTTGGGAATGGGAAAAACAGCCTATGTCAAACCTGTTTGGTGCTCAATGCAGGAGGCGATAGATGTTACTCACCAAGCTGGCGGAGTCATTTGTGTGGCTCATCCATTACGTTATAAGTTAACGGCACGTTGGATTCGTCGCTTAATTGAAGAATTTAAACAACGTGGTGGCGATGGCATTGAAGTGGCCGGTTGTGCGCAATCGCCAGACCAGCGTCAGCTATTGGCGCGTTGGGCTGCTGAATTTGATTTATATGCGTCAGCAGGTTCAGATTTCCATTTTCCAGCAGGCTGGATCGAACTAGGCAAAGGGCTGACATTGCCGAAAGATTGCAAACCGATTTGGGATAAATTCTAAATATCAAAAGAGAATATAAATAATGAGCGAACAAACCTTTGTAAAAAAAGATAAAAGTGGTGATAAGGCCACAGAAAAGCTAAATATTGCACCACATTCTCTTGAAGCAGAACAGGCTGTTCTTGGCGGTATTATGCTCAATAATGACTACTGGGATGGCGTATCAGAGCGTGTGCAAGCAACAGATTTCTACACTTATGCACATCGTATCATTTTTGAACAGATGATTGAGCTTCATCGTAAAAATGAGCCGATTGACATAATTACAATCGACCAAATGTTGCGCAATAAAGGCGTGATTGACGATGTGGGCGGTTTTGCTTATCTTGCCGAACTCTCAAAAAATACCCCAAGTGTTGCAAATATTATTAGCTATGCGGAAATTGTGAGTGAGCGTGCGATTCGTCGTGAGCTTATTTCAGCAGGGAACAAAATTGCAGAGTTGAGCTACAATCCAAAAGGAATGCCCGTTGAAGATGTGCTTGATGAAGCTGAAAAAATGGTTTTCCATATTGCTGAAAAGCGTACCGATAGCGATCAAGGCCCACGTGGTGTGGAAGACATTTTAGAAGAAACCTTAGCGCGAATTGAGCTTCTTTCTCTAAATAAAGCGAATGGCGGTGTAACTGGGGTTTCAACAGGTTTTACTGAATTAGATCGCAAAACAGCAGGTTTACAGCCTTCGGATCTTATTATTGTAGCGGCACGTCCATCTATGGGTAAAACCACATTTGCAATGAATCTTTGTGAAAATGCGTCGTTACTTGACATTGATGATGTCGATGAAAACGGTAATCCAATTAAAGTGCCAAACAAACCGGTTCTGATCTTTAGTCTAGAGATGCCTGCCGATCAAATTATGATGCGTATGTTCGCTTCTCTTTCAGGGGTTAACCAAACGCATATTCGTACCGGTAATTTAGATGATGATGAAATGTCGCGTATCGGCTCGACAATGGCAATTTTACAAAATCGTCGCAATATCTATATTGATGACAGTTCAGGTTTAACGCCAACAGAGCTACGTTCTCGTGCACGCCGTGTTTACAATGAAAACAAAGGGTTGAGCTTAATAATGGTCGACTATTTGCAGTTAATGAGAGCGCCGGCATTTTCGGATAACCGAACCTTAGAGATCGCAGAGATTTCACGTTCTTTAAAAGCTCTAGCAAAAGAGTTGCAAGTGCCTGTTGTGGCGCTTTCACAGCTAAACCGTAGCCTTGAACAACGTGCCGATAAGCGCCCGATCAACTCGGATCTACGTGAATCCGGCTCTATTGAGCAAGATGCCGACTTAATTATGTTTATTTATCGTGATGAAGTGTATCACGACAATCCAGAAATGAAGGGGATTGCTGAAATTATTATCGGTAAGCAACGGAATGGCCCAATCGGACGTTTACCGCTTGCTTTCCAAGGCTTATACTCACGCTTTAAAAACTACGAGGGTAGTTACAAAATCGAGGAAGAATAGACGATGTTATGTGCTATTTATAAAAGTTCAAAGAAAGAAGGAATGTATCTCTACGTGGCAAAAAGAGATCAATTTGATGCTGTGCCTGAGGCATTACGCCAAATTTTTGGCAAGCCACAATTTGTGATGCTATTTAATTTGGCGGGTGAGAAGCAACTCAACCGGTCAGAAAATAAAGAAGTTTTGCAAAAAATTGAAAGCGAAGGCTTTTATCTGCAAATGCCACCACCGCCAGAAAATTTACTGAATACCTTTGTTCAACAACAAAAACAACAGTAGAGGAAATCCCAATGCGTTGCCCATTTTGTTCGACCGAAGAAACCAAGGTCACCGATTCGCGACTTACTGCAGATGGCTACCAAATTCGTCGTCGTCGCGAGTGTCCCCAATGTAAAGAGCGTTTCACCACCTTTGAGAGTGCGGAATTATTGGTTCCGCATATTGTGAAAAATAACGGCAATCGAGAGCCTTTTGATATTCAAAAGCTAAGATTAGGCCTGAGCCGAGCTCTTGAAAAGCGCCCTGTAAAAACTGATGACTTAGAAAAAGCGATTAATAAGATTGTATTAAAGTTACAAAGTACGGGCGAAAGGGAAGTGTCGAGTAAATTTGTGGGGAATTTAGTGTTGGACGCGCTCAAGCAGTTGGATAAAGTTGCCTACATTCGCTTTGCTTCAGTCTATCTTAGCTTTGATGATATTGCAGAATTTACCAAAGAAATTGAAAAATTAAGATTGAGCGATGCTCTTTAATAAAAAGCGGTAAGATTTTATGAAAATCTTACCGCTTGTTTTTTATGGGTTATTTAGATTTTTTGCCTGCGTGCTCTGCCATTTTACGACGAATTTCACGGCGCTCTTTTGATAATTCCGCATTACGAATCATATAGTCATCAACACGGTTCTCATAGTCATCACGCATATTGCTAATAATAGCGCGGATTTCTTCGATAGACATATTATCATTGATATATTGATTTAAGTTGTCTAGTAATAAAACACGTTTTTGGTTATCACGAATTTTACGATCATTATCTGATGTTTCACGTAACAATTTGTTTTTTAAACGATAAAGATGTACATAATCTAACATATCTTGGAAAGATTGTTTTTTTACTTGATCCATTTAAATATCCTCGCTTTATAAGTAAATGTAATTAAAATTGCGAAATTATGTAGCACCTACACAAAATATTTTTCCTACTCCCTCTCCCGTTTACGGGAGAGGGACAGACCGAAGGTGCGTTCAGCACCGTAGGTCAGGGAGAGGGCATTTGTAAAATATCCCAGAAAGATTACCGCTTGTATCCCTCTCTCTGCAAAAATTGCTGAACGCAATTTTCGCTGTCTCTCTCCCTCTGGGAGAGAGTTAAGGGAATCAAAGTTTTCTATTTATGCGACTGCTACATAATACCGTAAAATTGAATGGTGCAATGCTAGACTTTTTCCGCCAAATCGTCAAAAGATTTATCACAAAATTTGTGAATAAATTGCGCTAAATCATTGATTATTCTTAGTGAAAATTAGATTCTTATTGGTTTACAAAAATAGCACTATTATAAATGGGCTAAAATATGCTAAAATTGCTCGATTATTTTTTAGGATTTAGCTTTTGGGAGCAAAGAAACAAATGACGAGTGCAAATAAACGTTCAGTACCAACTCTTTTTTCAGAAAAAAACGATATCTATAGCCATCAGGTGCGTATCGTATTAGCAGAGAAAGGTGTGGCTTATGAAATTGAAAATATCGCACCGGGTACGATTTCTGAAGATTTAATGGAAGTGAATCCGCGCGGTAATGTGCCAACTTTGGTTGATCGCGAATTAGTTCTATCAAATGCACGTATTATTATGGAATATCTTGATGAGCGTTTTCCTCATCCGCCATTAATGCCAGTTTATCCAGTATTACGTGCGCAATGTCGTTTAAATATGCAACGTATCGAACAAGACTGGTATAGCTTAATTGATCTTGTGGATCGTGATCCAACAACGCCAGAAGCGAAAAAAGCGTTAAATCAATTACGTGAAGAAATTTTAGCATTAGGCCCAGTGTTCGCAGATGAAGATTATTTCTTAAGTGCAGATTTCAGCTTAGTAGATTGCTATGTTGCACCACTTTTATGGCGTTTAAACAACCTAGGTGTTGAGTTCACTGGTGCTGGTAGCAAAGCAGTTAAAGCGTATATGACACGCGTGTTTAAACGTGATAGTTTTGTTCAATCAGTTGGCGGTAGTGCGCCGAAAAACTTAATGGACGATAAAGACTAATGAAACCATTACGCCCTTATCTTTATCATGCCTACTATAATTGGATTTTAGATAACGATAATACGCCTTATCTGTTAGTTAATGTGGAATATCCCGATGTGGATGTTCCGCAAGAGTTTGTGCGCGATGGCAAGATTATCTTAAATATTGCACCGCGTTCAATCGGGCAATATGTGGTTGGCGAAGAATTTATTAGTTTTGGCGCTCGCTTTCAGGGCGTTGCTCGTGAACTTTATATTCCGTTTGGCGCTATGGAAGCTATCTATGCACAGGAAACGGGCGATGGAGCAATGTTCCAAGATGAAGAGTATTACTTCCCAGAGAACTATCTAGCAAGAAGCGGCCAACAGCCAGAACAACCTAAGAAAGTGGTTAAGAAAAAATCAAGCCATTTGAAATTGGTTAAGTAAAATCAAGCATTATAAAGGGGAGTATAAAAACTCTCCCCTACAATAGTCAAAGCCCTGACAGTGTCAGGGCTTTGTTGTATGTGTTATTCCCACTCAATCGTTGCAGGTGGTTTACCTGAAACGTCATACACTACGCGTGAGATACCATCAACTTCATTGATGATACGGTTTGATACTTTACCTAATAAATCGTAAGGTAAATGCGCCCAGTGTGCAGTCATAAAGTCGATAGTTTCTACCGCACGTAATGACACAACCCAGTCATATTTACGGCCATCACCCATTACGCCTACAGATTTAACTGGTAGGAATACAGTAAATGCTTGGCTTACTTTGTAGTACCAACCTGAGTTGTATAATTCTTCAATAAAGATCGCATCTGCTTTACGTAATAAATCACAGTATTCTTTCTTGATCTCGCCTAATACACGCACGCCTAAACCTGGACCTGGGAATGGGTGACGGTTTAACATTTCTGCTGGTAAACCTAAGGCTAAACCAATTTTACGTACTTCATCTTTGAATAATTCACGTAATGGCTCAACTAGGCCTAATTTCATATAGTCTGGTAAGCCACCTACGTTATGGTGAGATTTGATAACGTGTGCTTTACCGGTTTTACTTGCTGCTGATTCGATAACATCTGGGTAGATAGTACCTTGTGCTAACCATTTTACTGAAGTTAATTTTTTCGATTCATCATCAAATACATCAACGAACACTTTACCGATCATTTTGCGTTTTGCTTCTGGCTCATCAATGCCTTTTAACGCATCTAAGAAACGATCTTCAGCATTTACACGGATAATGTTTAAACCGAATTTATCGCCAAACATTTCCATTACTTGATCACCTTCGTTTAAACGTAATAAGCCGTTGTCCACGAATACGCAGTGTAAGTTTTTACCGATAGCGCGGTGTAATAAAAGTGCCGTTACAGATGAGTCTACACCACCTGATAAACCTAAGATCACCTCATCATCACCCACTTGCTCTTTGATACGAGCTACGGCATCTTCGATAATGTTTTCTGGTGTCCAGTTACGCTCACAGCCACAGATATTTACCACGAAGTTAGTTAATAACTCTAAGCCGCTCTTAGTGTGAGTTACTTCTGGGTGGAATTGTACACCGTAGAAACGACGGCCTTCATCAGACATTGCGGCAATTGGGCAAGTCGGTGTTACACCCGTTACCACAAAGTTTTCTGGTAAACGAGTAACTTTGTCGCCATGGCTCATCCAAACGTCTAATTTTGGATTTGAAGCGGTTAAATCATCGTTTAAATTTGCAAATAGGCTATCTGTTGCTTTTAAATCTACAGACGCATAACCAAATTCACGGTGATCAGAAGTTTCTGTTAAACCACCTAATTGCATTGCCATCGTTTGCATACCGTAGCACACACCTAATACAGGTACACCAGCATTAAATACATATTCAGGCGCACGTGGGCTGTTTGCTTCAGTCGTACTTTCAGGACCACCTGAAAGTATAATACCCGTTGGGTTGAAATCACGGATATCTTGTTCAGTTACGTCCCATGCCCATAATTCGCAGTAAACACCAATTTCACGCACACGACGTGCGATTAATTGAGTATATTGTGAACCAAAGTCTAGGATCAGGATTTTATGATTGTGAATGTTGTTCATAAGTTTTCTCTGTTTATATAAAAATTTTATTAATATCGTTTAACAACAACGTATTTATTAGAGCCATCATCAAATACACCGATTAAATATGTAATGATAACAAGAGGGACAATAATAAATAACAATGATAATTTTATGCTAACAATGAATATAGCTAATGTTCCGTATTTAAAATCTGTTTTTTTGTAGATATAACCAATTAAGCCAATAAAAATTATCATAGCTATGATATAAAGAACATAACCATTCCAAATATCAGTATTATTTTTTTGTGCAGAAGTGCTAACCACAACACCTAAAATTGTAAAAACTATAATAATAGACTCAATAAGAAGAATTTTTTTTGAAAAAATATGAAATTCGAAATTTTCCCAATAAACTCTAAAAATTTTACGAATTAAAAGAAATAGAAGGTAGCCAATAAGTGCTATACCTAACAAACCACCGATTATTTGTAATGTAAGCATAAAAACTCCTTAGATATTATTCATATTTAACTTAGTAATTCGTGTAATTTCTGCTGTAACAGCGCTTTATCCGGCAATAACATCTGATATTCCGCAATCATTGCAGGGGACAGATTACGGTTTAGGGCGTATTCTACCACTTCGTTGTCTTTATCCTTACATAATAAAATCCCAATACTAGGATTTTCATTCTCTCTTTTTACATCTCGATCTAAGGCCTCAAGATAGAAATTTAATTGCCCCAAATGTTCAGGGCGGAATTTATCGGTTTTTAATTCAAATGCAACTAGGCATTGTAATGCGCGATGATAGAACAGTAAGTCGATAAAGAAATCGCTATTGCCGACCATTAACTTATATTCTTGTCCCATAAATAAGAAATCTTTACCCAGTTCAAGAATAAAATTTTTAATTTGAGTGACTAAACCTTTTTGTAGGTCGGTTTCATTATAAGGTTCTGGCAGATTTAAAAAGTCAAAGATATATTGATCTTTGAAAATATTAGTTAGATCTTGATTAAACTCTTGCAAAGCAGGAGATAAATTTAACTGTTTATTACCAAGCATTGTGCGTTCATAGGTTGCACTGCTAATTTGGTGGTCAAGCTCACGTTTGCTATAACGCTCTTTGATACAGAGACGAATATAAAATTCACGTTCAATATCCGTTTTACAGCGACTAAAAATGATAGAGTGATGAGTCCAACTTAGTTGAGCAAGTATAGAATGGCTTATATCTTGATATACAAATTGTGTCACCGCTGGCGTCACTATTTCTTTTTCTAATTGTGCCACCGCTGGTGACACAAATTCTCCGAAAGCATAAGAATCATAGAATTGAATCATTCGATAGATATTTCTACGTTCAAAACCCTTAATATCAGGATAGGTTTCTTTAATAAACTTAGCCAATTCCGAAACAGTCTTATCTCCCCATTCCGATTGTTTTAGTTTATGGCTAACATAAGCGCCCACATTCCAATAAAGATTTACCAATTCGGCATTTACCGCACGAATGGCATTTGATCGAGATGTTTGAATCATCTCAACGACATCTAAAAATTGTGATGTGATTGGAATGTTTGGCATTGTTTTAATCCTTTTAAACTAAAACTAACAAATCGGCTTTGCGCCAACTATATTTCGATAATTAAGATTCAGTGTTTTACCCGTGTCATCAAAGCGTTGTCTTGCCTGTAAAACTTGTTTATTTGCATTAACAATTTCAAAGCGAGCAAACGCTTTATGTTTGCTGTCTGATAGTGTGAACTGGTTATCCTTAATTTTTGATAAATAAACAGTTTCAGTCTCGTTTAATGTGTAATCATAGCCATCACGACTGTTACAAGTATAATCGTAGATCTTAACTGATCCATTAGGCTGAAATTTAATAACGCGATGAATATCATCAATAGGAATCATCGCCCAATAGCCGTTATATAGTTCAGTTTTTAAATCCGTTTGAGTAAAATTATTTGAGTTGCTACCACAAGCTGCAAGTAGAGTAGTTGTAAATCCGATAGCAAAAAGACGTTTAAAATTCATTATAATTGTGAAGAATAGGTTAAAAAACCGAATTATATATCAAAATAGGTAAGGACGCTCTAGGCGCCCTTACTTTTTTATTGAAGCAATTATGCCATACGGTAGTTTGGTGCTTCTTTAGTGATGGTTACATCGTGAACGTGGCTCTCTTTGATTCCCGCACCACTAATACGTACGAATTGTGCTTTAGTACGTAGTTCATCAATGGTTGCACAGCCAGTTAAGCCCATACAAGAACGTAAACCACCCATTTGCTGATGGATAATTTCTTTTAAGTAACCTTTATAAGGAATACGGCCTTCGATACCTTCTGGTACTAATTTATCTGCTGCGTTATCAGATTGGAAGTAGCGATCTGATGAACCTTTAGACATTGCACCTAATGAGCCCATACCACGGTATGATTTAAATGCACGGCCTTGATAAAGTTCGATCTCACCAGGTGCTTCTTCAGTACCAGCAAACATTGAACCTACCATTACACAAGCTGCACCTGCTGCGATGGCTTTTGCAATATCGCCTGAATAACGAATACCGCCGTCAGCGATAACAGGAATACCACGATCTTTTAATGCTTCTGCAGCGTCTGCGATTGCAGTGATTTGTGGAACACCTACGCCTGTTACGATACGTGTTGTACAGATTGAACCTGGGCCGATACCGATTTTAACTGCGCTTGCGCCAGCGTCAGCTAATGCGATTGCGCCTTCAGCAGTTGCAACGTTGCCTGCAATAATTGGAAGATTAGGATATTTCGCACGAGTTTCGCGTACACGTTGTAAAACTCCTTCTGAGTGGCCGTGTGATGAATCGATTAACAGAACATCCACACCTGCTTTCACTAATGCGTCAATACGCTCTTCATTACCCGGTGCAGCGCCTACTGCAGCACCAACACGTAAACGACCAAATTCATCTTTACAAGCGTTTGGTTTACTTTCTGCTTTTTGGAAATCTTTAACTGTGATCATACCTTTAAGTTTAAAGTTATCATCAACTAATAATACTTTCTCAACACGACGTTCGTGCATTAAATCTAAGATCTCTTCACGTGTTGCGCTTTCTTTAACAGTCACAAGACGTTCTTTAGGTGTCATAAATTTTGACACAGGCTGCACTAAATCACGCACGAAACGAGTATCACGACCAGTGATAATACCAACTAAGTTATCCGCTGAATCAACAACTGGGTAGCCAGCGAAGCCATTTTTCTTAACTAACTCAGCTAACTCACCTAAAGTTAAATCAGGAGACACTGTTACAGGCTCAGATACGATACCGCTTTCAAATTTTTTCACTTTGCGTACGCGGTCAGCTTGACGCTCAATCGTCATATTTTTGTGGATAAAACCAATACCGCCTTCTTGCGCTAAAGAGATAGCAAGTTTAGTTTCAGTTACAGTATCCATTGCAGCTGAAAGCATAGGAATATTTAAACGAATTTCTTTGGTAAGTTGAGTTGAAAGGTTTGCTGTATTTGGAAGCACTGTAGAATGTGCAGGGACAAGAAGAACATCATCGAAAGTCAGAGCTTCTTTAATTACGCGTAGCATTGCAATAGTTCCTTAAGTTGTAAGATTAATAAAATTGAGTTGGAAAAATTGCGGGCGGATTATATAGATCTAATTCGATTTTGTAAAGAACAACCGGTCTGATTTTAGGAAAAATTTGCAAAAAAGAAGTTAAACTGTAGGGTGCGCGTAAGCGCACCGCTGGATTTTATAATATCGGATAAGGTGCGTTTGCACGCACCCTACATTATTATTAAGGGGATTTAGATCTCGTTATACAACGCTTGATATTGCTCTGCCACCTTAGGCCAGCCAAAGTCTTGTGCTAGAGCATTTTGGCGAACGCTAGACCACAATTTATTTTTATTCCATAAATTGATTGCATGTAACACGGCTTCATAAAAATCATCTGGCGTTGGGTTATTAAATACAAAGCCAGTTGCGCTACGATTTTCAATGCTTTCTTTATGACTATCAACAACTGTATCAGCCAAGCCACCAGTACGACGTACGAGCGGAAGAGTACCATATTTTAAGCCGTAAAGTTGGGTTAAACCGCAAGGCTCAAAACGACTCGGAACTAGAATCACATCACCACCTGCAATAATTTGGTGAGAAAGTGCTTCATCATAGCCAATCTTCAAACCAATTTGTTCTGGATAGCGATTGCGCGCTTCATTTAATGCCCATTCTAAATCTGGAGAGCCGCTACCAAGTACGATAAGCTGTACATTGTGTTGCATAATTTCATCCACTTTAGCAAGTAAGAAATCTGCGCCTTTTTGTTCGGTTAAGCGAGTTACCATTACCATCAGCATTGCGTCTTTATTTTCAGGTAAGCCAAAATAGCGTTGTAATTCTGCCTTGTTTTTACTTTTACCACGCATATAATTTGGGCGATAGTTCGCTATGATATTACTATCAATTTCTGGATTCCAAACGTCATCATCGACACCATTCAAAATACCACGTAGACGGCCTTCTGCTTGACGCATTTGTAATAGGCCGTGCATTCCAGCACCCGCAATTGGTTCTGTAATTTCTTTAGCATAGGTTGGACTTACTGTTGTAATTCGATCTGCGAAGAATAAGCCTGCTTTTAAGTATGAGATTTCACCGTAAAATTCTAATCCATTTGGGTGAAAAAATTCCCAAGGCAAACCAAGCTCAGACAGATGATAAGCTTGGAAGCGTCCTGTATAAGCAATATTGTGAATCGTAAACACACTTTTTACTGGGCTGTTCCAACTTTTTAAATAAGCACAAGCTAAGCCTGCCTGCCAATCGTGAGCGTGTAAAATATCTGCGCGTCCCCACCAATGATCTAAACCTTGTGCAATTTGAGCCCCGATATAGCCTAAGAGCGCGAAACGCTTATAGTTATCCATATAATCATTATAGTTATCATCATAATATGGCAAACGGCGATTAAATAGGTGTGGAGCGTCAATAACGTAGACACCTAAGCCATTTAGATAAGCGAAGCGGAGAGTTACAACGCCAGCAAAGGTACCAATAGTTGCGACTTCAACTGTTTCGCCAAGTTTCTCAGCCACTTGAGGAAAATAGGGAAGTAATACACGGGGATCATTACCAGAGGACTGTTGTGCGTAGGGAAGTGCGCCCATTACATCAGCTAATCCACCGGTTTTAATCAGTGGATACATTTCTGAGCAAATATGTAAAATTTTCATTTGAGCATTAACCGTTGTGTTTGAATTATAGAAAGGGAGATCCCAACTCAGAGAAATAGGGTTGGGATCTTAACATTTATGCTTTATTTTCAAAGCCTTCGATCACTGCTGGATTCTCTTTTGCGTATTTTTCCAACATTTTTCTACAAACAAGTACAATTCCGTTTTTACTAATCCGGAAATATTTTGCATCTTGTTCTGCGTCAACGCCGATTTGTAGACCGCTAGGGATCACACAATGGCGATCAATAACTGCTCGTTTAATTATGCAGTTTTTACCAATTGTGACTTGCGGTAGAACTACAGACTCTTCAATAACTGAATCTTCACCAACAGTCACACGGTTAAACAGAACGGAATTACTTATTTCAGCGTCAGTAATAATACAGCCACCAGCAATTAACGAGTTATCCAAAGTATGTGCGCGTGCTTTTTTATAGAAGAAACGCGCAGGAGCTGTTTGCTGTGGACGACCGTGAATTGGCCAAGATTCATCATATAAATCTAATTGTGGTTTTTCAGTCACTAAATCCATATGTGCAGACCAGTAGCTGTCGATAGTACCTACATCACGCCAGTAAATTGTGCCTGTCGTGTTACGGCCTTCACAAGAACGCTCAAAGGGGTGAGCATTAATAACACCTTGTTCTACGGCTTTAGGAATAATATCTTTACCGAAATCGTGCGTGGTTTCTGGATTTGAAACTTCTTTTTCTAGCATTTCATATAAGTAATCTGCGTCAAATACATAGATTCCCATAGAAGCTAGTGAAGATTCTGGCTTATCAGGCATAGCAGGCGGATTTGCTGGTTTTTCTACAAAGGCTTCCACTTTTAATTTTTCATTTACTGCCATTACACCAAATTCCGTTGCTTGTTCACGTGGCACTTCGATACAGCCAACGGTACATTTTGCTCCTGAATCAACGTGATCTTCGAGCATTCTTGCATAGTTCATTTTGTAGATATGGTCACCCGCTAGAATTACCACATATTTCGGACGATAATGCGATTTCATCATTTCCATATTTTGATAAACCGCGTCTGCTGTACCACGATACCACGTTTGATCGTCAATTTGTTGGCGAGCAGGTAGCATATCGATATATTGGTTACGTTCATAAGGCAAGAAAGACCAACCACGTTGTAAATGACGTAGTAACGAGTGCGCAGCATATTGTGTAACTACACCTACTTTTAATAAATTTGAGTTGATACAGTTTGATAATGCAAAATCAATAATGCGACGACTACCACCAAAATAAACAGCAGGTTTTGCTCGTTTATCGGTTAATTCGTATAGGCGAGAACCGCGGCCACCAGCTAAAATCAGAACTAAGGTTTGTTCGGTTAAATTGCGTCTGCTTGTTGATGCTTCCTGTTTGAGCATATGTTGTACTCCAAATAAATGTTGTTTTTAATATCTTTGAAGGACGCATACTCCGATGTTGCTGAGAGTAACTGCTTGCGTGTCTGTCATAAGAGCCGTATTTTCTATACCTAGCAAAAAGCTCCATTTTCCATTAGGTAGTAAAAATTCTTGTGTTTCCTGTTTAGCATTAATCAACACTAACCAATGATCTTCGAGTAAGATTTGGATCGCTTTAGTGGAATGATTGTGCCAGTCATCAAATTGTAAATGTTCGCTATTTGCTTTTAGCCATTGAACCTTATCGCTTGTCCACCATTGATTATATCTAGAGAGTAGAGAAATTTGCTTACGAATGTGAATAAGTTGAGCGGTATAATCAATTAAAGATTGATCCGCTTTTTGCCAGTTAATCCAAGTGATTTCATTGTCTTGGCAATAGCTATTATTATTTCCTTGCTGGCTATGTCCTAATTCATCTCCTGCCAACAGCATTGGTGTTCCACCAGATAATAACAAGATCGCTAAAAGCGCTTTACGGCTTGTATTACGATTAGCTAAAGTCACTGAATCTTCAGTTTTCCCTTCTATGCCGTGATTATTACTGATGTTATCACTGTGTCCATCCCTATTTTCTTCCCCATTTGCCCAATTATGTTTTTCGTTATAACTAACAAGATCCTGTAGGGTAAAACCATCGTGTGCTGTGATAAAATTGATACTGCTAGCTGGTAAACGGTTATGCGCGAAAATATCATCACTACCAGCAAATCGACGAACAAATGTAGCTAAATCTCCGCTTTCCTGTAAAAAGAATCGGCGCATATCATCACGATAGCGATCATTCCATTCTGCAAAAGGCTTTGGAAAAGCACCAAGTTGATAGCCATTTGGACCAATATCCCAAGGTTCTGCAATTAATTTCACATTGGCTAGAGTAGAATTACTTGCAACCGCTGTAAAAAAGGCTGATTTTTCCGAAAAAGTAGGCGTTCGTCCAAGTACAGCGGCTAAATCAAAGCGGAATCCATCTATATGGCATTCTTTAACCCAATAGCATAAGCAATCAATCACCCAACGCAGGGTCGCTATATTTGAAAGATTTAAGGCGTTGCCACAGCCTGTCCAGTTTGCATATTCTTCATTTTCAAGCCAATAATAAGCTCGATTATCGATACCACGTTGCGATAAAGTTGGCCCGTCTTTGCCGGCTTCTGCGGTATGGTTAAACACCACATCCATAATTATTTCAATCCCTTCTTTATGAAGAGCTTTGACCATTTGTTTAAACTCGGCTAGCGGATCTTGCTTATTGGCGGCTAATTTGGGATCAACAGCAAAATGTCCCAAAACATTGTATCCCCAATAATTGCATAGACCTTGTCGCTGTAAATGAGCTTCATCAATATGATAAGTAACAGGTAACAGTTCTAAGGTTGTAATTCCTAAGCGCTTTAAGTGTTTGATTGACGCTGAATGTGCTATTCCCGCAAAAGTACCCGCAATATTCTCGGGAATTTCAGCATTTAATTTACTAAAGCCTTTTACGTGAGCTTCATAAATAATCGTTTCAGGCCAAGGAATATAAGGATTAGTATCCCTTTCCCAGTCAAAATAGTGATCCACAACGATTGATTTTGGGGCGAGATGAGCGTTATCTCTTAAATCATCCCAATAAAACCAAGCTTCTTTCTCTTTATTAGAGAGATCTGGCATTCCTTCGATGGCTTTTGAATAAGGATCGATTAGCAATTTGTTAGGATTAAACAATTTGCAAATTTTCTCGGAAATTGGACCGGTTGTACGGTAGCCATATTTTGAACCCGCAACTAAACCAACGACAAAAATATGCCAAATTTCATCAGTTTTTGTCATTGGTAGACGAGTTTCTTCTCCATTCTCTGAAAATAGGCAGAGCTCAACGGCAGTTGCATTTCGCGAAAATAGCGCGAAATTAACCCCTTTTTGATTGTTAAATTCAGTGATTTGACTTCCTAATGGAAATGGCCTACCAGAGAGATATTGCATAGACTGCCTTTATTTTTTCTTTTTATTATTCGCCTTTTTAACAGGCGTTTTTATTTCTGTTTTTTTCGCTTTAGCCGTTTTTACTACAACCTTTTTCTCAGGATCAGACTTTAAGCTTTCTTTAACAATAAATAGCGTTGCGAGTGGCGGAATGGTCAAACTGATTGAGTATGGTTTACCACGATTTTCAATAGCTTCACATTTAATTTCGCCAAAATTGCCGACGTTACTACCCATATAGTAAGAAGAATCGGAATTGAGAACTTCTTTATAATCAGCCATTTCATTCACACCAAAGCGATAATTTTCGCGCACAATAGGTGTAAAGTTACTCACAATAATTACGCTATCTCCATTTTTGGCTTTACGCTCAAAAGCAAATACAGATTGTTCTGAATCATCAACAACAAGCCATTCAAAGCCTTCAGGGGAGTAATCTAATTCGTAAAGAGCTGGGTGTTTTGTATAAAGATGGTTAAGATCTCTAACCCAACTTAACACGCCCTTATGCCAACCACCCATTTCATTACCCAGTAAATACCAATCTAAGCTTTCTTGGTAATTCCATTCTCGACCTTGAGCGAACTCATTGCCCATAAACAGTAATTTTTTGCCTGGATAGCCCCACATATAGCCATAATATGCACGTAGATTCGCAAATTTTTGCCAACAATCTCCAGGCATTTTCCCTAGCATAGAGCCTTTACCGTGAACAACTTCATCGTGAGAGAGCGGGAGCATAAATTTTTCGCTATATTGATAAGTCATTCCAAAAGTCATTAAATTATGGTGATATTGGCGATGAATTGGATCTTTCTGCATATAGCGTAAAGTATCGTTCATCCAACCCATATTCCATTTATAGTCAAAACCCAATCCGTTGTTGTTTGGGGAATGAGTGACTCCAGCAAATGATGTTGATTCTTCGGCAATCGTGACAGAACCTTTTCTCTCTTTCGATAACATCACATTGGTGTTTCGTAAGAAATCAATCGCTTCTAAATTTTCGCGGCCGCCGTAGCGATTTGGAATCCATTCGCCATCTTTACGTGAATAGTCTCGGTAAATCATTGAAGCAACTGCGTCAACTCTTAAAGCGTCAACGCCAAAGCGCTCAATCCAATAAAGTGCATTGCCTGTTAAGTAGTTACGAACTTCGTTACGGCCATAATTAAAAATTAAGGTATTCCAGTCTTGATGGTAACCTTCTTTAGGATCTTCGTGTTCGTAAAGATGTGTTCCATCAAATTGGGCTAAGCCGTGCTCATCTGTTGGAAAGTGTCCGACAACCCAGTCTAAAATCACATTAATTCCAGCATTGTGTGCTTTTTCGATGAGTTTGCGTAAACCGCCTGGTGAGCCAAAGCGACTCGTCGGGGCATAGATTCCCGTTGGTTGATAACCCCAAGACCCATCAAATGGAAATTCGGTAATTGGTAATAATTCAATATGTGTGAATCCCATCTCTTTCACATAAGGAATTAACTCATTTGCCACTTCTTCATAATTGAGCCAGTAATTATTTTCAAGATTACGACGCCAAGAACCTAAATGTACTTCATAAATCGAAATTGGTTGGTCGGGATTATTAGCTATGCGACGTTTCTCATCTGCTTCAACAGTTGCAGGCAAGCCAGAAGCGACAGACGCTGTATCTGGGCGGAATTGTGATGAAAATGCATAAGGATCTGATTTCAGACGAAGTTGACCATTGCTATCTAAAATCTCAAATTTATATAATGAACCTTTTGGTGCATTCGGAATAAAAATATCCCAAATTCCGCTAGTTTGATGAAAACGCATAGGGTGACGACGGCCATCCCAGAAGTTAAAATCGCCCACAACAGATACGCGAACTGCATTGGGTGCCCAAAGGCTAAAGTGAATACCGCCTACTTCATTTTGGGTAACTAGGTGTGCGCCCAATCTTTCATAAGGGCGGATATGGCTACCTTCGGATAAAAGCCAATTATCTAGGTCAGATATATGAGATTTGAAGCGATAAGGATCTTCTATATCAATTTGTGAATGGGCATAACGAACCAACAAGCGGTACGATAAGTCAATATTTTTACCAATTAACTCAGCATTGAAAAAACCACGGTCGTCGATCTTATCCATTTCGATTAATGGAACTGCATTTGAATCAATAACGCTTACGGAGAGAGCTTCTGGTAAATAAGCTCGGATAATGACACCGTTTTTTGTAGAATGAATGCCTAAATAAGCGAAGGGATCTCGACAAAATCCAGCTGAAAGTTGTTCAATAAATGTGGAGTCAAGATTTTTGGATTGGCTTTTCATATGCTCTCCTTGCGCAACAGTCACACTAAATTTGTTTATTGAGAAAACGATTGCGCAAAATGTATCAAAAATAGATTTACAAAACAACAAATAAATTTGATTCAGATCATAAATAATAGATCAGGAAAGAAGTGAATTATATGGAAATTATTGTATCTTCTTGTATTTAAAGATAATTTTTTGAGCTGTTTATTGATGATGAGCTAGAGATATTTTTCAAGAAATGTAAAATAAAATGATTTGCTCGAATGTGTTGAACAGAAAAATCTCTTTTTTTGATGTAAATAAGGCAAGTTAAGTTGAACAATTCAGCATTAACTTGCCTTGGATATAGTCACTAATTTTTTAAGATTTTAACAATCCAGAAGATCCTTCAGAGTAATCTTTAGGCTGGTCATCAGTTGTTTCATCTTTGTTTTCCAATTGCGGTTTAGCAAAAAACTCAATTTTATTTTCTTCAGGTAAAAGTTCTTGAGAACCTTGAGCTAAATGAGTATAAAGTTTTTTGTAATCTTCAGCCAATGTCGCAAGCAACGTTGCTGATTGTTCAAAGTGTTGTTCAAGCTGTTGTTTTTGCTCATCAAATTTTTGAGTTGCTTGTTTTAAATCAGCTTCTAATTTTTGCTGTTTTTGAAGTGAAATATTTGTTGCACGCAGAATAACGTAGCCAATAATTACACCTACTACAAATGCCGCAATAATTGCAGTCCAAACGTTTCCAGACCATTGTTCCATAAGACACTCCTTTTATGTTGAGAAACAGTCGGGCATATTTTTATCATTTTCTGCATTAGTTGAGAAGTAAAAACAAAAGCAAATTTTAAAATTTTGAAACATTTGGCAAATTTTAAAAAATTTCATAAAAAATGTTCGCTTTTTATGATGAAGATCTGTATAATCTCGCCACCCTGTTTTTGTGCGGTATTCCCACCGTACAAGTTTGGTCAGATTTTGACTCGAAGGGGTCGGACTCTACCGTATAGGTAATCTCGTAAGAGATTGGGTATAAACTTTAAATTTTGGTATTTAATTAATGAAAACTTTTGTAGCAAAACCAGAAACAGTTCAACGTGACTGGTATGTAGTAGATGCGACAGGTAAAACTTTAGGTCGTTTAGCTACTGAATTAGCACGCCGTCTTCGTGGTAAACACAAGGCTGAGTACACTCCACACGTAGATACAGGCGATTACATCGTTGTTATCAACGCGGAAAAAGTAGCTGTAACAGGTAAAAAAGAAACTGATAAAATCTACTACTGGCAC
Organism: Pasteurellaceae bacterium LFhippo2; assembly: GCA_029852775.1. Classification (GTDB taxonomy): domain Bacteria; phylum Pseudomonadota; class Gammaproteobacteria; order Enterobacterales; family Pasteurellaceae. The sequence goes on from LEKJ01000052.1 coordinate 22,758, forward strand.
ACTGGCTATGTAGGTGGTATCAAAGATGCAACCTTCAAAGAAATGATTGCTCGTCGTCCAGAAGCAGTGATTGAAATTGCGGTTAAAGGTATGTTGCCAAAAGGTCCATTAGGCCGTGCAATGTTCCGTAAATTAAAAGTGTATGCTGGTAACGAACACCAACACGCAGCACAACAACCACAAGTTTTAGATATCTAATCACGGAGCATTAAAATGACAGCAGCAAATCAAAACTACGGCACAGGTCGCCGCAAAAGCTCTTCAGCTCGTGTATTTATCAAACCGGGCAATGGTAACATCACCATTAACCAACGTTCTTTAGAAGTTTACTTCGGTCGCGAAACTGCACGCATGGTAGTTCGTCAACCATTAGAATTAGTTGAGTTAACAGATAAATTAGACCTATACATCACTGTTAAAGGTGGCGGTATTTCAGGTCAAGCGGGTGCAATCCGTCACGGTATCACTCGTGCATTAATGGAATACGATGAGACTTTACGTCCAGCATTACGCGCAGCGGGCTTCGTTACTCGTGACGCACGTCGCGTTGAACGTAAAAAAGTGGGTTTACACAAAGCACGTCGTCGTCCACAATACTCAAAACGTTAATTTTTATTATCGTTTTATGCAAGAAGGCAGGGTTATACCTGCCTTTTTTCTTTTCTATCAATAGTAAAATCACTCATACATTCTCTGCTTATTTAGATGAATATAGTATAATTCGCTCTTAAATTATCGAATATAAGGAATAACTATGCTTGCTATTATTTCCCCTGCGAAAACCCTTGATTTTGAAAAAGAAATTAAGGGTTTTACATTTTCTCAGCCAAATTTAACCGCTTACAGTCAACAATTAATTGATATTTGCAAACAGCTTACCCCTGCGGAAGTCGGATCTTTAATGTCAATTAGCGATAAATTAGCAAGTTTGAATGTGGCGCGTTTTGCAGAGTGGGCTCAAGAGCATAATGAACAAAATGCTAAAGCGGCACTATTTGCCTTTAAAGGTGATGTTTATACTGGCTTAGATGCAGAAAGCTTAAACGCAGAACAAATAGAGTATTCTCAAACACATTTACGTATGTTATCTGGCTTATATGGTTTATTAAAACCATTGGATTTAATGCAACCATACCGCTTAGAAATGGGGACAAAGCTAGCTAATTCAAAAGGTAAAGATCTTTATCATTTCTGGGGCGATATCATCACTCAAAATCTACAACAAGCGATTGATGAACAAGGCGATAATATTTTAGTCAATCTTGCGTCTGATGAGTATTTTGGTGCCGTTAAGCCAAGTAAATTACAAGCGACAATCATTAAACCTGTTTTCTTAGATGAGAAAAATGGCAAATTTAAAGTAATCAGTTTCTATGCGAAAAAAGCGCGTGGGATGATGGTGCGCTTTATGTTAGAAACACAATCAACATCGGTAGAGCAGTTAAAAGAGTTCAATTATGGCGGTTATTGGTTTGATGAAGATAGCTCAACGGCAACGGAATTAGTGTTTAAACGTGAGGAAAATGCGTAATGATTTTTCGTACTCATTCGCTAAAAGCATTGATTTTTAGCCTATTTTTAACAGGCTGTGCAGTTCATCAAGCACAATTTAGTGTGCCAGATAAAGTCAGTTTTAAAGGTACAACCTTTGAGAAAGTGACGCACAATCAAATTGACCAAATGCAGCAAATGCTCTATTTGCCAGAGCAGAGCGTTAAAAATCCAGATGATTGGAACCAAGGTATTCTGCTATTTTTAGATAAAAATAGTGACGCCCAAACGCTTCAACAACGTGTCGAACTTCGTCAACAAAGTTTTGCCAAGCAACCAAGTACAAAAGCAGATATTAAAATTATTGGTGATGAGTTACGTAGTGAAGTAATTTATCCGCCTACAGAGCGTTTCCCAAATGTTATGTTAGAAGTTTCTCGTGGGCGAGATTCTCAATGTGGCTATGGTCAGATCCAGTTTTCAGACAAGCGCTCAGTTTCTGCAAAAAAATTGCAAAATCTTACCGCTTACCAAAGTGCATTAACTGAATTAGCGGCTCAATTCTCACAACTTGCTTGGCAAATTGAGTGTAAATAATGAAACAAGAGTATGCGAAATATGTAAAACGAGCCGCGAATTTTGCGATAGCAGTCGCGGTTATTTTGATTGTTGTTAAAGCTTTTGCTTGGTGGCATACAGGCTCAATGGCGATTTTAGCCGCGATGACCGATTCGGTCGTGGATTTATTAGCTTCGATCACCAATATCCTTGTATTGCGTTTTGCTTTACAGCCAGCGGATGATAATCATACTTTTGGGCACGGTAAAGCAGAGTCTTTAGCAGCGCTTGCGCAAAGTGCGTTTATTGCAGGTTCTGCAGCTTTTTTATTATTGCAAGGAATTCAACGTTTAACAGAACCCCAACTTGTTGATGGCAGTGAGTTAGGAATTGGTATTAGTGTCTTTTCCATTTTGCTTACTGCGATTTTAGTCTGGTATCAACATAAAGTCGTTAAACTTACTGATAGCCCTGCAATTAAAGCGGATTCACTGCATTACCAAACGGATCTCTATATGAATGTCGCGATCCTAATTGCAATGATTTTGAATCTATATAGATTTGTCTACGCAGACGCTATTTTTGCGATAGGGATTGCGATTTATATCTTAATTAATGCGATTAAAATGCACTGGGACGCAGTACAACTTTTGCTTGATCAGGCATTGCCGCAAGAAGAGATCGATAAGATTTGGACCATTGCTTTAGAACATCCACGTATTGTAGGGATTCACGATGTAAAAACACGTCGCTCTGGTGCAGTGCGTTTTATTCAGCTTCATTTAGAGTTAGACGATCACTTACCATTAATCGTAGCGCACGATATAACAGATAGTCTTGAAAAGAAATTATTACAGGCATTTCCGATGTCGGAAGTTATTATCCATCAAGAGCCAACAACCATTGTTAAGCAAGAGAAATTAGTAGGGAATACATAAGTGTATCAAGCAATAGCCCATTTTAGTTACCAAAATTTTGAGCAAGATCCTGTAACATTAATTAGCCAAGTGCTTAATCAATGGCGTTTTAACGGGCAGGTTATCGGACGAGAAATGGGAGTAACTCATCATCAATTAGATACCCATTCTGAATTTCAGGTGAGAGTAGCAACGCCCGAACAAGAGAGCCTTTTGCCTAAATTCAATAATGAATGGGTGAATGAAGCTTTATTACAAGCACAAGAAGCGGGCGTAGAATTTGAGTATTTTGAGCTTGTCGGGCGTGACTATAATGCAGAAGAAACATCAGCAAACCCAGCTGAATTTCATATTCTCTACACAACACATCTAGATAGTTGTTCGCCGCTATATAGCGGAACGGACTTTTGCCCTGTGCCGTTATATCGTTTAGGCGATAACCCAGAATTAACGGAACAGCTTATTAAATGGCAAGAAGACTGGCAAGCTTGTGATCAGCTTCAAATGAATGGGGGAACTTTAGAGCAGCAATCCTTAGTACAGATTTCGGATATTGAAAGTGAATTGACGCAAAAGGGTAGGGAGCTTTGCAAAACGGTTGAGGATTTGACTCAAATCCCAACTTACTATTATCTCTATCGTTTGGGTAAAGATGAAGAAGTGGAGCATAATCGTAAATGCCCAAGCTGTCAGCAAGAATGGAAACTGGGCGAGATGCTGTTTGGGATTTTCCAGTTTAAATGTGATCACTGTCGATTAGTTTCAAATTTAAGTTGGGAATTGCAGTAAAATGATAAAAATAAAGGGGCGTTAGCCCCTTTATCGTATTAGTATATTACGGTTTTGAAATCAAACGCTTACGCATTTTTATATTAATCATCTCAACCACAACAGAGAATCCCATTGCGAAGTAGATGTAACCTTTCGGAATGTGGAAATCTAAGCTTTCGCCAATTAATGCCACACCCACTAAAATTAAGAACGAAAGTGCTAATACTTTCAATGTTGGGTGCGATTCCACGAAATCGCCGATAGGCTTAGCTGCAATCATCATCACTAACACTGCAATAATAATTGCTGCAACCATCACTTCAATTTGATCAACCATTCCCACCGCAGTAATTACTGAATCCAATGAGAAAACAATATCTAAAATGGCAATTTGCGCCAAGATACTAAAGAAATTTGCTTTTTTTACACCATTTTCTTTAGATTCTTCTTCAGGATTCATAGCGTGATGAATTTCGTGAGTACTTTTAGCAACTAAGAAGAGACCTCCGATAAGTAAAATCAAGTCTCGACCCGAAATTTCTTGCGCCCAAACAGTGAACAATGGTTCTGTTAATTTCATTAGCCAAGAGAGAGAAAGAAGTAACAAAATACGCATCCCCATCGCTAAACCTAAACCGATTAAGCGACCTGCTTGGCGTTGGTGTTCAGGCAAACGGCCAACTAAGATACTGATAAAAATAATGTTATCAATCCCTAACACAATTTCTAACGATGTTAGAGTTAATAACGCGATCCAAGCCTCTGGGCTTGATAACCATTCAAACATAGTGTTCCTTAAATAATAAAAGACCGCTTATACGGTCGGGTGCATTATAAAGAGAGAAATAGGAAGTTTCTACTAAATTTTGGAATGCAAGCGCTTATTTTTGGAGAAAATTTTACAAATAAAAATGTGAATAAGATCACATCTTAAAGAAAATCTCATTGCAAGAAAAAAGAAGTTTTAATAGGATTTTTTGCGATTTATCTTAATATTTAAGGAGATTTATAATGAAAAATCACTATACTGCTGTTCAGCGTTTCAGCGTTTCAGCGTTTCAGCGTTTCAGCGTTTCAGCGTTTCAGCGTTTCAGCGTTTCAGCGTTTCAGCGTTTCAGCGTTTTCTTGCCTAATTCTTACGGGTTGTCAAGGTGTTAATGATGTTTTATCTGGTGTAAATAGTGCATTAGGTTCCGTCAATTCTGTTCTTTCTGGCACAGCTGTTACCGCAGCAGCACAATCTTCCGTAAATTCTGCTCTTGAGAAATCCAAGCCTAATAACAATGCTAAAGTACTATTTAATGATGCAAAGCCTACGATTAGCAAAATTGTAGCAATGGCCGCTTGTGGTGTAAAAGAAGATAGAATGAGAGCATATACCGATCCAGATGCCCATTCTAGTTGGTACATAGAGCCAGCCCAAAATATGACCTATCATAAATCTGGGTGTCTAGATGTTTTAAGAATAAATAATATAACAAAGCAATCTGCCAATGCGGTAAGATTTTCTGTAACATATCGTTCATCTCAAAGTGAAGAATCTTCTGTTCGTAACTATATTGCTATTAAGCAACCTGATGGAGAGTGGTTGTTTAAGTGGGATTTAATGGGAATTTCGGGATAACTGTGTGTAATAGACAAAAGGCGAAAATCGTAAAATTTTCGCCTTTTCTGACCGCTTGTAGTCTAATTTAGATTAGAAATTCGCATTACGTGGTGCACGTGGGAATGGAATTACTTCACGAATGTTTTGTAAGCCAGTTACGTACACGATTAAACGTTCGAAACCTAAACCAAAACCTGCGTGTGGTACTGTACCGTATTTACGTAAATCACGGTACCACCAGTAATCTTCTGGGTTTAAGCCCATTTCAACCATACGCTTATCTAATACATCTAAACGCTCTTCACGTTGTGAACCGCCGATGATCTCACCGATTCCTGGTGCTAATACGTCCATTGCGGCAACAGTCTTACCATCATCGTTTAAGCGCATATAGAATGCTTTAATATCTTTCGGGTAGTTTTTCACAACTACAGGCGATTTAAAGTGTTCTTCTGCTAAGTAACGTTCGTGCTCAGATGAAAGGTCGATACCCCATTCAACTGGGAACTCGAAATCTTTGCCTGATTTTAATAATACTTCAATTGCGTCTGTATAATCGATTTGTGCAAATGGCGAGTTGATAAAGCTCTCTAAACGGTTGATAACATCTTTATCAATATGTTTAGCGAAGAATGCCATATCATCTTTACGCTCTTCTAATACTGCTTTGAACACATACTTCAGCATATCTTCGGCTAATTTAGCGTTGTCTGCTAAGTTTGCGAATGCAATTTCAGGCTCAACCATCCAGAATTCAGCTAAGTGGCGCGTGGTATTTGAGTTTTCAGCACGGAATGTTGGGCCAAAAGTATAGATTTTACCTAATGCACATGCATAAGTTTCGCCATTTAACTGACCAGAAACTGTTAAGAAAGACTCTTTACCGAAGAAATCTTGAGAGAAATCTACTTTACCATTTTCACCGCGCGGTAAGTTTTCTAAATCTAACGTAGACACACGGAACATCTCACCCGCGCCTTCTGTATCAGATGCTGTGATTAATGGTGTTGCAACCCAGTAGAAACCTTGCTCGTGGAAGAAACGGTGAATCGCTTGCGCTAAACAGTGGCGAACACGCGCAACCGCACCGATTAAGTTTGTGCGTGGACGTAAGTGTGCAACTTCACGAAGATATTCGATAGAGTGGCGTTTTGCTGCCATTGGGTAAGTATCTGGGTCTTCAACCCAACCCACAACTTCAACTTTGCTCGCTTGTAATTCAACAGCTTGACCTTCTGCTGGCGATTCAACGATAGTACCTGTTACGATTACAGAACAACCTGCGGTTAAACGCAACACTTCATCTTGGTAATTTGAAATATCATTATTAACAATTGCTTGGATAGGGTCGAAACAAGAGCCGTCATATACAGCTAAGAATGATAAACCTGCTTTAGAGTCGCGGCGAGTACGTACCCAACCACGAACTGATACTTCTTGACCTACGGCAACTTTGCCCGCTAGGATTTCCGAAATAGATGGAAATTGTGACATATTTAACCTCAAATTGATTTTTACTGGGTTTTATACAAAAAAACGGTGGCTATTCTACTAGAAAAGTAGGCATAAAATAAAGAAGTTATGCTTTTTTTTAGTATTTATTGCTGTTTTTCATCGAAAATAAAAAAATCTTATATTTGTGAACAGAATAGAGCAGAAAACCTAAAAAAATGTTACACTTCGGGCATTTATCTCTACACTCTATTTTTGCCTTGTAAGGACGCTTAACTATGCATTCAACTCAGCCAACTCGCGAATTTGCTGCTATTGATTTAGGGTCAAATAGTTTTCATATGATCGTTGCGCGTATTGTGAATGGATCGATTCAGATCTTATCGCGTGTAAAACGTAAAGTGCGTCTTGCAGAAGGGCTAGATGAGCAACGAATTCTCAGCCAAGAAGCAATTGAGCGTGGTGTGGCGTGTTTGGCCTTATTTGGTAAGCGTTTACAGGGATTTCCTGTTGAAAATGTGCGTGTGGTAGGAACCTATACTTTACGCAGAGCAGTTAATAATAGCGATTTTATCGAGCAAGCGAAGAAAGTATTTCCTTATCCTATTGAAATTATCACAGGCAAAGAAGAAGCGAGATTAATTTATTCTGGCGTTAGCCATACTCAGCCAGAGAAAGGGCGTAAACTTGTCGTTGACATCGGCGGCGGCTCAACAGAAATGACGATTGGCGATGGATTTAAGCCTTTACGGGCAGAAAGTCGTCATATGGGTTGTGTGAGTTTTGCTCAACGTTTCTTCCCAGAAGGTGAATTGAATGAAGAGCGTTTCGATAGTGCTTACCAAACCGCAATGGAAAAAATTGAAGATCTGGCTTGGGAATATCGTGAGTTGGGCTGGCAACACGTTTTAGGTTCATCAGGCACAATCAAAACTGTTGCCAAGGTTTTGGTCGCAAATGGCTGTCGAGATGGGCTTATTACAGAAGAACGTTTGCAAAAAGTTCTGGAAAACTGTTTGAAATTCAAATCGTTGAAAGATATTCAGCTAAAAGGTTTAGTTGAAGAGCGTGCGGATGTACTAGTGCCTGGTTTGGCAATCTTGCTAGCGCTATTTAGAACCTTCCAAATTCAGTCAATGCGTTATTCAGACGGGGCATTACGAGAAGGGGTTATGTATGGCTGGGAAAAAAGTTTCCAAGTAGGTGATATTCGCCAACGCACAACGGAAGCTTTAGCAGATCAATTTAATATCGATCAACTGCAAGCTAATAGAGTACGTGATACCGCATTAAAACTGTTTGACCAAGTAAAAAACTGGAAAAATAAACGCCAAATCGGTGAGCTCCGTTCTATTTTGAAGTGGGCGAGTTTATTACACGAAGTTGGGATTACCATTAATCATAATGGCGTACATCGCCATTCTGCGTATATCATTGCTCATTTGGATCTACCCGGTTTTGATACCGAACAGCAGAATTTATTGGCTACGTTGATGAGATATCATTTGAAAGGATTTAAGCGTAGTGATATTCGTGGTACTAACCGTTTTCAACATCGAGATATTTTGAATTTATTACGTCTATTCCGTTTGGCCGTTATTTTAAATCGTTCGCGCCAAGCGACCGTAGAACCTAAACAGATGATATTAGAAATGACTAACCAAAATTGGACTCTCCAATTTGAACCAAATTTCTTAGATCAAAATCCACTATTGGCAGCGGATTTAGAAGATGAACGCAAAATTCTAAGTGGATTGGAGCTGGCGTTTATCGTGAATTAATTCTTTTTAAACGAAATGGAACAAGGATTCCTTATGAAAAAAACAATGATTGCAATGCTAGTCAGTGCGTTGAGTGTAATGGCTTATGCTGAAACAGAAACAAAATCAGCAGAAGTTGCGCCAAAAGTTGAAACAACAGAAGTTAAAACTGAAAAAGTCGCTGAATCACAAACAGCCGAAGCTAAACCGCAGGAACAGCCAAAAGAAGTTCAATCTGTTATTACCGAAGATATGAGCTTTAAAGGAACGGTTTTAATCGACAAACTTGAAAGCCCTTGGGATATGGTTTGGGGCGCTGATGGCAATATTTGGGTAACAGAGCGTCAAGGAAAGCATATTTCAATTGTGAATCCAACAAACGCAGAACGTAAAGTGCTACACACTTTTGAACAAGCCTTTTCAGCACCGCCACATCAAGGCTTACTGGGTATGGCATTACATCCGAATTTCTTAAAAGGTAAGAATGAAGACTATGTCTATGCCTACTATACTTATTCGGAGCAAGCAGAGCCGAAAGCGTCTGAATTCGGGCGTATCGTGCGTTTAACTTATAATGCAAAAGAGCAGACTTTAACAGACGAAACCGTTATTTTAGATAAATTGCCAGCAGGTGATGACCATAACGCAGGGCGTTTAGTCTTTGGCAAAGATGGCAAACTTTATTTAAGCTTAGGCGATAACGGCTACAATCAATTTGGTAATAGCTGTAAAGCGATTCGTTCGCAAGATATTCCAAGTGTCGATGAAATCGCGACTAAAGATTACGATAACTATCGCGGTAAAATTATTCGCTTAAATGCGGACGGCTCAATTCCTGAAGATAATCCACGTATTAGCGGAATTAAGAGTCACGTTTATGCTTATGGCTTACGTAATCCACAAGGTTTAGTTTGGGTTGGCGATAATTTGTTTAACGTAGATCAAGGGCCGGGCACAGATGATGAAGTGAACCTAATTAGCGCAGGGGGCAACTACGGCTGGCCACATATTGCAGGCTTTCAAGATAACCAAGCCTATAGCTATGTTAACTATTCAAAAGTTGAAAATTGCGAATCTGCGCCGATGTATGACGGAGCAGTAGTACCAAAAGGTGTGAAAGTTGAACGTCAAAAAGAGACAGATGTTGAGCTAGAGAACTTTAAAGAGCCGTTAAAAACCTTCTTTACCGTGCCGAATAGCTACAACTTTAACGATCCAAAATGTAATGGCGAATATATCTGCTGGCCAACGGTCGCAACAACCAGTATTGCCTACTATCCAAAAGACGGCAAAATCAAGAGTTTCCAAAACTCACTATTGGTTACAGGTGTGAAAACAGGGACTTTATACCGTTTGCCATTAGACGCAGACGCTAAACAAGTTCAAGGGGAAGTGATTACCCATTTCCGCACAGATAACCGTTATCGAATGGTGCTGATTAGTCCGGATACAACCAAAATTTATGTAGCAACGGATAACGCAGGCTACATTATGGGGAAAGATAGCCAGCCAACTAAAGAGATGGCAAATCAAGGCGCGATTTTGGTGTTTGAAGCCAAATAAAACTGTTCGGGCGTACGCAGTACGCCCCTACAATTGAGCATTATTCGAAGAATGAATGTAGGGGCGTATTGCATACGCCCGCATAATATTGAAAACCCCGAATATCCTTTTGATATTCGGGGTTTTTAGTTATTTAAAGGTTGCTGTAAACAAAATCATCATAAAACTCACCGCAGCAAGCACAAAATGCTTAATTGAGAATGGCTGAGTTTTCTTAAATGCTTTGATTGCGTAGAACACATACATTACTAAGAAGAATAATTTTGCCATCAACCAAGGCTGAATGGTTGATAAGCTATAACCAAAGCTAATAAAGATCCAGATACCAGACGCTAACAACAACGTATCGGCAATATGTGGCATAATTTTTAAGATCTTATACTGTCTCCAGTCAATTTTCTTAACCGATAAAATCCCACGAACTAATAATAAAGCTAGGCTCACATAAGCAAAAATAATGTGAGAATAAAAAAGTGTTTTCATAATATCCCTATTGTTCTGCAATCACTGATTTCAAATATTGATAAATTTCACGGTAGTTTTTAGGCGGTTTATTTGCCTGTTTCTCTTTTTGCGCCGAACGGATTAAATTACGTAAATGTTGGCGGTCTAAAGTTGGATATTCATCGATTAATGGATTTAATGCGCTATCGCCTTGTTCCACAAGCTGATCTCGTAAAATCTCTAACTTTTGTAATAGCGCTAACTGTTGATTGTGGCGATTCTCCACTTTATCTAACGCTTCTTGAATCGGTGCAGGGTCAACATTACGCAGAAGTTTACCGATATATTGAATTTGACGACGGCGCGCTTCTAAGCGAAGTTTTTGCGCTAATTCAATCGCATCACGAATATTGTCATCTAAAGGAATTTTTGCCAGATTTACAGCATTCAGCTCCATTAAACTTGCGCCTAATTTTTTTAAGTGTTCCGCGTCGCGTTTAATTTCACTCTTACTTACCCAGATGATCTCTTCTTCATCATCTGTCCAATCTATTTCATTATTGCGTTGCTTTCGAGCCATAACGATACCTATTTTTGAATGTTCTAAAAAGTTGTCTAGTTTAGCAGAAATTTAGGGTAGAATATTGCAAATTTCAGCGGTTATTCACTTTTTTGCAAAACTTTGCGAAAAATCGACCGGTTGTATTTATAATTAGGAAGAAAAATGTCACTTATTACCAAACAAGAATTACAAGGGCAAGAGCGCCAGCTACGTGAAGCGGTTGAAATTGCCTTAGAATTAGCTAAAAAAGCAGGTGCAACGGCAGAAGTAGGTGTAACAAAGGTTGCTGGCTTATCGGTTTCGACACGTTTAGAGCAGACGGAAAATATCGAATTTAATAATGATGGATCACTTGGGATCTCGGTTTATGTCGGCAAGCGCAAGGGCAATGCGTCAACATCAGATCTACAACCAAAATCTATTCAACAAGCGGTTGAATCGGCTTTGGCGATTGCAAAATATACATCAGAAGATGAGTGTGCGGGTCTCGCAGATAAAGATATGATGGCTTACGATGCGCCAGATTTAGAGCTTTATCATCAGGCGGATATTAATGTCGATCAAGCTGTTGAAATGGCGATAGAAGCAGAGCATTACGCTCTAAATAGCGATGATCGAATCGTAAATAGTGAAGGGGCAACTTTTAATTCTCATAGCGGTATTCGTGTTTACGGCAATACGCACGGTATGTTGCAAAGCTATTTATCTAGCCGTTATTCACTTTCTTGTAGTGTGATTTCTGCCTATGAAGATCAGCTAGAGCGTGACTATGAATACACCATTTCGCGCGAATTTAATCAATTAGCAACACCGCAATGGGTTGGGCAACAAGCGGCAATTAAAGCGGTAGATCGTTTAAATCCGCAAAAATTAGCGACTTGCGAAGTGCCAGTTATCTTCTATAACGACATTGCAACAGGTTTAATTGGCCACTTGGCAGGAGCAATCAGTGGGGGCGCTTTATATCGTAAATCAAGCTTTTTATTGGATAAATTAGGCGAGCAGATTCTGCCAAATTGGTTTGAAATTGCGGAAAAACCACATCTATTACGTCAATTAGCGTCATCGCCATTTGACAGCGAAGGCGTTCGTACTACCGATCATCAGATTATTAAAGATGGTGTATTGCAAACCTATCTTTTAACGAATTACAGCGCGAAGAAAATGGGTATGCAGACCACAGGTCACGCAGGTGGAATCCATAACTGGTTAGTAAAACCAAATAGAACAGGCGGTTTAAACACCTTATTGCAAGAGATGGGGACAGGCTTGTTAGTCACGGAAATGCTTGGTAGTGCCATTAATGGCGTAACAGGCGAATATTCGCGTGGTGCAGCAGGCTTCTGGGTTGAAAATGGCGAGATCCAATATCCTGTGGCGGAAATTACTATTGCAGGTAAATTACAGGATATGTTTAGCAATTTAGTTGCCGTAGGCGATGATATTGAACACCGTTCAAATATTCAAACAGGCTCGATTTTGTTAGATAAATTGAGAATTTCTGGGGAGTAATGAGATACAAACGTGGACGTTTGAACCATCAGATTTTATATTATTCTGTAACAGTTTTGATGGCACGAACGTCCACGTTCGTGCCAGTTATTAGCCCACCGTATTTGCAAAAAATTTTGAAAATTGAACCGGTTGTTTCAGATTTATTCCAACTTCTCAATCTCACTCAAACATTTCTTCTTCCTAAACTCTGTTTCTTCAATAAGCCCCAAATAAGCTTGTTTATCCGCCTCATTCTCACAGCGATAGCTCTGTTCCATCAACCAACTAATCTTTTCATTCAATGCTCTTAACACTTTCTTATATTCGACTAAACGCTTCTCTTTAGGCAAATTATGGATATTTTTAGGAAATCGATAACTACTTTTGAAAACAGGCGTTTGATTTGCAATTTTTTTCTGTTTTTCGACCGCTTGTTGCAGACTATTGAATTGATTCACTAGCTGATGAGCGAAATGAGCAGTTAATTCGGGCTGTTGTAAGTTGCCTAAAATTTCTATTGTTTGATGAATCTCAGCGACAAATGCAGCAACATTTCCTTTCTGTAGCTTAAAAGAAGGAGTGTCTATCTCAATAATCAGATTCATATAGGGTGAAAATTGTTCGAGCTGCTGAAAAATTTGTTGAGAAAATTGAGTCATTTAGCGTCCTTTGGGAGTTTTTCTTCATTATAAACAACTAAAATTGCAAATCAAATGTCATTTTTAGATTGTTTTTTATTCAAACTTAAAACTTATTTATAAATTTGTGAGATAGTTCACAAAAAAGGATAATTTTTTGTCCAATTATTTTTGGAGTGTTTTATTTGTTGTTTAATCAAAGAGTTATTTGTAATTTAAATTTGGTTTGATATTTATTTTAATTTATAAAATTTACTTTTTTAACATTTGATTTATATAACTGGTTGATTTTATTGTGTTTTGTTGTTGTGTGGGTTTTGTTGACAATATTGACCACTCGGCATTACTATGCACCCGCATTCAGCGCTAGCCTATACTGACAAAAAAGGAGCCAGTGAGTTAGCGTAGAAATGGAGGATTACTCTTATACCTTAACGAGAGTAGTTTAACTGACTAAAATAAAAAACTTAAGGTGAACATTATGAAAAAAACACTAGTAGCATTAGCAGTAACAGCTTTCGCAGCTTCAGCTTCAGCAATCACAGTTTATGAAAATGAAGGTTCTACAGTAGACTTCAATGGTCAACTTCGTGTTCTTTTAGAAAAAGTTGATTCTAAAACTGGTGATGTAAAAGAAAAACGTGGTCACTCAAATTTACGTAACGATGGTTCACGTTTCGGTGTAACATTAAAACACGGCATTGCTGAAGATTTCTATGCGTTAGGTCGTTTAGAATTCCGTTTTAACGGTGGTAAAACATCAGCAGATGGTTTTGGTGATTTATTTGCACACCGTGCTTACGCTGGTTTAGGCAGCAAACAATATGGTGAATTAACATTCGGTCGTCAAGCAACAATCGGTGATGATATCGCACAATCAGGTTTTGATAATGAATACGGTGTTAAAGGTACTACTTTAACAGACTGGGGTAAATCAGTAATCCGTTATGACTACAAAGGTATCGAAGGTTTACAAGTTGGTTTAGGTTACCGTTTTGCAGAAGATCGTGATGCACAAGGTGAAGTTGCACAAGATGCGTTAAAATCAGGTTATGACGCAGGTGTAACTTATGCATTTAATGTTGCTGAAGGTCAATCAGCGAAAGTTGCAGCAGGTTTCTCACGTGATAATTTCGTAACTGGTACAGCAACTAAACATCACAGAGATGCGTGGACAGTTGGTGGTAAATATACAATCAACCAATTAACATTAGCTGCTGACTACTTCGGCGAGTTCGATAAAGAAGGTGATAGCAAAGATCGTTTAAATGGCTTCCGTGTAGGTGCTAAATATGAAGTAACTCCAGCAGTTGCAGTATATGGTAACTATGGTCACGCAGTATCTAAAGCTAAATTAGGTAATGAGACTACAGATAAAACTACATATAACCGCTTTATGTTGGGTACTTCTTATAAATTACACAAAAACGTATTCACCTTTGTTGAAGGTAGCGTGACAACAGCTAAACCACAAGATGGCGAAAAAACAACAAATCGCGCAATCGGTGCGGGTTTACGCGTATTCTGGTAATCAATTCAGTAGCATAAATTGCTAAAAAAGCTAGTCACTTCGGTGGCTAGCTTTTTTGTGTTGAGCTGTTTGTGATAGCTTAGCTAACTGTAAAATAAGCATAAATATAAAAAAAGGCAGATCTAGCTGATCTGCCTTTTACTGTATTAAAACAAATGAGTTTATTACTCTTCGCCTAACTCACCCATCGCTGTAATACTAAAACCTGCGTCAAGAGAACTAGTCATTTCGATAACGGGCTTTTATGAATATAGATGGTTTTCATTTAGCCTAAAGTTGGATAGAATAGAGCTTAATTAATAAGGAGAAATGCCATGTCTTCACTTAGTTTAGTTAGTACTGCTGTTGCATCAGCTATTGCAGTTGCTCAACCCTTTCATACTTCTCAAGAGTATCAAGCTATCAGTAATGTTTTATCTTATGAAGAGTCTGTAATTGGGGTCGATATTACAGAATTAACTAATCGTATCTTTATGGCGGAACGCACGTTGTATGCTTTATACCAATTAGCTACTAAGCATAATATTATTTTTAAACAGTCAAGTGAAATTGAATGGATGAACATGTTTAAAGAATCTGCAGGATTATTGTTTTATTGTAAGCAGTATGCTTTAGAAAACCAAGATATGTCTGAATGTTTAATTCAATTTGAGGAAACATTAAATAAAATCACTTATCTTTTTAAGGCTTGTAAATATCAACAAAGAACAGATGAAGTTGTGATGGATCGTCTATATAACAGTAGTAAAATAATAGGGCTTAAATTTGATGGTTCTCTTTCTCGTGAGGAAAAACGACAACAGTTGCTTTCTAAACGGAGGGTATAATGATTGTTTTACTTGCCCCTGAATTTGAAACAGGCTTTTTAAACGAAGAATATTTCAAAGATCTGCCTTATTTTAACGACCAAGAAATTGAGATATTCCTTGATTTCATCACTAATGTTGAACAAAATTTACCTTTAAAAGGAAAAAATAAAACATCTTGGCAGAATAACTATGGTTCCGAGATTCCAGATACTGAATGGTATAAGGAGCATAATTGCTGGCATTATCATTGTGGTGAATATATTGGGCAGGAACCTAAAGTTTACACAATTCAGTTAAGTTGGAACATAGAAGGTTTAACTTCATCGGCGGTTATTCATTATCAGAAGTTAAATAGGGAAATGATCTATATATTGGCTTATTCGCCTAAGCATATTCCATTTCCTAGAGTAGATATAGCCAGTAATCCGATTATAAGTAGGGTTTAATGAAAAATAAAGGACAGAGAAATTGATCTGCACCCCAAAAGT
>LEKJ01000053.1 GCA_029852775.1 Pasteurellaceae bacterium LFhippo2
TTCTTTTTTCAGTTGGGCTTGCGTTGCTTGGTTTAATGCTACAGTGTAATTTAAAATGCCATTAGCATCTTCTGTACCGCCTGTTACGCTAACGCCCGAACCTTGAGTTACGGTCGTTTTAGTTGCTGAAACGGTGTAATCCGTTCCGCCCGTAGTGCTGTTTGCCTCCGATGTCACATTCGCTTGTTTTGTTGCATTTACAAACACTTTCGTTGCATTTAACTGTGATAAATTCACCGCGTCATTAGAACTCATACCATTTGCAACGTTAGTAATTTTGGTTGCTGCACCAGAACTTGTGCCTACTTTGATATTATCACCATCACTGGTGATTTTTGGGCCAGTCGAGCTACCAAACTGCACACTGCCTAGGATAGGGTTATCCGCTAACTGAATCTGAACTTCACCATCACTAACAACGGTTTGAATATTTTTTGCTGAGTAAGCACCACCAGTAGCTGTTGCAGTACTACGAGTAAGTCCTGTCACATTGGTCGTTCCACCAATGATATTTAGCGTATCTCCAAGCTGGCGCTGTGTGCCATCTTTAGCTACCTTACCGCCAGTAGTGTCCGTATCAGAATTGGTATTGCCCGCAAATGTCATAGGCTTAGAAGCTTGTACAGCAACTGTGTAGAGCTGAGAACCATTAATTGCATCGGTCGAATTCTCTGTGATACGCCCTGCTGCGACATTGGTAATTTGACGTTCTTTTCCTGCTGAACCAACAGAAACAACTCCTACTGGAGCTGAAGCAGCGAAATTGTTGTAAGTTACACCATTGACTGTAACCGCACTAGGCGCATTTGGTGCAGAAGTGATAGATGAGTTACCTAAAGCGATAGATCCTGAATGAGTAGCTTGAGCATTAGCACCAATTGCAATCGCATCTTCTTGTGTTGCATTAGCTTGACGCCCGAAAACAACTGTACGATTTGCAGTAGCATTCGATTCAGAACCAATAGAAACAGCATCAGCACCTGATGCTAAGGTTTTATAGCCAACAGAAGTAGAATTTACTCCACTAGCCTTAGCTTCTGAACCTACTGCTGAAGCATCCTCTAAAGTAGCTTGAGCCCTATAACCTACAGCAGTACTTTGCGCTTTCTGAGCAAGTGAAAATGTCCCAATCGCAGTAGCTTCAATAGATATTGCGCTAGGAGTCCAAACCCTCATAGAGACCCCAGCAACAGATGGAAGTGCAGCACCTAAAGTACCTTCACCAGCAGTCGCCCCTGTACCAATCGCAGTAGAGCCTTGGGTTAAAGCTTGCGCATGTGGTGAGATCGCAGTGGATCCATTACCCGAAGAATAAGTTGGACGATAACTAGTGACTGTTGCTCCGCTTGGTAAATAACCATTATAAATATAGCTGGCACTATTATAACTACCGCTATCATCTCCACCAATAGAGATAGAACCTACACCTGTCGCACGAGTATCATTACCAATGGCTGTTGATTGAGCACTTTCCGCTCGAGCACGACTACCAAAAGCTGTTGCTTGCGCACCATTTGCATAACTACTTGCACCAACCGCCGTTGTATTAACTCCGATTGCTGTTGTTCCACTCCCTATAGCAGTCGCATAAAAACCAGATGTATCCCCAGTACTCGTTGTTGCACCATTACCTATCGCAACTGCATAACTACCTGCAGTACTTGAACCGTTACCTATCGCAATTGTATAGCTAGCTGCTGCACTTGAAGCATTACCTATCGCAATTGCATTGTTAGCATCAGCACTAGAAGTATTGCCTATCGCAATTGCTTTAGAATCTGATGATGGTATTTGTCCAGGAACCAATACATATGTTGTTGCAGCTTGTGCAGGATCACTAATTGAAGCCATACCCGAACCTATCGCTAGTGCTAATAAGGTTGGATGCATCCGTTTATCTGTGGTTGAAGACGACGATTTTCCCTTCGTCTTAGTTAATTCTGAAGTCACAACAAAAGATTGTGTCGCGTGATTCCAAATCACCTTGAAAATCTTATTCATAGAGACAGTCTCCAGTGTATAATGATGAATAATATGAAATTGATTAATAAATCATCTAGTTATGTTCTATATAGCAAGCGTTATGTAAATATCATTCCTTTGTGCATCTACAACATCATTCCGCGAACCAAGGTGTTGATTTATCAAAATATCAACAAATGCCATATCCATATACAAAAACTTACAAAGTATACTCCATAACTAACACAATTTTTCACCTAGAACTAAAATATATTTATTTCAATACCTTGTCACAGTTACATAAAACAGAGATTGCACACCTATTCTTTGAAAAAGAGATTGTCAATTTATTAATATCCCCTTCAAATTCTTCGCACGTTCTTCATCTAATTTTTCTAAATTTTGTAATGCTTCTATTTTCTTATCCACATTTTTAGCTTGATGAGCGCATAAAATGATATTTTCTAAAGTATCGGCTTGATGATAATAAGGAAGTGAGCTTTTTAAAGCTAAATCAAATTGTTGGTAGGCTTGATCAAATTTTCCTTGCTTGCAAAGAAAAGCGCCGTAGTTATTTAATACATCTGGGCGAGCCAGTTTGTCTTTATTTTGAGATTGGCTAAATTCAATAGCTTTTTGATAGGTTTGAGTTGCGTTGAGAGTGTCACCAATTTGTTGGTAATAATAAGCAAGAACGGAATAAGGAAGATAATCAGATGGGTCGTGAATTAAGGCTTTGTCGATATTTTCTTTAGCTTTAGGAAAGTCATTTTGTTCAAGATAGGCAACAGCTAGATTGACTCGTGCTTTTACAGCTTCGCTTCGATTAAAATCCGTTGAAGTAGTTTCGGTTTGATTGGAACAACCTATAAGCCACAGGCTTAAGCTACAAGCGGTAAGATTTCGAAAAAGTTTTGCAAGTTTCATGATCGTAACTCCTTATATAAATGTAGGGGCGTACTGCGTACGCCCGCGGGCGTGTGCAACACGCCCCTACAATATTCGATTAATTATTCTGAACCGCAATCCCTTCCCCAAATTTGCGTTTTTCCATTGTACGTTTGGTACGGTCGATAACATCACCTGCAAGCTGGCCACAAGCCGCATCAATATCATCACCACGTGTTTTACGCACTGTTACCGTAAATCCATATTCCATTAATGTTTTTTGGAAACGGTCGATACGTGTATTTGAGCTTTTCGCATAAGGTGCTTCTGGGAACGGATTCCACGGAATTAAGTTAATTTTGCACGGTGTATTCTTCAATACATCCGCTAATTGGTGTGCGTGTTCAACATCATCATTAACGTGACTTAACATCACATATTCAATCGTCACTTTGCCGTGATTTGCATTTGATACTTTCAAATACTCATTTACCGAGTCCATTAACATTTTGATGTTATATTTTTTGTTGATCGGCACAAGCACATCACGTAATTCATCATTTGGTGCGTGTAATGAGATCGCTAATGCTACATCAATTTGCTCACGCATTTTATCTAACGCCGGCACAACACCTGATGTTGAAAGCGTTACACGACGTTTTGATAAACCGTACGCAAAATCATCTAACATAATTTCCATCGCGGGAATTACGTTATTCATATTTAATAAAGGTTCACCCATCCCCATCATTACCACGTTAGTAATAGGACGCACGCCCGTTACACCAAAGTTACCTACAATTTTAGATGCACGCCATACCTGACCGATAATTTCCGATACGTTTAAGTTACGGTTAAAACCTTGCTGTGCAGTTGAACAGAATGTACAAGCTAACGCACAGCCTACTTGTGATGAAACACAAAGAGTCGCGCGGTCATCTTCTGGGATATACACCGTTTCAATTTGCTGTTCACCTACCCACATTGACCACTTGATAGTACCGTCTGATGAACGCTGTTCCACCGCCACTTCTGGCGCTTTAATTTCAGCAATACGTTTTAATTTTTCGCGAAGTACTTTGTTAATATTCGTCATATTATCGAAGTTATCTTCGCCAAAATGGTAAATCCATTTCATTAATTGGTCAGCACGGAATGGCTTTTCGCCCATATCCGCAAATAGCTCACGCATTTGCTGACGATTTAAGTTTAATAGATTAATTTTTTCTGTTGGTAGTTCTGCTTGTGAGCTACAGCCCACGTCTTTGATTTGTTCAGACATTTGTAGAAAGCCTCGTTGTTACACGGTTTGTGGCAAAAGGTTAGTTTTGCGAGATTAAATAAATATCTATCAAAATAATGTAGGGGCGTGTTGCACACGCCCGCAGGCGTACGCAGTACGCCCCTACAATATAATGGGAAATTCAAAAAAGACGCAAATTCTACTTGTATCTGCGTCTTTAGGCTAGTGATTTTTTGAAAAGATGAAAAGTGGAAAATTTACGTTTTTCGATAGAGATCACAAAAATAGTTGTTACGGACGGGGATAAAGTCTTCTACTATGAATTACAGCAATAATAAATACATTATCTCCATCAATATCATAAACAATTCGATAACCACGACAGAAAGACTCTCTAGAGCCATCATCTCTTGGTCGCACCATACCTAAAGGCATAAAACCAATTAGGTCAAATATCCTATAGAAATCATCTTCAAGATGAATACCACTGGCTTCAGAGCCTGTATATTCAATAATTTGATCAACAATCTCATCAATATTTTGTTGAGCAGCCTATGAGATGAATACATTAGCCATAAAGTAACTGACTCCGTTCAAATTCAGCTAATTCTTTCGCTTTACGTTCAATAACGGCTCTTGTTCGTGTACGAGATTGAGCTAAAGTTAAAACTCTACCAGCTTCAACATCTTCACGCCCAAGTTTGATTTTTTCAGCTAGAAACTCATCGTAGCCTTTTTCTTTAAGCATAGGATTACCCCTTATGAAAAATTAAGGTGAATCATAAAATAAGCAAAAAAAATACAATCTCTTTTATTTGCAAAATTTTTCCTAAATCGAACCGCTTGTAACTGCTCTATTTCGGATTCGTCCAACGATTTTCTCTTAACAGCTGATCTGCATACTGCATTTTTAATTTAAGTTGCTGCAAATCTTGCTGATCTTGCTCTGAAAGTTCTTTGGATTTTTCTAACAACTCTTTCTCAGTAAAACCAATCCAGTTATTGTTACTCACCATCCCGACTAAATTGCCTTGATTTAACATCACACTTTCCGATTTTTCATCGCTAAATAGCGATTTACCAAAAGTATAGATCGGCTGATTAAATCCAAGTAGATCCATAATACTTGGGAAGAGATCATATTGTGACGCTAAATTCATATCACGTTTTGGTGATAGCGAGCCGTCTGGGGTAAAGATCACTAACGGAATATGGAATTTATGTGGTAAATCTTCATCGCTTTCCGCATTAAGCGTGTGATCAGCGGTAAAAATAAAGATCGTATCTTTATACCACGGCTGTTTTTGTGCCTGTTGCATAAACTGCTCAATCGCCCAATCACTGTATTTCAAGGTATTTAAGAAGCCATTCTCGCCTTGATCACTATGTGGATATAGCTCAAATTTTTTATCAATTTTTGGGAATGGCTCGTGAGTTGTACCTGTAAACATAAAGGCAAAAAATGGCTTATTGCCTTTACTTTCGGCTAACTTACTCGCAAAAAATTGCAATGCATCATAATCCCAACCAAAGCGTGGCTGCTCTTGTGGATATGTCATTAACAATGGAACATCTTCTTTGCCATAATATTCTTGGAAGCCAAGTGCATTCGCAATGCTATCCATATGGAATGAACGGCGAGCAGATGACTGCATCATCACGGTGCGATAATTATGTTGATTCGCCACATCAGCAATACGACTCATCTCTTTTAACTCCAAACCAAAGCCTAATGTTGCTTGGTTTTGTAGGGATGGAATCGATGAAAGAATCGCTTGAATCCCAATGATACTGCGTTGCCCTGCTGCGTAATAGTTATCCCACACTTGCGATTTGGCCACTAAGCTATCCATAAATGGCGTAACTTTATAATTACTTCCGCTAAGTGCATCAATATATTTATAGCTCCAACTTTCAAGCAACACTAATACGACATTTTTACCTGTTGGCTGATTATTTGGATGCTGCCACTTGAAAACAAGCGGTTTATTTTCCGCAAAACTTTGCAAATCCTGATCTGAGACATATTTCAATGCTTGTTGATTTAAGCGATTTTTACTCTCTCGATAAGTGGTATAAACAGGGTTTAAAGCTAAGTTTGCTTGTTGTAATTTACTTCCAGTAAAAGCATCACTTAAATTGATAGGACGGCTAGTTAGAATCATTCCCCTAAATAACACAAAGTAAAGTACCGCAAGCAATAACCAACCTGTAACTTTAACTAACCAGTGATTTGATAAAGTTGGCTTTTGTTTAAGAGAACAAATCACAAATAGCCACCAAAAGCCAAATAAACCGATTAAAAAGAGTAGCCCAAAGAAAGTGTAGTGTAAACGCGACCCCAATGCGACATCTGTCAGCGCGCCAACATCTGCCGTGAGATTTAATATTTCTGAGCCTATATGGCGTTGAACTTCACCAAAATAGGCTATGTCTCCCAAGCAATAAATAAACATACATAGTAAAGCAATACCTGCCATCCAAGTTAATAACGGCCGAGCAATAGTATGTTGAATAAATGTGAACGGAAGGCTAAGTAACACTAGCATTGGAGAACAGAAAAGCATTACTGTCGCACTATCAAATTGCGCACCAGTCACTAATCCAGAAATAATTTCATTGACTTCAAGGACATCAAAATAGTCATATTGAATCCAATACAACCCTAAGCGGCACAATGTAAAGCCTAGTAATCCAAATAAAATAATTCGAAGTGGTAAAATGAGAAAATGCATAATTATTCCTTTGTAGAATCATCAAGTTAATTCTACAAGGGGAATAAAAATGTTTCAACTTGGGATAAGTATATGAAGTTTTAACTCCTTGAATAACAAGGAATTAAAACTTCTGTGTAGAAATGGTAATGTCCTTTATATTTAATTTCCTTGATTTTTTCTAAACTTCGCCATCAACTCTGCAAATCTAGCATCTGTCTTTTCAGCTTGTTGAATACGCTGCAGTAGCTCATTCTGTTGCTCTAAAAGCGCTAATCTTTCTAGCAAAGCCGAGATCGTTTTTTCTTCTTCCAAGCGTTTACGATATGCTGTTAAATCAATTTTCTGAATAACCCATTTATATTGGAATTTATCAGTTAGTTTTGGAAATTGATGAACTTCCACCACTCGCACAATTTTTGCTTCATTACTTGCATGAACAACCACAAAGTCTCCCACTTTTAACCCAATGTTAGCTTCGGCTTTATAGGTATAAACACAGAGATCCTTTTTAAATGAATAGTCCTCTTCTAGCAATTTATCTATAGATAAATTGTTTTCAAAAATCACACCTACGGTAACAAAATCTTTTTGTAATAAATGGCTGTTTTTCATAAGATTTCTCCTTATATTTCTTACAAGAATTTTTGTAAAAACTCACTGTAGATAAGTTTAACCCTCCCAAACGACAGAATGTAACGTATCAATAAAATATTCTTAAAATCTTTAATCCAACAAAAAAGGAACTACCCGAAAGAGTAGTTCCTTTTCATTTCAATAAGTTATCTTAGCTATTAAGCAATCGTCAATTGACCGCCATATAGGATAAAGAATCGTAAGCAGAATACACCTATTAAACCTGCAATCGCTAATCCAATAATAAAGCCTTTGTTGTGCTTCATTTTTTCACACGCTAATTGGTTTGCTAGGAATGGTAATACTAAACCAACTGCCACAACACCAATCCAGAATACGCTTCCCCAAAATCCTGAGAGAGCATTGCTTGCAGCTAAAGCTTTTTGACCGCCACCGAAGTACAAACCTACGAAGAAGGCAAATAGCGCTAGCATTTCAGCTAAAACAGTCGGCGTTTCAAACTTATGCAGAAAATGCACTTCATCTGAATGGGTTGAAACTTTGCCAACCACTAATACTGCGATTAATAAGGCTGCGATACCTGATGATGTCCCTGATGCTAAAAATAATAGTGGTAACACTGGGTTATTTAACATTGGGTAGCTAACTAATGCTGAGAGTAAGAAGCCCGTATAAGCCCCTAATGCTACAGCTAAGAAAGCAAGGAATAACTCGATAATATTTGTGAATTTTCCTGCGACATCAATCAAGCTAAATACAAATTTTGGTATAAAGCTGAAGGTTTTCGCTAACCAATCTTTGAAAATAATTGCAAGCCAGATAAATAATACTGCCATAAACACTTGGAACAGCATTACCCCCATCGACATCACTGAATCAAATTGGTAGTTAAACATCAGATACCAGAATGTCCACGGGCGTGCTAAGTGGAAAATCAGTAGCGTTAAACCAACAATTGTTGCCCCAGGGGCTAAAATCGCCGTACTACGAATAATCCAACTTTCACTTGGGTTCGCTAATTTATGACTACGTTTATATAACACTGCTAACAGTGTTGTACCAGCTGAAATACCTAGTAAAAATAGGTAGATCGCAATGGTAGAATCCCACACGAGATTCGGAGTATGGAAAGGAACATATTCGTTCATCGTCTTGGTTCTCCGTGTTCAAATGGGACATGATATAGATTTGGCTGGGTGCCAAGCTCTACCTTAGTACGATAAACAGGTTTTTCCTTAATCGCTTTGGAAATCTCGCTTTGTGGATCGTTTAAATCACCAAATACTAATGCTTTAGTTGGGCAACTTTCCACACAAGCTGGTTGTTTACCTTCAGCCAAATTAGTATCACGACAGAAGTTACATTTATCTGCAGTTTTATGTTCTGGGTGAATAAAACGTACACGATAAGGGCAAACAGCAATACAGTATGAACAGCCGACACATAAATCGCGATTTACATCAACGATCCCCGTTTCTTTATCGATAAACGAAGCACCAGTTGGACAAACGCTTACACAAGGAGCATTGGTACAGTGTTGGCAAGATTGACGGAAAAACTCATACTCAACATTTGGAAATTCACCATAAGGCTCGCTTCGGATAATTTCTAAGCGTGATACGCCTTCTGGTACCTTATTTACATCACGACAAGCGTCCATACAAGCGGTACAGCCAATACAAGACTGCTCATCGTGTAACATCGCATAGCGAATAGTTTTCTTTTCGCTCTCAGAAGCTAAGGAGAGAGAGCTAGTAGCAAGCCCTGTTGTGCCTGCTACGGCGATTACTGCTCCTGCCCCTGAGATGAAATCTCTACGGGAACAGCTCATTTTGAGTCCTTAGTTGAAAGTAGTTTAGTCTGTTTTTTCTCGTGAATTTCGCTGTGACAATCAACGCAAAGTTTTACACGTTGTTTTGGCTCAGTTGCTTTCATCGGCTCTGTTTCTGGGTGTAATTTATGGCAGTTTACACACGCCATTTTGTTTGCGTGAGTATCGTGTGCCCAGAACGTTTTACGAAGTTGATCTGGCTCGTGGCACGCAAAGCAAACCATATTTTGCTCTTGCGGACTACGCTCTAAATCTGGATTTTTCGCTTTGCCCATTGCATTAAAACGCATTACATCTTTCACACCTTTACGGTGATTTTCTGAAATATTGCCGTGGCAAGTGGTACAATTTAATTGTTCACCTGTATTCGGGCTTTTCGTTTCTGCTTGGAAGTGTTTACCTGCATGTTCAAAACGAGATAAGTGTCCATGACAATCCACACAATATTTGTTTGGATCACGACGTGCATCCTTAGCAATCTCTGCGCCATCCGCTGAATCAATCCAAAGTGGTTTTGGTGGCGCTGGCATTTCAGCCAACGCACTACCTGCAACTGCAAAGAAACCGACTAAAGTGACCGCTTGCGCAAGTTTTGAGAGTAATTTTTTCATAGTAACCTCAACTTAGCGTTATTTCGCGTCCGCTGGTAATAAGCCTTTTTCTTTTGCTTCTTTTTCCCATTGTGGAACAACGGTACGTAAGAATTCATCTTTCGCTGCTTGTTCTTTTGGAATATCTAAGCCAATCGCTTTTTGCGCTTTTTCCATTGTAGAGATATCTGGGAATTCAATCGGAGTCGCAACACCGTGTTTAGTTAAGATTACAGCCAATTTTGTACGAGCATCAGCTGCACGATCTAAACCAGTACCGATTACGTGTAAAATCACATCAGGCGCGTGCATATGGCCACCGTGGCCTGCTGCAGAATAATCCCAACGCCATTGAGCGTGACGAATGTCTTGTAATGCAGCTTTCATCTCTTCTTCAGTTGCACCAACTTCCCAAGCTTTTTTCGCTTCCCAGTGAGCTTTAACTAACTGATCTTCTAAGCGAACCATTACATCTTTAACTTGTTTTTTATGCTCTTTTACACGAGTCTGTAAAGTCTCTTTGCTTTGCTCGTGGCAAGTTTTACAAGTGTGTTCAAAGTTGTCGAATGGGTTACCAATTTTGTGGTCGGTATAAACTTGACCATCTTTGGTTTCTACTTTCGGCATGTGGCAGTCGATACAAGTGACACCATTTTTACCGTGAGTACCTAACGCCCAAGTTTCGAAATCTGGGTGCTGTGCTTTTAGCATAGGTGCTTTTGATAAGCCATGAACCCAGTCGTTGAATTTGATTTCGTCATAGTATTTTTCCATACTATCAACGTCTAAGCCTTTATCCCATGGGAAGGTAACCGCTTTTTCTTTACCTGCAAAGTAGTATTCTACGTGGCAGTTAGAACATACCGCAGCACGTTTGCCATGTTTGTCCAAGTTTTGGAATGTCCAACCAATCGCCTCTAAAGCTCGTAATACGTGTGGACGAGCGATATTTAACGCTGCTTTACCTTCCGCAAACTCTTTTGAAGTGGTATCGTGACAGTCTGCACAACCAATAGGGTTTACAATTTCCG
Organism: Pasteurellaceae bacterium LFhippo2; assembly: GCA_029852775.1. Lineage (GTDB taxonomy): Bacteria > Pseudomonadota > Gammaproteobacteria > Enterobacterales > Pasteurellaceae. The sequence goes on from LEKJ01000053.1 coordinate 10,857, forward strand.
CACCATATTTTGCCCATTTCTCATCAAAATAGCCGACTTCGCCTTTTTCTGCGATTAAACGTGGTACATCAGGACTCTTACAAGACCAACATGCCATTGGCATTGGGCCTGCGTCAGGGCTCATTGACGCACCTGTACGTAAGATATTACGCACATCGGTTACTGCATAGAAGTGGCCACGTGGTTTGTTATACTCTTTTGAGAACGCATAACCACTCCAAAGTACCACTAAGCGTGGATCTTCTTCTAGTGCAGCTGTGATTTCTGATGATTCAGAAGTTGCTTTCCAAGAGTTATATTGCAAAGGATATTTTTCTGCAAATTTATGATTTGCTGATTCAATTTTAAGATCAGGTTTTGGACCTTCAAACTCTTTCGCTTCACCTGCCCAAGCAGATTGTGCCATCCCTAGCATCGCCATAACACCTAATGCTAGACCGCTTTTTAACATTTTGCCTACGTGTTTCACGTGAGCCTCCCACAAATAAAATTTTGAAAATGAGAATATTTCTTATTTAAAAACAATAAGATAACGAACTATACACGCGCGAGAATATTGAAAAACCTAGTTTATTACTAGGTAATTTTTAGGATATTTAGTAAAGATTTGACATATCTCAAAATCGAACAAAAAACGTCATCACTTTAATAGATTTTGATTATGAATAAACAGAAATCAACATTTAGAAACTTTCAAAAGATAAAATACGAAACTAAACAAAAGAGAAAAAACAGAATAAAAAAAAGAACAAAATACAGCTAAGAAGTGAATTTCAGGTATAAAAAAAGCCGCTTTCG
>LEKJ01000054.1 GCA_029852775.1 Pasteurellaceae bacterium LFhippo2
TGATCTGACCCCAAAAAGTTAGACTGTTATTTAAAGGACTGATGTCGATATTGTATCGGACTCAGTCCTTTTAATTTTAGTTGGATTCGTTCTTCATTATAGTAACGAACATATTCATTGATTACTTGTTCCAATTTATCAATACTCTCAAACGTTTTTCCGTAAAAGCATTCTGTTTTCATTCGTCCGAAAAAGCTCTCCATCGCTGCATTATCTAAGCAATTCCCTTTCCGAGACATACTTTGCTGAATACCATTCTTAACCAATATATTCTGATAACTATGCATCTGATAATGAAAACCTTGGTCCGAATGTAATATCAGATTTG
>LEKJ01000055.1 GCA_029852775.1 Pasteurellaceae bacterium LFhippo2
TGATCTGACCCCAAAAAGTTAGACTGTTATTTAAAGGACTGATGTCGATATTGTATCGGGCTCAGTCCTTTTAATTTTAGTTGGATTCGTTCTTCATTATAGTAACGAACATATTCATTGATTACTTGTTCCAGTTCATCAATACTCTCAAACGTTTTTCCGTAAAAGCATTCTGTTTTCATTCGTCCGAAAAAGCTCTCCATCGCTGCATTATCTAAGCAATTCCCTTTCCGAGACATACTTTGCTGAATACCATTTTTAGCTAATAGGCTCTGATAACTATGCATTTGATAATGAAAACCTTGGTCTGAATGTAATATCAGATTTGCATTTTTCGGG
>LEKJ01000056.1 GCA_029852775.1 Pasteurellaceae bacterium LFhippo2
TCCGTGCATTTTGCAACATTGACTGTTGGTACGGAACTCGATCATACTAATTTTGTATTGGCTTAGATGTGGTAAACAACAAGCTAAAAAAACTGATCTGACCCCAAAAAGTTAGACTGTTATTTAAAGGACTGATGTCGATATTATATCGGACTCAGTCCTTTTAGTTTTAGTTCATCAATATTTTCAAACGTTTTTCCGTAAAAACATTCTGTTTTCATTCGTCCGAAAAAGCTCTCCATCGCCGCATTATCTAAACAATTCCCTTTCCGAGACATACTTTGCTGAATACCATTCTTAACCAATATATTCTGATAACTATGCATTTGATAATGAAAACCTTGGTCTGAATGTAATATCAGATTTG
>LEKJ01000057.1 GCA_029852775.1 Pasteurellaceae bacterium LFhippo2
ACCCCCCTTTTCTTCACACTTTAACGCTGAAAAGCCTTGTCAGATAAGGGGATTTAACACCCCTATAAAAGATATAAAAGATTAATAAAATATATATAAAAGATTAATAAAAGAATATAAACAGAAAAAGAAGATAAGAGATGGTTCAAGCCTTGCGGCTTTCACACACAAAAAAAAGCAACAAGTTGCATAAGATTTGCTATCGCAAATTAATGATTAAAAGCCTGTGGGCTTTTAATCTTATAGAGAGATCAAAAAAAAAGAAAAGTAAGTGAGTAAATAAGTAAGTGTTAGTTCTGAAAACAAAATTTCACAGTTTCGACGGATCTTTTTCGATCCAGTCCTGCTAGACTAAAAATTTGCTTTCTAAAATCAATTTTAAGAGCATTTAGAGCATTTAGCTATATCGTTTTATAGCTAAATCAAAAAATTGCTTAAAATGCTCTTTTGACGCGTTTAACGAAGTTTTAGCATTTTGTGAAGAAAAGGGGGGTAGAAAAGTTTAAATCTTAAACATAAAAAATCCCCCGAACACCGTCGGAGGCTTGAATTTATTTAGTTTCTTTGATTATTTGCTTTTCTACGAGAAACTCTGTTAATTGTTTGATCGTTTGAAGCATCGATTTACGATCTTGTGTATTGTTGTAAATTATACTTCCGATTTCAAATTTTATTGTATTTCGCTGCTTTTGTGTTAAGTAATCAATTCTTTTTTTAGCTTTTCTTAGTTTTTCCTTTTTTTGCTTAATTTCTTCGCGAATTTTTGCTTGCTCTTCTTTCAGCTTTTTTTGTTCTTCTTCTTGCAAGTTATATAAATCTTCAAGCTCTCTAAAATCGATCGCTTGCGATGTTTGCTCGTTATTTTTGTTGTACATATTTAAAAAAATTTAAGTGTTGTCGGAGATTTTGAGAGCGTTTAAACAAAATAAAGTTTTGCTTCTTTTTCAAAAAGAAGCGCGCAAATATAAATCAGCGGTTTTCAACCTAACTGATTTATGCACGTCGGGGATACCCCGAACCCGAAAAAAGCCTACACCTTTTTTTGCTTATCAGCTCAAAAAATTAAATTATTAGTCTAATTTAATTATACAAATTTAATCTAAATTTATTCAAAATTTAGCCTAAATTAATTTCAAAAATTTAATTTTTTTAGGCTAATTTTGTATAGTTTATATATACAAACATTTATTAAAAAATATGATTTTTTGATTTTATGGAAAATGTTCATTTCACAATGGAGATATTAAAAAAGACAGTGTACAACGCAAAAAGCGGTACTATTAAAGAGCAAAGTAGCATAAACAAGTTAGCTTATAATCATGCTGCCGAGTACCAGCAACATGGCCATGACAAAAAATTTAACTGGAAAAAGAAGCAAGACGATGATTTTCAAGAAAGCTATTTTATTGCACCGGCTGGCACAGATTACAAAGACTCGTTAGAAATGTTTCAGCATCTTGAACAAATTGAAGATAGCAGAATGAAAGCACAGCTAGCATTTAATTGCATTTTGTCGCTCGATCATAAACTTGACTACGAGACAAATAAGAAAGTGCTGAATGAATTTGTATCAGAGCTTTTTACAAGTCAAAACATAGCTTGTGACATCGCAATACACAACAAAAATAATGAAAATTTACATGCTCATTTGCTTGCCCCTACTCGCTCAATCAACGAGCAGGGCAAATTAGAAAAGAAAGTAAACAGCTACAAGCAAGAGCATTTTAACACTAACAGACTTCGCAAAGTGTTAGCAGCAAAGTTCAACGAAGAGAGAGCAAAGCGGGGCATAACTGAAAAAATTGATTACAGAAGCAATGAAGAAAAGAAAGAAGAAGCATTAAACAACGACGATCTTGTAACAGCAGAGAAGTTTAATTACAAGACAGACAATGAAAAAAGAGGGCCATCGCGTAGCAAACGATATAGAAAAAAACGGATAGAGCTAAGTAAACAACGAAAAGCAGAAGCACAGCAAAGAGCTGAACAAACAAAACAGCAGATAAAAGCATTAAAAGACAACATTAGTCAAATTAATCAGATTGAACAAAACAAAAAAGACATTATTCAAGCAGCTCAAGACATTCAAGCTGAACACGATGAGAATCAGCAAATATTACAAAATGCTTTAAATCAAAAGCAACTTGTAGAGCAGCACAGAAAACATGAATTAAACAATCAATTTACTTTTACTTATAAACCGAGATTTTAAAAATTATGAACAACGATCAACAAAATAATAATCAAAATTCTTCTTTTTACAGAAGTTTATCGCTAGCTAGAAACAACACAAGAAAAAAAGCTAAATCGAGCTTAGACATGACTTACATAAGTCAAAAAGACATGGAGAGCGAAATAAAAGCAACGATAGCAAACTATGCAAAAAACACAGCAGCACAATTTGCAGACTTAACGCCGGAGCGAAGACGAGCATTGATGCGAGCTGGTTATTTTGAAGCAAAAACAGATAGACAAAAGCAGGAAGCATTGCAACTTGCAGATAGATTTGAAGAAAAAGAGCAGCAAGAGTTAGCTGAGTTAAAAGAAAAAGGCATTGATTTAATCAATTTAAAGCTAAAAATTGAGTATTACGATATAAACAATAAACAACGATAATAAATAAAAGGAGTTATGGATTTATTTGAAACAAGTATAGAAAAAGATTTTTTGATTGAAAATGTATTAAAAAAAGTGTTCGGATATGAAGGCACAGAAAGCCCGTTTGCTGATTTTATGTCTATATATGCATCAGGCATTTTAGCGCTGGCAGGTGTGTTATTAATTTTTAATATTATTCATTCTACATTGCAGACAGCAAACGCAGGCATGCTAGCCCGCGACGTCAAAAGTGGGTCGATTATAAGATGGGTCGTTGGTTTAGCCTTGCTCATCCCTTTGCCACCAAACAATTTCGGGCTAGGTGTTCAGGGGGTAGTCTGGCTTTCAGCTCAGGGCATACATTTAGCAAATAAAGCATATGAAAATTTTGACTTATCAACGACACTGAGTACAAATGACATTGGTTTTAATAGTAATTTTAACAATCAGCTTTTAAGTATTGTTAAAACAGCAACTTCATCGCATTTGTGTGTAATGTCCGCAGCAGAAGCAAATCAGCTTGCAAGCAACGGTAGAGCAATGAATTTTGCTTTTAAAAGCAGTCAGCAAGGCAATGTAATAAATTACAGATTTGGTGACTTTAATTCAAATGCACCACAGCACCAGCAGCTGTGCGGCTCGTTGTCTGTTAGCTATCCTGCTGACGTGAAGAAAAACACAATCAGTCAAGCAACTGACAAACTTATCAGCTGGGCAGATAGCAAGCTGATCAACGATGTTGAAATACAAAACGGACTTAAAAAAGCTCATATTGTAGCAACTAATACACTTATCGCAGAAGATAGCAGCAAGATCGCAAAACTTTTAAAAAGTGAATCGAGTGCAGAGCAAGTAGCACAAGCGATAGAAAAAGCATTACTAGACTACAAAAACAAAGTTTTTGACACATTTAAAGCATTGCCAATCTTTAATAAAGAAGTCGAGAATAAGATGAAAGAAAGCGGCATTGCTGGCGCTGGAAGCTGGTTTTTTAAAATTACAACTATTAGCCAGCAGGTTTCACGAGCTGTTAATAATCTGCCAGAGATTAAAGCATTAAAGACCGCCGACGAGTTCGAGAAATCTTGCAAATGGTACAACTTTGCGGGTACAAACTGTAAAAATGCAGAAGCATTAAACAATATTTCACCGACAATTTTAGCTGAACAGCTAAAAGCAGACACAAAATTAAAAGAAGTATTTAACTACTTAGCTGCTAATTCTACAGATAAGCAAATAGCCGCTGCATCGTCGCAAAGCAAAGAAGGCAAAGCGGAAGATGATTTTTTAAACTTATTTAAGCCAATTTCTTCGGTTGATTTCAATCGCTTAAGCTACATAGATAGCACAACAAATAGCAGTAAGGGAAATGCTTTGATAAGAATACAAAGCATTGGACAAGATATAGCAATAGCAGTCCAAGCTGTGATACTCGGGATGATCGGCTTTAGCTGGACCGGTATTGTTGCAGCTGTTGCGATCGTTGCAATGCCGTTTTTACTTAGTTTATTACTTCCAGCTCTGGCATTAGCTTTTTACTTGCCTTTAAAAGTTTTCATCGTTTGGACAGGCGCGCTGGCAGGCTGGATTGTTAGTGTTGTTCTAGCTATTTTCGGAGTTCCGCTTTGGCTACTAACACACTTAACACCAAATCAAGATGGAGTTATAGGCAAGACAGGGCAAGGCTATTTGCTTATTCTCGAGATATTTTTAAAACCTGTGCTTTTGTTCGCCGGCTTTTTATCATCGATTTATTTACTTGATACATTTGCATCGTTGCTAAATAGCTTCTTTGGTTTTGCGATAGAAAGCATTTTTGCTGAAACAAGTAGCTTTTTGTATGTGCTTTATTTAATAAGTATCTTTGCTATTTATTATTCAACTTTGCATCACTTGCTTAAATTATTATTTAATTTAATCACTGAAATTCCAGACTCGTTATTTCAATGGATCGGAAGTAACGTTAATAAAGTTATGTCTAGCTATGGCCACCAGCTCGACGAAAACGTTGATCGTTCACAAGGACAAATTTCAGCGCACTCAGTGGGAGCGTTAGGACAAGTCAGCAACGGAATAACTAGCTTATTTAACAAAAGTAAAGTTAATACAGACAGCAAGCAAAAACAGCTAAAAGAAAAAATGGCTAACGACGTGCCATTAACACAAAACAGCGCTGAAAAAAGTCCGTTTGATTCAACAGCATTAAAACAAAAAGAGCCTAATAAAAAATCTAAATATTTTAATAACTTAGATAAAAATAGCAAGATAGAAAGCTATAATGCTAGCAAAATAGATAGCTATAAAGATAGTTATATAGCAAAAAATCAAAAAACTGATTATGCTGATTTTAATCGTTCAACAAGTGCAAAAAGCAATTCAGCACAACAGCAGAGCAATGATAAAAAGCAGACAGAAAATGTAAAACAAGCCCAATCAGCTTTTAAACAAACTAATGTAGAGCAGGCACAAACAGCACAACACTATTTTAATAATGTTGATACAGCACAAAATAAAATAGTAGAGCAAAAACAAGAAAGGGCAACAGTTCAGCAAGTGCCAAAAATTTCAGCGGAAGAACGTGAGTCAAGAGAGATTGCAGCTGCACAACGAGATTTAAGCAGCGGAAAGCAGCTAACGACGCGTCAGCAAGAAAGAATAGATAGACTTAAAAAAGCTGGAAAATTAAAAACAGGCTAAAAACACAAAACAAAAGAGCATAGATTTTAAATAAATTTATGCTCTTTTTTGTATAATTATATATAGACATACAGTAAATACATCAAAATCAAGCATTTACAAAATATTACATTTTTTACAATTATTTAAGTATGATTAATTTTATAGCAAAAAACTTTGAAAAAATAGCGTTATATATGCTTGTTTTTTCTCTTCTTCCGGCTTTTTATTTATTATTAAAATATAACATAGAGCTAATAACTGCGGGGGTTTAAATGAATTAAAAAATAAATGAATACTATTAACAATTTTTTATATGCGTTAATAGTATTCATCTATTTTTAAAGAGTAATTTTGCTGATATTCTCAACTATTTTTATTTTACTAAAAAATGCAGGTCTTTTCAAAATAAAAAAGTGTGATAATATTATTTTCAAATCAATTTTGAATATTAAATTGATTTATTGGTTCTTATCAAAATATCAAAAATTTGATAAGGTTGTTTTAAATTAAATGCTATTAATATTAATTAAATAAAAGTTATGAATAATAGTGAAATTAAATATGATGATGTTTTAAAAAAAATGTCTAATTGTTTTGAAAAAAAGAATAGTAAAAGCAAAATAGAAATAGAAGAAATAATTAGAGATATTTTATCATCAAAAAACATAGAAGAAATGCTTGAATACCTTCCGGTATTAGAAGCAAATTTGGGAGTTTGGCCGGATTTAGATGAGAAAATAAGGTTTTGTATATCAAAGCTTAAGGGCTACAATCCGGGCGGATACGGACGTTAGATAATTTAACATTAACGCCCCTATCTTTTGATAGATAGGGGGCTATCTATCAATTCAAATAAATAAAAGAAGGTATATATAAAAAAATGAGCTTAGAAAAAGTAAAAAATAAATTATTTGAAGAATATTTAAAACAATTGATTAATACAAGTCTTTATCGTAATGCTGATGACGATGACGATGACGATGACGATGACGATGACGATGATCTTTTTTACATATATGACGGCAGAAGTAGAGAAGATAAAAAAGATGATTGTTATGATTTTTACGGCGGTGAAAATATTATTCTTTGTCCGACGATATTAAACGCCGGTAAAATGCATTACTTCTTAGAGCTTGAATTCGGTGGAGATTACGAAGAGCAGGATAAATACATAGAAGAAAATGGAAATTTGTTAGCTGTATTATGTTTTTTTGAGTCAAAAACTTATTTTTTTGAAGAAGATATAGGTATTAAAAAATACACTTTTGAACCTTATAACACAAGGCATCGACAAAAATTAATTAAAGCAATTTTAAAAGAGTTAAAAGATTGCTTTGATCCAAAGTACTAAAAACCAAAAGCCCCTGTAAAAAGGGGCTTTTTTTTAGCTGTTTATTTATTTATTGAGATAGATACAATCTGATAGCGTCAGAAATTGCATCTTGCAGCTTTTGATTTTTGCTGATTGATTTTAGTTTAAGCTCAGTCAGCAATTCGGCGTCGATTCTTACATTTAACTGTTTTAGCTTTGATTCCTGCTCTTGTTTTTTTTCTTGTTCTACAGCATTAATTGCTTTAGTTAGATTCGGATGAGTTGCTTTTCCTGTTCCCCATTTGTTTACGTTCATTTTTATGTTTCCTTATATTTTGCTATATTGCTAGCAAGCTAGCAAAGATTTCAATAAGTTCATTCTTTTGCTTTGTATTGCCTTTTGTGTCAAAAATGGTTTTATTATCGTTAATGGCATTAACATAAACAGCGGAATGAGAAAGCTCATAATCTAAAACTTTTACATTTTCTGTTTCAAACATTGTTTTTAGTTCTTCGATATTTTTTTTAGTATTTGTACTATTGTTAATTGTTTGAGTAAACAAAATACAAGATTTAGCATGAGAATGATTTACTACTTCGATAGTATTGTAAATGCTTTTAATATCGAATTTAGCTGGTTTAACAGCTATCAGCACTTTGTGAGAGTTTTCCAAAATTTTGCCGTTAAATTCTGTGATCGTTGGAGCTGTATCAACAACAACAAAATCAATTTTTTCTTCTTCTGCTTGTTTGAGTATTAATTTAAATTCTTTCTCATCTAAAGCTAGAGCAGCATTTTCTTCGCCCAATTCTTGTAAAAACTCAAAGGCTGATTTCTGCTCGTCTGTATCGATTAGTAAGACCTTCTTATTTTTACGATTTTTTAGATAGCTAAACAGATTAACAGCAAGCAGACTTTTAGAAACACCGCCCTTTGCTGATGCAATAGTTATAACTTCCATAGCAGATAGTCCCCTTTTTTTCATAGAATTTGTATGTAATGCCTACATTGTAACGCGTTAAATTATCACTATCAATCTATAAAACTTTAAAAATAGCTTTATAGATTGCTATTTTGCTAGCAAAATAGCTTTATAGATTGCTATTTTGCTAGCAAAATAGCTTATTTCTAACTCGCATTTTAGATATTGCATTGATATACTTCAAAACTTTATTAACTCACTAAAAAAGGTAAAAGTATGCAAGCTAAATTCGATTTAATTATGAGATTTTTAAGAGATAATCCAGATAGATTTTCATCTAGAAGTAAGAGTTTGAATCTCGATACTCAAGAAGGGATTAACAATGTATTTAATGCATTTTGTTCCCCTAGAGTTAGTCCAGTTGTGTTGAGAATGCCAACGACTATTCCTGATGTTGCTGTTAGTAATATTCTCGGTGTGGTTGAAGGATATTCTAAAGATGAATTAGCATATATTCAGAAGGTACATAGTTTATCGATGGCTGCTGAAAATAAAATAGGCGAGCTTTTAGAAAGATATTTAGCTGAAAAACTCGAACCGTTTGGATGGGTTTGGTGTTCTGGTAATTTTGTAAGAGCAATTGATTTTATAAAATGGGATGAGAATACTGGTTGGAGAACATTACAGATTAAAAATAGAAGTAATACTGAAAATTCTTCATCTATTACTGTTAGAAATGGAACAGCTATCGAAAAATGGTTTAGAACATATGCTAACCCTTCTAAATCAAGGGTTAGCAATACAAATTGGGATAATTTCCCTGATGAAAATTTAAGAGAAATACTTAACGAGGAAGATTTTTTGAGTTTTGTAGCAGCAAATATTAGTGCTTAAATGCTTGTAGCCAGTTTCTCTCGTTAGTAAATTTATATCTAGAATAAGGGAAATTTTCTAAATTTTTAAACGGCTTGCTATTGTTATGCTTTTTCAACGTTGTAGCAATAGCAAGTCCCAATCCGCAAGGAACAGCATTACCAATCTGTTTATATTGATCTACTATTTTTCCACAGAATACCCAATCATCCGGAAATTGCTGGATTCTTGCATATTCAGCAACTGACAAAGGTCTGTTTTCAACTGGATGAGCTAAATCTGTTGCTGGCATAGTTGGACTAGTTACGAGCGTTGGGCTAGGTTTATTCCAGTCTAACCTTCTCAAAAATCCAGTTTTTCCCCCACCTAGTTCAAATGATTTTCCTAATGCTTCTTTTTGTAGTTCAAGCGGAAGATTTCGCCAATTTTGGCCCGCTGAAAGTAAACGGTAATATTTCAATCGTTTTTCGGGAAAAGTAGCACATAACTCATTTTTTTCTTGTGGAATATCTGAAATAGCATCTTTAAGAGTTAGCCATTTATCTAAACCAAATTGCTCAGATTGTTCATGAGTTGGCTCTAAGTAAGGTACTTTTTCCCCATGAGCCACAGCGATAATTACAACGCGTTCTCTGATTTGAGGAACACCAAAATTTGCTGCATTATATAAGTTAAAACTCACTGAATAATTTTTAGATTCAAGAAAATTAACTACATATTCTAATGCAGAACCTTTTTTACTTTTTTCATTCGATGGACTGTAAGTAGCAGAAAGCAAACCCCGAACATTTTCTATTACTATATACTTTGGAGCTAAATCAGTTGCTACATTTAAAAAGTGTAAGAACACGTTACCACGTTCATCTTCAAATGATTTTCTTGCACCAGCTGTTGAAAACGCCTGACAAGGTGGGCCACCGACAACAATATCAATCTTTTCATTTGATAACATTTGTAAAATGCTATCAGCATCATGTTCTCTAATGTCCCCAATCAACGGAACTTCTGGCTTATTTGCCTTAATCGTTGCTTGACAATGTTTATTGTTTTCACAAAAAAGAAGTGGTTTTAATCCACCTTTTTCTAAACCTAAGTCTAAGCCTAGCGCACCACTAAAAAAGCTAATGTAATTCATTAAGTACTCACTATAAAAATAATCAGTTCAATTTTACTAGAAAATCTTAACCAGGTCCACAAGTTTTTTCGTTGAATAGGTAATCATAAAAATAGGATATTTATTCAAATAAAAAACAGCAGGAGAGTTGTTTAATAAATAAGCTATTTAACATATATAAAGATTATGCGATCTAAAAAATAGCTATTTTTGCTCTTCCCCTGGTTCTTGTATCAAAATGAATAAATATTCTATTTTTTTTATTTCTTACAGTGTAAGAAATGTTGTTTTAACTGTTTTGCAATCTATCGTATTCAGCATTTATAAGCATTTCCAAGACTTCTTTTTTAGTCTTGCCGCTGCTGCTGGCTAAATAAGCTAAGTTGCTTTGTGTTTCAACATTTAAATAAACATCGACACGTTTAATCTTCTGCTTTGTTTCTTTTGCTTTTCCTATCTTTTCGTCAAGTTCTAGCCTGCTTTTTGCTTTTTGTCGATATTTTCGCTGATATTCGCGATTTTTTGCTTTTTTTTCTTCATCTGTTAGTTTGCTCATAAATAAATAACCCATTTTTATTTCTTACAGTGTAATAAATGAATGTTAGTGATTTTATCGCAGCTTTTGCACGTGAGCAATAAAAATCTTACACTGTAATATTTTATAAAAATAAAAAAATGGTATCACTTGACACCATTCTATAAAAGAGTAATATAGTTCTATATTTATACAAAACAGAAAACAGGAGAGTAAAAAAATGGCTATGACTTTACGTCTACCGACGCATCTCGATCAACGTTTAAGTGACTTGACAGAGCAAACGGGCAGAACTAAATCATTTTATTTAGTTCAAGCGCTTGAAAACTATCTCGAAGACATGGAAGATTTATTGATTTCTAATGCAGTTTTAGAGCGAATTAAAACCGGCAAAGAAAGAACATACACAGCAAAAGAAGTTAGACAAATCTTAATGTCAGAGCGTTAAAAAATGTGGAACTTAATTTACTCTGATGTAGCTTTAAAGCAGCTAAAAAAGTTAAACAAGAAAAATCCGCAGCTTGCAGACAGAATCATGGATTATCTTGATGAAATTGCACTTTTAGACGATCCGCGAACTCGCGGCAAGGCTTTAACTGCTAATTTAGCAGGGCGCTGGCGCTATAGAATTGAAGATTTTAGAGCTGTGTGCGAGATTAAAAACGATGAGTTAGTTATCACAGCATTAAATATTGCTCATCGTTCAGAAGTGTATAAATAAATATATAAAATCCCCCTTTAATCCCCCTTAAAATTTTAAGGGGGAATGGATGGGCGTTGAAAATCATAAATTTACTAAGTAAATTTACAATTTCCCCCACCCATCTCGACATAATTTTTTTAACAATTTATTGTTAATTTTTATATTTGCATAATTGCTTTATTTATCGTTCTTTTCAAATAATCCGTTGGATCAGCATGTCTATTTTTGTAATCAGTAAACAGTTCAAAAGCTGATGCAATCTCGCTTTTTGTGTATCCTTTTTTGTATAGTCGTTTGACAATGCGGAAATCAACAGCAGACATATCTAAATTTTTAAATCTGCTTTCGCAAAATGCAATTTCACCCACGATTTCGCGTCTCATTGCTCTTTTTTGCTGGTCAGAAAGTTCAGCAAAATCAATATGTTGATTTAAATTTGATTGAACTATTTTTATATCATTATAGTTTGCTAGCTTGCTAGCATTATAGCTTTCTAGCAAAGAAGATATATAATCAAAACTAGCCCGATCAGACGTTGCAACAAACTCAACAAACTCGGCTTTTTCAGCATTATTTGTTTTTTTGCGATTGTAAAATCCCGCAGCTCGTAAGTAATGATTAGCACCAGCAAAAGCCTGATCGCCAAAGAGCTTATTTAGCTCTCTCGTTATAAAGTCTGCTTGCTCTTTTGTGTACTGTTTTTTAGCTAAATTTAACACAGCTTGATAATTGTTGTTTGAGCTAAAAAGCACATAAGCTGGACAAACAACTTTTAAAAATGCAGTCAATTTTTGCGATGTCAGATCGTCGATTACAACGTTATAAAAGTCGCCGGTTTCCGCTTTTAAATATATATCATGACTTTTTACGTTGTTGTAGTAACGAAAAGTTTTCATAGCATTAGCAATCTCGTCAATTGTTAATGCTGTTCTGCTTGCAATGTTGTAGTTAAATGCTACTTTCTCTTTTGTTCTATCAACAAGCAAAACTGAGTAAGTAGCATTTTGTAGCTTTTTAAGTTGTTCTAGCATATATAGATATATCTTATAAATATTTAAAATGCTGTTGCTCTTTTGAGTGTTCTTTTAATAACTGCTCTTCTTCATTTTTGCTAGCTTTAATCTGCTTAACATCAAAAATCTCATTCATTAGATCATTATCGTTTTTCTCTGCTGAAAGAAAAATATTATCGCCGTTAAACGAAAAGTTAAAGCCCAAGTGCAACTTTTCATTAAGTTCTTCCTGTGCTTTTTTCAGCACATAAGACTTTAGTTGAGAGCGCTTTTTATATGTTTCCGGAAGAGCAAGGGCATTAGCAAAATCTTCTAATTTCATGATCACTAAATTTGTATCTTTTCTTTTTTGTAGTAGCTCATAAATGCGGATCGAGTATTTAAATTTTAAGCTATGACTTATTAAATAGTTGTATTTAGTGTATTCGTTGATGTTGATTAGTATTTGAGCTATATCATAAGTAAATCTAATACCGATGCTCGCACATTCTTCAAAATCAGTCCCTTTTTCTTGATTAAATTTTTTTAAGCTCGCTTTTGTAAAATAGCTTGTTTTACTGAACCAGCCTATGTCGTGAGCCGTTCCGAACTCATCGACGTAGCTCACAGGCTTTTTGTACAAGTCTTTTATTTCATTTTCTAGCTTTTTGTACTTTGACTTTGAACTTGTTTCGCCGGTTTCAAACAATTTAAAAAAATCGTTTACTTTTAAAAGAATTAATCTTTGTGATAGCTCTTCCGCATCTAATTCTCTATCTTCTTCAGTGATTAATGAAATAGCATAAAAGATAATTCTTTTTTGTAGTGTTGTTAGCTCGCTACTGTAGTTTATAAAGTCGTTGCGCAAATAAATGTTATTTGTTGAGTTGTGATAATTTAATTTAGCTAATTCTTTGAGCTTTTCCATGTGTACTGTCCCCATAGTTTAAAAAAGTGTGAAATTTTTGGTTATTTTTATTCTTTGTTTTTTCATTTTATGAAATTTTTTCTAAAAAACAAAATTATTTTTCACAAATTTAGACGGAAAATTTTAGAAGGCTACCCCCCTTTTCTTCACACTCTACCCCCCTTTTCTTCAC
>LEKJ01000058.1 GCA_029852775.1 Pasteurellaceae bacterium LFhippo2
GTTTTCATTCGTCCGAAAAAGCTCTCCATCGCTGCATTATCTAAGCAATTCCCTTTCCGAGACATACTTTGCTGAATACCATTTTTAGCTAATAGGCTCTGATAACTATGCATCTGATAATGAAAACCTTGGTCCGAATGTAATATCAGATTTGTATTTTTCGGGAGCTTTTCAACCGCTTGTAATAGCATTTTCTGTACGAGCATACCATTTGGACTGCGGCTTGATTGATAAGCGATTAATTCATTGTTAAAGCAATCTAAAATCGGCGAAAAATAGAGTTTCTCTTCTTTCACTTTAAATTCAGTGATATCCGTCAACCATTTCTCATTTGGCTTAGTTGCACTAAAGTTTCTTTGTAATAGATTTGGAGCAATTTTGCCTTGTTCACCTTTGTAAGAGCTGTATTTGCGTTGTTTCTTCGAACGAACTTGTAAGCCCATTTCTTGAATCAAGCGTTGAACTCGCTTGTGATTCACATCGCCTAATTTTGCGGTGACTCGACGATAACCATAATTAGGCTCTTTCTGCTTAATTTCACGAATACGTGCTTTGAGCTCACTGTCTTTGTCTAGCTTAGGCTGTTGGTGATAAAAGAATGTGCTTCGAGCTAGCTTTGCTATTCGCAAAAGAATATCTAACGGATACTGTTCTCTTAACCTTTGGACTGTTTCCGCTGTTTGGCTTCGTCCCTTTTGATTATCTCGTCCAACTTTTTTAGATAGGCTACCTCCGCTTCTAGCTCTAAAATACGTAAGCGCAGACGGTCTTCTTCTGTTTTAGGCGGTGGTGGCATTTTGGCGTATTTAGGTTTCATACTCGGGCGACCTTTGGATTTGGGTTGGAGTCCATTTATACCGCTTTTTAGAAAGGCTTTCAACCACTGACTCACGATACCACTATTTGATAAACCAAAATGTATAGTAGCATCTTCAGCACAGAACTGCCCTGTTGTAATAGATTGAATAACGTTGAGCTTAAAATCTATGGAATAGGTTTTCTTAGAATGGCATACCGCTAAACCGGATGAGCCAAAATGTTTATATTGAATAATCCAGCGCCTAACCGTTTCACTAGGTAAAGCAAAATGACGAAGTGTTATAGAAAGATTTTCGTGATGTTCAAAATAGAAATCCACGACTTGTTGTTTGAAAGTTTGGTTATATTTAGTCATAAAAAATCTGCACCTTAATCAGTTGGAAAGTTAGTCCAACTTTTGGGGTGCAGATCA
>LEKJ01000059.1 GCA_029852775.1 Pasteurellaceae bacterium LFhippo2
TCTGATAACTATGCATTTGATAATGAAAACCTTGGTCTGAATGTAATATCAGATTTG
The DNA here is from genome assembly GCA_029852775.1 of Pasteurellaceae bacterium LFhippo2. GTDB lineage: Bacteria > Pseudomonadota > Gammaproteobacteria > Enterobacterales > Pasteurellaceae. The sequence continues at coordinate 58 of LEKJ01000059.1, forward strand.
CATTTTTCGGAAGCTTTTCAACCGCTTGTAATAGCATTTTCTGTACGAGCATACCATTCGGACTGCGGCTCGATTGATAAGCGATTAATTCATTGTTAAAGCAATCTAAAATCGGCGAAAAATAGAGTTTCTCTTCTTTCACTTTAAATTCAGTGATATCCGTCAACCATTTCTCATTCGGCTTAGTCGCGCTAAAGTCTCTTTGTAATAGATTCGGGGCGATTTTACCTTGTTCACCTTTATAAGAGTTATATTTACGTTGTTTCTTCGCACGAACTTGTAAGCCCATTTCTTGAATCAAGCGTTGAACTCGCTTGTGATTCACATCGCCTAATTTTGCGGTGACCCGGCGATAACCGTAATTAGGCTCCTTTCGCTTTATTTCACGAATACGTGCTTTGAGCTCCCAATCCTTGTCTAGCTTAGGCTGTTGGTGATAAAAGAATGTACTTCGAGCCAGCTTTGCTATTCTCAGAAGAATATCTAACGGATACAGTTCTCTTAACTTTTGGATTGTTTCCGCTGTTTGGCTTCGTCCCTTCTGATTATCTCGTCCAACTTTTTTAGGAAAGCATTCTCCGCTTCTAGCTCTAAAATACGTAAGCGTAGGCGGTCTTCTTCCGTTTTAGGCGGTGGGGGCATTTTAGCGTATTTAGGTTTCATACTTGGGCGACCTTTGGTTTTTGGTTGGAGTCCATTTATACCGCTTTTTAGAAAGGCTTTCAACCACTGACTCACGATACCACTATTTGATAAACCAAAATGTATAGTAGCGTCTTCAGCACAGAACTGCCCTGTTGTAATAGATTGAATAACGTTGAGCTTAAAGTCTATGGAATAGGTTTTCTTAGAATGGCGTATCGCTAAACCTGATGAGCCAAAATGTTTATATTGAATAATCCAGCGTCTAACCGTTACACTGGGTAAGTCAAAATGACGAAGTGTTATAGGAAGATTTTCGTGATGTTCAAAATAGAAATCCACGACTTGCTGTTTAAAAGTTTGGTT
>LEKJ01000060.1 GCA_029852775.1 Pasteurellaceae bacterium LFhippo2
GATTCCGCCACTCGGGCAAAAAATGGAGCGGGAAACGAGGCTCGAACTCGCGACCCCGACCTTGGCAAGGTCGTGCTCTACCAACTGAGCTATTCCCGCAAAAAACGCTACAATTTGCAGTAGCGTTTCGATGTGGCGCATTTTAATGATTTTCGTAGCCTTGTCAAATAAAAATTTATAACAGATTGTTTATCAGCTTAAAAGCTAATCTTTTTAATTAGAAAATAGACGTAAATTTGCAAAATTTCTCCAAAATCCGACCGGTTGTAATTAATATGATTAATCTTCCGATTATTTTCCCTACGCCTTACATTTGCTATAATCAGCCCGTTAAATAACTCACTTTTCGGAATATTATGGGATTATTAGAATCAATTATTGTTATTTTCTTACTCATTGTAGTCAGTGCAATTATCTCTTCTGGAGAAATTTCACTAGCAGGTGCGCGTAAACTAAAACTACAGACTCTAGCAAACGAAGGAAATATCAAAGCTAAAAAAGTATTAGCTTTACAAGAACAGCCAGGTCAATTTATTACTGTGGTACAAATCGGCTTAAATATGGTGGCAATTTTAGGTGGTATGATTGGTGAAGGTTCACTTACACCTTATGTTCAGCAATTTTTAAGCCAGTACAGCCAAGCAGAATGGCTTACAAATGCGTCTTCTTGGATCTCATTTGGTTTGGTCACGGTATCTTTTGTACTATTTGCCGATCTTATGCCTAAGCGTTTTGCAATGGCAAATCCAGAACTGGTTGCAATGAAATTGGTTGGGATTATGTCATTCACTATTCTGCTATTTAAGCCATTGGTTCTGCTATTTGACGCTATCGCCAATTTGATGTTCCGCATCTTACGCATTTCAACGGTTCGTCAAGAAACAATGACTTCCGATGATATTGTGGCAATGGTAGACGCAGGCGCTGAAGCGGGTGTTTTAAAAGCACAAGAGCATTATCTCATTGAAAATATCTTTGATATGCAACAGCGCACAGTCACTTCCACAATGACAACTCGTGAAAATATTGTGTCGTTGGATAAATCATTTAGTCATCAACAGATTTTAGAAACACTGAGCAGTAATTCACATTCTAAAGTGCTAATTTGTGATCAAAGTATTGATAAAATTTTAGGCTATGTAGAATCGCACTCGCTCCTTACGCTCTACTTAAAAGAAGACAAGGTTTCACTTACCGACAGCCGCTTATTACGTAAGGTTTTATTTATTCCAGATACTCTTTCACTCTATGAAGTATTAGAGCTATTTAAGTCTTCGGGCGAAGATTTTGCGGTCATTATCAATGAATATGCCCTTGTGGTAGGTATTGTAACGCTGAATGATGTAATGAGCATTGTGATGGGTGAACTTGTTTCAAATGAAGAAGAATATATTGTGCGCCGTGATGAAACTTCGTGGTTAATTGATGGCATTACGCCCCTTGAAGATGTAATGCGCGCTTTGGATATCAATGAGTTTCCAAATCAAGAAAACTATGAAACCATTGCAGGATTTATGATGTATATGTTGCGAAAAGTACCGAAAAAGACCGATTTTGTACTCTATGATAAGTATAAATTTGAGATCATTGATACAGAAAATTTCAAAATCGATCAGTTGATGGTTTCAATTCGCAAAGATATTAAAGGAGATGAATAGATGGTTACCATTTACCACAATCCCAAATGCAGTAAATCTCGTGAAACATTAGCATTAATTAAAGAAGCAGGGATTGAGCCAACTATTGTTGAATATCTAAAAAATCCGTTATCAAAAGAACAGGTAGCACAACTGATTCAACAAAGTGGTTTAAGCGCATTAGATTCTATACGTACCGATGTTGAGCCTTATCAGCAATTTATTCAGGGAAAAGAGATAAGTGATGATGAGATTTTTGCACTCATTGCAGAATATCCAGCGTTACTTAATCGCCCTTTTGTAAGCGGTTCAAAAGGCACAAAACTTTGCAGACCGCCAGAGTTGGTGAAGGGACTTATTTAGGTGATCAGAAAGGGCGAGTATAAAACTCGCCCCTACTATTTCGTGCTAAGAATTATTTCTGGTAAATAACTTCCACGCCTTCTTCATCTTCTTCAGACCAATCGTCATCAAAATCGTCCCAATCATCTTCAGTGATAGGATTTTGCATAGCTTGTTGATGATAGTCATCCCATTTGAATGCCACTTCTTCTTTCGCTTTTTCTTCTGCTTCGATACGTGGGTTAGCTTCAATGAAGTCCATAATATCGCGCGTTAAATTTTGAACGTTTTGACCTGTTGCAGCTGAAATTAAGTAGTAATCCCCTTCCCAACCGATCTGCTCTGCGATTTCTGCGGCACGTGCTTGTGCTTCTTCTTCGCCAATGGTATCGATCTTATTGAAGACTAACCATTGTGGTTTTTCCGCTAATTTTTCGCTGTATTGGTATAATTCAGACTCAATTACAGAGATATTCTGCGCTGGATCACTTTCATCAATCGGCATAATATCCACTAAGTGAATTAACACTCGGCAACGCTCTAAGTGTTTTAAGAAACGAATGCCTAAACCCGCACCGTCAGCCGCACCTTCGATTAAGCCTGGGATATCTGCTACCACAAAGCTACGATCTGAGCCGATACGTGCTACACCTAAGCTAGGCACTAAGGTTGTGAATGGATAATCTGCAACTTTTGGTTTTGCCGCTGATACAGAGCGGATAAAGGTTGATTTACCTGCATTTGGTAAACCTAACATACCCACGTCTGCTAATAACATTAACTCTAATTGTAAATCGCGTTTTTCCCCAGGGGTACCATTAGTTTTTTGGCGTGGTGCACGGTTTACTGATGATTTAAAACGAGTATTACCTAAACCGTGGTAGCCACCTTTTGCTACTAGCATTTTCATACCGTGTTTGGTTAAATCACCTAATACTTCTTGAGTATCGTTGTCGATTGCACGGGTACCTACTGGTACACGTAAAGTAATATCGTTACCACGGTGACCAGTACAGCCTGCACTACGGCCGTTTTCACCACGACCTGCGGCAAAACGCTTTTCAAAACGGTAGTCGATTAGGGTATTTAAGTTTTCATCAGCAATTAGGTAAACATCGCCACCGTCACCGCCGTCACCACCATCTGGACCACCTTTTGGGATAAATTTTTCACGGCGGAAACTTACACAACCATTACCGCCATCGCCTGCTTCGATACGAATCAGTGCTTCATCAATAAATTTCATTTTTTTCTCCTGAGCGGACACGGGCACCGTGTCCCTACATTTTGAGCGTACTCATACACTCATTATCTTATTTTTTTAATAACTTATGGCCTACAGCTGATAAAGTTGTTCCTGCAACCACAATAAAGGCACCGATATAGCTCAACCAATTCATCTCTGGATGGGGAAATATCTCTGGCGCTATCCAGTAAGCAATATTACCAAAGAGCATTGTAAAAATAGGAACTAAAATTGTCACAACACTTACTTTCGAAGCATCCCAGTTATTTAACGCTTCAGCATAAGTGCCATAACCAATAACAGTATTCAAACAACAGAAAATAAAGCAACCAATTAAGAATGAGCTATCTATCTGTCCAATTTGCTCAAAATTGGCAAATGGAACCATCATAACTGAACAACCAAGGTAGACAATCATAAGGATCTGCTGTGAAGTTACTTTCTCTAACATTAATTTTTGAGCTATCGCATATAAAACCCAAACAATCGCAGCACCAGTTCCTACAAAAATCCCAAAGGCATAGGTTCCAAATTGTAAGATTTCACTAAAACGATCATTAAAAAATGCAATGAGACCGACAATCAGCAATACTAAACCAATTTTCTGGTGTAACCCAAATTTCTCTTTAAAAATCAGTACACCACATAACAGCATTATAAAGGGAGCTAATTGCCATAACACTTGGCTTGTCATTGGAGTGATAAAATGCAAAGCATAGCTAAATAAAAAGAAGTTTCCAGATAGTCCGATAACCCCCATTGCAATCAGCCACGGTATTTTCCCTTTAAATAACGAAGTTTTTGGTAATTTTTTAGTCAATATCAAAATCAATAAAAAACAAATAGCAGCGACTAAAAAACGATACCAAACGAAAGTTTGAGCATCCATTACATACAAAACTTGCTGTGCAATAACAGGTAAAGCCCCCCAAGTCATTGCCGCAATCAGTGCAAGGGAAAATCCTAGCAATGGTCTTTGCATATCACACAATCCTTTGAATACAAAAAAACCCGCTGAATAATCAGCGGGTATTTATCTTTTATTTTTGAAGATTACTCAGCAATGATGCTTACGTATTTACGGCTTTTCTCGCCTTTAACTTCAAATTTAACTTTACCGTCAGCAGTTGCGAATAAAGTGTGGTCTTTACCCATACCAACGTTTGTACCAGCGTGGAATTTAGTACCACGTTGACGTACGATAATGCTACCTGCTAATACAGATTCGCCACCGAAACGTTTAACACCAAGGCGTTTAGCTTCAGAATCACGACCGTTACGAGTTGAACCACCAGCTTTTTTAGTTGCCATCTACTTGATCTCCTCTGAAATTATGCTTGAATCCCAGTGATTTTCACTTCTGTGAACCACTGACGATGACCTTGTTGTTTACGGCTGTGTTTACGACGACGGAATTTAACGATTTTAACTTTATCGCCACGACCGTGTGCAACAACTTCTGCCACTACTTTACCGCCAGCTACTACTGGGGTACCGATTTTAACATCTTCACCATTAACGATCATTAACACTGAATCGAATTCAACTGTTTCACCAGTTGCAACTTCAAGTTTCTCTAAACGAACAACTTGACCTTCGCTTACTCGGTGTTGTTTGCCGCCACTTTGGAAAACTGCGTACATATTTACTCCGCTAATATGTGCCTATCGCTGTGCGTTTGGCACTCTCAAATTCATATAAAATAGGTGGACAATTCTACGCAAAAACAAACTCTATAGCAAGTAACATTTTGATAAAAATTGTAATTAATTTGAAAACCAATAAAAAAGACCGTTTAAACTATGATCTTTAAACGATCTTTTCTTACCACTTTTTATTGATCCTACTAGATAGTCATTCTACCCTACTAGGTCCTTAAGCAGTTTAAACCGGCCTAGCTTGATTCCATTTCCAGTCGCCATTTACGGCTGTACCTAATACTTCAAACTGGTTATTGAAGACTGCGATATTCGCAATTTTACCCGCTTCAATCGAACCAAGAGTATCATCCACGTGAATTGCTCTTGCAGGATAAAGGGTACACATACGGATAACTTCATCAAGCGGAACATCTGTATTCTGCATCATATTACGAATAGACTCGATCATCGTTACCGCCGCACCACCTAGGCTACCAAATTCATCGATACATTTACCATCTCTATAAAGCACTTTTTTACCTACAAAGATAAAGTGATCCATATCCGTTGTACCTGCTGGCGCCACCGCGTCAGTTACAATCACCAATTTGTCACCTTTGACTTTTTTCGCAATACGCACATTCGACCAATCAACGTGTAAGCCATCAACGATGATACCTGCGTAAATATCACTATCTAATACTGCACCTACAACACCGCCATCACGGCCTGAACTAATCGGCGACATAGCGTTATGTAAGTGAGTCGCAAAGCCCATACCTTCACTGATACGTTGTTTTGCCACATCGAACGTTGCATTTGAATGACCAAGTGAAACAATAATACCAGCGTCATTGAATTGCTTAATATAGTTTGCTGTTGGATTTTCTGCAGCAATGGTAATTTTGGTAATCACATCGCCATTTTTGCATAAGAAATCTAACATTTCTGGGCTAATTTCACGAATATACTCAGGACGGTGAACACCTTTTTTCGCCACGCTCATATATGGGCCTTCAAGGTGTAAGCCTAACGCTTGGTTTTTGTATTTAGCTAAATAATCGCGCATTACTTGCACAGCTTCTTTCATCCCTTCATCTGGCGAAGTAATGAAAGTTGGTAAGTAACTTGTACAGCCTGATTTCAAGTTGGTTTCTTGCATAATCTCAAGAGTACGTACGCTAATATCTTCATTAAACATTACGCCACCACAACCATTTAACTGAACATCAATAAAACCTGCTGATAAATTTGCACCTTCTAAATCGATCTGTTTTAGTTCTTTTGGTAAATCTTTTTGATGAACAACAGCTTCAATTTTATCGCCATTAACGATAACTGCGTGTTGATAAAGAACATCTGTGCCGGTATAAACGACACAATTTGTTAATGCATAATTTGCCATTTTTGTCTCCTAGCGAGCAATGTTTTGCTCTAGTTGTTTGAAATATTTTACCGTTTTGACCTTAAGCTCTTGAGTCGCAGGTTCATCACAAACAACAACTGAACGGCGATGGAGCTGTAAAGCACTAATCGTCCACAAGTGGTTTACAGGCCCTTCTACACAAGCTTGTAATGCTAATGCTTTATTATAGCCCGTTACTAAAATCAATACTTCCTCTGCATCTAATAAAGTACCAACCCCCACAGTTAAAGCAAATTTAGGAACTTGATTCACATCATTATTAAAGAAGCGAGAATTTGCGATTAAGGTATCTTCGGTGAGCGTTTTAATACGAGTACGAGAACCTAAAGATGACGCAGGTTCATTAAATGCGATATGACCATCAACACCGACACCGCCCATAAACAGATGAATTTTGCCATAAGAGCGGATTTTTTCTTCATAGCGAGCACACTCAGCATCAACGTCATCAGTCATACCGTCTAAGATATTTACATTTTCTTTTGGAATATCAATATGATTAAAGAAGTTATTAAACATAAAGTAGTGATAACTTTCAGGATGCTCTGGCGGTAAACCTACATATTCATCCATATTAAAAGTCACAACATTCTTAAAGCTAACTTCTCCAGCTTGATAAAGTTTGATTAATTCTTTGTAAGTTGCTAATGGCGTGCCACCTGTTGGTAACCCTAATACAAACGGTTTCTCAGCTGTTGGCTTAAAAGCATTGATCTTCTCAGCAATATATTTTGCGGTCCATTTACTTACTTGATCTGCTGTATCTAAGGGTACTAAGCGCATATCAATCTCCTCTTAAAATTGTAAAAAATGAAACAAAACTTCAATTCTTGAATTATAAGATAAAAAACACTTCATTGCTTGGGTATAGTTAGCAAAATTTGAACAAGATCACATTTTTGATAAGATTATTACATTACTCGAATCAAACGGCCCATCACTTGCCCCGCCGTTTTCTCTTTTAAGACAATCCAATGATCAGGTAATTCTAACTGTGGATGATCTTTTTCCGTTTCCACATAAATAAGCGCGTTTGGCGCTAGCCAATTATTTTGCGCTAAGTGAGCAAGCACTTTCGGTACAAATCCCATATTAAAAGGTGGATCAACAAACACAATATCAAATGCTTCACCACCATTTTTTTGTGATAAATACTGCAATGTGTCCGTATGAATGACTGTGCCATTCTGCGTTTTCAAACTCACTAAATTCTTTTTTAATTGATCAGAAGCATTTGCAAATTTTTCTAAAAAAGTGACCGCTTGCGCTTGGCGAGATAAGGATTCAATCCCAAGTGAGCCACTACCTGCAAAGCAATCCAAGCAACGAGAACCTGCAATATCCATCATTAACCAATTAAATAGAGTTTCTTTAACGCGATCTGTGGTTGGGCGCAATCCCTCGGCATTTAGCACTGGCAATTTACGCCCACGCCACAAACCAGCAATTACGCGAACTTCGCCCATTGGGCGATTTTGTTGAGAATTTCGAGTTTTTTTCATAGTGTTACAGCCAAAAAAGTAATAAAAAATGATAGACTATTGCATAAGTGTATTCCATTTTAATCTAAAATGGATTTTTTAATTTTAGAGAGAACATAAAATGTCAGAAGAAAAGAAGAAAAAAGGTTTTTGGTCTTGGTTAGGATTCGGTAAAAAAGAAGAAGAAAAACAAGAAGTTGTACAAGAAAATAAACCCGAAGAAGTTTCTGATAATAAAATTGAATCAGAACAATCACAAGCGGTCGATTTAGAGCACAAATTTGCAAATGAAGAGATTGAAGAACCTAAACAAGCTGAAGAAATTGTTGAAGCTGTTGCAGAATCTGAACCTGTTGAAGAAATCGTTGAAGCTGTTGCAGAACCTGAACTAGTTGAAGAAATCGTTGAGACTGTTACAAAGCCTGAGCCAGTTGAAGAAATCGTTGAAGCAGTTGCAGAACCTGAACTAGTTGAAGAAATCGTTGAGACTGTTGCAGAGCCTGAACCAGTTGAAGAAATCGTTGAAGTTGTTGCAGAATCTGAACCAGTTGAAGAAATTGTTGAGACTGTTGCAGAGCCTGAACCAGTCGAAGAAATTGTTGACGAGCCAACGCCAGATCAATATCAAGAGAAGCCAAGTGAAGGCGGATTTTTCAGTCGTTTAATCAAAGGCTTAATTAAAACTAAGCAAAATATCGGCTCTGGTTTCCGCAATTTATTTCGCGGAAAAAAAATTGATGATGAGTTATTTGAAGAGCTAGAAGAGCAGCTTCTTATTGCCGATCTCGGTATGCCAACTACAACCAAAATCATCAATAACTTAACTCAACACGCAACTAAACAGCAATTAAAAGATGCTGAGCTACTCTATCAACAATTAAAAGTAGAGTTAGCCGATGTATTAAAACCTGTTGCGCAGCCATTAGTGCTTGAAGATAAAAAGCCTTATGTGATCTTAATGGTTGGCGTAAATGGTGTAGGTAAAACGACCACTATCGGTAAATTAGCGCGTAAATTCCAAGCAGAAGGTAAATCAGTGATGTTAGCGGCAGGCGATACTTTCCGTGCAGCAGCCGTTGAGCAACTTCAAGTTTGGGGTGAGCGCAATAATATTCCTGTTGTGGCACAAAGCACAGGCTCTGATTCTGCTTCAGTGATTTTCGATGCAATGCAATCGGCAGCTGCCAAAGGGATTGATGTATTAATTGCAGATACAGCAGGCCGTTTGCAAAATAAAAATAACCTAATGGACGAGCTGAAAAAAATCGTACGTGTGATGCAAAAATACGATGCCACAGCACCACACGAAATTATGCTAACTTTAGACGCTGGTACAGGCCAGAATGCAATTAGCCAAGCGAAATTATTTAACGAAGCCGTTGGTTTAACAGGTATTACCCTGACTAAATTAGACGGAACAGCAAAAGGCGGTGTGATCTTTGCTATTGCAGATCAATTTAATATCCCTATTCGTTTTATCGGGGTGGGTGAAAAAATTGAAGATCTTCGTCCATTCGATGCAGATGAATTTATTGAAGCATTATTTACCCACGAGGAAGAGAAATAATGATTAAGTTTACTAATGTAAGTAAAGTCTATAAAGGCGGTGGACGCCCTGCTCTACAAGGAATTAGCTTTCACTTACAAAAAGGGCAGATGGCTTATATTACAGGGCACTCAGGCGCAGGTAAAACAACCCTATTAAAATTAGTTATGGGAATTGAGCGAGCTAATGGTGGTCAAGTAGAATTTAATGGCTACGATATTACACGCCTAGCTGAGCACGAATTACCATTCCTACGCCGCCAAATTGGTATGGTTCATCAAAATTATAGCTTACTAACAGACCGTTCTATCTTAGACAATGTTGCACTCCCACTAATTATTATGGGTATAAAACAAGAGATTGCGGAACGTGAAGCTCGTATTGCTCTCGGACGTGTTGGTTTAGAAAATAAGGCAAATTTTTTACCGTTACACCTTTCTGGTGGTGAGCAACAACGAGTTGATATTGCTCGTGCAATTATCCATCGCCCACAATTATTACTTGCGGATGAGCCAACGGGTAATCTTGATGATAGACTTTCTTTTGAGATATTTCGTCTGTTTGAAGAATTTAATAATGCAGGAACAACTGTTCTGATCGCGACCCACGATACTCATATTATTAATCAACGCCCTAAACCGTGTTTGGTGTTAGAAGAAGGCCATTTAAAGGTATAACATTATGATAAGTTCACAAACACAATATATTTTACGCTCTGTTTGGCAAGATCTCTGCAAACGTAAATTAGGTGTATTTCTAACAGTTTTAGTTATTGCGGTATCACTCACTATTCCAACTGTAAGCTATTTGCTTTGGAAAAATACCAGCCACGCAGCTAAAGAATTTTATCCAGAGCCAGAAATCACTGTATATCTGCATAAAAATCTTACAGAGCACGATATTGATCCCGTAGTTAATTTAGTTAAACAATTTGAATCGAATAAAATTGAGAGTTCTAACTATATTTCACGCCAACAAAGTTTAGATGAATTCAAAACTTGGGCTGGATTTGGTGATGCATTGGATATCTTGGACGATAATCCGTTACCTGCAGTCGTGACGTTAAAGCCAAAAAAAGATTTCAGTTCGCCTGAAAATATGATTGAGCTACGTGATGGTTTACAAAAGATTAAAGGTGTACAAGAAGTTCGTTTAGATAATGGTTGGCTAGAAAAACTTTCTGCATTAAGTCAGCTAATTGGTCGCGTTGCTGTAACTTGTACTCTATTAATGATTTTTGCCGTGTTCTTAGTAATCAGCAGTGGCGTTCGTTCTGATGTTTCAAATAAACGTGCAAGCATTGAAGTAATGCAGAATCTCGGTGCAACAGACTACTTTATTTCTCGTCCATTCATCTATACAGGGATGATTTATGGATTTTTAGGAAGCTTATTTGCTCTTCTATTTAGCTTAGTCACTATTGGTTATTTCACTGGTATTGTACGCTACGTATCAGATATGTTTACCGTAAAATTTGAGTTGAATGGATTTGATATTAGTGAAATTGTACTTATCATAACAGTAAGTGTGTTTCTAGGTTGGTTATCTGCACATATCGCAACTAACCGCTATATTCAAAAACTTGGGGCAAAATATTAATTTTTCTCTTAAAAACAAATAGCCAGATGTCATCTGGCTATTTTTATTTTCAGGGGTTATTTTGCTAAACAACCGCTAAATTGATCCGCGATAGATTGTAGGAATTTCGGATAAGCATCTTTGCCCATCTCAACTTTTTCCCCTAATGGATCTAACTGACCAACGCCCACATTTGTCCCTTTACTTAAGCTCTCAATCACTTTTGGTGTGAATTGTGGCTCTGCAAATAGACATTGTGCATCGTGTTTCGCAATATCTTTCTTAATTTTATTTAAGGTTTTTGCGCCCGGTGCAACAGTAGGATTAATCGTAAATGAACCTAATGATTTTAATCCATAAGCATCTTCAAAATGGCTATAAGCATCGTGGAAAGTGTAGTAGCCTTTGCCTTTCACTGCTGAAAGTTGTTTCTCAATTTCGCCATTTTTAGTTACCATAGCTGTTTTAAAGTTTGCTAAATTCTCTTCAATTTTTGCTTTTTGCTCTGGCTGTTGTTGGCTTAAACGCTCTGCGATTTGCTCTGCAATCGTGATACTTGCTGTTGGCGATAACCAAATATGCCAATCTTCATCGTGGCTATGGTTATGTCCATGTTCGTGATCGTGTTTATGCTCATGTTTATGTTCGTGCTTATGATCATCTTTTTTCTCATCTTTATGATCATCATCGTGCTCAACCAATTCTTTAATTGCATCAATATCTTCCAAAGTCAGAACTTTTTCTTTTGGTAATTTCTCAATGCTTTTTTCTAAGAAACCTTCCATCTCTTCCCCAATCCAAACCACTAATTGTGCAGATTGAAGTTGCTCAACATCAGAAGGTTTTAAGCTGTAATCATGTGGAGAAGCGCTCACTGGTAGTAGTACTTTAGTTTCTGTTACGCCATCAGTAATAGCATTTGCAATAAAGCCTAATGGCTTAACTGTCGTTAATACATCTGCTTGTGATACAGCTGTCGCGCCTAATAAAGCGAGAGTTAAAGCGGTTCTTTTAAACATCATTTGTCTCCTTTTATAGAAAAGTTTGCAGATCTTAGCAGAACTGAAAAATAAATCTATAATTTTTTTATGGGTATTATAAAGTTGAAAGTTGAGAATGGAAACTATGCTATAATTTTAGAGATTATTCATCATAGGTATTGTTATGAAATATAAAAATCTACGCGATTTCTTGGATATTCTAGAGCAGAAAGGCGAGCTCAAACGAATTACACAAGAAATCGATCCCTATTTAGAGATGACAGAGATCGCTGATCGTACCCTACGCAAAGGCGGGCCAGCACTGCTATTTGAGAATCCGAAAGGCTACGATATGCCCGTACTCTGCAACCTTTTTGGCACCCCAGATCGTGTCGCGATGGGAATGGGACAAGAAAGCACTCTTGCATTACGTGATTTAGGTAAATTGTTAGCTTTCTTAAAAGAGCCAGAACCGCCAAAAGGTTTTAAAGACTTAATTGGGCAAATTCCGCAATGGAAACAAGTGCTTAATATGCCAAGCAAAGTACTCGGCAAGGCAGATTGTCAGAAAGTGGTAATCTCGGGCGATGATGTTGATCTGTATAAACTGCCGATTATGCACTGTTGGCCGGGAGATGTGGCTCCGCTTGTTACTTGGGGCCTGACAATTACCCAAGGGCCTTATAAAAAGCGTTTAAATTTAGGCATTTACCGCCAGCAACTGATTGCCAAAAATAAGCTGATTATGCGTTGGCTTTCACACCGTGGCGGAGCGTTAGATTTCCAAGAATGGAAAGAAGCCAATCCAGATAAGCCATTCCCAGTATCAGTGGCATTGGGGGCTGATCCTGCCACCATTTTAGCCGCAGTAACGCCTATTCCTGATACGCTATCTGAATATGCCTTTGCCGGCTTATTACGTGGCAATAAAACTGAAGTAGTGAAATCAATCAGCAATGATTTAGAAGTGCCTGCAAGCGCTGAGATTGTGTTAGAAGGTTACATTGATTTAGAAGAAACCGCATTAGAAGGACCTTATGGCGACCATACGGGTTACTATAATGAACAGGAATATTTCCCTGTGTTTACGGTCACACACATTACAATGCGTAAGGATGCGATTTATCACTCAACCTATACCGGCCGTCCGCCAGATGAACCAGCAGTATTGGGCGAAGCGTTAAATGAAGTGTTTATCCCGATTTTACAAAAGCAGTTCCCAGAAATTGTTGATTTCTATTTGCCACCTGAAGGTTGTTCTTATCGCTTGGCAGTGGTAACGATTAAGAAACAGTACGCAGGACACGCTAAACGGGTAATGATGGGGGTGTGGTCTTTCTTACGTCAGTTTATGTATACCAAATTTGTGATTGTGTGTGATGATGATGTCAATGCACGTGATTGGAAAGATGTGATTTGGGCGATTACTACCCGTTGCGATCCGGCCCGTGATACCACTATGATTGAACATACGCCGATTGACTATTTAGACTTCGCATCTCCAATTGCAGGCTTAGGCTCAAAAATGGGCATTGATGCGACAAATAAATGGCCAGGGGAAACCCAACGGGAATGGGGAACACCGATTCACAAAGATCCAAATGTGGTCAAAAAAGTCGATGAAATCTGGGAAAGTTTAGGCATAGATAGCTAAAATTTCACTAGAAAAAAGCGGGCAAAATCGTTATACTTGCCCGCTTTTTAAATTAAGCGGCTATTGCAGTTACAACCGGTCATTTTCCCCAAAAAAATTGTAAATAGCATTAATAAGTTTATTTAATACAAATCATTCGAGGTTTTTTAAATGTCTGCTCACAATACAGCAACAGCAAATCCAGGCCCATTAGGTTTATGTGGCTTCGCATTAACAACTTTTTTACTTAGCTTAATCAACAACGGTACATTCGGTGGCGAAAATGTTGGTTTAGTATTAGCAATGGGCTTCGCTTTCGGCGGTACAGCTCAAATGATCGCAGGTATGTTTGAATACTCAAAAGGTAACACTTTTGGTTTCACAGCATTCACTAGCTACGGTGCATTCTGGTGGTCATTCGCATTATTCAAAGTATTCTTCGCTTCAACAGTTTCACCTGAGTTCATCGGTTGGTACTTAATGGCGTGGGGTACATTCACGCTAATGATGTTCGTTGGTACTTTAACTAAACCACGTGCATTACAAGCAATCTTCTTATCATTAACAATCACTTTCTACATCTTAGCAGCAGGTGATTTCACAGGTAACCACACAATCACAAACGTAGGTGGTAACTTTGGTTTATTAACGGCATTCTTAGCATTCTACTTAGCTGCAGCTGAGATTATCAATGAAAGCTTTGGTCGTACAGTATTACCAATCGGCGCGAAATAATTCGTTCTGATTTAAAACGTCAAAGGGCTGATTTCTATTTGGGAATCAGCCCTTTTGCTTTGTGGATTATCAATAAAATCATAAAAAAGCGGTGAGATTATTTGGCAAATTTGCAAATTTCTGCCAAAATCCTACCGCTTATATTTTTATAAAAAAGAGAACAATAATTATGACCAAACCAATCGTATTAAGTGGTGTTCAACCATCAGGTGAACTTAGTTTAGGTAACTACTTAGGCGCATTACGCAACTGGACTAAAATGCAAGACGACTACGAATGTTTATTCTGTATCGTAGATTTACACGCAATCACAGTCCGCCAAGATCCTGAAGCATTACGCAAAGCGACTTTAGATACATTAGCAATCTATTTAGCTTGTGGTATCGATCCTGAGAAAAGCACAATATTTATTCAATCACACGTGCCAGAACACACGCAATTATCGTGGATTTTAAACTGCTACACCTACTTCGGCGAAATGAGCCGTATGACCCAGTTTAAAGATAAATCAGCGCGTTACGAAGATAATATCAACGTCGGTCTATTTACCTACCCTGTATTAATGGCAGCGGATATTCTGCTTTATCAAGCAAACCAAGTGCCAGTCGGCGATGACCAAAAACAACACTTAGAAATCACCCGTGATATCGCAAACCGTTTCAATGCGTTATATGGCAAAAAAGATGCGGAAGGTAATGTGGTAGAGCCAATTTTCCAAGTGCCTGAAGTATTTATCGCAAAAGCGGGCGCACGAGTTATGTCGCTATTAGAGCCAACGAAGAAGATGTCAAAATCAGATGATAACCGCAATAACGTTATCGGCTTATTAGAAGATCCGAAAGCGGTAGCAAAGAAAATTAAACGTGCAATGACTGATGGCGATGAGCCACCTGTAGTACGTTATGATGTGCAAAACAAAGCGGGTGTATCAAACTTATTAGACATTCTTTCTGCGGTAACGGGTAAATCAATCCCTGAATTAGAAGCGGAATTTGAAGGTAAGATGTATGGTCACTTAAAAACCGAAGTCGCAGAGCGTGTATCTGAGTTATTAACGGACTTACAAGAGCGTTATAACCATTTCCGCCAAGATGAAGCGCTATTAGAAAAAATCTACCGTGAAGGTGCTGAAAAAGCCCGTGCACGTGCAAAAGCAACTTTAGCCGAAGTGTATAAAGTTGTGGGTTTTGTGCAATAGGTTTTACTCATCTTAAAAGATCTATTTTCATATCATAGGGGCAAATCAATCAGGTTTGCCCCTATTTATTTTCGCAAACGAATGGCCATTTCCCTACAAATCCATTTCAACTTCTAATAAAAAAGCGGTCAAATAACCGCAAAATTTTGCAATTATCTGACCGCTTGTTCTTTAGAGAATTCTACTCTTGTGAAGATTAACCTTCACAACTACTACAGCTTAATAAGTTACGGTTAAATACCTGTGCCGCACTCATTGAGTATTGATAGTAGATCGATTTGATCCCAAGCTCTTCTGCTGTTAAGTATAACTGGTTCAGATCACGCGCTGGCGTTGATGGGTGAACCATAATGTTGATACTCTGACCTTGATCGATATATTTCTGACGTTGTGCAGCTTGTTGAATCACGCTTAATTGGCTGATTTCAGAGAACGTTTTAAATACTTCTTTCTCGTGATCGCTCAATTGCGCTAAGTGCTGTACAGAACCGTCGTTGTGTAAAATTGATTCCCAGATCTCTTCATTATCTAAACCTTTCTCACGTAATAATTGCTCTAAGAATGGGTTTTTATAAACGGTTTTGATCTTCGCTAAATCTTTTACATAGTAGTTTGATTTAAATGGCTCGATCGATGGCGATACGCTACCTAAAATAAAGCTACTTGATTTAGTTGGTGCAATACTCATTAACGTTGTGTTACGACGGCCATAACCTTTTAAGATTTCAGGTTCGCCAAAACGTTGTGCTAACTCTTGCGATGCTTTTAATGTTTTCTCTTGTAATGTTTTGAATACAAGGTTGTTTTTCTGCATTGCTTCAAAGCTATCAAACGCAATGTTATTCGCTTGTAAATAGCTGTGCCAACCTAATACGCCTAAACCTAATGCACGGTGACGACGCGCAAAGCGGTTTGCACGGTGTAAGAATGGCATCTCTGCACTTTTCTCAATAAATTCAGACATTACCACATCTAAGAAGTAAGTTAATACTTCTGGTGCATCGGTATCTTTCCACTCATCGAAATGCAATAAGTTCATTGAAGATAAGCAACATACAAAGCTCTCATCAATGTTTGACGGTAACATAATTTCAGTACAAAGGTTACTTGCGTGAACCGTCATATTTTTATCTTTATACACATCTGGACGACCTGCATTCGCATTGTCTTTAAAGAAGATGTATGGGATACCTGTTTCGGTTTTACGTTGTAATAGTTTTGCCCAAAGCTGACGTTTATGTGGATCGCCGGCTTTCATTGACTCTAACCATTCGCTACCTACGCATACGCCGTAGTACATTAACTGAATTGGGTTACCTTCAGTGTGAATGTCTAACCATTCGTCGATATCACCGTGTTCAATATCGATATAACCAGCGAATTGACCTTTACGTGATGTACCTTGTGAAATTACGTCGATAACCGTATCAAATAACTTACTAAAGTTAAATGAACCGTCTGATTTACCGTTATTTTTGATTGCAGAGCCACGTGGACGAATATCACCAAAATATGCCGATGTACCGCCACCGATTTTACTCATCATACCCACTTCAGCCGTAGTGACCATAATGTCGTGGATTGAGTCACCAATGTAGCTACCAAAACAAGAGATCGGCAAACCACGATCTAAACCAAAGTTAGACCAAATTGGTGAAGAAAGTGAGAAATAGCCACGAGCCATATAGTGATAGAATTTATCCGCATAGCCTTCAATGCCAAGTTTACGCTCAGCGTGTTCAGCGATAAAACGGATACGATCTAACGCGGTTGTACCTTCAAGTAAATAGCCACGTTGTAAAAATAGTTTGCTGTCGTTGTTCAGCCAATCAAAATCTGGACGGTCAATATTAGAATAAGTCATCTGCGGTAATCTGTTTCATTTTTTTACTATAATCGGTACTACGTTTGTTAAAGAAATCCGTTTCTTTAGTTGAAAGAATTTCAATATCAAACCACTCTGTTTCTTTTAACAACTCTGGGTTAATGTTGTGTGGTGGCTCTAAACCTAAAATCATTAATGAGTTGTTATAACGGCTCTTGATGTAGTTTTCTACGGTCTCTTTAGTGATAAAACTTAAATCACCTTCTTCGAAAATCCAATCTAAGATGCCACGCTCTGCTTCAAATGCTTGTTCAGCAAGAGATTGTAATTCTGTGTAGAATTCTGGCGTAAATAATTCACTATGCTCATCACGTAAAATTTCATATAACGCAATACCAAATTTACCGTGAATTTCTTCTTCTTTTGATGTTGCTTCAACGGCATTTGAAATCCCTTTAAACAGGTTTTTCTGCTTGTTGAACGACATCATAATTAAGAACTGACCAAATAATGAAATATGCTCTACGAAAAGTGAGAATAGCACTAGCGATAAAACAAATTCGCCTTTACCCGCATCTTTCTCTTTCATAAAACTTTCCATATAACGAATACGATTCATTAATGGCTCAATTTCAGTAATTTGAGAGAACATCTCGTTTAAACCAAGTTTCTCAAGTAAGAATGAGTAAGCGTCTTTATGACGTACTTCACTCTCTGCAAAAGTACCGCCTACATCATCCATTTCTGGTTTTGGGAAGTAACGATATAACTCACCCCAGAAACGTTTTACGTTTACTTCTACTTGTGAAATCGCAAGCATTGCACGAGTTAAAACGTGGCGTTCGTGATCGTTGATGTTAGTACGGTAATCTTGAATATCACCTGTGAAGTTAAACTCAGTATGCAACCAGTAAGAGTGACGAATTGCATCTTTAAATTCAAGTAATTCAGGGTATTCGTAAGGTTTAATTTGGATTCGTTTTTCAAAGATATTGCGAGACATAATCAGCTTATAAATGTGAATTGAAACTAAGTGCCGTATTCTAGCGATATTTTTTTGATCCACAAGATCTTGACAAACTACAGTTACTGATTGGATCGTTGCGAGTATTTGATTTTAAAAGGAAAAATTTTTTGTAAATTATTTCCTTGATCTTAGCGCTTGAATATGCCTGAAAATGGAAAACCACAAGATATAGTATTTTCAGATACATCTCAGCACTATATCTTGTGGTTTTAATAATTTACTTAAAATAAAAAGCGGTAAGTAGATTAAATTACTTACCGCTTATTGACTATGAGCTCATTTCGTCTTTATAAGCTTTATCTGCTTTTTCAAACGTTTCAACAACGTCTGCTCTCGGTGCTGGAGTGATAAGTGATACAACAACCACTGCAATAAACGCTAAGATAAAGCCAGGGATCATTTCATAGATACCACTATCAGGTACAAGGTTATTCCAAAAGATTACCACTAATGCACCTGTCAGCATACCAGCCATTGCACCAGCTGCATTCATACGTTTCCAGAATACAGAGAGAATAACAACTGGGCCAAATGCACAGCCAAAGCCAGCCCAGGCATAAGAAACTAAACCTAGCACTTTACTTGTTGGATCTTGGGCAATCACAATCGCAATTACCGAAATCAATAACACCATCAGACGTCCTAACCAAACTAGCTCTTTATCACTCGCATTTGGTTTAATAAAGCCTTTATAGAAATCTTCAGTGATTGCACTTGAGCAAATTAATAATTGGCAACTTAAAGTACTCATTACCGCAGCTAAAATTGCTGAAAGAAGTACACCAGCGATCCAAGGATTAAACAATAATTTAGATAATTCTACAAATACACGTTCATTATTTTGTGATACAGGACCGGCAACATCAGGGTGTGCAAAAAAGTATGCTTGTCCAAAGAAACCAATTGCCACAGCGCCAGCTAAGCAGATTACCATCCAAGTCATAGAGATACGACGAGCATTTACCATTGTTTTCGCACTATCCGCAGCCATAAAACGCGTTAAGATATGTGGTTGACCAAAATAGCCTAAACCCCAAGCAGATAAGCTAAGTAGTCCAATAAAGGTTGTTCCAGTAAAAATATCAGTAAAATCTTTATTTACTGCTTCACCTGCTTGCATAATTACTGCTTGAGTTTCTTCAAAGCCACCTAGTTGCATCAATACAAAGATCGGCGTTAGGAAGAGTGCAAACACCATTAGAGTTGCTTGAATTGTATCAGTCCAACTTACCGCAAGGAAACCACCAATAAAAGTATAGATAATAGTTGCTAGTGCACCATACCAAAGCGCAACTGAGTATTCGATACCAAATAGGTTTTCAAATAAGCGAGCACCCGCTACAACACCAGAAGAGCAGTAAATAGCAAAGAAAAATAGAATGATTGTTGCTGAAACAATTTTTAGAATCTTTGTATTATCACCAAAGCGATGATGGAAATACTCTGGAAGTGTTAATGCATTAGAAGTATATTCCGTGTGAGTACGTAAACGTCCCGCAATAAATAGCCAGTTAAGATATGCACCAATAGTTAAGCCAATAGCAATCCAGCCTTCAATTAAACCTGAAGCATAAACTGCCCCAGGTAGGCCCATCAGTAACCAGCCTGACATATCAGATGCACCAGCTGATAAACCTGTCACAAAGCTACCTAAACGACGGCCACCAAGAATATAGTCCGATAAATTATTTGTAACACGATAGGCAATAAAACCAATCGCGATCATTCCAATAATATAAATCAGGAATGTTGTTGTTGTTGGATCAAGACCAAACATAAATGCTCCTCTTATACTGTCCTGAGCAAGATTAGAAAAAGAGTCAAATATAGCAGAAAGATAGAGCTATGTAATTAGTTTATTTT
>LEKJ01000061.1 GCA_029852775.1 Pasteurellaceae bacterium LFhippo2
TGAGAGACAGTATCTACATTGGTTAAAAAAACCTGCCATCAGGCAGGTTTTGGATATTATAACGCTAATTTAGCTGCGTCTTGCGCAATCACTAACTCTTCGTTAGTTGGGATTACAAATGCACGGAATGCTGAATCTGCTGTTGTAATTTCGCCTGATTTGCCGAAACGTGCTGCAGTATTTTTCTCTGCATCTACTTTAATACCGAATAGTTTTAAGTAGTTTAACGTTAATTCACGTACTGGACCTGCGTTTTCACCGATACCACCAGTGAATACGATAGCGTCTAAACGGTCACCGATTACAGCCATGTATGAACCGATATATTTTGCTAAACGGTAGCAGAAGTTGTCCATTGCACGTTTTGCTTCTGGGTGAGTAGAGTAGTTATCTTCTGCAAAACGGCAGTCGCTAGTTACTTCAGTTAAACCCAATAAACCAGATTTTTTCACTAAAGTATCTTCGATATCTTTAACAGACATACCTAAAGTATTGTGCATGAAGAAGATGATCGCAGGATCGATATCACCTGAACGAGTACCCATTACTAAACCTTCTAATGGAGTGAAACCCATTGAAGTATCGATACATTTACCATCACGGATTGCAGCAACAGAACCACCGTTACCTAAGTGGCAAGTGATTACGTTTACTTTATCAGCATCAACACCAACAACTTTAGCAGCTTCACGGCTTACATAGTAGTGGCTAGTACCGTGGAAACCGTAACGACGAACACCGTGCTCTTTGTATAAAGAGTATGGTAATGCATATAAGTATGCTTCTTCAGGCATTGTTTGGTGGAATGCTGTATCGAATACTGCTACGTTTTTCTCTTTTAATTCAGGGAATGCTTTGAATGCTTCTTGAATACCGATTAAGTGAGCAGGGTTGTGAAGTGGAGCGTATGCCGCTGCATCTTCGATACCTTTTAATACTTCTGGTGTGATCACTGTAGAAGAAGTGTATTTTTCACCGCCGTGAACGATACGGTGACCGATAGCGCCGATACTGTCTTTTAATTCTGCGCTTAAGATATTTGACACGATGTAGTTAAGTGCTTGACTGTGAGCTGCGCCTGCGCCTAAATTTGCAGCGCCTTTCTCGCCGTTTAATTTCCATTTGATGCGCGCATCTTCAAGGTTGAAGTTCTCAGCAAGACCAGATAATTTCTCGTCGCCTGATACAGGATCTAAGATAGCGAATTTTAATGAAGAGCTACCACAGTTAAGAATAAATACAAGATTTTTTGACATTGTCGAAACACCTATTATGTTAATAAATAAAGAACACGTTTTTACGAACGTGGAAACTCGCATATGATACGCTTTTCTGAAATGAAAATAAATTGTTATTGAAATGAAAAGAGCAGAAAAGTTAATTAAATTTCTAATAGTTGCATTTATTAGTTTATATTATTTAACATAATCTACGTTATGCGAATTTTTATTATGGAAGTGTCGAAGCTTTTAAGTTATAATTCAAATCCCATTTTTCCTATGAGAGTTACTATGTTTAAGCGAATTATCAATCTCATTAATAAGCCATTTCGCCAATCTATCAATAAACGTAATCAGCTGAAGTTAACAAATAGCAATTTCTCAGTGATTTCTAGCAATTGTAATGGCGCATTGATACTACACGATTTAGGGCAAAAATTTAATTCGCCTTTTGTGAATCTCTATCTTGAGCCGAAAGATTTTATTAAATACTTAAAAAATCTTTCTCATTATATGCAAGCAGAATTAAGGTTTATTGAAACAAATCGTTCTTACCCTGTTGCTAAACTCGATGATATTACGATTTACTTTATGCATTATCATTCAGAACAGGAAGCTCGTGAAAAATGGCAAGAGCGTACAAAACGAATCAATTTAAATAACCTTTTTATTATCTTTACAGATAGGGACGGTTGTACTTACCAAGATTTGGTCGATTTTGATAACCTTACATATGAAAATAAAATTGTATTCACCCATAAGCCGTATCCAGAATTAAAATCTACGTTTTATATTCAAGGTTTTGAGCAAAGCCACCAAGTTGGCGATTTGTTCGATTATTCAGGATTGTTCGGTAACAAATATTATGACCAGTTTGATTATGTAAGTTGGTTTAATAGATAAAAATAAAGAGAAGTTAGCGGATATATTCAACTAACTTCTCTTATAAATAAAAAATTACAACCGGTTATTTTTCTTTGATTTTTTGCAAAAATAATTAACAAATTCTCGGCAAAGGTTCATTCGTTGGTAAATCTAATAAACGACTTTGCCCAAAGATTCCAATTACTCTGACACTCTTATCTGCAGTTACCTCGCCTATGATTGCAGCATTTTCCCCTAGTTTGTGAGATCTTAAGGCCTCTAAGGCTTGCTTTGCACAATCCGCTTTTACTGCAACAACTAGTTTTCCTTCATTTGCAAAGTTTAGGGCATCTAGTCCAAGCAATTCACAAATACCTCTAACTTCTTTGCGTAAAGGTAATGATTCCTCGTTGATAGTAATTCCTAGTTTCTGAGCGGCTGAAAATTCGTGTAATACAGCATTTACTCCACCTCTTGTCGCATCTCGAACTGCTTTAATACCTTCAACCTCTCGTAATTTTTCAATAAGGGGGGTTAATACTGCGCAATCACTTTGCAAATCTGTTTGTATTCCTAGGTTTTCACGAGTATTTAGGATTGCTGTACCGTGATCCCCAATAGTGCCACTGACAATTATTTTATCCCCGACTTCAATTTTGTGAGTTCCCCAGTCGATATTTTTGGGGATAACACCAATTCCACTGGTATTGATAAATATTTTATCTACAGAGCCTTTTTGAACAACTTTTGTATCTCCAGTAACAATTTGAATATTATTTTCTTGGCACGTTTGTGCCATTGCGCGAATTACCAGTTTTAAATCATCTAATGGAAATCCTTCTTCTAAGATAAACCCACAGGATAAATATTTAGGGATGGCGCCACTTACGGCAATATCATTCGCTGTACCACAAACTGCTAATTTACCGATATTCCCTCCAGGGAAAAAAATGGGGTCAATAACAAAACTATCTGTAGAAAACGCTAATTTATCCCCTGTTTTAATTAACTCATCTAAGGGTAATCGGGCTTGATCTTCGCCTTGAGTAAGAAACGGATTATCAAAGGCTTCTACAAAATAAAGATTGATTAATTGTTGCATTGCAGCCCCACCGTTACCGTGTGACATCATAATTACGCCAGACATACTCTCTCCTACTCTCTACGATATTGGTAATAGGCTGCACACGCGCCTTCGCTTGAAACCATTAATGCACCATAAGCATTATCTGGATTACAACTTGTTGCAAACAATGGGCAATCTGATGGGTGGCATTTTCCAGTTAGAACATCACCACAGCGGGAATTTGGGTCATCCGCCACTTTATGTGCTTTGCTTTGGAAATGAATTTCAGCATCAAATTGGCGATATGCTTCGGTGAGTTCCACTCCCGAATTTTCAATTTCGCCTAAACCACGCCATTCACTGCTACTTTTTAGTTGGAATACCTCACTTAGTGCGTTTTGTGCTAGAAGATTTCCACCTTCTAACACAATCCGTTTATACTGATTTTCCACTTCACATCGTCCATCAACAAATTGCTCTACGAGCATAACGATAGATTGTAAAATATCCAATGGTTCAAACCCTGTAACAACAAAAGGTTTATGATAATCTTGGCACAAAGTTTGGTAAGGATAGGTTCCAATAATCATACTGACGTGACCAGGTGCAATAAAGCCATCAATTTTTACTTGATCATCTGATAAAAGCTGTTTAAGCGTTGGGATAATGGTGATGTTTTGGCAAACAATCCAAAAATTATTCACATTTTGAGCCTTTGCTTGCTGTAATGTTACTGCTGTACTTGGCATTGTTGTTTCAAATCCTAAACTAAAAAAGACAACTTTTTTATCGGGATTCTCTTTAGCAAGAGATAATGCATCAATTGGCGAGTAAACAATTCGTACATCTGCCCCTTTAGACTTCGCTTCAAGTAATGAACCTAA
The DNA here is from genome assembly GCA_029852775.1 of Pasteurellaceae bacterium LFhippo2. Lineage (GTDB taxonomy): Bacteria > Pseudomonadota > Gammaproteobacteria > Enterobacterales > Pasteurellaceae. The sequence goes on from LEKJ01000061.1 coordinate 4,035, forward strand.
CCGCCCTTTCACTCGCATAGCATCACCGAATGTACAAAAAATAACATCTGGTTTATGTGCTATTTCAATGCAAACATCAATGCGCCCCATTGGAAGAACACACACAGGGCAACCTGGGCCGTGTATAAAAGAGATTGATTTAGGTAAAAGACGATCTAAGCCAAATTTAAAAATAGTATGTGTATGACCGCCACATACTTCCATTAAATAAAGCGGTCGTTTTTCATTAAAATTTTGCAACTTATCCATTAATGTATTGAGTCGCTCTACTAAACTTTTTGCAAGTTTGGGATCGCGAAATTCATCGACAAACTTCATAACTTGTCCTCACATCCTTGAATTTACATTTTTAGCCAATCAAGCCACGCTTTCAGCCCTTCACCTGTTGTCGCTGAAATTGGAATCACTTTAATATTTGGATTCACTTGTTTCGCATTGGCGATACATTTTTCGACATCAAATTTTAAATAAGGCAATAGATCGATTTTATTGAGTAACATTAATTGTGACGCGGCAAACATATGCGGATATTTCAATGGTTTATCCTCCCCTTCTGTTACAGAGAGAATCACCACTTTTGCTTTTTCACCCAAATCAAATTCCGATGGGCAAACTAAATTCCCCACGTTTTCAATAAACAGTAGGCTGTCTGCTTGTGGACGGAGATTGACCAATGCTTCTGCAATCATTTGAGCATCTAAATGACAACCTTTGCCAGTGTTGACTTGAATCGCTGGTACGCCTGTTGCACGGATACGTTCGGCATCGTTTTCTGTTTGTTGATCGCCCTCTATCACATAACACTCTCTCTCATTTTTAATCGCATCTAGCGTTGTAGTTAGTAATGTTGTTTTGCCAGAACCTGGGCTTGAAACAAGATTTAACGCTAAAATGCCATTTTTTTCAAAGAGTTCCCGATTTACATCGGCAATTTTGTTGTTTTTGCCTAACACATCTTGTTCAACTTTTAATAGGCGCTTTTGATGTGCTAGTTGCTCTTCTGGGGAATGAATCATCGAGTGAGAAAATTGAGACATTTTAATTGATAGTGTCTCATTAGAGTGGTGATGGGAATGAGGTAATGTACCGATTTTTATTTGGTCAGGATGACCACAACCACATGTGCTACACATATTGTATCTCCCTATAAAATATACGGAAGCAACATAACATTAACAGAAAAATTTGATTTGATAGAGATCATCAAATCCGAAAATTATGCTAAATTAATGCAAGTTTATGGTTTTCATCGGAGGAGCTATGCACGAACTTTCACTTGCTCAAAATATTATGGATATTGTTGAAGAGCAATGCCGTAAAAATAATGTCAATAAAGTAACAGCTTTATGGTTAGAATTGGGAGTGCTGTCTTGTGTAGAACAAAGTGCATTGGAGTTTTGTTTTGAAATGATTACAAAAGATACCGTTGCTGAAAACTGCCAAATCCATTTTATTCCCATACCTGCCCTAGCTTACTGTTGGCAATGTCAAAAACAGGTTGAGATTCAAATCAACCACAACGCCTGTCCACATTGTAATAGCACACATCTGCAACACCGTATGGGTAATGAATTGAGAATTCGAGAAATTGAAGTTAAAGTGTAGAGATTCTACACTCGCTTGTAGGGTGACTTTAGCCCACCGATATTTATTAGATTACAAGCGGTATGATTTCAAGAAAAATTTGCAAATTTATTGATAAATCATACCGCTTGATCAGTATATGGGGGTAAATTATATGCTAATGAGAAATATAAAAAAAATAAGGTGGGCTAAAGCCCACCCTACGTTTTATTGCGAGCATTATGCTGCTAATGCCGTTTCTTTTAATCGAGCTTTTAGTTTCGTATATTCTGTTACAACATACTGCTCTGCCCAATTTTGATCTTCAATTTTATCGATACGCACCGCGCTGTACTTGTACTCTGGTGTTCTTGAACCAGGATTTAAGTGCTCAGCGGTAAGTTCGTTACATTTACCGATCCACCATTGATACGTCATATAGCAAGCTCCCCTATTGGTTCGCGTGCTTACATCCGCACGAGAGATAACTTTACCGCGAGAAGATGAAATCCAAACCAAATCATTATTTTTAATGCCTAATTCTTTGGCGTCTTGGTCATTCATTTGAACAAATCCTGGTTCATCAGCAAGCGCTGCTAATGCACGGCAGTTACCTGTCATTGAACGACAAGAATAGTGTCCAACTTCACGTACGGTTGAAAGCACAAGAGGGAACTCTTCAGAGACTTCTTCCATTGGGGGCTCCCAATCGCAAGCAAAGAATTCTGCTTTGCCGTTTGGACGGTCAAAAATTTGACCTTTATACAAGTATTGTGTACCTTGATCCTCTTCACCTTCGTCATAGCAAGGCCATTGGATATAACCTAAACCTTCCATTTTTTCGTAGGTTGCACCTTTATAGATATCACAGAGTGAGCGCAATTCATCCCAAATTTCTTTGGTGTTATTGTAGTGCATTGGGTAGCCAAGAGCAGTTGCCAATTCACTGATGATTTGCCAGTCATCTTTTACATTTCCGGTTGGTTCCACCGCTTTATAGAAACGTTGGAAACCACGGTCTGCAGCACTATAAACCCCTTCATGTTCTGCACATGAGGTTGCTGGGAAAATAACATCTGCTTCCGCAGCTGTTTGAGTCATAAAGATGTCTTGAACAATGATGAATTCTAAATCTTTGAAAGTTTGTTTCATTGCATTTAGATCTGGTTCTGTTTGAAGAGTATCTTCCCCCATAATATAAAATGCTTTGATTTTTCCTTCATGCACTGCATGTGGCACTTCACTGAGTGGTACACCCGGTTTGGTATTTAAAGATTCAACGCCCCACGCTTTCGCAAATTTTGCCATTGCAACAGGATCATTTAAACTTTGGTAACCAGGAAGCGTATTATATAAAGCTCCCATATCGCAAGCACCTTGAACGTTGTTTTGACCACGTACAGGGTTAACCCCCACATTTGGTTTACCAAGGTTACCTGTAAGCATTGCAAGACTCGCTAAAGCTCGAACAGTTTCAACACCTTGTTTGAATTGACATACGCCCATTCCCCAAAGGATTGTTGCTGTTTCTGCTTTTGCATAAGTACGAGCGATATCTCGTAACATATCAGGTTCTATACCAGTGATATGCTGTGTACTTTCAGGTGTATAAGCTTTGACAGTTTCATAGAAAGCATCAAAATTTTCTGTATGCTCATCAATGAATTTTTGATCTTGGAGACCTTCTTCCAAGATAACATTCATCATCGCATTTAAGAAAGCAACGTTACTACCGTTTGCAAGCGGTGCGTAAATGTCCGCAATTCGCGCTGTTTCAATTTTACGCGGGTCACAAACAATAATTTTTGCCCCTTTCGCTTTTGCGTGATTAATTCGACGCGCGACAATAGGATGAGAAGTTGAGGCATTATAGCCAAAGATAAAGACGCATTTTGTATCTTCAATCTCAACGATTGAGTTAGACATCGCACCATTACCGACCGATTTGAGCAGACCTGCTACTGATGGGCCGTGTCAGACGCGAGCACAACAATCGACGTTGTTATTGCCTAACACTGCGCGTGCAAATTTTTGCATCACGTAGTTTACTTCATTACCTGGTCCTCGGGATGAACCCGTTACCATAATGGATTCATTACCGTATTTATCTTTAATTTCTTTTAAGCGTTTAGCTGAATAAGAAATTGCTTCTTCCCAAGATACTGGGGTGAAAGCCTCACCACGATTGTAACGAATCATTGGTTGGGTTAGGCGTGGGGTAAGAATTTTTGTGTCATGGACGAAATCCCATCCATAATACCCTTTCAGGCAAAGTTCGCCCTCATTGGTTTTTCCGTTTGCACCTTCAGCTCCCACAATTTTGTTGTTTTCAACCAAAAGATTGATTTTACAACCTGAAGCGCAATACGGACAGACAGTTACTACTTTTTTCATAATCTTGTCCTTATGTTACAAATTAAGATCAACTGACATAAGATAATCACTAGAAATAATTAACTTACACAATTATCATACGCTTGTTTGTGAAATATTGTTCAATAACTCGCGTTCCCTTTTTGATATAACTCAAAATCTTTATAATTTCTCGATTTGACTAATATCTCCACGTTTAATCAAATCATATAAATGTTCTACTCCATTTTTAACTTTATCCGCCAGTGGAAACATAAAAGACACAACATCAGGCTGAATACCTACAAACACAACCTCTTCAATATCCGTTTCCAGTTGCTCAATCAGAAAATTCAATGGCATATTATGTGTGCTCATAAAGAACATTTCTGCAATTAAGTCTTTATCGACGGTTCTCAATGCTCCTACCTCCTGTCCCATTTCTGTTGCATCCACAATCAGCAGTTGTTTTGGCTTCATTTCTCGAATGAGATGAGAAACATTCTCTGGCGTAGAGCCACCGTCGACTGCACTCCAGGTTTCGATAGGCTTCTCTTGCATTAGTTGGAAGAGATAGGGGCCAGCCCCATCATCTCCCATCATCGCATTACCTACCGTTAAAACAACGTTTTCACTCATACAATATCCTTATTCATCACGACGTTTCACCATAATATACATCACAGGCTCTTTTTGAATTGACGCAAGTGTATCTAACAAAATCTCCGCCCATTCCCGATGAAGCTCAGTCATATTTGGCTTATTTTCATCAAGTGCTCGGGCTAATAAATTGACATGGCTACTGTCAATGACAATCTCTCCAAATCGAATTAATCCTGCCAATTTACGGCGAGCATCACCTTCAGGAAAACTCTGAACAAATGCTTGATACTCTTCATAATCCGCTACGATAATTTTCTTAAAACAATCAATAACTCCCGTGTGATGGCCTATTGCTAAAGAGTAATACATAACCTCTTTAGCAGCCTCTGGGATTTGATCATCGTTATCGACAAAGCGCTGATTTAATAAATAAAAGATAACATTAGTTGCCATACTTACTCCTTAGTGGCTTGCAAAATCCATAGATTATCCTACCGCTTGCTAACCTGAAAATGGATGACTGATATTGTGCAAGCGAGTAATAATTTCCGCTAAACGAGGATCTTTCTCTCGTTCTAAGAAACTTCCCAAGCGCACACCAAATGGCTCTGCATTTTGTTCACTCATCATCGCCATAAATTTATCTGCAATATCTCCACCTTGACGATAGCCAGCCAAGCGTCTTGCTTCACGTTCGAGAGCAACTCTCAAATCATAAGGAATATTTGGGAAGCGTACATTAACATCCGCACTTGGATCAGCAATTTCATTTTTACCCTTCAATTTTTGATCGAGTAAACCTAATGCCATTGCAAATCCGTAAATAGTCGCTGCAGGTGTTGGTGGACAGCCTGGGATATATACATCTATAGGTACGATTTGGTCAGAACCACCCCATACACAGTAGAGATCATGGAAGATCCCGCCGCTACAACCACATGCTCCGTAAGAAATACAGATTTTCGGGTCTGGAGCTGCTTGGTAAGCTCGCATTGCAGGTGTACGCATTGAGCGTGTTACCGCGCCAGTGAACAGTAAAATATCCGCATGGCGAGGTGAAGCAACAACTTTGATACCAAAACGTTCTGCGTCAAAAATAGGGGTGATGGTACTGAAAATTTCGATTTCACAACCATTACAGCCACCACAGTCCACGCGGTAAACATAGGCTGAGCGCTGAATATCTTTCAGCAACGTCTGTTTCATTTTGGCAATACTTTCGTCGGTAGAAAATGGTGTAGAGATTCCGTTTACAGGCATTGGAATTTGTGTGTTCATATCAGTTTCTCCCTATCCTTTATGTTCCTGCACAAATGCCTGTGAAAGTGCTTTCTGTCCCTGTTCAAAGAGCGCAGAATCTAGCTCTACATTTTTCTCATCATAAGCAATGAGTTTCACCTGCATTTTTTCTTCCATATTTGCGGTTTTATCAAGGCTGTTTTGACGCTTACATTCAGGGCAAGTATGTAATACTTCTAACCTTTGATTAACCGCATTCGGATCATTTGATTGTAATTTCAGTAGCTCAATTGCATAATTTAATTCTTTATAAGAAGTAAACGGCTTATGGCACTGCTGACAAGTGGTTGTTGAAAATGTGGTTTCTTGAAATAAATCCTGTTTGTTTTTCACGGAAAGCTCAAAATCTTGACTGAGACGAATCGCTTTTGTTGGGCAAACTTCTTCACAACGACCACAGAAAATACAACGACCAAGAAATAACGACCAAGTACGATCACCTTTTTCTGTGTCTGTGCGTAAAGTCAATGCGTTGGAAGGACAAGCCATTGTACAAGCCCCACAGACAATACACTGCTCTGAATTAAGTTCAGGTTTACCACGGAAATCAGGATCCACTTCATAAGGCTTGAAAGGATATTTAGTCGTTACATCGCCTTGTTTAAAGACTGTTTTTAATAACTTAAACATAATCATATTCCCTATTTCAACGGCGAATTTTTACGCTCAATACCGTAACGTTCAATTTCTTTGTATTCAACGGTTTTTGATTTACCTTTACGTACATCAACAACGGTTACACGGTCGGTACAAGAATAGCAAGGGTCAAGACTACCGATAATTAATGGTGCGTCAGACACCGTATTACCACGTAGCATATATCGTAAGATTGGCCAGTTAGCATAAGTAGCAGCTCGGCAACGCCAACGGTAAAGTTTTTGGTTATTTCCTAGCATTGACCAGTGAATATCTTCTCCTCTTGGAGCTTCTGTAATTCCCAGTGCAAAACGGCCAGGTGTGTAATTGAAACCTTCAACAAGCAGATCTCCATTTGGTAAATTATCTACCATATAATCAATAATGTTCATTGTTTCAAAAACTTCATTAATCCTTACAGCTACGCGCCCATATACATCTCCAGTATCTGTCCAATGAGCACTAAATGGCACATCACCATAACCAGAGAAAGGATGGACTTTACGCACATCTCGGCTAAAGCCACTTGCTCTAATTAATGGGCCTACTGGACTATGATCTCTTGCAATTTGGTGATCTAAGATACCAATGTCTCTAGTTCGTTGGTCGATATTTGGGGTATTAAGTAGAATATCCGTTAAGACTTTAACTTCCTCACGAATCTCACCAATTAACTTCATACACTGTTCGCGTTGATGTTTCAAAATATCGCGGCGTACACCACCAATAAGGTTGATACCATAAGTTTTACGCGCACCAGTAAGAACTTCAGCAAGAGTCATCGATTTTTCACGTACTCGGAAAAATTGCATAAAACCTGTATCAAATCCAGTAAAGTGACTCGATAAACCTAAATTTAGTAAATGGCTATGTAAGCGTTCTACTTCAAGTAAAATTGCACGAATCCACTCTGCTCGTTTTGGAATTTTAATTCCAAGGGCATTTTCGACTGAATTTGCGTATGCTACGCTGTGTGTGAAACCACAGATCCCACAGATACGGTCAGCTAAGAAGGTTACTTGGTCGTAGTCCATTCTTGTTTCTGCAAGTTTTTCCATACCGCGATGAACATAAAACAGACGATAGTCAGCGTCAATAATGTCCTCTCCGTCTACAAATAGACGGAAGTGACCTGGTTCGTCAGAAGTGATGTGCAGTGGACCTAGGGGGACTACTCTCGCATCACCTTTATCATTGATAAATTCGTAAGTTTCGGTTGCTGTTGTTGGATCAGGACGTAAACGATAATCCATTGCGTCTTTGCGTAATGGGTGAAGATCGTCTGGCCAATCGTCAGGTAATACTAAACGACGTTGATCTGGCAAACCCACTGCTTTTAAGCCGAACATATCAAACATTTCACGCTCAGCCCAAACAGCAGCTTTTACTTTTGGAGTTACAGAAGGAAACTCTTGAGAAACTGGATCAACTAACGCTTTTACAATTACGAAAGATTTCACAATACCTTCCATTGAAAGTACGTAGTACACGGCAAAGTTGCCATTAATACTGCGTTCATCATTAGCAAAGGCAAGTGGTAAAAAACCTTCATGTTGGTAATAAAGATACTCCACTACGTCAGGCAACATATTGGTTTTTATCGTAATGGTTACCTGATTTTCCGTGGACCACTCTTCATCAAGAATAGTCTCTGGAAACTTCTGATTAACGGCCTCAATGTAGTTTCGACCTAAAGCACGGCTCAAATCAACCGATGTATTTTTTGTGAATTCCATTTTTTCCTCCTGTCTGCCTATTGACCTACATTTTGCCAAGGCAATAACAACATATCGTGGAAAGACACATTATCTTGCCCTAAAATGATACCGACCGAATTTTGCAATAATTGCATAATAGGCTCTGAAATATATAAACCAATGCTTAATAACAAAATAAGGTAAATTGCGATCACAGCCACAGATGATTTACTGATTTCACCTGCTTCAATGCCTTCGGTTGGTTTGCCTAATACGGTTTTTAACAACATTGTCGTTAATCCAGCAAGGGCAATGGTTAAGAAAATTAAGCAAAGGATAGCAAGCCAAGGTTTATCTGCACTGATTGCAGCCACAATGATGGCAAACTCACTCACAAACATACCAAATGGCGGAACGCCCCCTAGTGCTAGTGCACCACCTGCAAATAACACAGCGGTAAACGGCATTGTTTTCCACAAACCACGTACGTAAGTGATATCTCTACTGTGGTATTTCAATAAAATATTACCTGATACGCAGAACAATAATGCTTTGGCAAGACTGTGTGTAATTGTATGTAATAAACCTGCAAACATACCAATTGGTCCACCAAGCCCAAATGCGAAACTGATTAACCCCATATTTTCGATACTGTGGTAAGCCAATTTACGTTTAATATCGTGTTGCATAATGATAAAGAAAGAGGCAATTCCCGTTGATAATAATCCGAAGACCAATAGTAATACTTGGGGATAATCAAATCCAACAGCCTTGCTTGTCAGAATAAAGTAACGTACAACAATTAGCATTGCACAATTTAAAAGCACTGCGGAGAGAATCGCACTGGCAGGACTAGGAGCCTCACTATGCGCATCTGGTAACCAAGTATGCATTGGGAATAAACCACATTTTGTACCAAAGCCAATTACAATAAATGCAAATGCAAGATACATAAGATTATGATTGAGGTTTACTGCTTGTTCATTGATGACTGACCAGAAGATAGCTTGAGACGGATCCGCTAATACAGTATTTGCACTTGAGAATGTTAATACTGTTCCATATAAACCAAACGCTACACCTACAGAACAGATAATGATATATTTCCAAGCAGCTTCTAGAGATGTACGTCTACCGTATAAACCAACTAAGAAAGCTGGTGCTAATGTTGTTGCTTCAATCGCTACCCACATAAAAATAATATTGTTAGTTGTAGCTGCCAACATCATTGATCCAAAGAATAAGTGGAGAAAACCATGGTAAAAGCTAAAACTTCTTAAATCTATGTGTCCTTCTTTTAACTCAGTTTCCATATATCCGATGGAATAAACACCTGCTAAAGTACCAACGATACCGATTAAGCCAACAAAAATTGCTGATAGGCTATCGATATAGACCCAATTACTCCAAGCAATTACAACATTTTCATCAAGAACTTGATTAATCACAACAAAAGTCGCAAATGCCATCAATCCTAAACCAGTAATATGCAACGATTTGCAAAGTTGGAGATTTTGAAGTCTTGCTGCAACAAAGCAACCGATACCAACCACAAAGGGCATTAATAACAAAATATTAATCCACATAAATTACCCCCGTAATTCCATTAATTGTTTCGCATCTAGCGTATGTAGGGCTCGGTAAATTTTATTTACAAGTACGACCATAATAATCACCGCAAAAACAGCATCTGTTGCAATACCAATCTCCACAAGTTCTGGAGCTTTATTAGCAAGCAATGCTAGGGTTAGATGTGAACCATTTTCCATTAAGCAGTAACCAAAAACTTGTTTCACAATATTACGTTGCGTCACAATACAGGTTAAACCTAATAAGAAGTGCCCTAATGACACTGATAATGCAGGTTTGAGATTATCTGCAATCGGCAATTCTACTGAATCAGTCGCTAAGAAACTCACTACCACAATAGCTGCTACAATCGGAATCAACCACACATTATTCATCGTAGATGGTACAGTGCTTTCATCTAATTTACGCGTTGCATAAATCAAAAGTGCAGGTACTAATACCACTTTGGTAATAAAAGCTGAAACTGACCACATATAGAGTTCATGAGCGTCTAATGCACTAGCTAAATAGAAGAATAGCGATACCAGCACCAAAGATTGTAACGCATACAAACCTGCTGCACTTTTTGCAGTTTTCACTGCGATTACCGCAAGAGATGTGAGAATCAACAAGCCCGCTAAAGTATTAATCATTAACATAATTCGTTCTCCCTACGCTAACCATGGCGTTTCAAGCCAATAAGCCGCGATAAAACTTGAACAAACGGACATAATCATCAAGATCACTAACACAATATTCATTGAAAGTGTCAGTGGCTGTGCATTTTCCACATCTTCTGATGGTTTACCTACCACACATTGTCCGAATTTATAGAGCAACCAAACAAAAGTTGCTGTACTTTCAATTAATGCGATTACCATCAACCATGTGATCCAACTATGCTGTTGGCCAAGCTCAAAACCTGCTGCAAAAAGTGGGAACTTACTAAAGAAACCATTAAATGGTGGCACACCAGAAATTGCGAGAGCTGCAACCCCAAAACCGGCCCCCAATAGTGGCATTTTACGCATAATGCCTTGTAATCTTGGCATTGAACGCGTACCCGTTGCATAAGCAAGAGAACCTGCAACTAAGAAGAATAGACTTTTCGCGAAAGCGTGGTTGAAGATATAGGCAATGGCAGCGATCAATGCAAGTTTAGAGCCCATTGCAAAGAGAGATAAACCAATGAAGATATAAGCGAGTTGAGTAATGGTGGAATAAGCAAGTAACCGTTTAAGATCGGTTTGTGGCAAGTACATAAGGAAGCCATAAACTAAGGTTATCATTGCCATAATAATACCAACTTCACCGACAATTTCTGGTACTTCACCTGCTGATATAACTGCTCGAGCAAAGATATATACCCCAACTTTTACCATAGATGCTGCGTGTAGATACGCACTCACAGGGGTTGGTGCTTCCATCGCATTTGGTAGCCAAATTTGCATTGGGAATTGAGCCGATTTACCCCAAGCGGCAAACATAACTCCAAATAACACAATCATTTTTGAAGTTGGATCGAGTTTTTCTAATGCGGTTAACTCAAACGTACCTGATTGGCTAAATAAATACGCCGCAGCAAGATATAAACCAATGGCACCAACATGGGTGATAATCAATGCTTTCATTGCAGATGCTTGCGCTTTTGGTGTTTGATAATAGCTAATCAAAGACCAAGAACACGCCCCTGTAATTTCAAAGAACAGTAACTGCCCCACTAAGGTTGAGGAATATACCAAGCCAGCCATTGCCCCAACGAAAATGAGTAAAAATGCGTAGAAGCGTGGAAGTGGTAAGTGGGAATGTTCTTTATTTTTGGTTGTTAAATATCCTTCAGAATAAAGAATTATTAAAAAGCCAAGAGCCACTACAACAAAACCGATTAGGGTACTTACGGCGTCAAAGGTAAAGCTGAAGATCGTCGTGTTGCCAAATTGAACTAAACTAAAGTTAAGTTGTGCTTGTCCGGATTGTTGCCACAAAAATGCTACAGCAACGGTTCCTAATGTGGCAACAGCAGCAATAATTGTCGCAATTTTTGGAAACATCTCTTCGTTTTTCACAAACCCTACGAGAAACGCCCCCACAAACGGCAATATAATTGTAAATAGAGCTAAATTATCCATTTTTTCCTCCTTACAATCCGATTAAGTAAAAGACAAAGGCAAGTACAGACACACCGAAACCAACACTTGTTAAACGTCCTGCCAACATAAATCGGACACGAGAGAGAGTATTTTCAAATACACAAGCTGCCACAAATACAATGAACAATTTAATGAAGAATGTAATAATTCCCCAAAGAATTGAACCAAATGTTAGTTCAGCTGCAGCACCAAACGGTAATAACACACTGACAAATACTGATGCGACAACCATTGATTTCAAGCTTAATCCAACTTTAATAAGTGCAAATGCTGGACCTGAATACTCTGTTAATGGGCCTTCTTGTAACTCTTGCTCTGCTTCTGCCAAGTCGAACGGAATTTTTCCCATTTCCACGAAAATAGCAAACATTGCGGCTACCATCGCAACGAGAGTTGCTACAGGGTAATTCCAAGATTGTGTTGCTAATGCACTTGAGATCATACCGAAGTTGGTTGAACCAGCAGCTAATGCGATAACAAGCAGAGAAAGCATTAAAACAGGTTCCACTAATACCCCTAGAGTCACCTCACGGCTTGCCCCCAAACCTGAAAAAGAGCTGTTACTGTCAAGGCCTGCAATAGAGAAGAAGAAACGGAATAAGGCGAAAAGATAAATTGCGGTAATCAAATCACCACCTGCACCGAATGGAGATGCCAAGGTGAACATTGGTAAGCTCATTGCCACAACAAGAACGGTGCTAATCAACACATAAGGCATCACTTTTGAGACAAAGCTCGCATTGTCAGGCAGAATGTTTTGGCGTTTCATTAATTTCGCAATATCGCGATAATCTTGTAAAACACCAGGTCCTCGACGAGATTGCACTCTCGCACGAATCATTCTTGAAATACCCGAAAATAAAGGAGCAAGAGCAAGCAGAATTAACGCCTGAATAATCCCTAGTAAAAACATACCTGCTGATGTTGCAATTTCTGAAGGTAAATTAATCATAACAGCCTCCTACATTGAACCAGCAACCGCTAATAACACAACAAGGGCAATCGCGAAATAAACGCAATACACTCGGAAATCACCACCTTGTAACCAGCTTAATTTCTCTGAAATCCAAGGGATAAAACGTGCTATTGGCATTGTTACTTTATCTTCCCAAATCGGTTCGACTTCAGTTGCACCTTTAATTGTTTTATCAATCGCTTTATAGCTTAATGGTGCAGGGTCAAATGTTTTGCGGATGGTATAAAGTGGTTTGAACATAATACGAAGCGGTTTGGTAAAACTACCTGCGCTTGTAGCCATTTCAGGTTCATAAGCGTAACCACACGCCCATGGATTGCCTTTTGAATTTGCTTCGAGACGATTCGATTTCGTCATCACATAATAGCCAAATGGTACAGCGAAGAAGGCAATTAGCATAATTGCTACCATTGATGTAGAAAGCGCGGTATTTGGTTCTGAGTTTGCAACCACTACCCCGTTTTGTGCTAATTCAAAGCCTGCTAAACCAGAAAGAGACGTTGATACATTTGCAATAATTGGTGTGATAACTGTTGCGCCAATACCTAATAAAACACAACACACAGCAAGAATTGCCATTGCAGCGACCATTGGTTTTGGCACTTCTCTTGCATTGGCTGCTTTTTCACTACGTGGTGCACCGCCAAAACTAATACCATATACTTTCACAAAACAGAGTGCAGCTAACGCACCAGTTAAAGCAAGCATAATGATTGCAACGGCACCTAAAATTTTTAACGCAATGCCACCATCTTGAGTTAGGCTAAAGAGAGATTGATAGGTAAACCATTCACTCACAAATCCATTGAAAGGAGGAAGTGCAGAAATTGCCATGGTACCGATCAAGAAACACAAAGCGGTATATGGCATTAATTTACCAAGTCCCCCCATATGATCCATATCTTTGGTGTGTAAACGATACATTACAGAACCAGCACCTAAGAATAACAATCCTTTGAACACGGCATGGTTAAGTAAGTGATATAAGCCACCAAGTAAACCAACAATAGCAAGCACTGGATTTTTAATAGCAATACCAATCATGCCGCAGCCCACGCCCATCATAATAATGCCGATATTTTCAACGGTGTGGTAGGCTAACAAACGTTTAATGTCATGCTCTGCTAACGCATAAAGTACGCCAAGCACAGAAGATACTGCACCAAATCCAAGCACAACAACACCAAACCAAATACTATTTGCGCCTAAAAGATCGATCCCAACTTTAATGATCCCGAAAATACCAATTTTAACCATTACACCAGACATCAATGCAGAAGCATGAGACGGTGCCGCAGGGTGAGCTTTCGGAAGCCAGCCATGTAATGGAATCATCCCTGCTTTAGCACCAAAGCCAAGGAATGCAAGAATAAATACAACAAAACTTAACGCTGGAGATAACTCTGTTTGGCGGTAGGCTGAAAATTCAAAGCTACCTGCGTAGCAGTAGAAAATGAAGAAAGAGATCATAATGAGCACAGAACCTGCGTGGGCAATAAAGAAATAAAGTAGCCCAGCGTTCGTTGCTTCATCATCTTGTTCGGTTAACACTAAGAAATAGGACGCCAAAGACATCATTTCAAAGAAAACCAGAAAATAAAATGCACTGTCAGTTGTTGCTAGAGCAACCATAGAGCCTATGAATAGATTCATAAAAAAGCCCATAGAGCCAGCACCTTTGCCTTTATACTCTTTAACATAGGCAAAGGAATAAATTGCAGTAACAACTACTAAGAGAGAAATTACGCAGACCATAAACGCGGCTAGTCCATCAATTCGCATAGAATATGGTGCAAATGAAAATGGGGTCTGAAATAATGCAGTCGCGGTTTCGTTGCTGATAAGGACAGGGGCGGCAGCTATAATGCCTAATGCTCCACCAAGGATACTGGTCACGCCAGATATATTGATTGAAAGCTGTTCATTCTTACTAATACAAAGCGAAAGAAATGCGCCGATGACATAAATCAACAAGGTCATAATGAGTAAGGGTATCGCACTCATAATGTACTCCATTTGATTATTCAATTAAATTTTAGCGTGGAATTGCAGGAGAATTCATCATTGCCATCTCACGTTTTCGTTTATTTGCTTGTTCGATACTTTCATCACTAATGATAAATAAGGTTTTCGTTGGACACGTTTGCACACAAGCAGGACCTTCAGGACGGAAGTAACATAAATCACATTTAATTGCTATTGCTTTGACACCTGGTTGCCAAGCTAGCATATCATTGAGATTACTATTATCAGGAGACACACGAACATCTCGACTTACAGCGTCGGTAAATGTGAAATGCTCATAATAAGTTGGAGAATCAATAGGCCCACTACCATGTTGAGAGATTGCTCCGAATGGGCAAGCAATGCCACATAATTTGCAACCAATGCATAGGCTTTCATTAAGTTGAATAGTGTCATCTTTATGCGTGATCGCATTGACTGGGCAAACAGTCGCACAAGGCGAATCATCACAGTGACGACAAAGAATCGGTACAGTAACATCGTCGTTACGCATTACTTGTAACCGAGGAAAAGATTGTAATCCAAAGGCTTTATGTGTTTCACTACAAGCTGCCATACAAGTATTGCAGCCAATACAGTCTTTGGGATCACCTATAACAAATCGGTTCATAACTAACCCCCACTAGAAATACTACTAATATAAGACATGAAAGAGATATCCTTTCGGGACGTAAGAATACTGCTAAATAAATGAAACTTTAAAGACGTAAATTTGAACTTTTTTGATTGAGATCAGCAAAAAATTTCTTTTTAGATTAATTTATTTAAAATTGGACTATTATCGGTGCCTGTAATTCCTTTGTAAAATCACATAGTTAAGAATAATTTTCATTTACAGGAGGTGGATATGTGTCTCGGTGTCCCTGGACAAATTGTCCAAATAAAAGATACAGCGACAGCAATTGTTGATGTGTGTGGTGTGCAACGTGAAGTAAATATTTCACTTGTTCACGAAAATAACCCAGATAGCTTATTGCAAAAGTGGGTGTTGGTACATGTTGGTTTTGCAATGAGTATTGTTGACGAAGCAGAAGCATTAGAAACAAAAGAAGCATTGATCGCTATGAGCCAGCTAGAACATGAAGTAGGAGATTTCTTGGGCTTAAATCAAAAATAAGCTTAATATAAGGATGGCAAGGATGAGATTTATCGAACTAAGAATCAAAGGTAAAGTTCAGGGAGTTGGATTTAGACCATTTGTTTGGCTATTAGCAAAAGATCTGCAACTCAAAGGAGACGTCAATAATGATGGACAAGGTGTTTTAGTTCGCTTGCAGTCTCCAAGTGATACACAGCTTACTCAATTCCTTCTGGATTTAAATGCAAAGCTACCGCCACTTGCTAAAATTACTGATATTCAGCAATCTGAAACCTTTCTTACTGATTTTCCTACATTTAATGAATTTGTAATTCGTGAAAGCGAAAATAGTCTAATGGATACCCAAATCGTGCCAGATGCTGCAACTTGTCCAGCGTGCCTTGCAGAATTATTCACCCCGAGTAATCGCCGTTTCCACTACCCTTTTACAAATTGTACTCACTGTGGCCCTCGCTTTACCATTATTTATGCGATTCCCTATGATCGCAAAAATACGTCAATGGCAAATTTCAAATTCTGCCCCGAATGTCATAAAGAATATAAAGATCCTGCAGATCGTCGATTTCACGCACAGCCTAATGCTTGCCCAGTTTGTGGGCCTCACATTTGGTTACAAGATAAAACAAATCAACTTGCAACACTCGAAACCGCATTAACTCAAAGCGCACAGCTACTTGTTCAGGGCAATATAATTGCAGTGAAAGGATTAGGTGGATTTCATTTAGCGTGCGATGCAACAAATGCTAATTCTGTAAATTTATTACGTAAGCGAAAATACCGTCCCACAAAACCTCTTGCCGTAATGGTTCCTAATTTAACTTATTTGGTTGATTTAACAGAACAAGAAAAACAATTATTGACTAGTAGCGCAGCGCCAATAGTGTTATTAAAAAAGCATAAAGCCCCAACATTGTGTGCTGAAATTGCCCCTAACTTATCAGAAATTGGTGTAATGTTACCTAGTAATCCATTGCAACATTTGCTACTAAATGAGATAAATCGACCGCTTGTAATGACTTCTGCAAATCCAAGTGGTGAGCCTCCCGTTTTAGATAACCAAACTGCTATGGATAAGCTACATTCTCTTGCGGATTTTTACCTTTTCCATAATAGAGATATTTTGCAACGCGCTGATGATAGCTTAGTGCGAGCAGCTTTTGATGGCATAGAAACACTACGAAGAGCAAGGGGATATGTACCTGATGAGATCAGCCTTGATCTTGATAACCAACAGCCAATTTTGGCATTAGGTTCTGATCTTAAAAATACATTTTGTCTACTCAAAGGTAATAATGCTGTCGTTAGCCAACATATTGGTGATACCTCAAACCTACAAGTACAAACACAATTACAGGATAATATCCAACTCTTTCAACAAATTTATCAATTTAAACCAAATCATATTGTTGTGGATGCTCATTCAGGCTATTTTAGTTCTCAAGTTGGTAGACAACTTGCTATGCAACAGCAGTTACAGCTCCATCAAGTACTTCATCATCATTCCCACATTGCAGCAGTCTTAGCAGAACATCATTGTGATGAAAAAGTAATTGGCATTGCATTAGATGGTATCGGAATGGGAGAAAATGGCCAACTTTGGGGGGGAGAATGTTTATTAATTAATAAATATCATTGCCAACATTTGGGGGGACTGCCTCCTGTAGCGTTGGCTGGCGGGGATTTAGCTGCTAAGCAACCTTGGCGAAATTGGCTTGCGCATATTCAACAATTTGTTCCAAACTGGCAAGAGCTTGCGACAAAAACGTTAAAAGAATTTGAGTGGCAACTACTTGCTCGGGCAATTGAACAGAAGATAAATTCACCCGTAATCTCTTCTGCGGGTAGATTTTTTGATGCGGTTGCATATTCTTTGGGCATTACGCCAAAGCAGTTAAGCTGGGAAGGGGAAGCCGCCTGTCATTTAGAAACATTGGCTAGTCAATCTAAATGGGTAGAAAAAAATATCCAAGATATTCAGAAAGAGCTAGATGTAACAATGCCGATCCATAATGATCAGTTTGATCTTGCTATTTTCTGGCAATCTTGGCTTAACCTAGATGACTCAATTGAGAATAAAGCATTCGCTTTTCACTTTACTTTGGCTACAGCCTTTGCTGGAATGGCCAAAATCAATGCAAAAAAATACAACTGTCAGACAATTGTACTTTCAGGTGGGGTTATGCATAACCAATTATTACGTCGATTATTGAAAGAAAGTCTTTCCGAATTTAACGTTCTAAGTGGTCAACAATATCCAATGAATGATGGCGGATTAAGTTTAGGACAAAGTTGGATTATTGGACAATATCTAGAGATGTAATACATTATCAGCTAATTGATGGCAAAACCCGTCATCGTGAGAAGCAATCAACATTGGTAATGATAAATCTTTTAATAAGCTAACTAATTTGGTTTTATTCTTCGAATCAAGCCCATTAGTTGGCTCATCAAGTAGTAGCATTTTAGGTTGCATTGCTAATACGCCAGCAAGTGCTGTAAAATTTTTCTCACCCCCAGATAAAAGATTCACTGGCCGACTTTTCAAATGTTCAATACCTAGCTTTTGTAACTGTTCTAAAGCTATCTCGTAGGCTCGTTCTCTACTCTTCCCTTGGTTTAAACATCCAAAAGCGACATCATCTAATACTGTTGGGCCAAAAAGTTGATCTTCCGCATTTTGGAAACAAATCCCAACGGGACCTCGTAATTTTTCAAAGTCCTGTTCTGTTTTACATTGATTTCCAAACCATTCAATATTTCCAGTATGAATAGGAACAAAACCCAATAATGCTAATAAGAGAGTCGATTTCCCCGTACCAATATCTCCTTGCAAAAAAAAATGTTGTTGCTCAGAAATTGTAAAGTTTAAGTTAGAAATGACCGCTTGTTGGTTGCGGTATAAGGTTAAATCAGAAACGTTTAAAATCATTTTAAAATCTAAAGCCTCTTGCTTTCATTGCTCTTTCTGCAGACTCTGCTTTTAACATAGCGTGAATCAACAATAATGCTACTCGTTGCGAATATACCTTCATTGTATAAAAATTACATTTAGGCTGAAAACCTCTAGCCTTCATTGCTATATCCATTTTATGGTTTAACTCACCAAGCAGTGAAATATAGCGGACAGTTAAAATAAATAGGTGTTTGAGTTTTTTAGGTAATGGCAGTTCTGCTATAGCTTGGACCAGAATAGTATCTGTAACGTGATGCATAAACAGCCAAATCGACATTACAATTAAATTCATTCTTAGTGTAATAAGTAATGCGAGCTCAGCGCCATACATATTGAGTTCGATACCATCAGACCCAATTTTCCAACTTAATGTTGCCCAGACCAAAACAGAAAAAATATTGAATTGAAACCAACGTTTCATCAAGTGTTTAGGTTGATGACTATGCAGAAAAACAACCAACAACACGACTAATAAACTTAATCCCAATAGTAAAGCGATTGATTGGATATAACTGATTAGCAAACCCGATAAAAAAGCATAAATCAAACGGTGATGCGGTTTAAGAAATCCTTTCATTTTTGCATAATACCTCTGGCAACATTTTAGATAATGTTAATAAAACACCAACACTGATCAGACTATCAATTACAAATACAGGTAGGTGTGAAACTAACAGCAAACCAATTAAATCGGTATAAGCTTCACCATTAAATATTAAGATTATTGACGCAATTAGGGCCGCTCCCCCGACACCAATAATTCCAGATAAAGTGCCCGCTAAAATTAATATAGGACGTTGTAAGCCTCGTTTTAAAATGGGAGAAACGATATAGTGAACCGCTAAGGCAGGAAGAGCCATAACACAAAGATTTATGCCCAATACAGAAAATCCACCAAAAGAAAATAACAACGCTTGAAGTATTAAAGCCACTAAAAATGCAGGAAACACTGACCAACCAAGTAACAATCCAGCTATTCCATTCAAAATTAGGTGCACACTACCAATACCAACTGGAATATGAATTGTACTTGCTACGAAAAATGCGGATGCTAGCAATGCAGTAAGTGAAAGGTGCTCGTAATTCATTTTCTTTAGTCCAATAGCCACACCTACAACCGCAAATGTTGCTCCAACTAATAATGTTGAACTTTGTAATACGCCTTCCGACAAGTGCATTATTTATCCCTTTTAGTTCTCAAAAACAATACAAGCCCAAAGATACCGAAGATGTAGCCAATACCGCCAATTACATCTCGAATGTATATTTTGTTCTTCAGTTGCTCAATCTCTTCGCGTAGTAATTGCAAATCCGTTGAAGTGCTACTTGCTGTCGCAATTTTATGTACTTGCGTTTCTGCTCTATGCCCTTCCATACCTTCAATGATCACTGAAAAAGTACCATCTTGAGTCAAAGGTAAATGAAATCGGCCTTCCTTATCTGTTTTTCCATAAACTATAGGCTCACTTTCACCTTGTTTTACTACTTCAACGTAGGTTTCTACAGCAGGATGTTGATCTGAATAATAAGCTTTTCCTGAAACCTCATTACCGTCATACTGTGCGCTAATAAATAACCCGTGAGCCGATATATTTGCAGAAAAGAGGAGAAAAATGACCGCTTGTAATAATTTTTTCATATCATTTTGCTTCGAATGACAGGATATATTCATAAGAACGATCTGTATAGTCTGGATGATTATCTACCTTCTCTTCAAATTCTGCCCAGACTTTATTAATCCCTGCTTTTACAGCAAATTTTGCAATTCCTTGATCATTACTTAAAACAAACGGATCATCTTCACCAGTTCCAACTTTAATATCTTTGACTGGTTTATCATTATGCAGAACTAAAATATCCAATTGTTTTCCAGCTATAGGCATATCTAAAGGGACAAGCTCATAAGCTTGATTATGGGGTTGTGTTGATTCTTTA
Organism: Pasteurellaceae bacterium LFhippo2; assembly: GCA_029852775.1. Lineage (GTDB taxonomy): Bacteria > Pseudomonadota > Gammaproteobacteria > Enterobacterales > Pasteurellaceae. The sequence continues at coordinate 24,892 of LEKJ01000061.1, forward strand.
TTCCAATGAATAATTGCTTTACCTAGTTTCATCGGATTTATCGAAAATTCAGCAGAAGGGGCTTCTTTCTTTGTTTTTTCAACATATTTACCACTCGGTAATTTAGACCAAACACCATTATCAAATTCTAAAAAAACAATATCGCCATTTACTGTAATTTCAGCTTCACCTTTGCCATTTTCTAACTCTTTGAAATGTGGTTTGATAATTTGAGTTGTCCCATTCACAAGTTCTTGTATTCGAATCAGTTTATGTTGAGAATAGGCTTCTGTCTCTTTATGACCGAACTTAACAATATAATAGGAAGAAGCTTGATTTTCAGTAGATTTTTCAAGCCACACATTGTGGGCTTGAGAACAAAATGAAATAAAAAGTAAGGAAAAGATAGAACCTATTTTGACTGTTTTCATAATAATCCCTCTAAAGATAAATTCCGTACAGTATAAATGTCTCAATGAGTTAAAGTATTGATATAAATCACAAAGAGTTAGTATCAGGGATACAGAGAAGCAAGAGATCTTATTTTATATAAAAACACCCTATCTGTTTATGCAGATAGGGTGTGTGATAAAACGTTAGCTAAGATTCAAGCCAAAGCATAAAATCAGCAACCGTATGGAATGAACCAAACACAAGAATAATATCTTCAGCGTTAGCTTGTTTAAACAGTTGCAGACTAGCTTGAGATACATTTTCATAAGTAAAACTTTTCGCAGTTGGTAACACTGCTTTTAGTTTTTTGGTTACCTGCTCACCACTCTGCCCACGGTAGCCAGCATCTAGCCCCGCACAATGCCATTCATCAATAAGATGATCTAAAGGCTCAACAATCCCAGAGAGATCTTTATCAACTAATGCACTGAATACTGTATAAATTTTTCGATTCGGCTGTTTTAATTCACTTAAACGGTTAGCAAGATAACGTGCTGCATGTGGATTGTGCCCTACGTCAACAATTACTTGTGCAAGCGGTCTATTTTGTGAGAATTTTGCAAAATCTTTATCTGTTAACTTTTGGAATCGACCGACCATTTGTGTTTCAGCTATCGCCTGCGCCATAATTTCTTCGCTAATATTAAAAGGTAATTGAGTTAATACCGCCAAAGCTGTCGCACTATTTGGAATTGGAATCTGTGGCATCGGCATTGTTAATCTTTGGTTTTGTGATTGCCAAATGAGCTGATTATTTTCGATTTTATAATGCCAGTCAGCTCCACGATAAAAAGCGTGACATTGCAACTCTTTCGTATATTCAATAATACTCTGTGGGCAATCTGGCTCACCAATGACTACGGGAATATTAGGACGGAAAATACCTGCTTTTTCATAACCAATCACTTCTCGGTTATCACCTAAAAATTCAATATGATCAATATCAATAGAAGTAATCACCGCAAAATCAGCATCAATTAAGTTAGTTGCATCTAAACGACCGCCTAAGCCCACTTCTAAAATTGCTACATCTAGCTCTGCTCTGCGGAATAGATCAAAAGCGGCCAATGTGCCAAATTCAAAATAGGTTAATGACGCCGTTTTATTTTGCTCGATGTAATCAAATGTCTGAATTAAATCTTCATCAGATACATTTTCCCCTTGAATACGTACTCGTTCATTATATTTGATTAAATGTGGCGATGAATAAACACCTACGCGCAATCCTGCCTTTAGCAATGCGGTTTCAAGTAGTTTACAAGTTGAACCTTTGCCATTTGTACCGCCAACAGTAATCACATAAGGCGCTGGCTTGAGTAAATTGAGATTCTCTGCAACAACTCTAATTCGCTCTAAGCCCATATCAATAGGCTTAAAATGGCTTTTTTCTAAAAAAGAAAGCCACGTATCCAAAGAATCCGTGGCTTTAGGTGATATTAAATTTGTCATATATTACAGTTTATATTAATGGGGACAAGGATGTCCCCTACGTTCTTAATTATTCTTCAATAACTTCAACCAACTCGGCTTCTTTAAATGGCGTTGCTTGATGAGTTAATTTTGCCAAAATACGCGCTAAACTATCACGCATATCTTTACGGTGTACGATCATATCAATCGCCCCAGTTTCTAATAAAAATTCAGCGCGTTGGAAACCTTCAGGAAGTTTTTCACGTACAGTTTGCTCAATAACACGTGGGCCTGCAAAACCGATTAATGCTTTTGGTTCAGCAATATTGATATCGCCTAGCATCGCTAAACTTGCTGACACACCACCTAAAGTCGGATCGGTTAATACAGAGATAAATGGCACACCTTTCTCACGCATTTTTGCTAAAATTGCACTGGTTTTTGCCATTTGCATTAATGAGAATAGCGCTTCTTGCATACGAGCACCACCAGAAGCAGAGAAGCATACAAACGGAATATTTTCGCTTAATGCACGCTCTGCTGCCTGAACGAATTTCGCCCCAACAACTGAACCCATTGACCCGCCCATAAATTCAAAGTTAAATGATGCAACCACAACAGGCATATCAAATAATTTACCGTACATCACGATAAATGAATCTTTTTCGCCAGTCTGCTTTTGAGCAGCACTTAAACGATCTTTATATTTTTTTAGATCTTTAAATTTAAGTACATCTTGCGGTTCTAATTCTGCCGCCATTTCTTCTGCGCTATCTTGATCCAATAATGCCAATAAACGTGTACGAGCATCAATACGCATATGATGATCACATTTTGGACACACTTGCATATTACGTTTTAATTCTTCACTATATAGCACCTGTTCACAACTAGTACATTTTGTCCAAACGCCTTCAGGGATTTTCGACTTACTACTGCTCGATGTTGATGTCGTTTTTCCTAAAATTCTTTCAATCCAGCTCATTATTACACCTTATTTTGTGTTGAGAAAATTGGGCGTATTAAAACACAAAATCACAAGAATTTCTATCATAGAATGGTCTGTTCTGTTGACTCAGCGTTCAATAATCAGCAATTTGCAAATTTTTTGTGAAAAACAACCGGTTGCCCCTTGCTAAAAAAACTAATTAGACGTATAAATTATACTTATTTCATAACAACTCTTTAGGAAGGAAACACAATGTCGATGTTCAATCATATTCAAGCAGCTCCTGCAGACCCAATTTTAGGTTTAGGCGAAGCATTTAAAGCAGAAACTCGTGCTGAAAAAATCAATTTAGGTATCGGTGTCTATAAAGATGCAAATGGTCAAACCCCAATTGTTAAAGCAGTTAAAGAAGCAGAAACACGCTTATTAGCAAAAGAAAATACTAAAAACTATTTAACGATTGATGGTATTGCGGATTTCAATGCGCAAACACAAGTTTTACTATTTGGTGAAGGCGCAGAAGTGATTTCATCAGGCCGTGCAAAAACAGCACAAAGCTTAGGTGGAACTGGTGCGCTACGTATTGCAGCTGAATTTATTAAACGCCAAACAAGCGCACAAAATGTTTGGATTTCAACCCCAACTTGGCCAAACCACAATGCGATTTTCAATGCAGTTGGCTTAAATATTAAAGATTACCGTTACTACAATAAAGAAACCAAAGCATTAGACTGGGATAATCTAATTGCAGATTTAAGCCAAGCTGGTAAAGGCGATGTGGTGTTATTCCACGGTTGCTGCCACAACCCGACAGGTATCGACCCAACACCTGAACAGTGGGAAACTTTAGCGCAAATGTCTGCAGAAAAAGGTTGGTTACCGTTATTTGACTTTGCTTATCAAGGCTTTGCAAATGGTTTAGAAGAAGATGCTTACGGTTTACGTGCTTTTGTTAAAAATCATCGTGAAGTGTTAATCTCAAGCTCATATTCGAAAAACTTTGGTTTATACAATGAGCGTGTAGGGGCATTTACTTTAGTGGCAGATAACGCAGAAGTTGCTAATAATGCATTCAGCCAAGTGAAATCAATTATCCGTGTACTCTACTCTAACCCATCTTCACACGGGGCAAGTGCGGTTGCGACAGTGCTTGCGGATCCAGAGTTAAAAGCAAGCTGGGTAGCTGAATTAGCTGAAATGCGTGATCGTATCAAGGAAATGCGTACTAAGTTTGTTGAAACATTAAAAGAGAAAGGTGCGACACAAAACTTCGACTTTATCATTGCGCAAAATGGTATGTTCTCATTTAGTGGTTTAAGCCCAGAACAAGTAGATCGCTTAAAAGATGAATTCGCAATTTATGCTGTTCGTTCTGGTCGTATTAATGTTGCGGGTATTACTAACGATAATATCGATGCATTATGCTCTGCGATTGTGAAAGTACTATAACTTAGTGTTTTTATTAATAATTTGCCCCGCTTTATGCGGGGCTTTTTGTTAGGCTTCAGCGATACATTATTTCCATTTTTTCAGCAGAAAAGGTAAACGATAGATAATTAATGAACCGAGAATCAATAAACAACCAACCCCTTTTCCAATACTCAATGATTCTGAAAGTATCCACAGACTAAGTAATAAGGTCCAAACAGGCTCAAGTAACATAATAAATGAGGCATTGACAATATTGCAGTGTTTTTGCCCTATCGTTTGCAATAAAAATCGTAAATTAGTTGCAATCAATACACTCGCAATTAACCACCACAGTGCATCCATTTGAATATTGACTTGCCAATCTTCTATAAATAGAGAATAACAACCACCCACAAATGCTACGATTAAAAATAGTATTGTTGTTAACGGTAAGGCTGGAATCTGCTTCGCATACTGATTAATAAGGACGAAATAAAAGGCTGCCATAAATGATGACACTAAAAAAGCGCCATCATTCATAGACAAACTAATACCTTTTCCATCTAATACTAAAAAATAAAGACCACTAATTGCCACTGGCAAAGCAAACCAAAAACTATGGCTTGGTTTATTGCGGAAAATTAGCCACGAAATAAAAGGCGCAATTAATAGTGATAAGCTCATAATAAATGCGCCTTGCCCTAATTTTGCATTTCCTGTAATAGCAATAATCCAAGTTATGAGATTTAGAGAAAAGAATATGCCTACAATCCCTGCCATTTTAAGTTGAGTAAAACCTAATTTTGCCAAATGCTTATACGCAAAAGGTAAGAATATTATTGCAGCTAAAAAAAAGCGAATGGCAATAAAACCCACAGGAGGAAAATCTGCAATGGCATATTTAGAGAAAAACCACCCTGCTGAAGCTAAGATCGTTGTTAACAATAAAATTAATTCACCGCGATAGTGTTGTAAAAACATAGATTTTCCGATAATAAATTAGTTTGAATAGCGACATTTTACAGTAAGGAAAATAATTAGTCCCATTAAAGCTAATCCAGCGCCAATAAATCCAATATAAGGTAAACCTAAATGGATCATCACTTGGTTTCCTATTAAAGCACCACCGCCAATACCTATATTATAAATTCCTGAATAAATTGCTGTTGCCACATCTGTTGCGTCAGGGGCAAGTTGCAACACTCGCATTTGCATAGCAAGACTCAGCGCAGAAATACAGATTCCCCATAAAAAAGCTAACAAAAACATTATGCTAATTTGTGAGCTTAGCGGTAGCAATAGTATTTGAGTTACGGCAATACCGATTATTGCACAAATTAAAAAGCAATTTGGATGATTTGGATGAAGTTTTCCAAATAGAAAACTTGCAACAACGCCAGATAAACCAAAAACAAGTAGTAAAGCCGTTGCCATTTGTGCAGGCATTTGGCTGATTTGAGTCACAAAAGGCTCAATATAACTATATCCTGTGAAATGGCCTGAAATAATCACAGCAGTAAGAACATAAATACCAATAAGTAATGGGCGTTTGGCTAGTAATGGTAAACTTGCAAGTGAACCTGAGTTCTTACTCGGCAGATGTGGTAATAATTTCCAAATCATCAACATCACGGCAAAAGCAACAATGCCAATTAATGCAAAAGTCGCTCGCCAACCAAGCGCTTGTCCAATAATTCGCCCAATCGGTAATCCTAGTACCATTGCCAATGCACTTCCTAGAGCAAATAATCCAAGAGCTTGTTGTTTTTTATCTTTAGGCGCAACTCTAATCACTAATGAGGCTGTGATAGACCAAAAAATTGCGTGAGTTAAAGCTATACCGATACGAGAAATCAATAAAATCCAGAAATTCCACGCAAATACGGAGAGAATATGGCTTACTATAAACACAATAAAGAGCTTAATTAGCAGGCTTTTTCGCTCTAATCTTGCGGTTAAGAGCATAAATGGTAACGACATCAATGATACTACCCACGCATAAGCAGTGATCATCAAGCCTGTGTGAGATACGTCCATTTCAAAGCTATGGGCAATATCGGATAGCAATGCAACAGGGATAAACTCAGTGGTATTAAAAATAAATGCTGAAAGCGCAAATACAAAAACTCGCAATAATGCGAGTTTTCTATGTTTTAATCGTAAGGCTGTCATAAAATAAAATATAAAAAAATTAAAGCGCTATTCTCGGTAGAAATTGCGCAATAATCAAATGGATTTACGTTGATTTGCGTCCTTCTACAATATTATAACTCTAATAAATACGCCTTTAACTGCTGTAATTTATCTCTGGTTGCAGCTGCTTTTTCAAATTCCAGATCTTTCGCAAAATCACGCATTTGTTGTTCAAGCACCTTAAGCTCTTTTTCCAATTCCTTGCGTGATTTTGGTGTGTAAGCGGTCTGATTCTCTGAAATTTTTGCAGATTTCTTGCCACGTTTTGGCTTATCACTTTGTCCAATATCCAATAACTCACCGACTTTCTTATTCAATGCTTGTGGCACAATACCATTTTGACGGTTATATTCCATCTGTTTCTCACGACGGCGTTCTGTTTCGGTAATCGCTTTTTGCATTGAGTTAGTAATACGATCCCCATATAAAATTGCCTTACCGTTTAAGTTACGCGCCGCACGGCCGATAGTCTGAATAAGTGAACGTTCCGAACGTAAAAAGCCCTCTTTGTCCGCATCTAAGATAGCCACTAACGAAACCTCTGGCATATCCAAACCTTCACGCAATAAGTTGATACCGACTAATACATCAAACATCCCCATTCGCAGATCGTGGATGATCTCAACACGTTCAACGGTATCAATATCACTGTGTAAATAGCGCACACGTACACCATGTTCATCTAAATAGTCGGTTAAATCTTCCGCCATCTTCTTGGTTAGCGTAGTCACAAGCACACGTTCTTCAACTTCCACACGCTTATGAATTTCAGACAGTAAATCATCTACTTGTGTCCCTACTGGGCGTACTTCTATAATCGGATCTAATAAGCCTGTTGGACGCACCACTTGATCAATGACATCATCACCCGATTTCTCTAGTTCATAAGGGCCGGGAGTTGCCGAAACGTAGATCGTTTGTGGCGATAAACGCTCAAACTCTTCAAAACGTAATGGGCGGTTATCCAGTGCCGATGGTAGGCGGAAGCCATATTGTACTAAGGTTTCCTTACGTGCGCGGTCGCCACGATACATACCGCCAATTTGTGGCACAGTTACGTGCGACTCATCAATAATCAGCAAACCATCATCAGGCATATAGTCGAATAGGGTTGGTGGTGGCGCACCTGCTTCTCTGCCCGATAGGTAGCGAGAATAGTTTTCGATCCCCGAGCAGTAGCCTAACTCATTCATCATTTCAATATCGAATTGAGTACGTTGTGCCAGACGTTGCTCTTCAACCAATTTATTCTCTTGAATAAAGTAGGTACGGCGTTCCGCAAGCTCTTCTTTGATATTCTCAATCGCATCTAAAATACGTTCTCTAGGGGTAACATAGTGCGTTTTTGGATAGACCGTATAACGTGGTACACGCCCTAAACTATGCCCTGTTAAAGGATCGAATAATGACAAATTTTCGATTTCATCATCGAATAGCTCCACACGTAGGGCAATATCATCCGACTCGGCAGGAAAAATATCAATTACTTCACCACGCACACGGAAAGTACCTCGCTGGAATGCTTGATCATTACGGGTATATTGAATTTCGGCTAAACGAGATAGGATTTTGCGTTGGTCGATCATCTCCCCCACTTGCAAATGTAACATCATCTGCAAATAGGCATCCGCATCACCCAAACCATAAATGGCTGATACAGAAGCAACTACAATGGTATCTCGGCGTTCAAGGAAAGATTTGGTTGCAGAAAGACGCATCTGTTCAATCTGTTCATTGATTGATGCATCTTTTTCAATAAAGGTATCACTGCTTGGCACATAAGCTTCTGGTTGATAGTAATCATAGTAAGAAACGAAATATTCCACTGCATTTTCAGGGAAGAAGGCTTTCATCTCCGCATAAAGCTGTGCCGCCAACGTTTTATTTGGCGCAAGTAGCATTGCGGGACGGTTTAATGTCGCAATGACATTGGCAATAGTAAAGGTTTTCCCCGAACCTGTTACCCCAAGAAGTGTTTGATGAGCCAAACCATCCTTTAAACCTTCGGTTAATTTAGCAATCGCTGTGGGCTGATCGCCCGAAGGTTTAAAAGGGGAATGAAGAATAAAAGGTTTGCCTTGTTTGCTCATTAAAAAATCCTATCCAAAATAATAAGGGACGAATTTTATCACAATTCGATAGCGATGACGACGAACCATTTGTCGATAAGGTCGATACAGTGTAGAATGTCGTGTTATTTTTATATTAAAACGAGAATATCAGAAACTATGAGCAACGAGAATTTAGAAACAGCAGTTGCGCACGACGATGTACGTGCGAACTTTATTACCCATATTATTGATGAAGATTTAAAAAGCGGTAAACACAATAACGTTTACACTCGTTTCCCGCCTGAGCCAAACGGCTATTTACATATTGGCCACGCAAAATCAATCTGTTTAAACTTCGGTTTAGCGGAACAGTACAATGGCTTATGTAATCTACGTTTTGATGATACTAACCCTGTTAAAGAAGATGTGGAATATGTGGACTCAATCAAACAAGACGTTGAATGGTTAGGCTTCAAATGGGAAGGTGAGCCACGCTATGCATCTGACTATTTCGATCAACTTTATGGTTATGCCATTGAGTTAATCGAAAAAGGTTTAGCTTATGTATGTGAATTAACGCCTGACGAAATGCGTGAATACCGTGGTACATTAACAGAACCAGGTAAAAACAGTCCATACCGTGATCGCACTGTAGAAGAGAACTTAGCGCTTTTCCAAAAAATGAAAAATGGTGAAGTGGAAGAAGGTAAAATGAGCCTTCGTGCAAAAATCGATATGGCTTCGCCATTTATGGTAATGCGCGATCCAGTGATCTACCGTATCAAATTTGCGACTCACCACCAAACAGGCGATAAATGGTGTATCTACCCTATGTACGATTTCACTCACTGTATTTCAGATGCGATTGAGCGTATTACTCACTCAATTTGTACATTAGAGTTCCAAGATAACCGTCGTTTATATGACTGGGTGTTAGAAAATATCTCGATTGAACGTCCATTACCGCATCAGTACGAATTTTCTCGCTTAAATTTAGAAGGCACATTAACTTCTAAACGTAAGTTATTAAAATTAGTGGAAGACAAAATCGTTGATGGTTGGAATGACCCACGTATGCCTACAATTTCTGGTTTACGTCGTCGTGGTTATACCCCTGAATCGTTACGTGAATTTGCACGTCGTATCGGTGTAACCAAACAAGATAACGTTGTGGAATATAGCGCATTAGAAGCCTGTATCCGCGAAGATTTAAACACCAATGCACCACGTGCAATGGCGGTGTTAAACCCAGTTAAAGTGGTGATTGAAAACTTTGAAGGCGAAGAGATCTTAACTGCGCCAAATCACCCAAATCGTGAAGATTTAGGTACTCGCGAGTTACCTTTCACTCGTGAACTCTATATTGATGAAGCAGATTTCCGTGAAGAAGCAAACAAACAATATAAACGTTTAGTATTAGGTAAAGAAGTGCGTTTACGTAACGCTTATGTGATTAAAGCAGAACGTGTTGAGAAAGATGCAAGCGGTAAGATTACTACAATTTTTTGCACATACGATCCTGAAACATTAGGTAAAAACCCTGCTGATGGTCGTAAGGTGAAAGGCGTTATTCATTGGGTTTCGGCAACGAATAACAAAGCTGCTGAATTTCGTGTTTATGACCGTTTATTCACTGTGCCAAATCCTGGTGCCGCTGAAGATATTGCTGAAGTATTAAATCCAGCTTCTTTAGTCGTTAAACATGGTTTTGTTGAAGCAAGTTTAGTGAATGCAAAAGCAGAACAAGGTTACCAATTTGAGCGTGAAGGCTACTACTGCTTAGATAGCAAAGATGGTTCTAAAGATAACCTAGTGTTTAACTTAACGGTAAGTTTAAAAGAAGGCTTTACAGCTTAACTGTATTATTTAAAGGTATTGTTTTATCACAATACCTTTTTTTTATCTGTATTTTAGTAAGGAATCTATATGACTAATACTCAAAGACCTTATTGGTTTGTTGGCGCATCTTATGGTGGAAATGATGACCAAACCGATCTATTTGTTACTCAAGGCATCTGGAATCATGGGAAAGATGATATAAATACTTGTAATAGTGTTTTAAATATGAAAGTCGGGGATAAAATAGCAATTAAGTCAGTTTTTACACAAAAATATGATTTACCTTTTGATAACCCCAAAAACCATACATACTCTGTTCTCAGAATTAAAGCTATAGGTACGATAGTTGGAGAAAGTCTTGATAATGGCTACTCTATCAAGGTAGATTGGCAGAAAGATTTTGAACCTAAAAACTGGTATCACTATGTATATCAAGGAACTATTTGGCTAGTTAATCCTAATCGAACAGATAGCGAATCTTGGAAAGCAAAAGCGTTAATTGATTTTACATTTAATAATAAACCGCAAGATTTTAGTTTATTTACTAATAATGGAAGTATAGCTGATAATGAAGATGTAGCTTTTACAACTACAGTAAAAACTATAGATTACACCATTGCAAATATTCAACAAGATGGCTGCTTTTTAGAACAGAAGCAACTTGAAGATATTCTATTTCACCTGAAATTTAAAAAAAATCTTATTTTACAAGGAGCGCCAGGTACAGGAAAAACTTGGCTTGCAAAAAGACTTGCTTATGCAATTATTCAGCAAAAGGACTCAAGTAAAGTCAAAGCAGTACAATTTCATCCTAATCTCTCTTATGAAGATTTTGTTCGTGGCTGGCGACCAAACGGAGATGGTAAACTATCTCTTCAGGATGGCTCACTGATGGAAATAACTAAAAAGGCACTTAATGATCCTAATACAAATTATGTTCTTGTTATTGAAGAAATTAATCGTGGCAATCCTGCTCAAATATTTGGCGAAATGCTAACATTATTAGAATCAGATAAGCGTAATCCTGAAAGCGCTCTGGAATTAGCATATAAAGTTAATGAATATGAACGTATCTACCTACCCAATAATTTATATATCATTGGCACAATGAATATTGCAGATCGCTCATTAGCTTTAGTAGACTTTGCATTGCGACGACGTTTTTCTTTTGTTGAATTGGAACCAAATTTTAGTAATAAATGGCAAAATTGGCTTAAAGAAAAATTTCACTTTGATGATAATTTTATCAAGAAGATTCACTCAAGAATTCTTCAAGTAAATGAACAAATCTGTCAAGAATTAGGAGATCAATTTAGAATTGGGCACAGCTATTTCACGCCGCCAGAAAATTGTGAAATTCAGCCTGAGATATGGTTTAAACAAGTGGTTCAGAATGAAATTATCCCTTTACTGAATGAATATTGGTTTGATAGTCCTGAGAAGGCTCAACAGGTCGCAAATTTATTAATAGAGAATAGATAATGTCTGCCCAAATTCCTGTTCAAAATATTTGGCTTTTGATGTTGTATGCATCAGAACTATTCCAAACGATACAAGAAAATCAAAATGTTACTATTGAAGATAATCCTGACAACATTCCTGATTTAGTTGCTGAAATTCTCTGTTACCAAGTAGAAAAACGTCTTAAACGTCAATTAAATTATGGGTATCAATATAAATCAGCACAACTAACAAGAGTTCGTGGGCGTATTAATTTACGAGAAACAGAAACTAAAAAGTTACTCAGCAAAGGACGAATTGCTTGTAAATTTGAAGAACTGAATTGGAATACATCACGAAATTGTTTTGTAAAAATAGCTCTGGAGAAATTAAGTAAAATCGTTTCTAATCCGCTTTCTCACCGTTGTCGATTACTAACTAACAAATTTAATCAATTGGGTATTACTGGAGACATTCGAAATTATAACCCAATGAGAGATACTTTCTGTCGCAATGATATCATTGATAAAGAAATGGTTATTACAGCTCACTTAGCCTTACAATTAGCATTACCGACTGAGCAAAATGGCAAGTATTTATTATTAAAGCCTGATAATAATATTGATTGGTTACGTAAGTTGTATGAAAAGGCTATCGCAGGGTTTTATCAGGTACTACTGTCTTCACAAGGTTGGGAAATAAAAACTGGAAAACGTTCAAGATGGCAAGTGTCGAAACAAAGTAGCGGAATCTTAGATATTTTACCGACAATGCAGACAGATATTGAATTAATCAATCTGAAGCAACAAAAGCACATTATTATTGATACTAAATTCAATGAAATCCTTATTTCGGGTAATTATAGAGAAAAAAGTTTACGCAGTGGCTATGTTTACCAAATGTATGCCTATTTACATTCTCAACAGAGAGACTGTTCAGCTATTGGAATTATTCTACATCCTATGTTTGGTGAACCACTAAGTGAATATGCTATTATTCAACAGCATAAAATGCAATTTTCAACGGTTAACTTACAAGCTACAGCGATTGAAATCCGTCAACAGCTGTTAGATATTATTAACAATGCCTTAAGCTAGTTTGCAAAAGATATGAAAAAACCGACCGGTTGTGGTCGGTTTTTTGTTTCTTATTTTATAACGGTAGAATAAGTACCTTAGAGCGGCGCTGATAATTATAGTTATCACGTTTATACTTCGGTAAATCTTCTGCTTCTGCAAGCTCAAAGCCACGTTCTTGGAACCACTGTGTTGTACGAGTTGTTAATACAAATAGCTTTTCCATTCCTAAATTACGTGCACGCTTCTTAATTTCTGTAAGTAACACATCGCCGCGTGAAGAATCTCTATAATCAGGATGAACCGCAACGCACGCCATTTCTGCCATTTTTTCATCGTCATAAGGATATAATGCAGCACAAGCAATGATGACACCGTCACGCTCTATAATCATATAGTGAGAGATTTCCATCTCTAACTGCTCTCTTGAACGGCGAACTAAAATACCCTGTTGTTCTAACGGTCGAATCAATTCTAATAAGCCAGGAATATCCTGAACAGTCGCAATGCGGTTTACTTCTGACTCTTCGATAGATACCTGTGTACCAATACCATCACGCGAGAATAGTTCTTGTAACAATGCTCCATCCTCTTGATAACTAATCAAATGCGCACGTTTTACTCCTGAACGACACACATCGGCCGCCGCTTGCAAGAAACGTGATTTGGCAGTGTGGTACTCCCCTTTCTCAATAAATTGGTTAAGGTAGTTTTGTGCTTCTTGCGGTTGAAGATCGGCAATAACTTCACCATTTTCATTTAAAACACCTTGTTCAGCACAAAAACCGATTAATTTATCCGCTTTTAAACGAATTGCGATTTGAGTCGCAATCTCTTCAAAAGGCAGATTAAACATTTCTCCTGTAACAGAAGGTGCTATCGGCCCCATTAATACCACTGCATTACGATCTAATTGATCTTTAATTCCGTCAATATTGATTCTACGGATCTTCCCTGTTAACGCGTAATCTACACCATCAACCACACCGATAGGTTGCGCCAAAATAAAATTACTACTAATTACATCCATAACAGGTGCATTTGAATGGCGTAGAGATAAGCGAGCAAATAGATCGTAATGAACACGACCAACGGCCTGTTTCACGATATCTAGCGCTTCTGACGTTGTAATACGGATATTATTATAATATTCAGATTGGTGCTTATTTTGGGCGAGAAGTTGATTGATTTGTGGGCGAGCGCCGAAGATGATAACAAGTTTGATCCCAAGGCTATGGAGAAGATTTATATCGTTGATGATATTACTTAGATTCGGACTTTCTACTACTTCGCCATCAAGCATAATGACGAATGTTTTTTCCCTATGTAAATTAACATAAGGCGTAGATTGTCTAAACCATTGGACTAGTTCTGTGTTGCGCATATTGTTCTCTGTTTGCTAGTTATTTTTTATAATAAAAAAGGCCTGCTACCCTTTGGGCAACAAACCTTAATATAACTTTCACAGAAGAGCTTGGCAATACAATAATAAACTAATGAAATAAAAATCTATCTATATGTTGCAAGGAGCTTATCTAATAATTTACTCGTTGGTGGGGTTGATAAATCGTGAGTGATTTCCTTGATAGTTTCTAACTCAAGTTCCCACCACCTTAATTGTAATAATTTATCAATTATTTCCTGCTCAAATCTAAATTTAAGCGATTTTGCCGGATTTCCGCCTACAATCTCATATGGCTTCACATCTTTGACGATATGAGAATTGGCAGCTAATACAGCGCCATCACCAATTGTCACTCCAGACATAATCGTCACGCCACTTCCGATCCACACATCATTTCCAATAATAATGTCACCATTAGAAGTGGGGTGCCCAACTATTCCTTGTCCACCTAACTCTTCTTGGAATATATGACCAAATGGATAAGTTGTAATCCAATCAATGCGATGATTACCGCCTAGAAAAATAGAAATATTACGAGCAATCGAACAAAATGCGCCTATTTGTAATGTTGCGCCTTCATTCCATTGATGAATGGATAGGTTCTCAATACCGTATGTATATCGACCTATACTGACTTTGCTATTACCAACGACTCCTATTCGAATGCCCGACATAATACTTTACTCTACCGATTGTTGAATTCTATCCGCAAACTTACCAATACTTACCGCAAAGTTGTTCGATTTATTCCAATCCATAATTGTACGGTAGTTATTGGATACTAAGAATGCTCTACCAGCTTCTTGATCGGGACGAACTAACCATAGCTTAGTTTTGCTTAATTGATTCGCTTTTGTTAACTCTTGTGCATTTGGATATGCAAGGTAAATACCCCAAGCCTGCCACTCAGCAAGAGTTTTAGCTTTATTTGCTTCAATACCTGCAAATGACATATCAATTGGTGCAGAAAGCTTAACTTCTACCCCCCAAGGTAAGTTTTTATCCCAACCTACTGTTGAAAGGTAAGACGCAATTGACGCAAAAGCATCGTATTGGTTTTTCCAAATATCTTTCTTGCCATCACCATCGCCATCAGCTGCATATTTTAGATATGAAGTTGGCATAAACTGGGTTTGACCCATTGCACCCGCCCAAGAGCCTTTCATTTCTGAACGAGTTAGCGTACCATCTTGCAACATTTTCAATGCATTCACAAATTCTTGAGTGAAGAGCTTTTCACGACGGCCATCGAAGGCTAAAGTTGCTAATACAGAAAGCACATCGAAGTTACCTTGATAACGCCCAAAACTACTCTCCATACCCCATAATGACATAAGGTATTCTTTTTGCACCCCATATTTTTGGCTAGCACGAGTTAATTGCGGTTGATATTGCCACCAACGCTCTTCGGCTGCATTAACTTTTGCTTGAGTTAATACTTTATTTAGATAGTTAGTTACACCATTTGGATTTGGTGGTGGCGGTGGTGTATTTGGATCACGACGACGTGCAGCTTGTTCTTGATCAAGCTCAACAGCACGAGATACGTAGTTAATATTAAATTGAGAATTTAATACCTTATCGGATACACCTTGACCAGCAGCTTTCTGTTTTAAGAAATTCACATAGTCGTTAAAGTTATTCTGTGTGCGTGATTTACTATATTGAGCATCTAATGCTGTAGATTGGTATCCTTGATCACTTGAACAACCTGCAATAATTAAGCAAGCGATTGATAAAGGTACCGCAAAAAACTTCTTTTTCATTATTAATTTGTCTCACCGTAATTCACCATTCGACTCGGGCGAATTACATTATCTTGATTAATTTCGGCAACACCAAGAAACAACCCACAATCAGAAAACAGGCGAACCAGCCCATAGATTTGCTGTTCATTGGCAAACTTCACTCTTTGACCAAAACTAACTGATTTAGTTTGCTCTGCTGTTAAATTTAATTTTGGCAGACGAGAAACCGCACTATCCATTGGTAAAAGATGAACATCAAGCTCTTCAAGCGGTCTATTTTCCACTAAATTTTGCAAATTATCCAAAGTCATCATCTTTTCAAAAGGATAATCAGCAACAGCTAATCGGCGTAACATTGTCACGTGTGCGCCACAACCTAAGACTTCTCCAAGATCATCAACTAAGGTGCGAATATAAGTACCTTTTGAACAATGTACTTCTAAAGTTAAGTAAGGTGCTTGATATTCAATAAAACTTAATTCAAAAATAGTAATAGGGCGGGCTTCACGCTCAACAGTAATACCTGCACGTGCGTATTCATATAATGGTTTACCTTGATGTTTTAATGCTGAAAACATCGTAGGAACTTGCAGAATATCGCCACGAAAAGTATCTAAGTTAGCTAAAATATCCTGTTCAGTCACTGTCACTTCACGGGTTTGAACCACTTGGCCATCAGCGTCTGAAGTATCAGTACGTTCGCCTAATTTTGCAATAACACGATAGCGTTTATCTGAATCAAGTAAGAATTGAGAGAATTTGGTCGCTTCACCTAAGCAAATTGGTAGCATACCGGTTGCTAAAGGATCTAGCGCACCTGTATGTCCTGCTTTATTCGCATTAAATAGACGCTTTACCTTTTGCATAATATCGTTAGAACTTAAGCCTTGCGCTTTATCTAACAGAAATACACCGTGAATATCGCGTCCTTTTTTACGCGGTCTTCTTCCCACGACTACTCTTCCTCAACGTGTTTTGCTTCATCTTGACGAATCACGTTAGTTACAAGGTTAGACATACGCATACCTTCAACTAATGATTGGTCATATAGGAATTTTAATTCTGGCACAATACGTAAACGCATCGCTTTGCCAACTAGGGTACGGATATAACCAGAAGCCTTATTTAAACCTTCTAAGCCACGTTCTACCGCACTTTCATCACTATCAAATAAGAAAGTTACGAATACTTTTGCATAAGCTAAATCACGGCTAAGTTCAACATCTGATACAGTTACCATACCGATACGTGGATCTTTAACTTCACGTTGTAAAATAATGGCGATCTCTTTTTGTAGCTCTTGTGCTACACGATCGCTACGTTTAAATTCTCTGGACATGTTTTATCCTTTTCTTCGAAAATTATTTTATAAACAATTCGTAGGGACAGGGTTTATCCCTGTCCAAATAGACAAGCATTAGAAATGCAACAGGACAGGCATAAAGCCTGTCCCTACAGAAGCGGCTGAATTTTGCAAAAAATTAGCCAATTTAGACCGCTTGTTATGGATTAAATACTACGCTTAATCTCAATGATTTCAAATACTTCGATTTGGTCGCCAACTTTAACATCGTTATAGTTCTTAACGCCGATACCACATTCCATACCGTTACGAACTTCAGATACGTCATCTTTGAAACGGCGTAGAGATTCTAATTCACCTTCAAAGATTACCACGTTATCACGTAATACACGGATTGGGTTATTACGTTTAACGATACCTTCCGTTACCATACAACCAGCGATTGCACCGAATTTCGGATGACGGAATACATCACGTACTTGAGCTAAACCAATGATTTCTTGTTTGAACTCAGGTTGTAACATACCGCTCATCGCAGCTTTAATTTCATTTAATAGTTCATAAATAATTGAGTAGTAACGTAAGTCGATGTTTTCAGCTTCGATAACACGACGCGCCGTTGCATCTGCACGCACGTTAAAGCCTAATACGATAGCGTTAGACGCCGCAGCTAAGGTTGCGTCTGTTTCAGTAATACCACCTACACCAGAACCAACCACTTTCACTTTAACTTCAGCAGTTGAAAGCTCTTGTAATGATTGAACAATCGCTTCTACAGAACCTTGTACGTCTGCTTTAACAATAACGTTAAGCTCTGCAACATCGCCTTCCGCCATATTGCTAAACATATTTTCAAGTTTCGCTTTTTGCTGACGCGCAAGTTTCACATCACGGAATTTACCTTGACGGTATAACGCAACTTCACGTGCTTTTTTCTCGTCACGTACTACTGTTGCTTCATCACCCGCTGAAGGTACACCTGAAAGACCTAATACCTCAACTGGAATTGATGGGCCTGCTGATTCAATCTCTTTACCATTTTCATCACGCATCGCACGTACACGACCGTATTCGAAACCACAAAGAACGATATCGCCTTTGTTTAAAGTACCTGATTGAACAAGGATTGTTGCAACTGGACCACGGCCTTTATCTAAGTAAGATTCGATTACAACACCGCTTGCCATACCGTCTTTAACTGCCGTTAATTCAAGTACGTCAGATTGAAGAATAATCGCTTCTAATAAGTCATCAATACCCATACCTTTCTTCGCAGAAACTGGTACGAATAACACATCACCACCGAATTTTTCAGAAACTACTTCATATTGCAGAAGTTCTTGTTCTACACGGTCTGGGTTTGCTTCTGGTTTATCGATTTTGTTCACTGCAACAACGATTGGTGCATTTGCAGCACGGGCGTGTTGAATCGCTTCGATTGTTTGTGGCATCACACCATCGTCCGCTGCAACAACAAGAACAACGATATCTGTTGCTTTCGCACCACGAGCACGCATAGATGTAAACGCCGCGTGTCCCGGAGTATCTAAGAAGGTAATCATCTTACCGTCATCAGTTTCAACGTGGTAAGCACCGATATGCTGAGTAATACCACCTGCTTCGCCCGCTGCAACTTTTGCTTTACGAATATAGTCAAGAAGTGACGTTTTACCGTGGTCAACGTGCCCCATAATCGTTACAACTGGTGCACGAGTTACTTTCTCTGCGTTTGTGTCACGGTCGCCTAATACTGACTCTTCTAATTCGTTCTCTTTACGTAAGATAACTTTGTGGCCTAGCTCTTCTGCTACTAATTGTGCGGTTTCTTGGTCGATCACTTGGTTAATCGTTACCATTTCGCCCATTTTCATCATTGTTTTGATGATTTCAGTTGCTTTGATTGCCATTTTGTTAGCTAATTCTGCAACAGTAATGGTTTCACCAATCACAACATCCGTTTTTACAGCTTGAACTGGTTTAGTAAAGGCTTGTTGTAATGCACTGTTTTTCTTAGCATTTTTACCTTTACCTTTTAAATCTTTTTGGTTACGACGATCTGCACTACGTTCATTTTTATCGTCTTCACGGCCACCTTTCTTCGCTTTCGCGACAGCTGGTTTACCACGACCACGGTTGCCTTCACTACGGCGGTCATTATCACGATCTGCTTCACGAGCATAAGTTGAAGTAAAACGAGTATCTTCAAACTCTTCGTTATTCGTTTCTCCCGCTTCTTCACGTGCAATTTCCGCTAAACGACGTGCATTTTCTGCTGCACGTTTTGCTTCCATTTCAGCTTTTTGAGCTGCAAGCTCTTCTTGTTTACGACGTAATTCTGCTTCTTCTTTACGTTTTGCTTCTTTTTCTGCGTCCACTACTTTTTCAACCTTTGGTTGTGTTGATTTTGGTTCTGTTTTAGGTTGAGCAGATTTATTTGGCATTACAGGCGGTTGCGCTGCTAATTTTTTAGCCTCTTCCGCTTTTGTTGCTTCTTCTGCAGCCTTTGCTTCAGCTGCAGCTTTTTCTTTCGCAGCTTTCTCTGCAGCAGCCTTTTCAGCTTTTGCTTTAGCTTCTTTAGCTGCCTTTGCCTCTGCTTGTGCTTTTAACGCATTTGCGTCAATTTTCGCTTTTTTCTCTTTAACTTCAACAGCTTTAACTTTACCGCCTGTTGTTGTCGCATTAACTTTTTGCGTTTTACGCGCTCCACCTAAGGAAAGTGTTTTTTTCTCTTCTGACATTATTTAATCCTCTTTCTTAGCTGAACCAACAGATTTGACGCGCAGCCATAATTAATTCGCCCGCTTTCTCTGCAGATAATTCTTCGATATCTGCTAAATCATCAACACCTTGCTCTGCTAATTCTTCAAGAGTTGTGATCTGTTTTTCAGCTAATTTAAATGCAATGTGGCGTTCCATACCTTCAAGATTTAATAATTTATCTTCAATTTGTGCTGCCGCTAATGCTTCTTCTTCCGCTAAAGCCTGTTTTGTTAATGCATTTTTCGCACGAGCTTGTAACTCTTCCACAAGATCTTCATCTTCTAAGCCATCGATTGCTGTTAATGCATCAACTGGCACATAAGCTACCGCTTCTAATGAAGTGAAACCTTCTTCGATAAGTACTTGTGCAAATTCTTCATCAATTTCTAGCGCTTGTGTTAATAAATTGATTACTTTACCGTCCGCTTCTTGTTCTTTCTTCTCTAACTCAGAAACTGTCATTACGTTTAATGTCCAACCTGTTAATTGAGTTGCTAAACGTACGTTTTGACCATTACGGCCGATAGCTTGTGCTAATGCTGTTGGTTCAACAGCGATATCCATAGAGTGGTTATCATCATCTACAACGATTGAGCTAACATCCGCTGGTGCCATTGCGTTAATCACGAATTGTGCAGGGTTGTCGTCCCAAAGAACGATATCTACACGTTCACCGCCTAATTCGTTTGTGATAGCTTGAACACGCGCACCACGCATACCAACACAAGCGCCCACTGGGTCAATGCGTTTATCGTGGCTTTTCACTGCGATTTTCGCACGAGAACCTGGATCACGCGATGCACCTTTAATTTCGATCACATCTTCGCCAATTTCTGGTACTTCAAGTTTGAATAACTCTTGAATCATAATCGGTTTTGCACGAGTTACGAATAACTGCGGGCCTTTTGATTCAGGTTTGATGTCATATAAAACACCACGTACACGGTCGCCTGGACGGAAGTTTTCGCGTGGTAACATATCTTCGCGAACAATTACCGCTTCTGCTTGGTTACCTAAATCTAAGATAATTTGATCACGGCTTACTTTTTTAACTGTTGCTGTGATGATTGTGCCTAATTGTGAACGGAACTGCTCAACAACTTTATTACGCTCTGCTTCACGAATTTTAGTTGTAATCACTTGACGAGCAGTTTGCATTGTAATACGGTCGAAAGCGATTGATTGAATTTCATCTTCAACGAAATCACCAAGATTTAAACTTGGATCTTCGTATTGTGCCGCTTCTAAGCTAATCTCACGTGTTTGATTATGTACGTGTTCTACAACTAACCAACGACGAAATGTTGTGAAGTCACCAGTTTTACGATCAATAACAACACGTACATCAATGTCAATGCCGTAACCAGTTTTACGATCTTCACGTTCAGCAGCTGCTTTCTTTTTAGTTGAAATTGCAAGAGCTGTTTCTAACGCTTCAAAAATCGCGTCTTTTGGTAATAACTTCTCATTTGATACCGCTTCAGCGGCTAATAAAATCTCTTTACTCATTTGAATCTTATTTCCTTAGAAATTAAATACGGGGATTAAATTTGCTTTTTGGATGTTGCCGAATGCAAAGCTCTGGGCATTGCCATCTACTTTTAATGTGATTAAGTCGCCTTCAACACTCTCTAATTCACCTTGCCATTTACGGCGGTCTAACATCGGAATACGTAAATGAATTACTACTTCACGACCGATAAAACGTTCATAGTGTGCAAGAGTGAAAAGTGGACGATCTAAACCTGGAGACGATACCTCTAAGTTATATTTATCTGTAATCGGATCTTCCACATCAAAAATCGCACTGACTTGACGGCTTACATCACTACAATCATCGATTGTTACCCCGCCATCCTTATCAATATAAAGACGAACCGTTAAAAAGCGACCTGCGCGTTGGCATTCAATACCAACAAGTTCGAATCCCATTGCGTCAATGGTATCGCCTACAAGATCTTGTAATTTTTGTTCTAACGTTGCCAAAGAATCCTCCATTCGACAGGTATAAAAAAAGAGCTTAAAAGCCCTCTTAAAAAACAACAAAGCTGACTATGTTAATTTCCATAACAGAAATTAACCCACAAAAAAGCCCCAAACACAGTTATGGGGCTTCAAGCGGTCTGTTTTATATAAATTTTTTCAAATATTAAAATAATTCAAAAACCTATATAGAACAAAACTCATTGTCCTATCGAACAATGAGCCTTAAAACTGGTTGCGGGGGCCGGATTTGAACCGACGGCCTTCGGGTTATGAGCCCGACGAGCTACCAAGCTGCTCCACCCCGCGTCTGATGTGGTGCATTATAGAGAACTAAAAAAAGATTGCAAGCGCTTTTTTGACTTTTCTCAACTAAATAGGTTTGAGTGATAATTTTTTAATCTCTTATGCATTAATCAATCTATGCAAATCAGCTTCCTTACGATCTAAATAATGTGAAGATTGAATTTTACGAATAGTACGTGAACGACCACGAATTAAAAGTGTTTCTGTTGTAGCAAGGTTTCCTTTACGATGAATCCCTTTTAATAAGTCACCATTCGTAATGCCTGTTGCGGAAAATACAAGATTATCATCACGAACCAGCTCTTCCAATTTTAAAACTTCATTAATAGGAACACCTAAGGCTTCACAACGTGAAATTTCTTTTTCTGCGTAAGCGAAATTTTCTAAACTATTTCCTTTTACTTGGTTACGCGGAATTAAACGCGCTTGCATATCTCCCCCTAAAGCGCGTACAGCTGCGGCTGCAACGACGCCTTCAGGTGCGCCACCAATGCCATACATCATATCCAACTCTGCTTCTGGTAAACAACATTGTACAGCAGCAGCAACATCGCCATCTGGAATTGCCATTACTCGCACACCTAAATCTTGCATTTCCGCAATAATTTTGTTGTGACGTGGTTTTGCTAAGACCGCTACGGTCATCTGTGAAAGTAATTTACCTTTTTTGGACGCTACACGACGTAAGTTAGCTTCAATCGATAAATTTAAGTCAATCATTCCTTTTGCTTCATCACCAACGACTATTTTTTCCATATACATATCAGGCGCTCTTAAAAAGGTATTTTTACCACCAGCTGCTAATACAGAAAGCGCATTTGCTTGCCCCATTGCCGTCATTCGAGTACCATCAATTGGATCAACAGCAATGGCTACTTCTTCATCCTCTGGGCGAGATAAACCAATTTTTTCGCCAATATAGAGCATAGGAGCTTCATCAATTTCACCTTCGCCGATAACAACTTCACCACGAATTTCCATTTCATTCAACAATAACCGCATCGCTTTTACTGCGGCGTCATCTGCTTGATTTTTATTACCACGTCCTAACCAAGCAAAAGCGGCTAATGCAGCCGCTTCAGTAACACGGGAAAATTCAATGGAGAGAGATCGTTTCATATAGCGTTCCTTTGTATGTTGATATTTGCAAAAAAGAAGGGAGAATCTACCGCTTGTAGATTTAAAATATGCGGGAGCGCATTGTATTGCGTAAACGATTGCGAGTCAATTTTAACTTATTCAAAAATCAAATTGTTGGATTGATAACCAAATAATTTAATTGATGAATTAATATCAGATATATTTGTTGCACCCTTTTGTAAGTTAAGGTAAGCTAATTACATTAATTAATAGTCACTATTAGTTATTTTTAAGCTCAATTTTCAAGAGTTTAAATAAAGAGAGGCGCGGGGTTCAGGCAACTTATCTTAGGGAACTAGACCGTTTGAGGATAAGTGATGGGAATACTCGCCGAGGTGTGAATTCACTAGAAAGGAATGATCATCGGCTGAGTCAGGTTGAATCCTATCAGCTGTCGTTTAAAACACCTGTTTTAAATGGAGTGCTCTAAGTAACCATTCAAACGTGCTACTCAAAATTTCTAATCTACATTTCTACCTCACCATTTTGCATTACAACACAATTTATATAGGAATTTTTTATTATGGCACATCTTTCTGTTGCAAAATTTGGTGGTACTAGCGTTGCTAATTTTGAAGCAATGACGTCTTCTGCAAATATCGTCGTTGCAGATCCTAATACTAAGGTAGTTGTACTCTCTGCTTCTGCGGGTGTTACTAACTATCTTGTTGAATTAGCGAATGGCTGTGATTTAGCTCGCCGTGAAGAAATTTTAGAAGCAGTTAAAACAATTCAATATAACATCATCGAAAAATTACAACATCCAGAAGCTGTTTCTAAAGCAATTGATCAATTATTAGAACACGTTGCAGCATTAGCTGAATCAGCAAGTTTAGCAACATCATTAGCATTAACCGATGAATTAATCTGTCAC
This sequence comes from Pasteurellaceae bacterium LFhippo2, assembly GCA_029852775.1. Taxonomy (GTDB): domain Bacteria; phylum Pseudomonadota; class Gammaproteobacteria; order Enterobacterales; family Pasteurellaceae. The sequence goes on from LEKJ01000061.1 coordinate 49,211, forward strand.
GGTGAAATGATGTCTACTAAGATTTTCACTCAGCTTCTAAATGAAAGAAATTTCCCAGCTGTTTGGGTTGATGTGCGCGATGTTGTCGCAACTAATAACCACTATGGTAAAGCTGCGCCAAATGATGAAAAAACTCAAGCTCAGTCAGACGCTGTAATTAAACCATTAATTGCTGAAGGTAAAATTGTTATTACGCAAGGTTTTATTGGTCGCGATGATGAAGGCAAAACAACAACATTAGGTCGTGGTGGTAGTGACTACTCTGCTGCTCTTTTAGCAGAGGTTTTAAATGCAAATGATGTATTAATTTGGACAGATGTTCCTGGAATCTATACAACAGATCCGCGCGTTGTACCACAAGCACAACGAATTGATACAATGAGTTTTAATGAAGCAGCTGAAATGGCAACATTTGGAGCAAAAGTATTACACCCTGCAACACTATTACCTGCGGTACGTAGCAATATCCCTGTTTATGTTGGTTCAAGTAAAGCACCAGAACAAGGTGGTACTTGGGTTACTCGTGATCCACAGCCACGTCCAACATTCCGTGCTTTAGCGTTACGTCGTAATCAAATTTTAGTAACACTTTCAAGCTTAAGCATGTTACACGCACAAGGTTTCTTGGCAAACGTATTTAATATCTTAGCAAAACATAAAATTTCTGTAGATGTAATCACAACTTCTGAAGTAAGTGTAGCATTAACATTAGATAAAACAGGTTCTGCATCGTCTGGCGCAGATATGCTTTCTCAAGAGCTACTTGATGAGTTACGTCAATATTGCCACGTGCAAGTGACTAGTGACTTAGCATTAGTTGCAATTATCGGTAATAATTTACATACACAATCAGGTATTGCAAAACAGTTATTTGATACATTATCGCCATATAACGTTCGCTTAATTAGTTATGGTGCAAGCACAAATAACGTATGTACTCTAGTGCAAAATGCTGAAGCAGACGATGTAATCCGCAATTTACACAAAGCGTTATTTGAATAATCTCTTTGAAACAAAATCCCTGTTAGGTAATGGATGACCTAACAGGGATTTTTTTAACCACCAGAAAGTTTAACTGTAAAACCTTTCTGTTCAAGCATTTGCTTTAGCTGATCTCGGTTATCGCCTTGAATCTCAATAACTCCATCTTTAACCGAGCCACCACAACCACTTTTACGTTTTAATTCAGAAGCCAAAGCAACTAATCCTCTATCATCTAAATCAACACCTGTAATAACACAAACGCCCTTGCCTTTTCTTCCGCTTGTCTGACGTTGAATGCGAACAATGCCATCGCCTTTTGGACGCTCTGCCTTTGGTTTTTCTTGAGTGATTCTTCCAACTTCCGTGGAATAAACTAATGTCATTTGTAAAACTTTCCTAAAATTATACCGCTTGTTAAGCGATAGATTGATTAATTGATTTCAATACAGCAAGAGGGTCTTGGGCCTGAGTAATTGGACGACCAATTACTAAATAATCTGAACCCGTATAGATAGCTTGACGCGGTGTCATAACTCGGCGTTGATCGCCAACATCGCTACCTTCAGGACGAATACCTGGAGTAATTAATTTGAAATCCTTACCACAATGCGTGCGTAACACTTCAACTTCTTGCGGAGAACAAACCACACCATCTAAGCCTGCACGCTGGCAAAGGTGCGCTAAGCGAATTACTTGTTCCATTGGTGAAGCATTAATGCCAATTTGAAGTAAATCTAAATCTTCCATACTAGTAAGAACAGTTACCCCGATTAATAATGGCGCGTCTTTACCATAAGGTTCTAAAATTTGCTTCGCAGTTTCCATCATTCTTAATCCACCTGAAGCGTGTAAATCAACCATCCATACACCTAAATCGGCGGCAGAACGAACTGCTCTCGCTACAGTATTTGGAATATCGTGATATTTTAAATCTAAGAACACATCAAATTTACGCTCTTGGAGCTGTTTAACAAAATTAGTTCCTAAGGTGGTAAACATCTCTTTGCCAACCTTTAAGCGACAAAGAGAAGGATCAACTTGATCAACAAAATTCAATGCTTCTTTTTCTGTCTCATAATCGAGTGCAACAATAATTTTATTATTCATTTTAGAACCTCTCTGTTAAATAATTTCAGCTAAACTTTGAATAGGCTTAATGCTTTCCCAGTGACGACAAGATGGACAATACCACGTTAATCGATAACTTTGATAACCGCAATTCAAACATCGATATTGAAATCCTTTTTGAATACGATCACCAACCATTTTATGTAATAGCACTAAACTATCTCTACCTCGCCCGTCTTCCGCTTCATTTATTTGGTAATAAATAAAACGATGGAAAGTTATCATATTTGGGTACTGACTAACTTGTTGATATAGACTAGATTGAGCAGCTTCAACCCCATCCTTTTGTTCTATAAATTCAGCAAGAGCTAAGTCAACACTACTATTGTGTTTAATTTGATTAGCTTTAACTAAAAACAATTCAAAATTAGTCAAGTCGTCTAATTCTGAGTAGGATGTTTTCAGTTTCTCTAAAACTTCACTGACATAATCAGGAGCTTGAGATAGCACTCGTTGGTAATATTGAATTGCTTCAGGATACTTACCTTTATTTAGATAATAATCACCAAACATTATAGCGGCTCTAGCACAATTTGGATGGTATTCTAAAGCTTTTAGTAAACAAGATAAAAACGACTTTTCATCTTCATTTATAGTTTGAGCATATTCACAATAATAGTGAGAAAGAGGCACTCTTTCCGTTTGAGGTGCAATTCTTAGTAACTTTTCAGTTACATTAATTGCTTTTTTCCACTCTTTTGTTTTCTGATAAATAACTGTTAATTGTGACAATGAGTTGACGGCGAACTCTGGTTCATCAAGTAAAGTAATATAGTAGTTTTCTGCTCTATCATAGAAACCAGCAGCCATAAAATCTTTAGCAAGCTGTTGCTTTGCTAATAATTTTTGTTCAAAAGAATAATTTGGGCTATTTTCTAAGCCTTGATGGATACGTAAAGCACGATCAACTTCACCACGGGAACGGAATAGATTACCTAAGGTTAGTTCTGCTTCAAATTGTGATTCTACCGAAATTTGGTTTTCAGATTCTTGCTTTTGGAGCATAGAAAGAAAAAGGTCAACAGCCTTTTCTTGTTGATTAGACAAAAGGAAATTCAATCCCGTGACATACTCACGGGAAAATTTATTATTTAGGGTTTCTTGATCCTTTTTTGCACTACGCTGCCCCATATACCAACCATATAATGCTGCAATGGGTAATAAAAGGAACAGTAATTCAAGCATTAATTACTCAGCCTTTGGTAGTGATAATTCGCTAATTTGTTTTGCTTGTTGTTTTACTTTACGGTTTAACGCAATATTTTGCACTTTAACTTTAAGATAGAAAAATGCGGTGATTAACCAACCAAGAATCAATCCGAAGCCAAATAGAACAGCAACGAGAGTAGATAAGCGTAATTCGCTTTTCGCAACAAGATAGTTAAATGTAATAAGCTGATCGTTATTTGCACCTATAGTAACTGCAACAATACCAATCGCAAGAATGATAATAAGTCCAAAAATATACTTCATTGTAATTTCTCCAATTATTACATTATATAATTAATAATCTCTACGGATTATTTTTGCTATCAGGCAATATTTACTCGTTCTTTTAAGTCTTTGCCTGCTTTGAAATGGGGAACATATTTTGCTGTAAGAGTAACACTCTCACCTGTTTTAGGATTGCGTCCAACTCTAGGTTGGCGATAATGTAGAGAAAAACTGCCAAACCCTCTAACTTCAATGCGTTCACCTTTTTCAAGCGAGCACATCATCTGCTCAAGAACTGCCTTTACACCGTCTTCAACAGCTTTTAATTGTAGAGAAGGATTTTTCAATGCTAAATTTTCGATTAGTTCTGATTTAGTCATACGTTTTCCTTAATATTGATTGAAGCGGATATGCTTCCACATATCCGCTTTAAGTTAAAAGGAGTTAATTACTCACCTTTAGCTGCTTGGAAAGCTGCTGCCATTGCGTTTGGCATTTCAACTTCTTGTTTGTTCACTTGAGCGATTGCAGCTGATTCTTCAGCTTCATTTTTCGCGCGAACAGATAAGTTTACGATACGAGCTTTACGATCAACACCTGTGTATTTCGCTTCGATTGCATCGCCAACAGAGATAACTGTTGTGATATCTTCTACGCGGTCAGCTGTTGCTTCGTTAGCACGGATGAACGCTTCCACGCCACCTTCTAACTCAACTTTAACACCTTTAGCGTCAACTTCTACTGCTTTACCAGTTACGATTGCGCCTTTTTTAGTGCTTTCTACGAAGTTTGTGAACGGATCAGAATCTAATTGTTTGATACCTAAAGAGATACGCTCTTTAACTGCATCAACTTGTAATACAACTGCTTCTACTTCGTCGCCTTTTTTGTAGTTACGAACTGCTTCTTCACCAGCAACATTCCAAGAAATGTCTGATAAGTGAACTAAACCGTCAATACCACCTTCTAAACCGATGAAGATACCGAAATCAGTGATTGATTTGATTTTACCGCTTACTTTATCGTTTTTGTTGTGAGTTTCTGCGAAGTGTTCCCATGGGTTTGCTTTACATTGTTTTAAACCTAATGAGATACGACGACGTTCTTCATCAACTTCAAGTACCATAACTTCAACAACATCACCAACGTTAACAACTTTAGATGGGTGAATGTTTTTGTTAGTCCAATCCATTTCTGAAACGTGAACTAAACCTTCAACACCGTCTAAAATCTCAACGAAGCAGCCGTAGTCTGTTAAGTTAGTAACTTTACCTGATAATTTGCTATTAACTGGGTGATTTTGTGCGATTGCAGCCCATGGATCTTGACCTAATTGTTTTAAGCCTAAAGATACACGAGTTTTCTCACGGTCAAATTTTAATACTTTAACAGTAACTTCATCACCTACATTCACAACTTCACTTGGGTGTTTAACACGTTTCCAAGCCATATCTGTGATATGTAATAAACCGTCTACACCGCCTAAATCAACGAATGCACCGTATTCAGTTAAGTTTTTCACAGTACCTTTAACTTCAGAACCTTCAACTAAGTTCGCTAATACTTCTTCGCGATCTTGTGAGCTTGTAGATTCGATAACAGCACGACGTGAAACAACTACGTTGTTACGTTTTTGGTCTAGTTTGATTACTTTAAACTCTAAAGTTTGACCTTCAAGGTTTAATGAATCACGTACTGGACGTGTATCAACTAATGAACCTGGTAAGAATGCACGAACACCGTTTAACTCAACAGTGAAGCCACCTTTAACTTTACCGTTTACTAAACCAACAACCGTTGCTTGTTCTTCGAAAGCTTTCTCTAACGCAGTCCAAGACTCGTTACGTTTAGCTTTTTCACGAGAAAGTTTAGTCTCACCGAAACCGTCTTCTACAGCATCAAGAGCTACATCAACAACGTCGCCAACTTGAACTTCTAATTCGCCTTGAACGTTGAAAAACTCTTCAGCAGGGATTGCAGATTCTGATTTTAAGCCAGCATCTACGAATACAAGGCCTTTTTGGATTTTAACCACAGTACCTTTAACAATTGAACCTAAACGGGTTTCTTGACCTTTTAGTGATTCTTCAAATAGTTGAGCAAAAGATTCAGTCATAATTTAATCTTCTTTAATAAAATAAAACGTCCACCTAGCATCCATCTAAATGGGGTTGATAATAAAAACCTAACAATCCTTTGTTAAGTATGTGAAAATTTAAAGTGTTTTTGAAATGTGATCTAACGCTTGTTTAATCACTTCTTCAATTGATAGATTAGTCGAATCTAAAAGCATCGCATCGTTAGCAGGAACTAACGGTGCAACCGGTCGATTTCTATCACGAAAATCGCGCTCTTTTATCTCGGCTAAAATCTCGTCAAAGTTAGCATTAAATCCTTTTTCTTGCAACTGTTTTACGCGTCTTTTTGTACGTTCTTCCGCACTTGCATCTAAAAAGAACTTAATTTGAGCATTTGGAAACACTATTGTTCCCATATCGCGTCCATCAGCGATCAATCCTAAATCAGTACTAAAATCTCTCTGGCGTTGTAGTAATGCTTCTCGAACTTTCGGATAAACAGCAATTTTTGACGCATTTTGTCCTGCTTCTGCAGTACGAATTTTATCACCAACGTTTTCATTGTCTAAAATCACGTTGATCTCGCCATTTTCTGGAACAAATTTAACATCTAAATTTAGACCTAACTCTGCTAATTTATCTTCATCAGCAAAATCAATTCCCTTTTTCAGTGCAGCTAATGCCAAAATGCGATAAATCGCACCTGAATCTAGAAATTCATAACCTAGCTTTGCGGCCAATGCGTGACATAAAGTACCTTTTCCCGCACCACTTGGCCCATCTACTGTAATAACAATTTTTTTGTTCATCTACTACTCTCTCGAAGTATCTGGAAATTCACCAATAACAACTTCAACTTCTAATTCCTTTCCTTGACGAGAAATCAGAACTTTAACTTTACTTGTCGGTCTCATATCAGCAATTATCTCCATCATTTGTTTTGGATTTTCAGCTTCAATATTATCGACTTTTAACACCAAGTCGCCCGCAATTATCCCAGCCTTTTCAGCAGGACCATTTGGAGCAACACCAGTGATTAGTACACCTTTATCTCCTGCTCCTAACTGCTTAGCCGAATAAAATAGATCACTATTCACCCCAAAATAGCCGCGGATAACTCGGCCATCTCGGATGATTTTATTCATTACTTTATTGGCAAGATCTATTGGGATCGCAAAATTTAACCCTTCAGCAAATTCATCACTATTTTTACCAATAGTTAAGGTACTAATACCTATCAACTCTCCAACGGAATTAACTAATGCTCCACCAGAATTGCCTTTATTGATAGACGCATCTGTCTGAATAAAATTTTGCCGACCAGTCTCTGACAGCGCATTTCGACCAGTAGCACTAACAATACCTTGGGTAATACTCTGTCCAAGATTAAGAGGATTACCAATTGCTAAAGCAACATCCCCAACTAAAACAGCTCTTTTTGCGTTTTGAGGAATAGTTGGTAAATTCGTAGCTTGAATTTTTAGCACAGCTAAATCAGTAACACCATCAGAGCCAACTAGAATTGCACTAAAAATAGAACCATTTTGTAATGCAACTAGAATCTGGTCTGCATTTTGGATAACGTGCCTATTCGTCAAAATATAACCATCAGGTGTCATAATCACACCAGAGCCTAAACCATTAACGGTTAAGTTTGTGTTCTCTGTACTTCGATTATTCTCAAAGGATTGATTATAAACATTGACAACAGCGGGAGAGGCTATTTTGACAGCTTCGTGATAGCTAGCCACTCGGTTATTTGAAAATAATCCTTTATCAGAGTTATTAACAATAGGAGCAACATACAGTATTAAACCTGCACAAAATAATCCAATACCAATCGCTTGTATGACTTTTCTCAGATTCATTTTCTTCGTTAGCTTATAAAATTAATAACTGTGGGCAACTCTTGCCCACTTATAGACTTATATTTTAAAGTGATTTAGCAAGTTTCTTTAAATAGTCTTTAAATTCATTGCCAAATTTATCGTGATTTAAACTATATTCAACAAATGCTTCCATATAGCCTAGCTTATCACCACAGTCAAAAGTCTTGCCGGTCATATGGAACGCTTCAACATCTTGTTGCTCAATCAACATATCAATAGCATCGGTTAACTGAATTTCATCACCAACCCCAATAGGTGTTTTTGCTAATAAATCCCAAATTTCTGCAGAGAATACATAACGACCAACTACAGCAAAATTTGAAGGTGCATCTTCAACTGATGGTTTTTCAACAATACTCACAATTTTTACAGTCGAAGCTGGTTGTAAATCTGCTCCTTGGCAATCTACAACACCGTAATTACTTACATCTTCTTTAGCTACTGGCGCCACCATAATTTGACTGCTACCTGTTTCTTCAAAACGAGCAATCATAGCTGATAAGTTTTCAGTTTTTTGGTCTGCTGTAAAACCAGCTAATAAAACATCTGGTAATACCACTGCAAATGGTTCATTACCGACTACAGCTCGCCCACATAATACTGCGTGTCCCAAACCTTTTGCTTGACCTTGGCGTACGTGCATAATGGTTACATCTTTTGGAACAATTGAACGCACTTCATCTAGAAGTTGGCGTTTTACTCGTTTTTCAAGCATTGTTTCTAATTCAAATGACGTATCAAAATGGTTTTCGATGGCATTTTTTGAAGAGTGTGTCACCAGTACAATATCTTTAATTCCTGCCGAAACACATTCATTTACAATATATTGAATTAATGGTTTATCTGCAATCGTCAGCATCTCTTTTGGAATTGCTTTTGTTGCAGGTAGCATACGAGTTCCGAGTCCAGCTACAGGAATGATAACTTTCATTGAAAATCCTTATAAAAACGTGATAAAGGGAAACCGCTTACTTTGTTAGTTAACAATGCAAGCGGTCTAATTTATTAAATAATTTACAAATTACACAAAGTAATATTTCACAGATTCAACTACAACCTTATAGGTTTACTCTATAAAATTGAGACTATGATAACTACTAACTTACTACTATTTCCTTTGGTGGTGGAAATCTTTTAATACTTACAACAAGTTAATTTTACTTGTCGCATACAACAACTCTAAGGTTAACAACCAAGGAATCATACTACTTACTATCACAGTAAAAAAGTTACAACAATCATACACATTCATTTCATCGATATAATTCACATTTACTTAAATTAATAAACTATGGATTAATAAACTCTTACTCTGGCTGTGCATCTTCTGCGAGAGCTTTAATTCTTTGATAGATTTCTTCGCGATGGACAGCAATTTCTTTCGGTGCTTTAACACCTAATTTAACTTGACTGCCACGAATACTTAGTACAGTGATCTCAACATCATCTCCGATCAGTAAACTTTCACCAATTTTACGCGTAAGAATAAGCATCACTATCTCCTTTTAAGGTTTTTATAAGCAAGATGAATACTACTTTCCTTTTCACCTTGCTTTTATATTAAAGTTTTGCTTGAATCCAATTCATTGCAACATCTAAAGCTTTTGCAATATTTTGTGGCTGCGAACCACCGGCCATTGCCATATCCGGACGACCACCGCCTTTACCACCAACTTCTTGAGCCATTAAGCCAACAAGCTCACCTGCATTAGCTTTTGTTGTTAAGTCTTTTGTTACTCCGACTATCAAATTGACTTTATTATCTGACTCCACGGCAAAAGCAATTACTGCTGAACCTAGCTGATTTTTTAAATCATCAACCATAGTTCTGAGTGCTTTTACATCTACATTTTCTAGGTGCTGAACAACAACATTTACACCATTAATTTGCTGTGCTTGTTTTGCTAACTCACCACCAGCTTGAGAAGCTAATTTTTCCTTAAGCTGTTGTAATTCTTTTTCGGCTTTTTTCGCTTTATCTTGTAATTGTTGAATTTTATCAACCAGACTAGCGCTATCAGCTTTAAGCAAATCTGCACATTGATTTATCATCTGTTGCTGTTGGTGTAATAATGCAATCGCATTCTCACCAGTAACAGCCTCAACTCGACGAATACCAGCTGCCACAGCCCCCTCAGAAACAAACTTAAACAAGCCTATTTCACCTGTTTGTTTAACGTGAGTACCACCACAAAGTTCGATAGAAAATTCTGTCATATCAACAACTCGAACTTTATCGCCGTATTTCTCGCCAAACAGAGCCATTGCACCTTTCTGCTTAGCAGATTCAAGATCCATAACTTCGGTACGAACAACAATATTTTCACGGATTTTATTGTTGATAATACGCTCAATTTCTTCTAAGTCACTCTTAGCAATAGCTTCAGGTTGAGAAAAATCAAATCTTAGTGTGTTTTCTGATACTAATGAACCTTTCTGAGCAACGTGATCACCTAAAACCTGACGAAGCGCAGAGTGTAATAGGTGTGTTGCGCTATGGTTTAATGTAATAGCGTGACGACGTATCGTATCCACTTCAGCTTTTACCTTATCACCAACAGAAAGTGAACCAGAAGATAATTGACCAATATGACCGAAAACTTGACCATATTTTTGCGTGTCTTTTACTTCAAAATTGCAAACTTCTGATGAAATAACACCGCTATCACCGACTTGGCCACCAGACTCACCGTAAAAGGCTGTTGTATCTAAAACTACAACGGCATTTTCACCAGATTGAATTGAGTCAACTTGCTTACCATTACTAAATAGCGCTACTACTGTTGCTTCTGTTTCAGTTGTCTCATAACCTTTAAATAGAGTTGAACCTTCAACCTTAATTACGTTATTGTAATCTGTTCCAAAGTTACTACTTGCTTGAGCACGAGCACGTTGTGCTTGCATTTCTCGCTCAAAACCATCAGAGTCAATTGTCATATTACGTTCACGACAAACATCTGCAGTTAAGTCTAATGGGAAACCATAAGTATCATAAAGTTTAAATGCAATTTCACCAGACAACTCATTACCTTCTACTTTTGCTAAAGCGTCTTCTAATAATGCTAGACCACGCTCCAACGTACGTGCAAATTGCTCTTCTTCTGCTTTTAACGTTTTCTCAATATGAGCTTGTTTTTGAGTAATCAGTTCACCTGCTTCTCCGCCCATTGCTTTTGCTAACACAGAAACAAGCTTATAGAAGAATGATTCTTTAGCACCTAAAATATTACCGTGGCGCACCGCACGACGAATAATACGACGTAACACATATCCGCGACCTTCATTTGATGGAACAACGCCATCAGCAACTAAATATGAACACGCACGAATGTGGTCTGCAATTACACGCAATGATTTATTGTCTAAATCCGTTACATTTAATAATTCTGCAACTGCTTTAATTAAAGTTTGGAAAATATCTGTTTCATAGTTAGAGTTAACGTGTTGCATTACCGCTGTCATACGCTCTAAACCCATACCAGTATCTACAGATGGTTTTGGTAATTTTTCCATTGTACCGTCTGCTTGACGGTTGAATTGCATAAATACAATATTCCAAACTTCGATATAGCGGTCGCCATCTTCTTCTGGCGTACCAGGTAGGCCGCCCCAATGTTGTTCACCGTGATCGTAGAAGATCTCTGTACAAGGACCACAAGGACCTGTATCACCCATTGCCCAGAAGTTATCTGAAGCATAAGGAGCGCCTTTGTTATCACCGATACGAATAATATGCTCTGATGGAACACCAATTTCTTTATTCCAAATATCGTATGCTTCGTCATCCGTTTCATAAACGGTTACATATAATTTTTCTTTTGGTAGGCCTAACCATTGTGGTGATGTTAAATATTCCCAACCGAATTTAATCGCGTCTTGTTTAAAATAATCACCAAAACTAAAGTTGCCCATCATTTCAAAGAATGTGTGGTGACGAGCCGTATAGCCTACGTTCTCTAAGTCATTATGTTTACCACCTGCTCGAACACAACGCTGAGCTGTAGTTGCACGTGTATAAGGACGTTTTTCTAAGCCTAAGAATACATCTTTAAACTGGTTCATCCCTGCATTCGTAAACAGCAAGGTTGGATCATTTTCTGGCACAAGTGAACTACTTGGCACAACAGTATGTCCTTTTGACGCAAAAAAGTCTAAAAAGGACTGTCTAATTTCTGAAGTCGTTTTCATTTAAATTACTCTAAAATACATAAAAAATTGTGTAAATTGACCGCTAAACAGCAAACCTACCTATTTTACACATTTTTTAGACACTTTGTTAATCAAGCTAAAATAATTTTTTAATTTATCTCAAAAATAGACCGCTTATACACATCTAGCGTCATAACTAAGTGATACAAGCGGTCTAGTTATCAATCTATTTTACAATTGCTGATAAAAATTATTCACTCGCAAGTGGCACAACTAACATATCAACGGAAACATTATTCATCACTTGGCGAGTTGAAGACATAAATTTGCTCCAAAAATCTTGGTGATGACCAGTAACCAATAGATCCACTTGATATTTTTCTACCGCTTCTTCTAAAACTTGACTAAAATCACCACTGCCGTTTAGACGCTCAGTAACTGGGTAATCAATTCGATTTGCTAAATCATCTAAAGCTTTCACTGTTTCTTCTGAGACAGAGTCTTGTACAGAAGACATATTAATATCAATCAACCCAGTGTAGAGATCCGAAAAATTTACATCAACGTGAATAATAGAAAGTTTTGCATTGCTATTTGCTGCAAGATTCGCACCTTTACGAAGTAAAAGTAGACTTTCTTCTGAGAGATCAACTGCAACTAAAATATGTTTGTACATAATAAACTCCTTGTTGTTGAGTGAACTATTGTTAAGTTGTGAGTATACTATCACAGTCTAATTGTTTAAAATTTGAAGTACTTCTCAAATTTGAAAAGTTTTTGAAAATTTTTCACTTTTATATATAAAAGGCACGATTTTAACCATCGTGCCTTAACTTATCTAAGAATTAGAACTTATTTTCTCAAACTCTGCAAAAAAGGTTGGAAAGGTTTTTGCCGTACATTTCGGATCAAGAATGGTTACTGGAGTATTTGATAAAGCAACCAATGCAAAACACATCGCCATACGATGATCATTGTAAGTCTCAATTTCTGCATGTTGGAATTGTTCTAATGCAAGCGGTTGGATTCGGATAAAATCTTGCCCTTCTTCAACTTCTGCTCCAATCTTACGTAATTCCGTCGCCATTGCACTTAAACGATCAGTTTCTTTCACTCGCCAGTTGTAAATATTACGAATAACCGTTTCACCTTCAGCAAATAAAGCGGTGGTGGCAATCGTCATGGCTGCGTCTGGGATATGGTTCATATCCATATCAATGCCTTTTAGCTCACCTTGCTCTGCTTGGATAAAATCATCGCCCCAAGTGATTTTTGCCCCCATTTTCTCCAATACATCCGCAAACAACCGGTCACCTTGAATTGAATTTTTACCAATCCCTGTTACCTTAACTTTGCCTTTGATTGCTCCCGCTGCTAAAAAGTAAGAAGCAGATGAAGCATCACCTTCCACTAAATATTTCTTTGGTGAAATATAACTTTGATTACCTTTTACAATAAAGGTTTGATAATTATCGTGACTTACCGACACCCCAAAATCTTTCATCATTGCAAGGGTAATATCAATATACGGTTTTGAAACTAACTCACCGATAATTTCAATTTCCATATCACCTTCACTCAGTGGTGCAGACATTAATAATGCCGTTAAAAATTGGGATGAAATTGAGCCATCAATTTGGATTTTTCCACCTTGAATCCCTGTATTACGGATCGCAATCGGCGGATAGCCTTCATTTTCAAGATATTGTACCGAAGCACCCGCTTGGCGTAATGCGTCAACTAAATGCTTAATCGGGCGCTCTTTCATACGTGGTTCGCCCGTAAGAATAACTTCCGCTTCTTCTTTACCTTTTAAGCAAAGCGCGGCAGCAAGTGGGCGCATTGCTGTACCTGCATTACCTAAAAAGAGCGATAAGCCATTTTGCCATTGAAATGCACCGCCAATACCTTCGACTTCACAAACTGTTTTATCTTCAGAAAGTTGGTAATTCACACCTAATGCTTTTAAAGCATTTAGCATATGGCGAATATCATCGCTGTCCAATAAATTGGTTACTTTGGTCGTGCCTTTGGCAAGTGCCGCTAATAGTAAGGCTCGATTTGATAAACTCTTCGAGCCCGGTAAATTAATTTCGCCTTCAATATGAGCGATAGGATTAAGTGTTATTTTTTCCATATATTCTTAAAAATGTAGGGGCGTACGCAGTACGCCCGTTATTAATTATTGTGGGCGTACGCAGTACGCCCCTACAACAGTTATAAGACTCTTAAAAGTGCCTTAAAAAAACGGTCATTCTCTTCTGGCAATCCAATACTGACACGAAGATGATTTGGCATACCATAACCGGCAATCGGGCGAACAATCACACCTTCACGCAGTAAAGCTTCATAAATTGCACCTGCAGGACGTTTAAAATCAATTGTTATAAAATTGCCTTTTGATGGAATATATTCCAAGCCATTTGCTTGGCAGAAAGTTTCGTAACGCGCCATTTCTAAGCGGTTATTTTGCGCCACTTTTTCAACAAAAGCGTCATCATTCATTACTGCAATTGCTGAAGCTAACGCAAGTGCATTACAGTTAAATGGCTGACGTACTCGGTTTAATAGATCTGCCACTTCAGAATTTGAAACTGCATAACCAATACGCAAGCCTGCCAAACCATAAGCCTTTGATAGTGAACGAGAAATAATAAGATTTGGATATTTACGCGCTAAGCCAAATGAATCTACTCGCTCATCGGCTTTGGTAAACTCTGTATAAGCTTCATCAAGCACCACTAAAATATGCGCAGGCACTTTTGCTAAAAAAGCGTCTATTTCAGTTTCTGTTAAAAAATTTCCTGTTGGGTTATTTGGGTTTGCGATATAGATTAATTTGGTTTTATCGTTAATAGCTTGTAAGAATCCATCTAAATCGTGTCCCCAATTCTTTGCAGGGATTTCTCGAGCAACCGCATTAATTGCTTTAGTTACAAGCGGATAAACAATAAATGCATATTGCGAATAGATAATTTCATCTTTTTCGCTGGCAAAAGTATGCGCAAATAATTCTAATAAATCGTTTGAACCATTTCCTAAAGTGATTTGATTCGGCTCTATCCCAAATTTTTTCGCAATAGTTGCTTTTAATTCAAAGCCATTGGCATCAGGGTAACGGGTTAAATCGTTGAGTTGGTTAATAATTGCTTGCTTTGCACTTTCTGGGAATCCAAACGGATTTTCATTTGAAGCAAGCTTAATAATATTCGAAATACCTAATTCACGTTCAAGCTCTTCAATCGGCTTGCCAGCTTGGTATGGAGAAAGAGATTTTACGCCTTCATTGGCGATGTTGATAAATTGCATATGACCTTCTTATTATTTTTATAGAAACAGAAGTGAATTTTCTCAGATTTGCAAATTTCTATCGAAAATCCCCCCCTTGTATGAATATTTTATTTATTTTCTGATTCAAATTTCTGCATAAACGCAATTAACGCTTGAACGCCTTCAATCGGCATTGCGTTATAGATAGAAGCACGCATTCCACCTAATACTTTATGGCCTTTCAACGCTTGCAAACCACAAGCGGTCGCTTCTGCCACAAATTTTGCATTGAGTTCATCATTACCAGTGGTGAAAGTCACATTCATTTGTGAACGGTTTTGTTTTGCCACGGTATTGCGGTAGAAATCACTTTGATCTAAATAGTTATAAAGTAACTCTGCTTTTGCAGTATTGCGTTTTGCAACTTCGCCTAAACCACCAATTTCAAGCAGATGTTTGAATACGAGAGAACATAGATACCAAGCAAATGTTGGCGGGGTGTTAATCATTGAATCATTTTTGCTTTGGGTTTCATAATTCCAAATTGATGGTGTTTCTTCACGTGCTTTGCCAATCAAATCTTCACGCACAAGAACAATCGTAATCCCTGCTGGCCCAAGATTTTTTTGTGCGCCTGCATAGATCACGCCAAATTTAGAAATATCCACTTGGCGAGCTAGAATATTTGATGACATATCCGCTACTAATACCGCGTCACCCACATTCGGCACATCAAAAATTTCCACACCGCTAATAGTTTCATTTGGGCAATAGTGAACGTAATCATATTGATGAGCTATATCACTAAAATCTAAATTGCCAACTTTCAGCTCATCACCTTCTAAAATATTAATCTCATCAATTTCACAGAATGCGCGAGCTTCTTTTGCAGCCGTTGCGGACCAATGGCCACTTGTTAAATAAAGAGCTTTACCTTTTTCACCAATTAAGTTCATTGGGATAGCTGCAAATTGACCTCGCGCACCACCTTGTAAGAATAGGATTTTATAGTTTTGGGGAATATTGTAGAGCTTACGGAAATCCTCTTCACATTCCGTGATCATATCCATAAATGGCTTACCGCGGTGGCTCACTTCCATTACTGAAACGCCTAAGCCTTGCCAATTAAGTAATTCTGCTTGTGCTTTTTGTAGAACAGGGGCAGGAATCATTGCTGGACCTGCACTAAAATTGAATACTTGTGTCATTATGTTTGCCTCTTAGTTTAAAAAATAAGATTTCCGCATTCTAGCGCAAATGTAAAGTCTGTCAAATTGCAAATAAGGGGTAGGAGAAGATTATTTTTGTGATCTTCGTCGAAAAATTAAATTATCTCACTTGTATATCCATTAAATTTCATTAATTCTTCTGAAAAATAAATATATCAAGGATTTATATGGCAAAAAAAGCTATTAACTTTAGGCCCAATATTGGTGATATTTTGGAATGTGATTTTGGACGATGGTCTGAAATTGAAAGTTTTGATGGACATATTCCGCCTGAAATGCGTAAACGTAGAATGGTGATAGTGATTAATTCCCGTTTAGATGGAAAAAGCTCCCTTGTTGTTCCAATATCTTCTAATGAGAGTAATTCTACCAATGCTAAATATATTGAATGTTTACCGCCAGAACTTTTTAAAGTTACTCACTTTTATGATTCCCGTGTTCGATATGCCCTTTGTAATCGATTGACAATGATTAGTAATAGGCGCTTATTTAGTATTTATGATAACCATACCCTTATAAAGCAGAAACTTCCCAATGAAGTTATAACAGCCATACAAATCAAAATAATCAAAGCCATCAATGCTCAATCACTTATCAACGAGATTAGTGATCTTAAAGAGAAAATCTCACAGTTGGAACAAGAAATTATACAGCTACGCTTGAATAATAACTAAAAAGAGCATAGAATGTCTTCACTCCCCTTAGAGGGCTTTTAAACTTTACCCCATAGAGGGCATTAAAAAAGGTATCAGAAATGATACCTTTTTTACTTATAATTAGTTCCCAACCATTATCGCTTCAATATCTGCAATCTCTTTTGGCGCGCCACTCGTTAGATTTTTGTTACCGTATTCTGTGATTAATAGATTGTCTTCGATACGCACACCAATTCCTTTATATTGTTCTGGCACATCTGCGTCTGCCGAAATATATAAGCCAGGTTCAACAGTAAGCACCATTCCGATCTCTAAAGATCTGTCACGTTCTGTGCCATAGTGACCTACGTCGTGAACATCTAAACCTAGCCAATGGCCTAAACCGTGCATATAGAATTGTTTATAGGCTTTTTCTTCAATTAACTGCGTAACTTCACCTTTTAAAATGCCTAAGCGAACTAATCCTTCAGTAAAAATTTCAATCACTTTATCATTCGCAATTTTAATTGAACTACCCGGCACTAACAATTTCATCGCTTCTTTCATTGCGTGAAGAACTAATTCATAAATTTCACGTTGCGGCTCACTAAATTTGCCGTTAATTGGAAGCGTACGAGTAATATCGCCTGCATACATTGCAAATTCTGCGCCAGAATCAATGAGTAATAAATCTCCATCTTTAAGAATTTGGTCATTTTCGTTGTAGTGAAGAATACAAGCATTATCACCACTTGCTACAATTTGATTATAAGACGCGAAACGAGAACCAAAACGTGAAAACTCATACTGAATCTCCCCTTCAATCTCCATTTCATAACGATTTGGGCGAGTTTGTTTCATCGCACGTACGTGCGCTAGAGCGGAAATATGACAAGCCTGCTGAATTAAGGCTAACTCCAACTCAGATTTGAACAAACGCATTTCCGATAACATCGGCTGCCAATCAATAAGTGTCGTTGGAGATTGCTGACGATTTGCTTTCATAGAGTCGAAAGCATTAAATACAAGATTATCCCCCCACTCTTGCACGCCACGAGCATAATAACAAGCGGTTAAATTTTCAGATTTTTTTGCAAAAATGGTTTGAAATTCTTCAATATCATAAGCCTCATCCATTTCCAACGTTTGTGACGCAAGTTCAATACCTAAACGACGGCCATTCCACGTTTCCATTAATGGATCTTTTTTACGCACAAAAATTATTGATTTACACTCGCCTTCTCTTTTCACTAATAAAAGCGCTGATTTTGGTTCGACAAATCCGGTTAAATACCAGAAATAGCTATCGGGGCGAAATAGATAATCGCAGTCATTATTACGGCGCTTTTCCGTTTCCGTAAAAACAACGAAAGCTGAATTATCTTGCATTTGCTCAAAAACACGTTGGCGGCGAGCAGTAAATTCAAATTGAGGCATTTTTTGTAGATAAGCTAAGTCCATTTGAGACTCCTTTTAAAAAGAAACTTGAAAATATTCTCACATTTTTACAAATTCTATGGACATTGACTAGTGAGAGATCAACAATAAACCCAATTTCGTTACAGAGGTCTTATATGAGATTAACAAATATCGATCCATTTTTAGATGTAGTTCACCGTTTACGTGACAAAGAAACAGGTTGTCCGTGGGACATTAAGCAAGATTTTGATTCAATGCTTCCTAATTTATTAGAAGAAACTTACGAAGTGGCTGAAGCCATTCAGACTAAAGATTGTACCGCTTTACGTGAAGAACTGGGCGATCTACTTCTTCAAGTCGTATTTCTTAGTCAATTAGCCAAAGAAGAAGGAACTTTTGACTTTTATGATGTTCTGACCGACGTTCACGATAAACTGATTTTTCGTCATCCGCACGTTTTTGGAGACACTTCCGCTGAAAATGCCGAAGAAGCTCTAAAAAATTGGGATGCTCAAAAAGCAGAAGAGAAAAAACGCAAAAATCCAAATCATTCTATTTTGGATGATTTGCCTTTTGCTTTGCCTGCTCTTACTCGTGCCAATAAATTACAAAAACGTTGTGCCAAAGTAGGCTTTGATTGGGACAATCCCAAAGATGCCTTTGCTAAGGTAGAAGAAGAACTTGAAGAAGTAAAAC
The DNA here is from genome assembly GCA_029852775.1 of Pasteurellaceae bacterium LFhippo2. Lineage (GTDB taxonomy): Bacteria > Pseudomonadota > Gammaproteobacteria > Enterobacterales > Pasteurellaceae. The sequence continues at coordinate 68,122 of LEKJ01000061.1, forward strand.
AAGAGATAGAAGCAACATCTCAACACCCTGAAAAAATTGCCGAAGAGCTTGGAGATTTATTATTTGCAACGGTAAACTTATGCCGTCATCACAAAATTGACGCAGAAACAAGCTTACGAAATGCCAATGTAAAATTTGAAAATCGTTTCAGAAAAATTGAAAAAACGCTTATCGAACAAGGCAAGAAATTCGAAGAATGTACGTTAAGTGAATTAGATTTTATTTGGAATGAAATAAAAATATTGGAAAAATTGACAAAATAATGTAAAGTATTGCATTATTCTCGTTTGTGTAACACAAAAGAATGATACATACACAAAACATACAATGGAATATGGAATAGGAAATAACGCTATGCCAAGAATCTTACTCGTTGATGACGACATCGACCTAACAGAACTTCTCGCTGAACTACTTTCATTAGAAGGTTTCAATATCCACACCGTACACAATGGTCAAGAAGCGCTTGACGAGCTTGAGCTACAAAACTATGACCTTGTATTACTTGATGTAATGATGCCCGTTTTAAATGGCATTGAGACATTGAAAATTATTCGCCAGAAATATCAACTGCCAGTGCTAATGCTTAGTGCTCGTGATGATGAAATCGATCGAGTATTAGGTTTAGAGCTAGGTGCTGATGATTATTTACCGAAACCATTTAATGACCGTGAGCTAGTTGCTCGCATTAAAGCTATTTTACGTAGAACAACTGCTGCAAAACCAGTCGCTATAGATGCAGTTATCGATTCTCCTGAAGATGAACGTAAATTACTCCAGTTTGGTGGAGTTGAGCTTCATCCAGGTCGCCAACAAGCAATCTTTGAAGGACGCGATTTAGATTTGACTGGCACAGAATTTGCATTACTACAAATTTTAATGCGCAATCCTGGCCAAATCCTTTCTCGTGAGTTACTAAGCCTTGAAATTTTAGGCAAACGCTTAACACCTTATGATCGTGCTATTGATATGCACATTTCAAACTTACGTAAGAAATTGCCAGAACGTAACGATGACTTACCTTGGTTTAAAACATTACGTGGGCGCGGTTATCTATTAGTTACTGAAAAATAATCTCTCTCAGTTACCATCCCCCTATTTGCTAGCTAATCTAGTCACAATCAGGGGGATTTTTATTATTCACTCAATATAAGATTTACTATGATTAGGAAATTTAGCTTATTTCGTAACTATTTGGTCTATCACATCTTTTCATCATTTTTTATTACTATTGCCATTATTCTTGCAATTGCGACTATCTTACCTAATTTAGATGCCCGTTCAGTTAATCCAATTGATGAAAAACCTTTGCAAATTTTTCAAACTGAAAGCCGTAATGCTGAGCTAGAATACAATTTGGATGAAATTTTTGAGCGTGGACTTGATGTGGCGACTCAGGGGGGCTTCAGTATTATTTTAATGGAACCTTCGTCAGGAATTCTCCGAGGTCATATTACCGACAGTAATATGCGCTATCTGCACTCTTTTATTGTCGATGCATCTGATCCATTAGCGCCTCAAAAACGCCGATTCGGAAAAATCGAACTCTACGGTCCATTCTTTGTGAAAGGAGAAAGTCGCGGATACTATCAATATTTTATCGATAATGTAAATCCACAGCGTGAGTTTGTTGATGTGCTTTTTGATAATCCTTGGGCCTTAGTTGCACTATTACTAACAATTAGTACTCCAATTCTGTTATGGCTCTCTTGGCGAATTGCTCGTCCTGTAAAAGAACTCCGTTTAACAGCAAATGCGGTAGCGGCTGGAAGCTTAACGATTAATCCAGAATTAGAAAAAGCAAAAATTAATGAGCTAAATGAAGTAGGTCAAAGTTTTAATCAGATGATTTTATCTTTACAGCGTTTAACAACATACCACCAACGTTTGCTGTCAGATATTTCTCACGAATTAAAGACACCATTAACTCGTATGCAGTTAACAACGTCTATTATGCGTCGCCGTAATGGAGAATCAGCTGAAATTACACGCTTAGAAAATGAGATTCAAAAGCTAAATGAAATGATTATGAATTTGTTAGCGCTTTCTCGAAAAGAAGCAAACCAACATATCTCTCGTAATATTTTTTCAATTAACCATATTTGGGATCAGGTTTTTGAAGACGCCAAATTTGAACTTGAACAAAATAGCATCGATTTGTTTGTGAGTTTGAGAATTCCATTCCCTGCAAAAAACTATATTAATGGTAATAATAAAATTCTTTCTAGTGCTTTAGAAAATCTGATTCGTAACGCTCAGAAATATGCAAAATCAGAAGTAAAAGTGACCGCTTTCATTGAAAATAATAAGTTGAATATTATTGTTGATGATAACGGCCCTGGTATTCCAGATGGACAATATGAAGATATTTTCCGTCCATTCTATCGGGTTCAAGAAGACCGTGCTCGTCATACTGGGGGAACTGGCCTTGGACTCGCTATTGTGCTAAATGCAGTGCAATATCATAAAGGTGAAGTTTTTGCAGAAAGAAGTCCACTAGGCGGTTTACGTGTCACAATGAAATTACCATTGTGGCAAGAATAAAAATCACTGAACTTTTAAAGGATTAACCAGTCCATTTATCATAACCTACCCTGTGCAATGTCTACTGCACAGGGTTCTTATTATTTGTAATTTGGATATTATGAAATTAATTGAAATAAGCAACTTAAATAAATACGTAGGAAGTGCAGAAAATCCAGCTCATATTCTAAAAAATGTAAATCTTACGATTGAACAAGGCGATTTTGTAGCAATTATCGGGGCTTCAGGCTCTGGTAAATCAACATTAATGAATATTCTTGGGTGCTTGGATACCGCTAGTAACGGTTCTTATAAAATCGATGGTGCAGAAACACAATCTCTCACATCAGATAAACTCTCAGACCTTCGCCAACGAAAATTTGGCTTCATTTTCCAACGTTATAATCTGCTTTCAAGTCTAAATGCTGCTGAAAACGTGGCTTTACCGGCTATTTATGCGGGAGTAGACTCTTCCACGCGTTTTAAACGTGCTCAAGAATTGCTGGAGAAACTAGGCTTAGGCGACAAAACTCACAACAAACCTAACCAACTTTCTGGTGGTCAACAACAACGTGTGAGTATTGCACGTGCGTTAATGAACGGTGGCGATATTATTCTTGCCGATGAACCGACTGGTGCTCTTGACTCTCATAGTGGTGAAACCGTGATGGAAATTCTGCAAGAACTTCATCAAGAAGGCCATACACTTATTTTGGTTACTCACGATCCTAATATTGCCGCACACGCTCAACGAATTATCGAAATAAAAGATGGCGAAATTATTAGAGATGAACGCCAACAACCATTACCACTGAAGGTTGAAAATAATAGGAGAACTGCGAAAAAACCGCGTTTTCTCGATCAGCTTTATGAGTCGTTTAAAATGGCAACTAGCGCGATTATGGCCCATAAATTACGAGCTCTACTAACAATGCTTGGGATTATTATCGGGATTGCGTCAGTAATTTCTGTGGTGGCATTGGGCAAAGGTTCGCAAGAGCAGATTCTCTCGAATATCAATAATCTCGGCACAAATACGATGAGTGTCTATAACGGTACAGGATTTGGAGATCGCCGAGCTGCGCTTATGCAGAATCTTAATATTGGCGATGTCACTGCACTTAGCCAACAAAGTTATGTGGAAAGTGCTACACCGACCAGCTCATACAACGGAACTCTTGTTCATTCAGGTACAGTCGTAACAGGACAAATTTCTGGTGTTGGTGAACAATACTTTGATGTTCGCGGTATTATGCTGAAATCGGGGCGCTTATTTAGTGCGGAAGATACAAAAAACTCTGCCCAAGTGGTCGTTATCGATCCAAATACACAAAAAAGTCTAAAATTAGATAATCCGATTGGTGAAGTGATTATGATTGATAAAAAACCACTAGAAATTATTGGTATTGCAGAGCAAAGTGGCAATAATCAATCAACTAATTTGAACCTTTGGACGCCTTATACAACCTTAATGGAGCGTATTTCAGGGGCGAAAAAAATCGATTCTATTACTGTAAAAGTAAAAAGCGATGTAGAAAGCCAAACCGCAGAAAAAAGCTTGACTGAATTATTGACCGCTCGCCACGGCAAAAAAGATTTCTTTGTGATGAATACCGACACAATTAAGCAAACAATTCAAAGCACAACGAATACAATGACATTGCTAATTTCATCTATCGCATTGATTTCATTGATTGTAGGCGGTATCGGCGTAATGAATATTATGTTGGTATCTGTGACTGAGCGAACCAAAGAGATCGGTGTACGCATGGCAATTGGTGCGAAACAGTTTAATATTATGCAACAGTTCTTAATCGAAGCGGTTTTAATCTGTTTACTTGGCGGTGTGATTGGTATCTTATTATCAACAGCTATCATTTTAGGTTTTAACCAAATGGGTGGCGGATTTAAGATGGTATTTTCAACATCGTCAGTTGTGGTAGCTGTGCTCTGCTCGACCCTAATTGGTGTGATTTTCGGCTTTATTCCAGCCCGTAACGCGTCAAAATTAAACCCGATTACTGCCTTAGCACAAGAATAATATTTGCAAAATTTTTCTTAAAAAAGACCGCTTGCAAGCGGTTAAATTTCCCAAAGGAATTACCAATGCTTACTAATTTACAACTTGAACAAATTATCAATGAAAAATTAAATAGCCTAGCAATTTCGGACTATGCACCGAATGGTTTACAGGTTGAAGGCCGTAAAGAGATCCGCAAGATCATCACTGGCGTTACTGCAACTTTACCTTTAATTGAAAAAGCGATTGAAAAAAATGCGGATGCGATTTTAGTTCATCACGGCTATTTCTGGAAAAGTGAAAACCCTTGTATTCGTGGTATGAAAGGTAAACGAATCAAGCAGTTACTTGTAAATGATATTAATCTATTCGGCTATCATCTGCCGTTAGATATTCACTCTGAATTAGGCAACAATGCGCAATTAGCTAAAAATATTGGCGCGGTTAATTTTCAAGGTTTGGAAGATAAACCTAACTCAATTCCAGCTATCGCAGAGTTTGAACAGCCTATTTCAGCGCAAGAGTTAAAACAGCGTTTAGAGTCTGTATTAAATCGCAATATCATTTTATGTGATGAGTTTATTGAAGATTATCCACATAAATTAATTAAAAAAGTCGGCATTTGCTCGGGGGGCGGTCAAGGCTATATTGATTTAGCCTTTGAAAAAGGTTGCGACGCCTTTATTAGTGGTGAGATTTCAGAACAAACCACCCATTCTGCAAGAGAACAAGGGATCTACTATTTTGGCTGTGGTCATCACGCTACAGAACGCGATGGCGTAAAATCACTTGGCGAATGGCTGGCTAAAGAATACGATTTGGATGTTGAATTTATTGATATAGATAATCCGGCTTAATCATAATAAGCCCCATACAATTTAGAAATTATGTAGCTATTGTAAAATATTTATCCCTCGCCCGTTTACGGGAGAGGGACAGACCGAAGGTGCGTTCAGCACCGTAGGTCAGGGAGAGGGCTATTTGCAAAATAGCCCGGAAATATCGCCGCTTGCTCCCTCTCTCTGCAAAAATTGCTGAACACAATTTTTGCTGTCTCTCTCCCAAAGGGAGAGAGTTAGAGAAAGCAAAATTTTCGATTTATAAAGCTGCCACATCAATATGGCGTTCCGTATAGCCAGTATAAATCTGTCTTGGACGCACAATTTTCAGGCTTTCTTCATACATCTCTTTCCAGTTCGCAATCCAGCCCACAGTTCGACCTAACGCAAAAATTACCGTAAACATTGACGTTGGAATACCAATTGCTTGTAAGATAATGCCAGAATAGAAATCGACATTTGGATAAAGCTTACGTTCAATGAAATACGGATCACTCAATGCAATACGCTCAAGCTCCATTGCTACTTCTAATAATGGCGTTTTAAGATTGAGCTCTTGTAACACTTCGTGGCAAGTTTCACGCATAACTTTAGCGCGTGGGTCGTAATTTTTATACACACGATGACCAAAGCCCATCAATCTAAATGGATCATTTTTATCTTTGGCACGAGCAATAAATTCAGGAATGCGATCCACTGTTCCAATTTCTTCTAACATTTTGATACAAGCTTCATTTGCACCACCGTGTGAAGCCCCCCAAAGTGAAGCAATCCCCGCTGCAATACAAGCAAATGGATTCGGCCCTGATGATGCCACTCCACGTACCGCTGAAGTTGACGCATTTTGTTCGTGATCTGCGTGTAAAGTGAAGATTCTATCCATCGCACGTTCTAATACTGGATTTACGATATAAGGCTCACAAGGGGTTGCAAACATCATATGAAGGAAATTACCTGCATAACTTAAGTGATTTTGTGGATACATAAACGGGCGACCGATGTTGTATTTGTAACACATTGCCGCCAGCGTTGGCATTTTCGCTAATAGACGAATTGCCGTGCGATCTCGGTGCTGTTTATTATCGTTATCTAACACATCGTTATAGAAAGCCGCTAGAACACTACTTGCCGCACACATTACCGCCATTGGATGTGAGTCCCTGCGGAAACCTTGAAACAAGCGCGTAAATTGCTCATTTACCATATAGTGCGAAGTAATATCCTTTTTGAATTGCGCTAATTGCTCTTCATTAGGCAACTCGCCTTCAAGTAATAAATAAGCAACATCAAGATAGGTTTTATTCAGCGCTAATTCATCGATTGGGTAGCCACGATGTAATAAAATCCCTTTATCGCCATCAATATAGGTAATACTGGATTCACATAATGCAGTTGATGTAAGCCCCTGATCGAAAGTAAAAAGTTGCTCTTTTTGTAACTTTTCAACCCCAATCGCATCATAGCCTAAGTTACTTTGATAAACTGGTAACTCGATTTGACGTCCATCACTAAGATGAAGTTCTGCTTTTAAAGTAGGATGTAGTTTTGGCATAGTTTGCTCCTGTATTTTATTTTTAATGTTGTGTAATTTTTATTTATATGTAAGGCGAGATAACTCTCGCCATAAAATAGGGTTTCAAAATTATGTAGCAACTGCACAAAATATTTTTCTTACACTCTCTCCCGTTTACGGGAGAGAGACAGACCAAAGGTGCGTCTAGCACCGTTGGTCAGGGAGAGGGCTTGGAAAAATATCCCAGAAATATCACCGCTTGTTTCCCCTCTCTCTGCAAAAATTGCTGAACGCAATTTTTGCTGTCTCTCTCCCAGAGGGAGAGAGTTAAGAAAATTAGAACTCTCGATTTGTGCAACTGCTACAATACCGTAGAGTTGGTTATACCGATGTTTGAAAGATCACATTATCTGCTTTTTGCATATAGCTATTGATTTCATTGAAATTCATATAGCGATAAGTGTCATCCTTATCATTTTCTAAACTATTTACATACTGCAAATACTCTTCTGGGCTTGGAATACGTCCTAAGAGTGCACAAACCGCAGAAAGCTCTGCCGAAGCTAGATAAACAAAAGAGTCTTTCCCCATTCGGTTCGGGAAGTTACGTGTAGAAGTTGAGACTACCGTTGCACCATCGGCTACACGAGCTTGGTTACCCATACAAAGTGAACAACCCGGAATTTCAACACGAGCGCCACTCTTACCATAAATGCTGTAATAGCCTTCTTCAGTCAGTAATGCAGCATCCATTCTTGTTGGCGGCACAACCCATAAACGTGTTGGTAATGCGCCTTGATTTTGGTTAAGTAATTTACCTGCCGCTCGAAAATGACCGATATTCGTCATACAAGACCCAATAAAGACTTCATCCACTTTATCGCCTTGGACTTCCGAAAGTTTGCGAGCATCGTCAGGGTCATTTGGTGCACATAGAATTGGTTCCTTGATCTCATTTAGATCGATTTCGATCACCGCTGCATATTCAGCATCTTCATCAGCTTCAAGCAATTCTGGATTTGCTAACCACTCTTCCATTGCTTTAATACGGCGTTCTAAAGTACGTACATCGCCATAGCCTTCAGCGATCATCCATTTAAGAAGAACAATATTTGAATTGAGATATTCAATAATTGGCTCTTTATCCAACTTAATAGAACAAGCTGCCGCCGAACGTTCTGCCGAAGCATCCGAAAGCTCAAAAGCCTGTTCAACTTTAAGATGTTCTAAACCTTCAATCTCTAAGATTTTGCCAGAGAAGATGTTTTTCTTGCCGGCTTTTTCAACAGTCAATAATCCCTGCTGAATCGCATAATATGGAATCGCATGAACTAAATCTCGCAACGTAATTCCTGCTTGTAATTCTCCTTTAAAACGAACCAATACCGACTCTGGCATATCCAATGGCATTACGCCTGTTGCAGCCGCAAAAGCAACTAAGCCTGACCCTGCTGGGAAAGAGATTCCGATAGGAAAACGAGTGTGCGAATCGCCGCCTGTCCCTACTGTATCCGGCAATAACATTCGATTCAGCCACGAGTGAATTACGCCATCACCAGGGCGAAGTGAAACACCCCCACGATTCATAATAAAATCAGGCAAAGTATGATGTGTAACCACATCCACTGGTTTTGGATAAGCCGCTGTGTGGCAGAAAGATTGCATCACTAAATCTGCTGAAAAGCCCAAACAAGCCAGATCTTTAAGTTCATCCCTAGTCATTGGCCCTGTAGTATCTTGCGAACCCACACTTGTCATACGCGGTTCGCAATATTGACCAGGTCTAATCCCTTCTACGCCACAGGCTTTTCCAACCATCTTTTGCGCTAACGTAAAACCTTTACAAGCGGTCAATTCCGACTGCGGTTTTGCAAAAATTTCACTTTCAGGTAAACCAAGCTCTACGCGCGCCTTGTGAGTTAAACCACGTCCGATAATTAATGGTATACGTCCACCTGCTCTAACTTCATCAAGTAATACATTGGTTTTTAAGCTAAATTCAGCAAGAATTTCATCGGAATTATGTTTGCAAATTTTGCCTTGATACGGATAAATGTCGATCACATCGCCCATATTGAGTTTGCTGACATCGACTTCTATCGGTAAAGAGCCTGCATCTTCCATTGTGTTAAAGAAAATCGGCGCAATTTTGCCACCAAGTACCACGCCACCAGCCCGCTTATTCGGAATATAAGGAATATCATCGCCCATTAGCCATAATACTGAGTTAGTCGCAGATTTACGTGATGAGCCTGTTCCAACCACATCACCCACATAAACCAGTGGAAAGCCTTTCTCTTTTAGAGATTCAATCTGTTTCATTGGCCCAATAACGCCCGCCTCATCAGGCACAATGCCATCCCTTTCGTTTTTCAACATTGCTAGAGCGTGAAGTGGAATATCAGGGCGCGACCACGCATCTTGCGCAGGCGATAGATCATCGGTATTAGTTTCACCTGTTACTTTAAATACAGTTAAGGTAAGTTTTTCGGCAAGTTTAGGACGAGATAGGAACCACTCAGCATTTGCCCAAGATTGAAGAATTTGTTGAGCATAAGGATTTCCCTGTTTCGCTTTTTCAGCAACATCGTGGAAATTGTCAAACATTAAGAGAGTATAAGAGAGAGCCTCAACTGCAATAGGCGCAAGTTCATTATTATCTAAAGCATTTAAGAGTGGCTCAATATTGTAACCACCTTGCATGGTTCCGAGCAATTTTACGGCATGTTGAGCAGAAATCAGCGGTGAACTGGTATCACCTTTTGCGAGAGCGGACAAAAAGGAAGCCTTCACATAAGCGGCTTCATCCACGCCAGCAGGAATCCGAGTTTCAAACAACTCCAGTAAAAAGTCTGCATTATCTGTTGGCGGATCTTTTAACAATTCAATAAGTTGTGCGGTTTGTTCTGCATTAAGTGGCAAAGGAACCACACCTTGATTAGCACGTTCTTCTACGTGTTTTTGGTAATCAGTTAAAAAGGACATAATCATCTCCACTTCAAAAATAAATGGGGCACAGATAAATCACAAAATCATCATAACAGAATCAAATATTGAACGATAGAATAAATTTTACATTTTGTTAACAATATCACAAAATCTAATTAACCTTTGAAAGGCGTTGAATAGATATGAATTTATCTGTAACCCGAATCATAATTACATATTTGCCACAATATCTTGAGCAAATTCCGATGTTGAACGCAATGTTGCACCTTCTAGTGTTTCAGCAAAATCAAAGGTAACGGTTTTATTAGCGATGGTTTTAGACACAGCATTAACCACTAAATCTGCCGCTTCAATCCAACCTAAATGGCGTAACATCATTTCGCCACTTAAAATAATAGAGCCTGGATTAGCTTTATTCTGCCCTGCAATTTTTGGCGCTGTGCCGTGTGTTGCTTCGAAAATGGCCGCTTCAAAGCCGATATTTGCACCTGGTGAGATACCGATTCCGCCCACTTGTGCCGCCAACGCATCTGAAATGTAATCGCCATTGAGATTTAAGGTTGCAATCACATCATAATCGGTTGGATGTAATAGAATTTCTTGAAGAAAAGCATCCGCAATACTATCTTTGATAATAATTTGCTTGCCTGTTTTTGGATTAGTTAATTTATGCCAAGGGCCGCCATCAATCGGCTCTGCCCCAAATTTTTGAGCCACTTGATAGCCCCACTCTTTGAATGCACCTTCGGTAAACTTCATAATATTACCTTTGTGCACTAAGGTTAAAGAATCACGGTCGTTATCGATCACATATTGCAGAGCCGCTCGGACTAAACGTTGTGTCCCCTGTTTTGAAACCGGCTTAATCCCGATCCCACAATCTTCTGTAAAACGAATTTTCGTTACGCCCATTTCTTGCTGTAAAAATGCGATAACTTTGTCTGCTTCTGCCGATCCTGCTACCCACTCAACACCTGCATAAATATCTTCTGAATTTTCACGGAAAATGACCATATCGACCAATTCTGGATGTTTCACTGGACTTGGTGTGCCTTCATAATAACGAATTGGACGCAAACAGTTGTATAAATCCAACCCTTGACGCATTGCCACATTCAGTGAACGAATACCGCCGCCTACTGGCGTCATCAATGGGCCTTTAATCGCCACATGATACTCTTTGATTAATTCAAGAGTTTCAGCCGGCAACCAAGTATTTTCGCCATATTTTTGATTAGCTTTTTGACCTGCGTAAATTTCAAGCCATTCAATCTGACGCTCGCCCCCATAAGCCTTTGCGACAGCCGCATTAATAACGACCTGCATCGCAGGAGTAACATCTACGCCGATACCATCGCCTTCAATAAAAGGGATAATAGGATGACTAGGTACATTTAGCGAACCATCTTGATTTAATTGAATCGCACTACCCTTTGTTGTTTTTGTAATAATGTGTTGCATATTTTTCTCCCGTATTTTGGTTGCTTTTAGAAAAGAGATTTTTGAATCATAATACGAGAGAACGATTTTTGCCTAAATAATTTACATTTTTATCACAATTTCTGATTATTAAATTTATTCATACATAAATTAAAATAATATAATTGACATCATATTTCATTGATCTTATAGTTTAGCCATCTAAACGTCTAAACATATAGACGACAGTATGCAAACTAAACATTATACAAATAACAACATCATAAAAACGGAGTACGCCTATGAGCTACGCAAAGGAAATTGACTTATTAAATCAAAGTGTTGCCGACTTAAATGGCAAAGTGAACGTCTCTTTTGAATTTTTCCCACCAAAAACAGAAAAAATGGAAGAAACCTTTTGGGATTCAGTACACCGTTTAAAAGTATTAAAACCAAAATTTGTTTCGGTAACCTACGGCGCTAACTCTGGCGAACGTGATCGTACTCACTCTATCGTAAAAAGAGTTCAACAAGAAACAGGTGTAATTGCGGCTCCACATTTAACTGGAATTGACGCAACACCAGAAGAATTACGTGTGATTGCTAAAGATTATTGGGATAGCGGTATTCGCAGTATTGTGGCATTACGTGGTGATGAACCACTGGGTTATGATAAGAAGCCATTCTATGCGTCAGACTTAGTGGCATTATTAAAAGATGTTGCTGATTTCGATATTTCTGTTGCGGCATACCCTGAAGTTCACCCAGAAGCAAAATCAGCACAAGCGGATTTATTATTCTTAAAACAGAAAATTGAAGCAGGTGCGAGCCGTGCAATTACGCAATTCTTCTTTGATATTGATAGCTACCTACGCTTCCGTGATCGCTGTGCTGCAGTAGGAATTGATGCTGAAATTATTCCGGGTATTTTACCTGTTTCAAACTTTAAACAGCTTGAAAAAATGGCAAAAATTACTAATGTAAAAGTGCCTAGCTGGATGCATAAACTTTACGATGGCTTAGACGATGATCCTACAACTCGTAACTTAGTCGGTGCAAATATTGCGATGGATATGGTAAAAATCCTTTCAAAAGAAGGCGTAAAAGATTTCCACTTCTACACCCTAAATCGTTCAGAATTAAGTTATGCAATTTGTCATACTTTAGGTTTACGCCCATAAGATTTAACAAATAAAAGCTCCCTTTTGGGAGCTTTTTTCATATACAACCGGTCAAATTTAGCCAATTTTTTGCAAAAGACTTATTCAACTGAATTTGCTAAAAATTACTCTTTTTCAACACAAAGCGCTTAAAATCAGCTATAATCCCAAAGATTTATTCGGTGCGTTTATGCACCTTTTTTAATTTTTGACGATAGAGAATTTATGTTTCAAAACAACCCCCTACTAGCTCAATTAAAACAACAGATTGAAGCGAACAAAGAATATGTTGAAGGTCGTGTAAAAGCCTCTGATAAAGCTTTTGGATTTTTAGAGTGTGATAAAAAATCTTACTTTATTCCACCAATGGAAATGAAAAAAGTAATGCACGGCGACACAGTAAAAGCTGTAGTTAAACGTGATGGCGATAAAGAACAAGTTGAAATTGATAGCTTAATTGAACCAATGCTTGAGCGTTTTATTGCACAAGTAAAATTCAATAAAGATGGAAAATTACAACTTGCAGTTGATCACCCAAGTATCAAAAATATTATTCCAGCTAACACAAACAAAAAAGTGACTGAAAAACTTCAGGAAAATGACTGGGTTGTGGCGAATTTAAAAACTCATCCGTTACGTGATGACCGCTTTTTCTTCGCACAAGTTAATCAATTTATCTGCCACGCAAGTGATAATTTTGCACCTTGGTGGGTTACACTTGCACGCCACGAACAGCCACGTGAACCAGTTAAGGGTGAAAAGAGCTATTCACTGAATGATGAACTAGAGCGTGAAGATCTTACTTCTCTCTATTTCACAACGATTGACTCACCTAGCACGCAAGATATGGACGATGCGTTATATGTTGAACCTATTACTCAAGATGGTAACCAAACGGGTTGGCGCTTAGTTGTGGCGATTGCCGATCCTACAGCTTATATTCCAGTAAATTCACAGATTGAAAAGGATGCTCGTCAGCGTTGTTTTACTAACTATTTACCAGGCTTTAATATCCCGATGCTTCCGCGTGAGCTTTCAGATGAACTCTGCTCGCTTGTTCCAAATGAAAAACGTGCAGCTCTCGTTGCTTATATTGAAACTGATTTAGCAGGAAATATCACAGCGGACGCTCACTTTACATCTGCTTGGGTCGAATCAAAAGCAAAATTAGCTTATAACGATGTTTCAGATTATATTGAAAAAGTGGAAGGTCATTGGACTCCAGATAACGCAGAAACTCAACAGCAGATCGAATGGTTACATCAATTTACTCTTGCTCGTATTGATTGGCGTCGCAAAAATGCATTGCTATTCAATGAAAAAGGCGATTACAGCTTCGAATTAGAAGAAGATGGCGCAGTAAAAGAAATTCACGTGGAATATCGCCGTATCGCAAATCAAATGATTGAAGAATCAATGATTATTTCAAATATTTGTGCAGCACAATTCTTAGATAAACACGCTAAAACTGGTGTATTCAATACTCACGTTGGGTTTGATCCTAAAAACCTTGAGTCAGCAAAAATATTCTTGCTTGATACTTTATCAACAGATGAAAACCGTGAAGAGTTAAGTCAACGCTATTCAGCGGAACGTTTAAGCACATTAGATGGCTACATTGCAATGCGTCAAGATATTGATACATTCCCGGAAGAATTCTTGGAAATGCGCTTACGTCGCTATTTAACCTTTGCTGAGTTTAAAGCTGAAGTAGCGCCACACGTTGGTTTAGGCATTAGTCACTATGCAACTTGGACTTCACCAATTCGTAAATATGGTGATATGGTGAACCACCGTTTAATCAAACAAGTGTTAGCTAAAAAAGCAACAATTCCAGTGGAAGAAAACATCCTTGTGCGCTTACAAGAAGCTCGTAGACAAAATCGTATGGTGGAACGTGACATTGCAGACTGGTTATATGCTCGCTATTTAGCACCTATGGTTGAAAAGAATGTTGAATTTGATGGACAAATTCAAGATGTGTCTCGTGGTGGCTTGCGTGTACAAGTTATTGAAAATGGGGCATCAATTTTCGTGCCATTCTCAACTCTCCATCCGAATAAAGATGAGATGTTATTTAACCCTGAACAAATCGCTCTATTTATCAATGGCAAAAAAGCTTATCAAATTGGCCAGCAAGTACGAGTAAAACTTAAAGAAGTACGTTTAGAAACACGTAGTATTGTAGGCGAAGTGTTAATCTAATATTCTCAATAAATTATAAAAAAGATAGATCAAGCGGTCTATCTTTTTTTATTTTTTGCAAATCGCTAATCAATAAATCACAGGCAAAAAAAAGCCCCTGTATCAGGGGCTACTCGGAAAGCAAATTTATGAAATTGGTTGTTGGACACAACACTTTTTATTCGATGGGTGTATGTTAAGTCAATTTTTTAAGTTTTGCAAACAAAATTGACACTTAAAATGACTTTTTTACTAATATTGTGATCTGTTTCAAATTTTTTCACCTATTCAGCTACAAATACCTGTCGAATACGCATTTCCTAGCCTTTTAATTGAGCAAATGCTTGTAATAAATCTGCTTTGATATCTTCAACGTGTTCTAAACCAACAGAGAAACGTAAAAGATTGTTAGTGATACCACGTGCGATACGCTCTGCTTCAGGAATATCCATATGCGTTTGGGTTGATGGATAAGTGATAAAACTTTCTGTACCACCTAAACTCTCTGCAAAAGTAATCAACTTAATCGCTTTCAAGAATTTTGGCACCCACTCTTCTTTTTGTAAACGGAACGAAAGCATGCCGCTCTTACCCGAATATAAAACGCTATCCACTTCTGGTTGCTGTTTTAAGAATGCGGCAATTTCTGTTGCATTTGATTGATGGCGCTCCATACGTAGTGCAAGAGTTTTTAAGCCACGTACCGCAAGATAAGAATCAAATGGCGATAATACTGCTCCGGCACCATTTTGAATGTAGAACAAGCGTTCGCAAAGTTCTTGACCTTTCGCTACGATTAAACCAGCTAACACATCATTGTGTCCTGATAAGTATTTTGTTGCACTATGGATCACAATATCTGCACCATGTTCAATCGGACGGAATAACACTGGCGTTAAGAAAGTATTATCCACAATCAGCATTAAATTATGTTTTTTCGCAACTTGTGAAATCGCATCTACATCACACTCTTCCATCAATGGATTCGATGGTGTTTCAACAAAAATCGCTTTAGTATTTGGTGTAATTGCCGCTTCAATAGAGGCAACATCTGCGGTGTTCACATACACGGGTTTTACAGTGTGATTATTCTTATAGCAGAAGTCTAATAAACGATAAGTACCGCCATATACATCGCTAGATACAATCCACTCATCTGGCGCTTTAAATAGCGACATAATTAATTGAATCGCAGCCATACCCGATGCGCAGGCAAAACCAGCATCGCCGCCTTCTAAATCAGCGATACCTTGCTCTAATACTGCTCTTGTTGGATTTTTAGTACGAGTATAGTCAAAGCCTGTTGATTCGCCTAAACCATCACGACCATACGCAGTAGAAAGAATGATAGGAGTTGCCACCGCACCTGTACGCGGATCAGTGCGATTACCTAGTTGGACAAGAGTTGTTTCGATGTTGTTAAATTTTGTCATTGCTATTATTCCTATAAAAATTCCCCCTTTTATTAAAAGGGGGACAAAAGTTCTCTTATAAATTATTTAGATCAAGCACATCGGTCATATCAAACAGACCATTTTGTTTGCTACTCAACCATTTTGCTGCACGTACTGCCCCATTTGCAAAAGTCATACGGCTTGATGCTTTATGGGCGATTTCAACACGTTCGCCTTCATCTGCAAACCACACACTATGTTCACCGACAACGTCCCCTGCACGGATAGTTGCAAAGCCAATTTCATCACGTTTACGTTCACCGGTAATGCCTTCACGCGCAAATACACCGTGAGTTTTTAAATCACGACCTAAGGTCTTCGCAATATGTTCACCCATTGATAATGCTGTACCTGATGGCGCATCTACTTTATGACGATGATGCGCTTCGATCACTTCGATATCGCAATAATCGCCCATCACTTTTGCTGCTTTTTCTAATAGTTTGAATACAAGATTCACACCCACGCTGTAGTTTGATGCGAATACAATACTGATTTTTTCTGCTGCTGACTGAATCGCCTGTTTGCCTACATCATCAAAGCCCGTTGTGCCGATAACCATTTTCTTATTATTTGCAACACAATAAGCGATATGCTCTAAAGTCCCTTCTGGACGAGTAAAATCGATTAATAGATCGAAATCTGCATCAGCTAAATTAGCTTTTACTGCAACACCTAAATGGCCAACACCAGCAAGCTCGCCAGCATCTGTACCTAATAAAGATGAACCTTTGCGCTCAAATGCAGCAGATAACTCCACACCTTGCGCATTATTTACAGCTTGAATAAGCTGACGGCCCATTCTGCCACCAGCACCTACAATACCAATTTTTAATGTCATGTTTGTTTCCTTAGTTTTTATTGACAACCGGTCTGATTCTACAAGTTTTTTACCAAAATTTATAGCATTTAACTTAATGAAAAAGCCTTTTGTCTTAATTTTGTTTTGATCCCATTACCGCAATATGCACCGTAATCTCTTCACGATCGTGGAACAGGTGTTTTGCTTGAATTTTGAACCAGAAACCATTTTTCTCTAGTTCTTCTTCCAAATATTGCAAACAAAGTTTCACTTCTTGATAGCGTTTTTTCATTGGCAATTTTAGGTTGAAAATCATTTCTCTACACCAACCATTAATTAACCATTTTGCCATCAATTTACTGATACGCATTGGCTGCTCTACCATATCACATACCAACCAATCAATGTTGGTTCGTTTTGGCGGTTGGAATTTAAAACCATCTTCAGGGCAATGCTCAATACGGCCAGTATCGTGCAAACTTGCCGCCATTTTGCCGTGATCCACTGCATACACAAATAAACCACGTTTTATCAATTGGTAAGTCCAACCTCCAGGGCAAGCACCTAAATCTACCCCTTTCATATTCTCATTAAAGCGTTTCTTTTCTTCCGCTGCTGGAATAAAGGTTAAGATCGCTTCCTCTAATTTCAGTGTTGAACGGCTTGGCGCATCCGCTGGGAATTTTAAGCGTGGAATACCCATAAAAAATGGTGAACTGTTATCGTTATAAGCATAACCCACATAGCATTTACCTGAGCCAATAAATAGAATATGCAAAGTCATACTATTTTTAGCATTCTCAGTAGCGCCAATCCAACCTTGCTTTCTTAACGCATTGCGTAGTGGTACAGTGAATTTACGGCAGAACGTTAATAATTCTTTTGCTTCGTTTGTATCTGGGGTTTCTACCACAATATCGCTGCTATTGCGTGGGTTGAGTGCTTGATACTCTTCAATAATCGGGCTAATACGGTCATTTTCGGGTAAATCTTGTAGCAAATTCCCCACAACAATCATTTGGCGCACAAAAATCAGTTGCGAGAAGTTAAGCTCTTTCGCTAAACGATCCGCTTCGCCTTGTTGATAGCATTCAAAAATCACAAAGCCACTATTTTCTTTTAAATTGGCAAAGCCAAAAATGCCAAGTTCGGCCGCTTTATCAGTAATCTCGCCTGCTACTTCCTTCTCAAAGCCTGCACGGCAATATAACGCAAGTTTATTCATTTAATTATCTCTGTTTTTTATTGTTTAGGTTGGCGCAAGCTAATATAAGCTAATGTTGCCCAACCGATTAAAAAGAGTGTACCGCCAATGGGGGTAATCCACGCAATCGCTCGGCTTGCACCAAATGCCATTGCATACAGGCTACCGCTAAAACACAATACACCTAACATCCAAGAACCGCCGATAATATTAAAGGCTTTCGCTCTGCAAGCGGGCGGATTTTGCACTAAATTTGCAATTTGAAATAAGCCTAAAGCCAACAATGCTAGGGTGTGAAACATCTGATATTTCAGCCCCGTTTCGATCCACTCTAACGCTTTAGGATCTAATATTTTCTGTAGCCCGTGTGCCGCAAATGCTCCAAATGCAATACAGAAAAAGCCACTTAATGCTGCTATCGCAAGGAATTTGTTTTTCATAATGTCTCCTTTGATTAAATGGAAAGGTATGATTATAGCTGAATTCATAAAAAATCCCCATTAACTTTTGTTAATGGGGATCTATTCCGTTTAAGTTGGCAATATATGCGCTACTTCAACACATCAATCAACCAATTTACCACTACAGGATAAAAGGTGGTTCTACCACCGACTTTATTCACTTTATCCGCAAATAACGTTAACCATGGCAATAATTGTTGTTGAATAAACACAGCTTGCTCATTTTCAGGCAGTTGGTTTAGTACTTCCAAGTACACGCAAAGATGATCGCTAGGTTCATTATATTGCTTGTTTACTGCTAATTGGAAACGCTCTAAATAGCGATCCATTTGCGTTAGATTACGCTCTAGCTCTTCACCTTCAAGGTAAGCTGAAGCATAAGGTAATGCACTCACTGCGCCTTCTAGTAGAAAGAGTTCTGCATAATCAGCGGCAAGCTCTAAGCGAGGATATTCTTGAGCGACAGTGCAAGCGGTCAGCTTTTGCTGAAAATTTGCAACTTGTTGCTCAAAACCAAGTTCTGCCATAAAAGCAAAAAAAGGTTCAAATGTTCCCGCTTGTAAGCTCTGTAATTGCTCGTCCGATAACTCTCGTCCAAGCAGATTGCTAAACCAAGTGTAGATAAATCGGCGTTCTTCAACACCGAGTTCTGCTGGTAATGCCATTAAATTGCTACCTCAATCGGGCCTGTAAAGCCGTTTGGTTGTGGTGCTTCGCCAACAAATTTCTCAATATTCACTAAGCACGTATTGGCACTTACTGCTTGAGCTAGGTTTGAACTACCAATATCTAACGTCATTGTGTTCGGGTCACCATAAGTATCGATTGAGCCGATTTTCTCATCTAATGGTGAATACCATGCACCTTCTTGTAAACGAACCACTCCGGTTGGGAAATCGTTAGATAATACCGCACCTGCAATCGCTTGACCACGATCATTGAACACACGCACTAAATCGCCGTTTTGAATGCCTAATTTCTCTGCATCTTGTGGATTTAAGTAAAGTGGCTCACGGCCTTGTACTGCATAAGTATCACGTAGATCTTTAGACTCACAAAGTTGAGAGTGTAAACGTTTATCTGGGTGAACAGATTGTAGCCAGAATTTAAATTTCTCTGATTTCGGTCCGCCGTGTGAACGTTCTGCTTTTTCAAACCACATTGGGTGACCTTTACAGTCATCATAACCAAAACTTGCAATCTTATTACTAAAGATTTCGATAAAGCCAGATGGTGTACCTAATGCGTGTAACTCAGGATCTTCACGGAAATCGGCATGGCGTACCCAAGGTTTACCTTCAGGGAATAACACATAGCCTTTCTGCCAAAACTCATTAAATTCAGGCATTTCAAATTTGCTTTTATTTTCTGCTCGGCAATCGTTATACAGTTTTTGAACCCATTGCATTTCATCCATACCACGAGAATACTCTTGCTCACGACCAAAACGACGGCAAAGCTCTTTGAAAATCTCAAAGTCTGGGCGAGATTGGTAAAGTGGGTCCACTAATTTCTGCATCGCAATCACACCACGGTTACTGTATGAACCGTACGCATCAATATCATTACGTTCAAATGGCGTACACGCTGGTAACACGATATCAGAGAAACGGCAAGTTGCGGTCCAGCTATAGTTAATTGAAACAACTGTTTCCAATTTTTGGAAAGCTAACTTCATTTTGTTACGATCTGAATGGCGGTGCCATTGGTTACAACCAGTGAAGATCGCCATTTTATATGGAGCATAAACCACTTTTTGACCGTTGAAATTGATTGTTTCGCCTGCGTGTAATAATGAATCACTTGCACGTGCAACTGGAATTACTGCGCTATAGCCATTGTAATCGCTGTTGTCGTATTTCGGTTTTTTACCTTCATCTAAGTTAAGTGGGAATGCACCCGGCATTGCTGCGCCTGATTCTGGAATGCCGATTGAGCTATAGTGGTGAGCATAGCTAACACCTCCACCAGCCAAACCAATTTGACCAAGCATTGCTGCTAATACTGCACCCATCCAGTATGGTTGTTCGCCATGTTGCTGACGTTGAATCGCCCAACCAAAGATTAATTGAGTACGTTTACCGGCAAGCATACGGCTGAAATCACGGATTTTATCGGCTGAAACACCACAAATCTCTGCTGCCCACTCTGGGGTTTTCGCTACTTTATCTTCCGTTTCACCTAATAAATACGGTACAAATTTTTCAAAACCAACGGTGTACATATCGATAAATTTCTTATCGTAGAGATTTTCCGTATAAAGTGTATGGGCAATCGCCAACATAAATGGTACGTCAGCTTGTGGGTTGATATAAAGCTGATCACAACCTAAATAGTTTTGTGTTTTGCTCTTCACAGGATCGACCGAGATCACATTAACCGCTTTCTCTGCCACTTTCTGTTTAAGTTGTTCTAAATAAGCATAAGCCTCATGGGTTTCACAGTTCCAACCTACTTGTAAGTTTTTCACTGGATCACTTGCCCAGAAAATGATGTTTTGGCTCTCTTTTAAGATCACTTCCCAAGATGTACCCTGTGAATACACCTCTGTTGAACCCAGTACGTAAGGTAAGATGGTTTGACCTGCACCTGTTGAGTAGTCACCTGCGGTACTTACACTATTACCATGCATACCAACCGCACGGATCATATGGTTACCACAGCTATGGAATTGACCTGTTGAACGCCAACCCACGTTACCCGTATGTAATGCCCAAGGACCAAATTCTTTTTGGATACGTTCTAATTCCGCATAGAATAGATCTAAAGCTTCGTCCCAAGTTACACGCACAAAACGGTTATCACCACGTTGGGTTTTATCACTGTTATGACGGTTTTTAAGCCAATCCAAACGCACCATTGGGTAACGAATACGAGATTCGCTGTAAATTAAGCCTTTGATACCATTAATCATTTCCGTTGGATATTTGTCATATTCAAAGGGTTTTACTTCTGCTACTCGTCCATTTACGATTTTGGCACGAATTGCGCCCCAGTGAGATCCAGTGATTTTCCATTCACTGCTGTCTTTTGCAAATACTTTTTCAGCAACAAGGAAGTTCGATGTTGCCATCGCCCCTGCCATAACCGACATATTTCTCAAAAACTGACGACGGGATAATTTCATAATATATTCCTTCAAATTGTAATTCTGGCTGATGATTAGGGCGCACAACACGCCCTTCTACTTCTCAATTAATGTTTTTCAAAATCTGATGAGTGCATTTGTAGGTAACGTAACACTTCTTTGCTGGTCTGTTTATCCATGTTAGTAAAGCCTACCATACCGTTGAATAAACCAATCCACGCATTTGAGTCAAAGTGAGCAACATCAGGCTGTCTGTGACAGGTACTACATTGTGTTTTATAAACGCTTTCTGCATCAGCCCAAACTGCGCTAATATCTTCAATTAAGCTTGATTTAGCCACCCATGCTTGCATTTTCACTTTTTGCCACGTCAAACCCGTAATTGGATCTTCTTTGCTTTCGACAACATCAAATTTTGGCTCATTCGCCATAAATTCTTTATTTAATACCGCATCGGTAATATTTTTACCAAATTTATCATACCAAATACGACCAAAACCTTTATCTTTACGCCACATCACTAACTCAACTAAGTCTGCGTTGCCTTCGCTTTTCACAAAGTTCACTGGCACTGCGGTTTCTAACTGACCGATTTGTGCGCTTAACGCATTATCGCTAAATAATTGAATAACATTTTTGGTGTAATAGGTTTTCGCTGCGGTAGGTGCTTTCACTACTAAATTATCAAATTTAGATGTTTCGCCTGCTTCGCTACTTTCCGCTTGTTTTGGTAAGTGGTGTGCAACACCTTTGTGACAATCCATACAGCTTTGATCTTTTGCAGCTGCTGGCATCATGGCATTTCGTGCTTTTTCTGACATTTTGTCAAAATCCATACGCTCATAGCTGTGACACGCTTTACACTCTTTTGAACCATTCGCTTCAAAACGCGCCCATTCACGCTCTGCCATTTCTTGACGATGTTTTTCGAATGATCCTTCTTCTTTATATTTACCGCTCATTTCAGCAAAGACTTCACGTACCGCCTGAACTTTACGCGCATATTTTGCGGTTTTATCATGTGGTAAGTGGCAGCTTGAACAAGTCGCTGTTACACCCGAAGCATTAGACCAGTGTGCTGTCTTTTTAAGTTCTTCTAAAGGTTGCCCCATTGAGTGACAGCTAACACAGAACTCTTCCGTACTTGTGCTATCCATCACATCATTAAAGCCTTGCCAACTAATTGCACCCGCAATAAAGCCAGCAGTTACTAATACACCTAAACCGATTTTTGATGACGGTTTAACAAAAAAATTCTTAATAGTACTAAACATAAATTCCCCCTAAGCTGTCGGCAGACCAATCACGAACATTTGAAGTAGCCACACAACTAAGCCATAAGCTCCCACACAAATTGCCATTGCTAATGGCAGAATAATTCCCGCAATCACTGCGGTTTTTAATACTTCACTCATTGTTCTTCTCCTTATTAAACAGTCAATAAGTTGACGCTATACTAAATTTTTATGGAAAACTTACTAATAGGGGAAAATACGTATTTGGCGAAGAAAGGTAGGGAAATTTGCTAAAAATCAAATTTATAACGCCATTAAAAACAAAATGGCGTATGAAAACATACGCCATAACAATAAGTTAAACTTTAAAACTAAACCAATGCGGTATTTTAAAGACAGCTTCCGCAAACATATCAGGAAAAACTACCACACTTTTCCCTGCTTGTACTTGATAAGCCAAATGGGGTTGGCTGATCGATAGATCCGTTGAGCTATCTGGGTAAGTCAAGCCAATCTGCTGTTGGCTTCCTAAATAGTACATACCATTCACACCATTATAAACCACCGAACGAAGTCCTTGGTTTACCTCTTTAAAACTGCGGGGAGACACACTCTCTCGCCACACTTTTGCCAATAATTGCACCTGATCATAAGCAGCACTTGCTTGAGAATAAGTTGGCTGACGATCAAACAGTTTTTGATAATGATGGCGAAATTGTCGCCCAACAAAATTGTTAGTTAGCCCCGTGGTAGAAGCCCAAATCACTCCTTCACAAATTTGTTGTTCTGGTAAAAAAGCGGAAGGTGCATAAATACTGTAAATAAGTGCATTAATTGGAGAACGAATAAAGGCTTGATAAAAGTCCACAATATCTTCCGCAAAATAAGAGGCTAACACAATCATTGACGGCTGTAAGTTATGTGCTTGCTTAACCGCATACTCAAAGGTGTTTTCCACCTGATCTAGCTCGATAATATCCACCGTCTAATTTAGCTGTTTTAACGAGCTAATCAGCGTTTCCATACCAATATAGACTTTTTTCCACTTAACCGTAATTACTAATAGTCGCTTTTGGGCAATAAATTGCGGATAATTTTGCTGATACACCTGTAAAAAACGCAATACCCCTAAGCCGTAATTCACATCATTCGCACAGGATTGGAAAATATTATCAATCTGCTCAATCGGTAAATTTTGTGCAACTTTATTTGAATGGCTGTGGCTTGCAAAATGCAAATAAGGGATGCGCTGTTGTGCCACATATTCGTGAATATCTGGTGAATAACAAGCATAGCTTGCGGAAATTGCATCAACCTCTTTTTCAACTAACTGACGATAAGCCAATAAAATACTATTTTTATCTTCAACACAAAAACCAGCGGTTTCAAGCTGTAGCATTCTGCCATTAATTCCCCCTTGCTGATTAATCGTTTCTATCGCAAGCTGAGTACCACTGACTAACTCTTGTGCATCAATTTGCCCTAATCCCTCTGCAACGTAGGGTACGCCAATAGTTATCGGGCGCCCCTTATTCTGCTTAATTGCAAAAATCGGCATAGAACTACCCACTTGTAGATCTTTGGCGATCTGTTCTATTTTATGAGTAGCTAACACTGCTGTTTCCAAATTACCAGGGGTTGGTAAACAGTACAGATTTTTACTCACAGCAAACACCGCCAACATTGTTCGGCTCTCAATCCCTGTTTTCTCAAACAGATGTTCAATATGCTTTTCAATGGTGCGCTCACTGATATAGAGCTGGGCGGAGATCTCTTTATTCGTAAGGCCTGAACTTACTAAAGTAAGTATTTCCAATTCTCGCTTGCTGAGTTCAAAAGGTAAGGTTACCTCTTTTGCTTGCACCAAATTAAAAATCTGCTTATGGCGCAAAAAAGAGATTTCTAACCAGATAGGTTGTTTCGGGTGACGATAGAAGAAACTCAAAAAGTCACGCTTGGAAATTAATAATGCTTGAGCGTAGCCAACAATTTCAGGAAGAGCAGAAAAATAGTCTGCTCCGCTTTTATCTTCCCACTCTAAAATATTGCCTTTGTTATCGACCAAACATGACCAATCTGTTCTTTTATTCATCACTCACTCCTTTAGGGCGTGCAACATAACAGAAAGCGCATTGTTTTTTAATGATATTTCTCAAAGATCCTATTACAACCGCAAAATATACGTGTTTCCACGTACTTATGATTTCTAAATCACACAAAAATCCCCATTAACTTTTGTTAATGGGGATCTATATCACATCATCAATTAGATTAAATATCCATCACCTGACGTTCCATTCCTTTCACAGGCGGTAACCACGCAAAAGTACCTTGCAATGTCATTGATAACATCTGCGCTGGTAAACGGTATTCATCCGCACGTTCAGGATCGATTTCCGTTTGAATTTCATTATCGCGACCTTGCTCTGCTAATTCTGCCCAGTTTGGATTTAATAAAATCGTTTTACCTAGCGCGATAAATTCAGACCAACCCGTTGCGAGTGCTTCAGAAGCATCTTTTGCCGTATAGATATTACCTACACCAATTAATGGTAATTTACCGCCGATACGTTGGTGTAATTGCTCAATACGAGTACGAGTTTCATCTGCGCCACGACGTGCTAACTTGTAGAAATCCCATAATGAAACGTGTAAGTACTGTAATGGTTTTTCCACTAATGCGTCGATTAATGCGAAAGTTTCTGCCATTGTAATCCCATTTTCACCCGCTTCTTCAGACGAAAAACGGTAACCGACAATAAAGTCAGGACGATTATGTTTTTTCACAATGTCAGTTACTGCGTCCACCACAGCTAATGGGAAACGTAAACGGTTTTCAAGGCTACCGCCCCACTCGTCTGTACGTTGGTTTGATTGCGCTGAGAAGAATTGTTGAATTAAGTAATTGTTTGCACCGTGAATTTCCACACCGTCAAAACCTGCGACTAAGGCTAATTCCGCTGCTCGTGCATAGCTCGCAACCATATTACGCACCTGCTCGCCTGTCATCTCTTTTGCACCTGTTGGCTCGTGTGCTGACGGAGCAAAGATTTCGCTATTTGGGTTTAATTCAGGGATTGACTGCCAACCACCGTGATGAATTTGTAATAACGCTTTTGCACCTTGTTTATGTGCAATTTCAGCCACTTCACGTAAGCTCGGTAAATCTTCTTCACCAATCGCCTCTGGCTGACCATAGAATGCTTTACCACCGTTTTCAACTAAAGTTGCTGCGGCAATAAATAGACCAAAGCCTTCAAAACGGTTGTTTAAGAAACGGCGTTCATCAGCGGTGATATGACCGTTTTCATCAGATGATAAGTGCGTTAAAGGTGCAACTACTAAACGGTTTTTTAGAGTTACGCCATTGTTAAGTGTATAGCTTTGAAATAGATTTTCGTGTGCCATTTTGTGTCCTTATATTGTTATAAATTAAATGTTTATAGGTTTAAAAATATAAACCCATTTATCAAAAATAAATGCCTAAAATGGCTAAGATTTTAGGCAATCGCTTTCCATTGAATTAACTAATGCTTTCAGCTTTGCAAGCTCTTGACGCATTGAGATACTGTAAAAACGCTCTTTACCAATCTGCTCTACTGTCACCACATTAGCTTGTAGCATAATCTTTAAATGATGTGAAACCGCAGGACGAGATAAATGCAACTGCTCTGTGAGCTGATTAACATTCATTGCGCCATTATCAAACAGTAATTTCAGGATCTTATGGCGATTTTCATCACTTAATACAGTGCACACAGGAATACATTCACGCAACAGCGACATTGTTTGTTGTGACATTGTATGCTCCTTTATGTTGATAAGTTTAAAAATTTAAATGGATCATAGAGAGATATTGCATTCAACGCAAGCGGTTTTATTTGGTTAGTTTTTTGCAAAAGGGCTAATTTGACTTATACTAGCTTCTTTTATTCTCTCTCGGATTACTATGACTTGGCAAACTTGGCTCCTTTTTATTAGCTCTACTTTCTTTGTATCCGCCACCCCAGGCTCAAATATGCTACTCGCCTTTCAATTTGGCTTGAACTATGGCTTTAAGAAAACCCTCTATACCTTAGCAGGTTTAACACTAGGATTATTTATTTTACTGGCTATTTCATTGTCTTTTATCGGCTGGTTAAGCCAAACAGCCCCGATTGCTTTTGAAATAATGAAAGTCTGCGCCTCGCTCTATTTAGCGTACTTAGGATTACAAATATGGCGCTCAGCAAAGGAACCTCTAGGTAAAAGTGAAGAGATCCGAGTGATCCCAGAACCATTAGAATTATTTAAAACAGGGGTATGGGTATCACTGTCTAACCCTAAAGCAATTCTCTTTTTCTCAGCATTGTTCCCCAAATTTTTAAATCCAAAGGTTGAGTTATTTCCGCAATATGTGATTTTGACTATTTCATTTTTTGTGATCGAAACCATTTGGCAAATTATCTATACCGTAAGCGGTAAAGCACTTTCTGCTTGGCTCGGGGTTGGGAAACGTTTGATGTGGCTAAACCGTATTTGTGCATTGATCTTTATTGGCTTAGCAATGGGATTATTGTGGGATATTTGGTTGGCATTAAGATTGTAGTTAGTTGAAAAACTGTTTTAAGAAATTCTTAATATTCGAAATAGGAACTCTCGGTTCTTTATATTTCGCTGTATTTAATCATAAAAAATCTGCCCCTTAAAGTTAGAAAGCTAATCCAATTTTAAGGGGCAAATCAAAATTAATAATTATTGTGCTGAAGTTTCTGTTTTTACTTCGAAAGTAGGCTCAATACGCTCTGGTTTAGCTGGCTCTACAGATTTTTCTTGAGTTTTGATCTCTTTTCTTTCTCTTGTTGCACGAATCACTGCATATAGGAAGAATAAACCAAAGAATAAATCACCTGCGCCATAATAACTAAAGAAGAACGCTAAATCTGGAGAGTTGGTTTTAAGCTGAGTTAGAGTCTCTTGATTTTCTGCAAACCATAGCGCCCAAGCTGCTACATAAACCATTTTTTCAATAAAGAAAACAAAAAGTAACTTTGGTACTTTATAAAATGAGAAAGATACCGATAAATAGGCCAATCCCCATAAAATAATACTCACTTGGCCTAACCAAGAAAACACCACAGGGTCAATAGTTGCAATGGTTTGGTCTGTAAAAAGTTTGGTTGGATAAAGGATTCCAACAAGGTTATAAAAACCTGCAAGTAAAAATACAAATGAAATTACATTATCAAAAAAGGGACGTTTTGTCGCTGTAGTCATAGATACCTCGAGTATAAAAATAAAAGTGGATTATTCTAACATTTCACTCTCAAAATGAAGTATTAATTCATAACTTTTTGCAAATTTTTTGCGAAATCGAACCGGTTGTAAGTCACTAGCCCATCAAAGTTTTATTTGGCTCATTTGCAATTTCTCTCGCAAGCTTAGGAACTAGATAGCCAGATGTAATGCGTTGCAGTTCACGATAAATCTCAAACGCACGGACATCATCAATATAAAAATGGCTTGCGCCTTCCACTTTATCTAATAAATGAAGATAATAAGGCAATATGCCGTAGCTAAATAATTTATCGCTCAATGCTTTCAGCGTTTCAGCATTGTCATTAATATTTTTAAGCAACACAGATTGATTCAACAAGACTACATTTGCTTGTTTAAGCTGCTGCATTTTTTGAGCAAAAAACACATCGATCTCATTTACGTGATTAATATGAGTCACCAACACCACATTTAAGCGAGATTTTGATAATCGATCACACAATTCATCTGTAATTCGATTTGGAATAACAACAGGTAAACGGCTATGAATACGCAATGTTTTCACGTGAGTAATTTTCTCTAATTCCGCTAAGAGCCAATCCATTTCGCTATCTTTAGCCATCAAAGGATCACCACCTGACAAAATTACTTCTTCCACTTCTATATGTTCAGAAATATAAGCCAAACTTTGTAGCCAGGTCTCTTTGCCACTTTTAACTTCATCATAGGGAAAATGACGGCGGAAGCAGTAACGGCAATTAATCGCACAGCTATTTTTAACCATAAATAACAAGCGATTATGATATTTATGTAAAATATTAGGCGCAGGAGAGTGCTGCTCTTCAAGCGGATCTTTGACAAAACCATCGGCTTGCAGAAACTCGCTAGATAAAGACATTGATTGCAAAAAAAGCGGGTCATTTTTGTCTTTTTTTTGCATTTTTTCTGCAAAAGGACGAGGCACTCGCAATGCAAAGAGCTTACGAGCAAGAACATCCTGTTCAAATTCTTTGGGATCAAGTTCAAGATAATTTAATAGGTCAACTGGATTATTAAAAGCTTGGGCAAGATCGATTAACCATTGAGGCTTTGAAGGGGTAAAACTAATGTTCAAACAGGATTCCTTTAAATCAAAATATCCCCCATTAAAAAGGGGGATTCAGGGCATTTATTATTGAGAAATCACACACGCGACAGGTGCATTGCTTCTATCTACCATCACAGTTGGAGTTAATTGTGTATTCGCAGTGCTAATTAAATATTGCACACCATTTAAGCAATAACGTAAATAGCCCGCTGATTTTTCGATTAAATACGGATCTTGAGGATCGATTGATTTAAAAGTCGGAATAGCTGGCACCGCTTGCTGAACTTGCTGATTTAATTGCGCCATTGGCTCTGCATTTGCTGTAGCAGTTTCGGCTGCTGGGTTAGCTGTTTGCGCTTGAGCTTCTGTTGGCGATAGCATATCACTTAAAATATAACCAGCCATTGCGCCCGTTAGGAAATTTCCCATACGGTTACCCTGTGCAGCTTGAGCTGTTGCAGCTTGTTGCCCCATTGCTTTTGGCGGAGTGTTATTAAAATCCGCGTCTTGCTTCTGTTGCTGAGCCTGTTGTTTTGGAGCTTGTTGTTGGATTGGTTGCTTTTTTTGAACTACAGGCATTGAGCTACGGCTTGATTTAAAGCTTCCACCACGTTTTGCTTCTGCAACACCAGCTACAGATAACGCTAATACTAATGCACTAATAACACTTTTCTTCAATTTTAATCTCCTATCAAGTGAGGTGTAAAAACAGTTGGATTATACAATAAAATAAAAGTTGCGCTAACTGAATAAAATAATTTTAGAAAAAGATGATTTTATTGTATTATGTACGCCTTTTTACAAACTGCCCTTTGGGCTTATTTTTTATCTTGAGGATAACAATGGCTAACTACAGCACTAACGACTTTAAACCAGGTTTAAAATTCATCCAAGATGGTGAACCTTGTGTGATCGTTGAAAACGAATTCGTAAAACCAGGTAAAGGTCAAGCATTTACTCGTACTAAAATCCGTAAATTAATCTCTGGTAAAGTATTAGAGATCAACTTCAAATCTGGTACTTCAGTTGAAGCTGCGGACGTTGTAGATTATAACTACACATACTCTTATAAAGATGAAGACTTCTGGTACTTTATGCACCCAGAAACTTTTGAACAAATCTCTGTAGATTCAAAAGCTTTAGGCGATAACGATAAATGGTTAGTTGACCAAGCAGAATGTGTAATCACTTTATGGAACGGTTCTGCAATCGCAGTAACTCCACCAAACTTCGTTGAGTTAGAAATCACTGAAACTGATCCAGGTTTAAAAGGTGATACAGCAGGTACTGGCGGTAAACCAGCAACATTAAGCACTGGCGCTGTGGTACGTGTTCCTTTATTCGTACAAATCGGTGAAGTAATCCGTGTTGATACACGTTCAGGTGAATACGTTTCACGTGTAAAATAATCAATTTTTGATTTTTATCTAATCCCCTACTTGCTAGGGGATTTTTTTATCTGTTTTTCAAAACTTTATAATGAAAATGCTGTCATAATCAGGTACAATCTTGACACTTTCGTATTATCAGTAAAGAGGAAAAACTTATGTCAATTCTTGATCAATTAGAAGACAAAATTAAACAAGCAGTTGAAACAATTCAATTACTTCAATTAGAAGTTGAAGAGCTAAAAGGCAAAAACGATGAAGCAAATCGTGCAAACGAAGCATTACGCAATGAACACGAGCAATTAAAAAATGAACACCAAGCGTTCCAAGATCGCTTACGTTCACTTTTAGGCCAAATCGATAACGTTTAATTCTTATCTACCTAAAACGGCTAATCTTTCGGTTAGCCGTTTTTCTTTATAATTCATCCTACAAATAAAAATTTATGGCTAAACTCTATTTTTACTATTCAACGATGAATGCTGGTAAATCAACTACTCTGCTTCAATCTTCTTATAATTATCAAGAGCGTGGAATGAATACGCTAGTTTATACAGCCGCCATTGATGATCGCTACGGTGTAGGAAAGGTTGCTTCTCGTATCGGTATTTCGCAAGACGCGGAACTCTTCCATTCTGAAACAGATATGTTTGCTGAAATAAAATCTGCATTGGCACAAAAAACGTTACATTGTATCTTAATTGATGAAGCACAATTTCTCACTAAAGCGCAAGTGTATCAACTCACTGAAGTTGTTGATAAATTACGTATCCCTGTATTGTGTTATGGCTTACGTACCGATTTCCAAGCCGAATTATTTGAGGGAAGTCGCTATTTATTAGCTTGGGCGGATCAATTAGAAGAGTTAAAAACCATTTGTTACTGTGGCCGAAAAGCAAATTTCGTTATTCGAATGAATGAAAATGGTGAGGCTGTAAAAGATGGGAATCAAATTCAGATTGGTGGCAATAGCACTTATCTTTCTGTATGCCGAGAGCACTATAAAGAAAAGCTAGGAATGTAATTTTCAGAATATATTGATGGGCAGCACTCGCCCATCATCATATTAGCTAGATATAATCATAAGTCCTACATATAAATGCGACGATTAAGATGATTAACATCACTAAGATCTGAATTAATCGTTTTTTAGTTAATTTTTCTGCAGCCATTTTTCTTCCATTTTAGAAAATCTATTTAAATTTGCGTAAAAGAATGTTAAAATTTGCGTCAAATCAAATTTTAAGCACCTATTACGGCGGATTTATGAAAATTGTATCTGATTTTAAAGGAAATGGAAGAACTGCTTGTACAATTCACTGCCAAAATTGCAGTATTAGCCAACTTTGCCTCCCGTTTACCCTGAATGATCACGAGCTAACTCAACTGGATAACATTATTGAACGTAAAAAGCCGGTTCAAAAATCACAAGTGATTTTTCAATCTGGTGATGAGCTTCGTTCAATTTATGCAATTCGTTCAGGCACAATCAAAAGCTATACCATTAGCGAAAATGGTGAAGAACAAATCACGGCATTCCATTTACCTGGCGATTTAATTGGTTTCGACGCAATTATGGATATGAAACACGTTGGTTTTGCCCAAGCGCTAGAAACTTCGATGATTTGCGAAATCCCATTTGATATTTTGGATGATTTAGCAGGCAAAATGCCTAAAATCCGCCATCAAATTATGCGTTTAATGAGTAGTGAAATTAAAAGCGATCAGGAAATGATTTTACTACTCTCTAAAATGAGTGCTGAAGAGAAATTAGCAGCCTTTATTTATAATCTATCACAACGCTATTCTGCACGAGGATTCTCAGCTAGAGAGTTCCGCTTAACAATGACTCGTGGCGATATTGGTAACTATCTAGGTTTAACCATTGAAACAATTAGCCGCTTATTAGGCCGCTTCCAAAAGAGCGGGATGGTTAGTGTCCAAGGGAAATATATTACAATTAACCAGATGGATCAGCTAAGTGAGATGGCTGGAGCAATAAAATCACAATCTTCAATAGGTTGTGCATCTGGATGTCAATAATTAATGAAAGCAGCCTAATGGCTGCTTTTTTCTTATCTGAATTCTAATCTTCCCTGCACTTCGTTTGCAAAATTTCTTCAATATTGTACCGCTTGTAATGAAAATATTTCGATACTATGTATTAGTTATAGGACAAGATGGTTGCTAATTTCGTTCCTAAGCCTTAGCTGTATTTAGTCATAAAAAATCTACACCTTAATCAGTTGAATCGTTAATCCAATTTTTTTGGGGGACAGTTCAGTTATTAACCATTTTTAATAATAAGGCAAGACTACAACCGTCTTGCCTGCCAATAAGTTTTCGACCAATAAGGTGAATTAATATCAGAATAAATTACGCCACCTTTAGTTGAAGCGTGTAGAAACTGTCCATCTTTAACATAGATCCCAACGTGACGACCATTTGGTCCTCGTCCAGTATTAAAAAAGACTAAATCGCCCGTTGCTAAATTTCTTTTGGAAATTTGCTTGCCAACCTTGGCTTGATCCACCGTCATTCTTGGTAAATTGATACCAAATAGATCTCGAAAAGTTACCTGAGTAAAACCAGAGCAATCTACTCCACTACGAGTTGTCCCACCTAAGCGATATTTTGTTCCTTTCCAACTTCTCTGTTGCTCACTAAGGCTGCTAATCACATAAATAGGATCATTAATGCTTCCGTTACCTCGATTCGTCTTAAAGATCTTATTAGATCCCTCTGGTTGCGAATCAGAGCTACTACAAGCGGTCAATCCTAGACTGAAAAGTGCAAAAAGCCCCACAGCCGCAACTTTTCGACTGAATATCTTCATAAATCACCTCGAAAAAAGACATTCTATGCAACATAGAATGTCTTTTATATTAATTTAGGCTTTTACCGTCGCATTTTCCACGCGTTCACGCATTTTTTGACCAGGTTTAAATACAACGACTCGACGCGCTGTTACTGCAACATCTTCACCTGTTTTTGGATTTCGACCTGGTCGAGCCTTCTTATCTCGAACACTAAAATTACCAAAACCTGATAATTTTACTTCTTCACCTTTCTCTAAAGTCAGGCGAATTTCCTCGAAAAAAAGCTCAACAAATTGTTTTGCGTCACGCTTATCAAAACCACAATGTTCAACAAGGTGTTCCGCGATTTCAAGTTTGGTAAGTGCCATAATCCTGTCCTTATGTCTAATCTCTTAGATAAGCATTAAATTGCGCGGCAAGTTTCTCAAGAACAGCTTGAATTACCGCATTAATTTCATCTTCCTCAAGGGTTTTTTCCGTATCTTGAATGGTTAAGCTAATAGCTAAGCTCTTCTTGCCATTCTCAAGGTTTGCACCTTGATATACATCGAATAGATTTACGCCCACAAGCTTCTCGCCGCCTACTTCACGACAAGCATTTAATACTTCACCTGCAGGAGTACTTTGATCTACAACAATCGCAATATCACGTTTATTTGCTGGGAAGCGAGAAATTTCTTTCGCACTAGGAACATTACGTTCAGCAATCGCATCCGCTAGAATTTCAAACACAACTGGTTTACCACCTAAACCTAATTTTTGAACTACTTTCGGATGAACTGTACCGATAAAGCCGATTTCTTGACCATCAAGCATAATTGCTGCTGATTGGCCTGGATGTAATGCAGAATATTGCTTAGCAACGAATGTTAAATCATTTCCTGCTTTAGTTAAAGAGAGAATACGCTCAATATCCCCCTTTAAATCAAAGAAATCAACGCTTTCTGCTTTTTGTTCCCAATGAACTGGGCGTTTATCCCCTACGATAGCGGCTGCAAATACTTGTTCTTGGCGAACACCGTTCTCTGCATTTGCATCAGGAATAAAGCGTAAACCTGTTTCAAAAATACGCACACGGCTTTGTTGGCGATTTTGGTTATAAGTAATAGTTTCTAATAAACCGGTTAATAGTGATACACGCATTGCAGACATTTCACTTGAAATCGGGTTTGGTAGAATCAATGCTTCTTGTTCTGGGTGTAATAGCTCTTGAACTTTTGGATCAACAAAGCTGTAAGTAATGACTTCTTGGTAATCACTATCAACAAACGCAGTACGAATACGGCTTGCTTCTAAAATTTTCTCCGGCACGCCTTTCATTTGAAGGTGTGCTAAAGGTGCATTATTCGGAATGCTGTTGTAACCGTAGATACGTGCTACTTCTTCAATAAGATCTTCTTCGATCTCAATATCAAAACGCCAACTTGGAGATTGAACAGTCCATACATCATCTGCATAGTTTGTATCAAAACCTAAACGGTTGAAAATATCTGTTACCGTTTCTGTTTCGATATGATGGCCTAATAGGCTATCTAATTTGCTACGACGTAAAGTTACTTTATTTGATTTTGGTAAATGCGCTTCGCTTACTGCTTCAACAATTTCGCCCGCTTCACCGCCCGCAATTTCAATTAATAATGCTGTGGCACGTTCCATTGCTTTACGTGCTAACTGTGAGTCAACACCGCGCTCAAAACGGTGTGAAGCATCAGTATGTAAACCATATTGACGCGCACGGCTTGCAATTGCTAATGGTGCGAAGAATGCTGATTCTAAGATAACATCTTTAGTTTCAGTCGTTACGCCACTTGCCTCACCGCCAAAGATACCAGCCATTGCAAGCGGTCCATTTTGGTCTGCAATTAACAATGTATTTGGTTGAAGTTTTGCAGTTGTACCATCTAATAATACTAATTCTTCACCTTCTTTAGCCATACGAACTTGTACTGGTTGAGCCACTTTTGCCATATCGAAAGCGTGCATTGGCTGACCTAACTCAATTAAGCTTAGGTTAGTAATATCTACGATAGGATCGATTGAACGAATACCACAGCGGCGTAATTTTTCTTGTAACCATAATGGTGATTCAGCCTGTACATTTACGCCTTTTACCACACGTAATAAATAACGTGGACACGCTTCTGGTGCTTGTAAATCGATTTGTGGTTTATCTACCATAGTTACTGCAACAGGCTCAAAAGTTGGCTCAACAACTGGTAATTGGTTTACCACGCCCACTTCACGCGCAATACCGGCAATACTTAAACAGTCCGCACGGTTTGGTGTTAAGCTGATTTCAATAGCGTTATCGTCTAATTTTAGGTATTCACGGAAGTCTGTACCGATAGGTGCATCTGCGGGTAATTCAATGATACCGCTATGATCTTCTTTGATACCTAATTCAGAGAATGAGCAAAGCATCCCTTCTGATGGCTGACCACGTAATTTGGTTTTCTTGATTTTGAAATCACCTGGTAATACCGCACCTTCTGTTGCACACGCCACTTTTAAACCTAAACGGCAGTTTGGCGCACCACATACGATATCTAATAGACGATCACCGCCTACATTCACTTTCGTTACACGTAATTTATCTGCATCAGGGTGTTGCGCACATTCTACAACTTCACCGATAACAACACCTGTAAATGCGCCTGCCACTGGATCAATCGCATCTACTTCTAAACCTAACATCGTAATTTGTTCGCTAAGTTGCTCGGTGGTAATCGCTGGATTAACCCACTCGCGCACCCATAATTCGCTGAATTTCATTTATATCTTGTCCTTTAATTTTTTATGCGGACACGGACACCGTGTCCCTACATTCGTTGCATATTTTGTAGGGGCGTACTGCGTACGCCCGCTATATATGTGACTACTTAAACTGTTTTAAGAAACGTAAATCGTTTTCGAAGAATGAACGTAAATCCGTTACGTTATAACGTAACATAGTTAAACGCTCAACCCCCATACCTACCGCGAAACCTGAATATTCATTCGGGTCGATACCTACATTGCGTAATACATTTGGGTGTACCATACCGCAACCTAATACTTCTAACCATTTACCATTTTTGCCCATAACATCTACTTCAGCAGAAGGCTCTGTGAATGGGAAGTATGAAGGACGGAAACGTACTTGCAGATCTTCTTCAAAGAATGCACGCAAGAAATCGTGTAATAATCCTTTTAACTCAGTGAAGTTTGCTTTTTTGTCCACATAAAGTAATTCGATTTGGTGGAACATTGGTGTGTGAGTCTGATCGTAGTCATTACGATATACACGGCCTGGCGCCATAATACGAATAGGCGGTTGTGCTTTTTCCATCGTACGGATTTGTACACCTGATGTCTGAGTACGTAACAAACGTTGTGCATCGAACCAGAAGGTGTCGTGGTCTGCACGTGCAGGGTGATGTCCTGGGATATTTAACGCATCAAAGTTGTAGTAATCCGTTTCGATTTCAGGACCTTTTTCTACTGTGAAACCTAATTCATTAAAGAATTTCACTACGCGTTCAATAGTAATAGAAACAGGATGTAAACCACCTAAATCAGTTTTACGACCCGGTAAGCTAACATCAATACTCTCTGCCGCTAATTTTGCATTTAATTCTTCCGTTTCTAACTGCTCTTTTTTCGCATTTAATGCGTCTTGAGCTTTCTGTTTTGCTTCATTGATTTTTGCACCCGCTGCCGGACGTTCTTCAGGAGAAACATCGCGTAAACCTTGCATT
Organism: Pasteurellaceae bacterium LFhippo2; assembly: GCA_029852775.1. GTDB lineage: Bacteria > Pseudomonadota > Gammaproteobacteria > Enterobacterales > Pasteurellaceae. The sequence goes on from LEKJ01000061.1 coordinate 105,260, forward strand.
AAACCAGTGAAATGACCTTTCTTACCAAAATATTCAACACGAAGTGCTTCAAGGCTTGCCACATCGTTTGCTTGTGCTACAGCATCTAACGCTTGAGCAACCAAATTCTCTAGGTTTTGCATTCCTATCCTCTATCATCTTAAGATTAAAATAAACTATTCCTACTCTATAGGCATAACGCTTTGAATAATAATACTTCTTAGCCTTATTGTAAATTTAAAGATTGGGATTTTTTATGGCTATTTTTTTGATCTATTTCAAATTTACTAAACGAATAAAAATCTTATTGTGAAGAATCGCCTTTAATTTGCAAAAAACTACCACTTTTTGACCGCTTGTTTGGTTTTTTTAATGACCTATGGGAAAACATACGGTAAAATTCGCCCGATTTGCAAATCCGCAAATCGAATAAATTTATAAATTTTGGAGATATATTATGGCAATGAATAATATTTTGGGATTATTCGCACAATCGCCACTAAAACCCCTACAAAAGCACTCACAGAAAGTAACAGAGTGTTGCGGATTATTAGTTCCTTTCTTCGACGCTACTTTTAAAGGAGATTGGCAAGAAGCAGAAAAAATCCGTCGTCAAATCATTGACTTAGAAAATCGCGCTGATGATCTCAAACGCGAAATTCGTCTCAAATCACCTCGCGGCCTATTTATGCCCGTTGAGCGTACCGATCTATTAGAACTTGTTACTCAGCTTGATAAATTAGCAAACTATGCAAAAGATATTTCAGGCCGTGTAATTGGCCGTCAGCTTGTGATTCCTGCTGAGATCCAACAAGTCTTCCAACAATTCTTAGCACGTAGTTTAGATTCAACTATCCACGCTGGTAAAGTAATTAACGAGATGGATGAATTACTTGAAACTGGTTTCCGTGGCCGTGAGCTAAACTTCGTAAATAATATGATCTTAGAATTAGATAAAATTGAAGATGATACCGATCAACTTCAAATCGTATTACGCAGATCAATGTTATCAATCGAAAGTCAATATAACCCGATTGACATTATGTTCCTATATAAAATTATTGAATGGGTGGGCGTGCTTGCAGATCAAGCTCAGCGTATCGGTTCGCGTATTGAGTTAATGCTAGCTCGTTCATAAGAGGATGTAATATTATGGAATTAATTCAGAATTATGGTTTTATCATTGTCCTGATTACCGCTATATTTGGCTTTATTATGGCCTTTGGTATCGGTGCAAATGATGTAGCAAATGCTATGGGTACTTCTGTTGGCTCAGGAACAATCACCGCAAGACAAGCAGTTTATATCGCACTTGTTTTTGAATTTGCAGGTGCTTATCTTGCAGGCGGTGAAGTAGCCGAAACTATTAAAAGTGGAATTATTCAAGGCGATGTATTTACTGGTCGTCCAGATGTTCTTATTCTTGGTATGACAGCATCTTTATTTGCCGCTGGCGTGTGGCTACTAGTTGCTTCACAAATGGGTTGGCCAGTATCAACTACTCATACAATCATCGGTGCTATCGTTGGTTTCGCCTGTGTAACTGTGGGTATGGAAGCTGTACAATGGTCTCAATTTGGTGGCATCGTTGGTAGTTGGTTCATTACTCCTGTTCTTGCAGGTATTATCGCCTATTTAATTTTTATCTCGACTCAAAAATTAATTTTTGATACAGAAAAACCATTACTCAATGCACGTAAATACGCGCCTTACTATACAGCTCTAACAGTATTTATTACTTTTATCGTAACATTAGAAAAAGGTCTAAAACACGTAGGTTTACACTTAACTGGTGGTGAAACAACCTTCCTTGCATTTGTGCTTGCTGTTCTTTCTGGTATTGGTTGTGTATTCTACTTACGCAGTAAGAATTTCAACTCAAAATTATCAGACCATTCTGGTTTTAATGGTGTAGAAAAAGTATTCAGTATCTTAATGCTAATTACTGCGTGTGCAATGGCATTCGCTCACGGTTCTAACGACGTAGCTAACGCAATTGGCCCATTGGCTGGTGTTGTGTCTATTGTTGAGCACGGCGGTGTAATTGAAGGTAAAACTGTAATGGCTCCTTGGATTCTTCCATTAGGTGCTGTAGGTATCGCTGTAGGTTTAGCTGTGATGGGTCACAAAGTAATGGGTACTATCGGTACAGGTATTACAGACTTAACGCCAAGTCGTGGTTTTGCAGCACAATTTGCTTGCTCAATGACTGTTGTATTAGCTTCAGGTACAGGTTTACCAATTTCAACAACACAAACTCTAGTCGGTGCTGTGTTAGGTGTTGGCTTTGCACGTGGTATCGCTGCATTAAACTTAGGTGTTATCCGCAACATCGTTGCTTCTTGGGTAATTACCTTACCAGCAGGTGCGGTACTTTCAATTATTATTTACTATATTCTTAGTGCAATTTTCCACTAATTTTGTTGTCGGATAAAGGAAGGCATAATATATGCTTTCCTTTTGTTTTTTATTTTTCTTTATTTTTGATGTTAAGGGCATAACTAATGCAAAAACGAATCTCTACTCTACTCGCTTGTTTACTATTAGGCGCTTCCATTCCTGCTGTTGCAAATACTCAATACGTGACAGAAAATTTAAATACCTATTTACGTAAAGGCCCAGGTGATCAATTTAAAATATCTGGCACAGTTCAAGCAGGAGATAAAGTAACCGTTATCGATCGTAAAGATCGTTATACTTTGATTCGTGATAGCAAAAATCGTGAAGGTTGGATTTTAAGTAATGAAGTAACAGCTCAAGCAAGTTCTAAAGAGCTTACGCCACAATTAAAACAACAAGTACAAGAATTAACATTAAAATTAGCAAATATCGATAAAGATTGGCAACAACGTACTGCAGAAATGCAGAGCCGCGCACAGCAAGCTGACCGTCAAAGTAGTGATTTAATTGAACAAAATGCACAGCTAAAACGTGAAGTTGAGATTTTGAAGAATAAAAATCGTGATTTAGAAGCTATTCAAAATGCAGAATCTCGTGAAATTATGATTCAGTACTTTATCTATGGTGGTTCTGTGTTAGGTGCAGGTTTATTACTTGGCTTATTACTTCCACTAATTATGCCACGTCGTAAACGTAATAGTAGCTGGTAAGAAATCAATGCAAAGGGCGTATGTTTATACGCCCTTTCTTCTATTCGTTAATAACCTGAATAACTTCACTCACTACCTTTCCTTGCGAAAGACGAGTTGTCAATTTATCCCCTATTTTCACATCATTAACGGATACTAATGCTTTGTCCTGTGAGTTTTGCGTGACAGAGTAACCCCTAGAGAGAATTTTTAGCGGGCTTAATCCTTCTAATTGCACACATAATTTTTGGAATCTTTGCTGCTGTTGAGAAACATTCTTCTCAATTGCATAATTAACCCTATTTTGTAACTGCTGATATTGTTGATGATATTTTGCGACTCTATGCGGTAATGGATTTCGCTCTAAGCGCTGATTAACCATTTTCCAGCTCTGTTGCTTTCTTAATAGAATCTGCTCAATTTGCTGCTCTGCTTGCCTGTGTAAACGCTGTAATTGCAGCTTCTGTTGCTGTAAATGACGAACTGGGTGTTGTCCTTGTAGTCTTTGATCTAGGCGAATCAAATTCTGACTTTTCACATACATTACATTGCTCACCGCACGTATTGCGCGATCTTTAATCTGAATCATCTGTTGCTGACGCAATTGAAGTTGCTTCGTTGGGTGCTGAGCATTTAAACGTAACTGTAGCTGTCTAAAGCAATTTAGCTTATCTGACCATAAACGATCAAAAGCTAAATTAGCTCGATTCGCATAGTTTTGTAATTGACGTGCTAATTCGGACTGATCACGACTTACTAATTCTGCTGCGGCAGAAGGTGTTGGCGCACGTAAATCAGCTACAAAATCAGCAATTGTTACATCTGTTTCGTGCCCTACCGCACTAATAATCGGAATTTGAGATGCATAAATTGTTCTAGCTACAGCTTCTTCATTGAAACACCAAAGATCTTCCAAAGAACCGCCACCACGCCCAACAATCAGCACATCACACTCTTGACGCACATTCGCTAAGCGAATCATATTGACAATATCTTGAGTAGCTTCTTTGCCTTGAACTAAAGTAGGATAAATCACAACTTGTAGACTTGGATCTCGACGTTGCAAAATATTTAAAATATCCTGTAAAGCGGCTCCGCTAGATGAAGTCACAATCCCGACTCTTTTTACAAAATCAGGTAATGGCTTTTTATGTTCCTGTGCAAACAGTCCTTCACTAGCTAATTTCATTTTAAGCTGATCAAATTGCTGTTGTAACAATCCATCGCCAGCTAATTGCATCGACTCAATGATGACCTGATAATCACCCCTTGGCTCATATAAGCTGACTGACGCACGAACTAAAACTTGCATTCCATTTTGTGGTGCAAATTTCACTTGCATATTTTTCATTCGGAACATTGCACAACGTACTTGCGCCCGCTCATCTTTTAAAGTGAGATACCAATGCCCTGAAACAGGTCGGCTAAAATTAGAGATCTCTCCCACAAGCCAAATATGCCCAAATTCAGCTTCTAGGCTGTGTCTGACGGAATAGTTTAGCTGTGAAATGGTTAAAATATTGGGTTGCATAAGTGGAAATATAATAGCTAGATTCAGTGTTTGATAACAACCGGTCTAAACTCACAGAAAATTTGCAAATTTTTTCGAAAATCGAACCGCTTGTATATCTTATTAAGATAAATTAAACCCCACCATTATCGGCGGGGCTTGATAAATATTTTTAGAACGGAATATCGTCTTCTACAAAGTTATCCACTGCTGGGGCTGCTGGTGGAGTTGCTTTAGGTGCTGTTTGAGCTCTTGGTGTTTGATCGAAGTTGTTACTATAGCTACCTTGACCATAATTATTATTCCCGCCTTGGTTATAGTTGCCACCTTGTGGTGCTGGATTATTCCAATTACCACCTTGACCACCAAAGTCACCGCCACCATTACGGCTATCTAACATTTGTAGTACATCGCCTTGAATTTCAGTTGTGTAGCGATCTTGACCATTCTGATCTTGCCATTTACGCGTTTTTAATTTGCCTTCTACATAAACTTTTGAGCCTTTGCGAAGATATTGACCCGCAACTTCTGCCTGACGACGGAAAAATACGATGCGATGCCATTCAGTTACTTCACGGCGTTCACCTGTGTTTTTGTCTGTCCAACTCTCACTTGTTGCAACACTAATATTTGCTACAGCTTCACCGTTTGGCATTGTACGCATTTCAGGATCATTACCTAAATTACCTACAATAATTACTTTATTAACACCTGCCATAATTTAATCCTCTATATCTAAAAATAAGTGCGTTTTTGAATGCCGCGTATTTTGCCTTATTTTCAAAAAAAAATCACCTATTAAACTGAAGTTTTGTACAGTCTATGCAAAATATGCGATAATGATCGAAGAATTACAAAATTATGCTTTACATTTTTTCAGAAGGCAGTTATGCAATATATCGATATTCGTGGGGCAAGAACCCATAATCTTAAAAATATCAATCTCACCTTACCACGTGATAAATTTATCGTAATCACTGGTTTATCGGGTTCTGGTAAATCTTCATTAGCTTTTGATACGCTTTATGCTGAAGGTCAACGTCGTTATGTTGAATCGCTTTCAGCCTATGCACGCCAATTCCTTTCATTAATGGAAAAGCCTGATGTTGATCATATTGAAGGCTTATCGCCTGCAATTTCGATTGAGCAAAAATCGACATCACACAACCCGCGTTCGACGGTCGGTACCGTAACAGAAATTCACGATTATCTGCGTCTCTTATTCGCCCGCGTAGGTGAACCACGTTGTCCAGATCACGATATCCCTTTAGCTGCTCAAACTATTTCACAAATGGTTGACCGTGTTTTAGAAGAACCTGAAGGTAAACGTTTAATGCTTCTTGCACCTGTAGTAAAAGAGCGTAAAGGCGAACACGTAAAACTTTTAGAGAATTTGACCGCTCAAGGCTATATTCGCGCGCGTATTGATGGCGAAATTTGCGATCTCTCAGATCCGCCAGCGTTAGAGCTTCAGAAAAAGCATACTATTGAAGTGGTTGTTGACCGTTTTAAAGTACGTGAAGATATTGCAACCCGTTTAGCTGAATCTTTTGAAACAGCTTTAGACCTGTCAGGTTCAACAGCAATTATTGCAGATATGGACGACCCAACGGCAGAAGAATTAGTCTTTTCTTCTAGTTTTGCTTGTCCACATTGTGGCTATTCATTAACAGAATTAGAACCTCGTCTATTTTCATTTAATAATCCAGCAGGGGCTTGTTCTACTTGTGATGGATTGGGTGTTCAACAATATTTTGACGAACGTAAAGTCGTACAAAATCCTGATATTTCTCTAGCAAATGGTGCAATTAAAGGCTGGGATAAACGTAGTTTCTACTATTTCGGTTTATTAAAATCTGTAGCAAAACATTATAATTTTGATATTGAGCAGCCATTTAGCCAATTACCAAAAAAAATCCAAAACATTATTCTAAACGGTTCAGAAGAAGAAATTGAATTTACCTATGTGAATGATCGTGGCGATTCAGTAAAACGCACTCACGCTTTTGAAGGCGTACTGAATAATATGGCGCGCCGTTATAAAGAAACAGAGTCCAATTCAGTCCGTGAAGAATTAGCTAAATATATTAATAATCGTGCTTGTTTGGATTGCGAAGGCTCACGCTTACGCAAAGAAGCTCGTTATGTCTTCTTAGATAAAACAAACTTACCGATGGTTTCAGAAAAAAGTATTGGTGAAGCACTTCAATTCTTTGAAGAAATTGAGCTAAGTGGTCAGAAGGCGCAAATTGCGGAGAAGATCTTAAAAGAGATCCGCGAACGTTTACAGTTCCTTGTAAATGTGGGTTTAAACTATCTTTCGCTTTCTCGTTCGGCTGAAACATTATCAGGCGGTGAAGCACAACGAATTCGTTTAGCAAGTCAAATTGGGGCAGGTTTAGTTGGTGTAATGTACGTGCTAGATGAGCCTTCGATTGGTTTACACCAACGCGATAACGAACGCTTACTGAATACGTTAATTCATCTGCGCAATTTAGGTAATACCGTTATTGTGGTTGAACACGATGAAGACGCCATTATGGCTGCGGATCATATCGTGGACATTGGGCCGGGGGCTGGCGTACACGGCGGTAATGTGATTGCTCAAGGCACTGCACAAGAAATTATGCAGCACGAAATGTCAATTACCGGTAAATTCTTATCAGGTCGTGAAAAAATTGAGATCCCGAAAACTCGCACGCCTGTAGATCCTAGCCGAATTTTAAGCTTAAAAGGCGCAAGCGGTAATAACTTAAAGAATGTCGATCTAGATATTCCTGTTGGTTTATTCACTTGTATTACAGGGGTTTCAGGTTCAGGCAAATCAACCTTAATTAATGATACGCTCTTCCCTATCGCTCAAAATGCGTTAAACCGTGCGGAAAATAGTAATGTGGCACCTTATAAGAGCATCGATGGCCTAGCCCATTTTGATAAAGTGATCGATATTAACCAGAGTCCGATTGGCCGTACACCACGCTCAAACCCTGCAACTTATACAGGTTTATTTACACCTATTCGTGAGCTATTTGCGGGTACACAAGAATCTCGTGCACGTGGTTATAATGTAGGTCGTTTTAGTTTTAACGTACGTGGCGGGCGCTGTGAAGCTTGTCAGGGCGATGGTGTTATTAAGGTAGAAATGCACTTTTTACCAGATGTGTATGTACCTTGTGATCACTGTAAAGGGAAACGTTATAACCGTGAAACCTTAGAAATTCGTTATAAAGGTAAAACCATTCATCAAGTGTTAGATATGACTGTTGAAGAAGCTAGAGAGTTCTTTGACGCTGTGCCGATGATTGCCCGTAAGCTACAAACCTTAATGGATGTTGGCTTGTCTTATATTCGTTTAGGACAATCTTCAACGACCCTATCAGGCGGTGAAGCACAGCGTGTTAAACTTGCGGCTGAACTCTCTAAACGCGATACTGGTAAGACTCTTTATATTTTAGATGAGCCGACAACAGGCCTACATTTTGCTGATATTAAGCAATTGTTAAGCGTATTACACCGCTTGCGTGATCAAGGCAATACCATTGTGGTGATCGAACATAATTTAGATGTGATTAAAACTGCTGACTGGATTGTTGATCTCGGCTATGAAGGCGGTAGTGGCGGCGGACAGATTATCGCAACAGGTACCCCTGAAGAAGTTGCAAAGGATAAAAAATCTCATACAGCGCGTTTCTTAAAAGACATTTTGAAGAAATAAATCTATAAATTGTAGGGGCGGCGTATTGAATACGCCCGCGGGCGTACGCAGTACGCCCCTACAAAACCATAAGGAAGAAACTATGGAATACCAATTTACTCATACAATGCACGGTGTTATTGCTAAATGTTCAATGGACCACGAAGCATTTGCTCGCTGGTTAAATACCGAAATTGTCCCTAATCCCAAAGATCTAACAAAAATCTTTCAAGAGATTGAAAAATGTCGCCAAGTCTATCCAAATAACTATGAAGCTGTGTTTGAAGGAAAAGAATATACTCTTTATCTTAGTAATGAAGAAGTAATGGTTAAAGCGAATAATTTGGATATGGCATTTGACGATTTTGATGAAATGGAAGAAGGTTTTAACTTCTACAATGAAGAGAGTTTGGCTTTCTGCGGCTTAGAAGACTTTGAAGCATTTCTTAATGGCTACCAAAAATTCCTAAAAACCTATCATTAATTATAAAATAGGCGATCCAAAGATCGCCTAAAATCAATTATTCAAACACGGCCCAAACAGGTGCGTGATCTGATGGCTTTTCCATTGCGCGGATTTCTAAGTCAACCCCTGTTTCTACGCAACGCTCTGCTAATACCTTAGTTGCTAACACTAAGTCAATACGCAGACCACGATTATCATCAAAGCCTTTTGAGCGATAATCAAACCACGAGAATTTATCCGCAGCTTCAGGGTTCATACGGCGGAAAGTATCTGATAAGCCGTAATCATATAAGCGATCTAACCACTCTCTTTCTTCGGGTAAGAATGAACATTTACCATCACGTAACCAACGTTTACGGTTTGGCTCACCGATACCAATATCTAAATCCGTTGGGCTGATATTCATATCTCCCATAATCACAATTGGATTTTCAGGTTTTAATTCTGTTTCTAAATAGTTTTGCAGATCTGCATAAAACTTCTCTTTTGCAGGGAATTTTGTTTCGTGACTACGGTTTTCGCCCTGTGGGAAATAGCCGTTTAACACCGTTAAAACACCAAATGGGGTTTCAATATCCGCCATAATCATACGTTTTTGCGCTTCTGCATCATCGGTTGGGAAACCTTTACGTACTGCAAGCGGTTTTTGCTTAGTTAATAAAGCCACACCATAGTGTCCTTTTTGACCGTGGTGAAACACGTGATAACCTAAATGACTGACTAAATCATGTGGAAAATCTTCATCTGATACTTTGATTTCTTGAAGGCCAATAACATCTGGCTGATGTTTTGCAATTAATGCTTCAAGTTGATGCGGACGGGCACGTAAGCCGTTAATATTAAAAGAGATAAATTTCATTTTTGCAATCCTTATAGAAAAACAGACCGCTTGTGAATGTAAGCGGTCTGTTTGTGTGAACATTTTACACTGTTCTATATTATAAAACCATTGCGGCAATCCAACCAAATACTAATAATGGAATATTATAGTGTAAGAAAGTTGGAACTACAGAGTCCCAAATGTGGTCGTGTTTACCATCTGCATTTAAGCCCGATGTTGGACCTAAAGTTGAGTCTGATGCTGGAGAACCTGCATCACCTAAAGCTGCTGCTACACCAACGATAGAAACTGTCGCTAATGGTGAAAATCCAAATGAGATACATAGTGGTACATAGATTGAAGCAATAATTGGTACTGTTGAGAATGATGAACCAATTCCCATTGTGATAAATAAGCCCACTAATAACATTAAGAATGCAGCCATTCCCTTACTATCAATAGCTCCTTTCACGCTATCAACCAACTCTGGTACACCACCAGTAGAATTTACCACGCTAGCAAATCCTGACGCAGCAATCATTACAAAACCGATCATCGCCATTAAGCGTAGGCCATCTTGGAAAATATCGTTACTTTGTTTTAATTTAAACACGCCACCCATTGCAAAGATGATTAAACCAACTAAACCACCCAATACGGTAGAATCACTCGCTAATTGAACAAAACAAGTTGCAACAATCGCAGCTACGCTTACCCAAATATGTAATGGTTTAATATTTGCTACACGTGTTTCAATATTTTCTGCGGTTGGCTCTTTTACATCTTCGATATAAGAGCGTGGCTTACGGTAAGAAACAAATAATGCAAATAATAGGCCTAAAATCATACCTGCAACAGGGATTGCCATTGCGGCTGTCACTTCTGCAACATTAGTTGATAAGTTATAGGTCGCCCCTGCATTGTTGATGTTTTTAACTAAGATACTTTCAATAAAGATTTGACCGAAACCCGCTGGAATTAACATATAAGTTGCAGTTAAACCAAAAGTTAATGCACAAGCAACAGCACGGCGGTCAATTTTAAGTTGGTTCATCACACTTAATAATGGTGGAACAACGATTGGGATAAACGCAATGTGTACTGGAATTAAGTTTTGTGATGACATTGAGAATGCCACTAAAGTGAATAAAACTAAATATTTAAACCAAAATACCGAACGGCCTGATGGACGCTTACCAAATGAGCTAATCACTTTATATGCAATTAAATCGGTCACACCCGATTTTGATAAAGCGACCGCGAAAGCACCTAATACAGCATAGTTCATTGCAGTTGAAGCACCACCACCTAAGCCATCTGTAAAGATTTTTACGGTACTGGTTAACGCATCGCCGAGACCTGCGCCATTTACGCCATAATTTCCCCAAATACCGCAAGTTAACGCTGCAATAATCAGCGCAATAACAACGTTAATGCGCATTAAACTTAACGCTAATAACACGATAATTGAGATGACCACTTCGTTTGTAAATAACATTGTGTTTGTCCTCTAAATTAAAAATAAAAATGGGTAAGATCCAATTCCAAGAGATAAAAGAAACCCTCTCGAAAGTTATCTTCCGAGAGGGTAAATATGGTTTTTGGATTATACTCAATGTACCAAGCTCGGAAGTTTCTTCCGAACACGCCAAATGCCCGAAAGATTATTCAGGGAAATGGTGATGATGGTGTTTCATTGAGATAGTTTTCATAATTGCTCCAAAATTGAATGTGCGAAAATATAGCTTAGAAAAAATTGAATTGCAAACGATTTTTTGCAAAATTTTACACTTATTCGACCGCTTTAAAGTTAATTACACCATTCTCCGTGTAATCAACCGTATCTTCTTCATCTTGAACGACTGGTGTTGCTGGAATTTCTGCTTTATCAAAAGCAATATCCCCTTCAACGCCTTCAATCATTTCTCCACGCTTAATGCCTTTAAAATCAAATAGATTTGGATCACATAAGTGACTTGGTGTCACATTTTGTAACGCACTAAACATTGTTTCAATACGACCTGGATATTGACGATCCCACGTTTGTAACATCTCTTTTACCACTTGGCGTTGTAAATTTGGTTGAGAACCACATAAGTTACACGGAATAATTGGGAACTCTTTCGCCACTGAATATTTCTCAATATCTTTCTCTTTGCAATAAGCTAACGGACGAATCACAATCTGTTTGCCATCATCGCTAATTAACTTAGGTGGCATACTCTTCATTTTGCCACCGTAGAACATATTTAAGAATAATGTTTCAAGCATATCATCACGGTGATGACCTAAGGCAATTTTGGTTGCACCTAGCTCAGTTGCGGTACGATATAAAATACCACGACGTAAACGAGAGCAAAGTGAGCAAGTTGTTTTACCCTCTGGAATTTTTTCCTTAACAATCCCATAGGTATTTTCTTCCACAATCTTATACTCAACCCCAATGCGCTCAAGATATTCAGGCAAAATATGCTCAGGGAACCCCGGTTGTTTCTGGTCTAAGTTCACCGCCACAATATCAAAATGGATCGGCGCACTCATTTTTAGATTGAGTAAAATATCCAATAAGGTATAGCTGTCCTTACCACCCGATAAACACACCATCACTTTATCGCCATCTTCAATCATATTGAAATCGGCAATCGCATTACCTACATTGCGACGTAAGCGCTTTTGTAATTTATTAAAGTTATACGCAATTTTTTTCTCTTTTTGCGTGTCTTGAACGAAATCTTGGTTCATAATGTACCTTTTGTAAGGCGATTCTAACCGCCTACCTTATGTAATTTTGTAAATAAATAGAAAACGGCACATACTACCCTTTTCACTATTTTTTTCAAGTTTTTCACGGATTTTAAATCATCAAATGAAAACTCAACGTATTATTATCGGCATTAGTGGCGCAAGTGGCTTTCAATATGGCTACAAAGCCCTTGAATTACTTAGCCAACAGTTTCCCCATATTGAACGCCATTTAGTGATTTCAAAAGGCGCAGAACTTACCCGTGCAAGTGAAACAGATTATTCACGCGAACAATTATTAGCTATTGCCGATGAAATCCATTCAATCAATAATATTGGCGCAACTATTGCCAGTGGTTCCTTTAAAACCCTTGGTATGCTGGTTGCCCCTTGCTCAATGCGCTCCCTTGCCGCTATTGCTCACGGATTTAGTGATAATCTACTAACCCGTGCCGCGGATGTGGTGCTAAAAGAACGCCGTAAGCTAGTATTAATGGTGCGCGAAAGCCCATTAAACTTAGCTCATATTGATAATATGCGGAAAGTGACCGAAATGGGCGGAATTATTTTCCCACCTGTGCCAGCTTTTTATAATAAGCCACAAACTGTAGATGAGATTGTGACCCATAGCGTTGCAAAAGCATTAGATCTATTCGATTTAGATATGGATATGCCACGTTGGGCAGGTATTAAAGGCAAGCGTTAATGAATAAAATCCCACAAGCTGTCGTTGAATTTATTAAAGCTAATCACGTTATAAGCCTTGCTTGCACTCATAATAATGAACAGTGGATTGCAAGCTGTTTTTATGCCTTTGACTTAGCTAATCAGCGTTTGATTATCCTAACCAAAAGCACTACTCAACACGGTAGTTTGATGTCAAAAAATCCACAAGTAGTCGGCACTATTGCGGGACAGCCTACAGATATTAGAGAAATCGAAGGTATTCAGTTTAAAGCCACCGCAACGCAATTGGTAAATGAAGAGCAAAAGCAGAGCGCTTGTGATCTGTATTGTGAAAAGCACCCTATGGGAAAGCTTATTCCAAGTGATGTGTGGGAAATTCGTTTAGATTATATTAAACATACGGATAATAAGTTGATGTTTGCCAAGAAGACGGAGTGGAATAGAATGTAGGGACACGTTGCGCGTGTCCGCAAGCACAGCATCCCTACACTATCAAGAGATTTAGACCAAACTCCCATTATCAATTCGATAAACCTTATCAAATTTCTCTAAACCATTTAAACGGTGGGTGATCATCAATAAGGTTCTACCCTGACAATGCTCTAAAATGAGCTGTAAGATCTGCTGTTCCGTTTCTCGATCTAAGCCCTCTGTAGGCTCATCAAGTAATACAATTTCCGCATCACTTAATAATAAACGCGCTAAACCAACACGGCGTTGTTCACCGCCCGATAAAGGTCTACCGCCTTCACCCAACCACAGTGATAAACCATTTTGCTCATCAATGAGATAACCTAATCCAACTTGGTTAAGCACTTCTAGCAAGCGTTCATCACTTGCATTTGGGTTACCCATCAGTAAGTTTTCACGCAAACTATTGCTAAAGATATGTACTCGCTGACTAAGCATTACCGTATGCTGACGTAGTGTTTGCTCCGGATATTCTTCAATTTTGCAATGATTTAGCAAAATCTGACCGCTTGTAGGATCATAGTTACGAGTAAGTAATTGGAAAATCGTTGATTTACCGCTACCTGTTTTCCCTAAAATCGCCACTTTCTGTCCGCTTAACACTTCAAATGAAAGGTTATTTAATACATTTTCATCACGTTGCGGATAGGTAAAATTCACTTGCTTAAACTCTACAAGCGGTTGGTTTTCGGCAATTTTTTGCCAACCTGCTTGGCCTGTAAATTGAACTATTGGCTGTTGTTCAGTGATCTCGCTAATACGTTCAGCAGATGTAATCACTTGACCTAAATGTAAGAAAGCAATCCCGATAGGCGTTAAAATTTCCAATGAAGCCAGTACACAAAATACCACTAACGCAATTAAAGCTTCTGGATTTTCCGCTGTCGGTACATTGATTGCCGTTGCGGATAAATAGATCACAACGGTCACTAAAATACCATTTGCCATAATTAATAACGCATTCGACAAACCACTTAATTGGCTTTCGTGGCTTTGCGCATCTAACCACTCTTTTTCTGTTTGTTGTAGTTTAGCAGTTGCTTGCTGCTGAACACCAAATAGTAAAAATTCAGCATTTAGCTGCACCCATTCAATAAATTGACTGCGATATTTCGCGCGGGACTGAATAACGATCTTGCCTAATCTCTTACCTAATCGATAAAAAACGATAGGAAATAGCACTAATAACCCCGTTAAGGTGCCACAAATAATGACAGCTAATAGCGGAGAGACAAACGAGAGCCCAATTCCCATAAATAGAATCACCATTACTGCACTAATAAATGGCGAAATAAGATTGAGATATAGCGTATCCAACGTATCAACGTCTGCAACTAAACGGTTTAATAGCTCACTATTACGATAGCGATTTAACCCAGCTGGGCTTAATGGGATCAGTTTGCTGAATACCGCAATACGTAAATTGGCTAGCACTCGGAAAGTTGCATCGTGGGTAACTAGGCGCTCAAAATAGCGTGAAATAGTTCGTCCGATGGCAAGTCCACGCACTCCAGATGATGGATAGAAAAAGTTAAACAGTAAACTTGAACCAACCAATGCCGAAGCTGCTAAAAACCAACCTGAAAGGCTTAATAAACCAATGCTTGCCGCAAGGCTAGTAATCGCAAGGATTGTACCTAGCAACAGACGACCAAAGTGAGTTCTATACAGTGAAAGAAATGGGAAAAGAGAGCGCATTTTTGTCCTAAAAATAGTGCAATGTAATCTCATTTGTAGGGACACTATGTCTGTGCCTGCGGGCGTACGCAGTACGCCCCTACGAATGAGCATTGTTCACAAAATGTAGGGGCGTACTGCGTACGCCCACAATAATTAATCAATTTAAACCGTAAATTTATAACAAGCAAATTACCTATTCAACAACTCTTTAAAAAAGCCCTGCATACTTAGTTCGATAAAATTACCTTGTTGAACAATTTGCCCTTGTTTCATCACCCAAATCTCATCACTCTGTTCAAGATCTTCAACTCTATGGGTAATCATTAAAGTAGTTTTATGGGCATTATTCAGATTTTGTAATGCATTTAAGACCTGTTGTTCAGATTGCATATCTAAGCTTGCAGTTGGCTCATCAAGTAACAATAAGCTATGTTGGCGTAATAATGCTCGTGCAATTGCAATACGCTGTGCCTGACCACCTGAAAGACCAATATTTCCGTCCTGAATTTCACTATCCAAGCCTAAGCGATAAACAAATTCATCTGCCTTAGATAATTTCAATGCTTCTTTTAATTCAATCTCTGATGAGTGTTGATTACCTAGCATAATATTTTCACGTAACGAGCCTTTAATTAGCTGTGGGTTTTGCCCTACCCACGCTAATTTACTACGCCACTCTTCAATATTGAGATCTCGTAACTCAATACCACATACCTTAACACTGCCTTGATAAGCAAGAAAACCAAGTAATAAATTCATTAATGATGATTTACCTGCTCCACTCTGTCCCACTAAAGCAATACGCTTATTTGTCTCAATTTTAAAATTAAGCAGTTGTGATAATGCCTTACCCTGTGGCGATAAAATGACACAATCTGTTGCAACAATCTCAAGTTGCTGATTAGGTAACTTGCTTGATCCTGTGGTTTGTGACTGAATCTCTTCAGTTAAG
Source organism: Pasteurellaceae bacterium LFhippo2 (assembly GCA_029852775.1). Taxonomy (GTDB): domain Bacteria; phylum Pseudomonadota; class Gammaproteobacteria; order Enterobacterales; family Pasteurellaceae. The sequence continues at coordinate 121,350 of LEKJ01000061.1, forward strand.
AAGCTTTCTAGACTATCTGCTGCACCAATCGCTGCGGCTTTATCGTGATAATAAACCCCTAACTCACGTAGCGGTTGGTAAAACTCAGGTGCCATCATTAGACAGAAGAAACCGATAAATAGCGACACACCTAAATCATAGTCGCCAAAATTAATTTCGCCTAAATAGACAAAACCAAAGTAGACCGCCATCACTGCAATCGAAATTGCCGTAAAAAACTCTAGGACTGCTGATGAAAGGAATGCCATTTTTAGCACATCCATAGTACTAGTACGGAACTCTTCAGTGCGTTGATAAATATTGTCTGTTTGCGCTTTCGCTTGCCCAAATAGACGAATAGTTTCTAAGCCTTTTAAGCTATCTAAAAACTGCCCACTCAAACGAGATAAAATCCCAATATTTCTTTGATTTGCTTCAGCGGCTTTAATCCCTGCCAATGCCATAAAGAGCGGTAATAGCGGTAATGTAACAAATAGAATTACCCCTGCAGCCCAGTTAAGTGGAAATACAAAGCAAAGAATAACAAGCGGTACAATTACCGATAAAAATTGCTGTGGCAAATAACGCGCGTAGAAATTATGGATATTTTCTACTTGCTCTAACATTAAAGTAGCCCAACTCCCCGCTGGGCGTTGTTGGATAATCATCGGTCCAACTTGCGCAAGTTTATCAATGATTTGCTGTCTTAGATGCAAACGCAACATCTGCCCCGCTTTAAAACCTGTACGTTCACGCAACCAAAGCAATAATGCCCTGCCCGCAAAACAGCCTAATAACAGCCCAAGCTCCAAGATAAATTCAGTAGGTGAGCGTTTTAGTGAAATCATTTGATGTAGCATTGTGGCCAATAACCACATCTGCCCAATCATCAACAGTGCGCTAAAAGATCCTAACAGCACATTAAGGTAAAGCCATTTTTTGACAACTTTTTGTTGCTGGCGAAGCCATTTTTGGAGATGTTTTTGTCGTTGTTTTTCCATAGTTAACTATTGTTATAGAATGTAGTGGCTGACTTTGTACGCCGGCGGACACGGGCACCGTGTCCCTACAAAAAGAAAATTAATCAAATTCAAAACTATACAGTAAATCAACCGCTTGATTCACACTAGAAACAGACTGTAAAAATAAGCTAGGCGCTAAACGATAACGTAGAGTCAACTCAGTCAGTGGAGCAAATAAACCAACACCATATTTCACTTTAAATTTTGGAGTTAGACTGCCACTTACCACAACTTTCGTATTATCACCAATACCTGCTGTTGTTACATTTAGGTCACTAATACCAAAAGCACTTCCGACTTTACCTACACTCTTACCACTTTTCGATAGACTCATCCCAATAAGTGCTGCAGCAACTGAGTTACTTGAACCTGCGTCACCATTATTATCCAGTCCACGTCCAGTTAATATATAAGATAAGATCTGATCTTGTGACATCGATGGTGTTGAGAATAATTTCACATCTAGTGCATCAGCAATGCCCGTTACTTTAACCCCTGCGGTAACTTTGCTGTCTTCGATGGCTTCTGGGTTTCTGATCGCTTCAATATCTAAACTTGGCTGCGATGGCAATCCAGAAAACGTAATTAGACCTTTACGAATAACAAGGTCTTGACCAAAGGACGCAAATGTACCATTTTTCATATTAACTTGACCATATAAGCCTAAGCCTTTATTACCTTGTCGAACTTTAATTGTGCCATTTAAGTCTGTTTTTAGACCATAAGCATCAACTTTTACATCATTACCAATATTGATAGCAATATCTGCCTTCACTGCCATTCCAGTATTGGTAATAGGTGCATTTTTATTTGAATTTGCGATAGGTAATTGAACACTACGTTTATTTTTCGCAGAACTATCCATAATTACTTCATCACTACTAACGTTTACCGCACTTTCTGGCAATTCTTCAACTTCAATTCGAGCCCACGGAATGTCGACTCGACCGCCAAGAATAATTTCTCTCGGAGTTGCTTTTACTTCAATATCAGGACTAACATCAACTTTTGCCATATTAGGAATATTAACGCGGAATCGATTTGCTTTAGCACTCACTCGAGTGTACCACGCATCTAATTTTTTCCAGTTGGCATCACCTTCAAGGATTAAATCACTTTCAGTTGTTTTAATATTACCCTTTAAGGTTGATGTCGCACCATTGAAGTTTAATGCCAAATTACCACCTGTAATATCGAAAGGCATTGCATTCGATTTTGCCATTAAACCTGTAAGATTCAGATTACCATATAGCAGCGGTGATAATGCCGTTCCGCCAACAGTTAAACGCGCATTAATATCACCATCGACTTTCTCACCATTACTTAATAATGGTGATACTAGTTTCAAGTTAATCTTATCTAAATTGATATTACCTGACAAAGCACGTTTATTAGCAAGATCATTCATAACAAGATCACTTGTTAAACGCCCATTGTTCTCAATTTTAATATCTGTTTTCAGTTTTAGATTATTATCAGCAATATTCGCATTAATTTTCACAGGCGATAACGTGATCGGAAATTGGCTATAGTCCACTTTCTGAACAAATTTAATCGCGTTAGAATTCAACTCCACATTGACCTGTGGTTGCTTATTGGTAAACCAAGCAGCGTCACCTTTTGCACTCACCACACCTGAAATTTGACTATTTTTATCTAAGTATTCTTGAACCATTGCAAGATCAAACTGCTTGATTTCAAAAGGTACTTTGCCTTCTTTACCTGCATTAAAGGACTGCGGGAAACAGACATTTAATTTTGGATTACGCCAACAGTGAGCTGAAACATTCGCGTTAATTTGCTTATTGTTATAGCTTACTTGAATCGCTTTATCATTTTCCCATTCACCTACAGGCGATTGCACTGCAATATTACTTAGCTGCCCCGACCAAATCTCAGAATTACGATCAAATTTACCCGCAAGCTGTAAATTCGCGCCAACAGGATCGCCTTTTGAAGTTAATTTTAAGGTATGATTTGTCTCACTTCCTTTTGCTTCGAGATTAGCATTCTCAACTTTTATATCGCCATAGCTAAATTGGCGTAGGCCAATAATCACATCACCTTGAATTTGATTTGCAGCTGCGACCTTACCTTTTGCGGTTAAATGTTGAAGCTTTAATTCATCATAAGCAACATTATCTGCGGTTAAATCTAAATCAAGCATTGGTTCTGTGAGTTTGCCTTTCATCTTCACATTACCATTGATACTTGCTTTTAAATTCGGAACCAAGCCTTGTAAATTAGGCGCTTTAATATCTGCATTAAAGTCTGAGTTATCGCCTAAAACACCTTTTAAATTGATCGTATTAGGACCATAAATTAAACTCGCATTTGGGACATTCAGTAGTGTTTTGCTATCTGCTGTTAACTCCCCTTTCAATTGCAAGTTCTTTTGTTGCAGATTACCGTGCAGATCCATATTCGATAGATTTACAGACCAGTCTTGGTGATCTTTCCCACGAGCAGCATAGCCAGCAGTTTCTAATGAGCCTGACAATAAAGCAGCCCATTCTGGTGTTAATGATTTAGTATTCACACCATTTAGCTTCAATGCTGATTTCCACTCAACACCATCACTCCAATCAACCTTGCCGTTTAGATTTGTAGTTCCTTGTAGTGCATTTAAAGTTAAATCATCTACGACAAAGTGGGTTAATTCTCCTTTTCCTTTTAACTGTGCGCTACTTTCTGGCAAATTCATACCGCTTGCATTTAGGCTTGTATCTAATTGATAATTAAGAAGATCGCCTTTTAATGCAATATTCACCTTTTGTAATTTAAGCGGATCTACGCCCTTTTCCGCAATAAACGGATAAGTTACTTGATCACTAGCAATGGTTAGATTTAATGGTGTTTTCGGTTCTGCTAATTTTACTGAACCTTTAACTGTCGCTTTAACTGCACCAGCGGTCTGAATAGCCAAGTTGGTTGAGCCAAATAACTCCCCTGATACAGTAAGCTCCACATTACTCGCTGGAATCTTAAACTCTTTAAGCTCTGACGAATTCGCCTTTAATTTCCAATTAAGCGGGTAATTTCCACTTAATTTTAATGAACCATTACCAACAACATTACCTTTATCCGTTTGAATATCCAATTTAGATAAAGTCACAGATTCTTCATTTGATTTTGCTTGTAGTGCAATTAATGGCGCTTTTAAGATTGAAGTCGGCTTCGCGTCACTACCATCTTTATTTTTAACTTTCTGCAAGACGGCAATATTCGTTGCTTTAAATTCCGGTATATCAAAATTTAAAGGCAATTTAATGGGATCTAGTTTTGTTAACAATGGTTTCGCTAATTGCTCTTTTATTGCTTTCCAATCCGCTCCACGTTTAGCTTCTTTGATGTTTTCTTTCTTTTCTTGGAGCTTATCTTTAACTTCTTCTGGCTCTAAAGATAATGTTAAGCCATCAATCAAAGTTGGACTTAAATTAATATCCTTGTCTTTGCCACTCACACCAGAATGAAAATGTTTTAAAGCAATATCCATTCCATCCACTGTTACATTCAAATTATCAATAGATAGATTTTTAGCAGAAACGCTAATTGGTAAGCGAATATCACCGCTTGTTGCTTGCTCATCTTTCTTAGACTTAGGTAATTTTTTGGTATCAACAATAATAGATGTATCTTTTAAGGCAAGATTTTCAACACACGCTTCTCTATCCATAATGCATTGGAAACCAATATGCAGATCGGCTTGACCTACATTAATATCCAAACCATCCATTTGAAAACGAGTATCTGCAAGAGTTAAACCGTCTTGCAAGCTTCCTTCTACTTTTCCAACAGAAAGTTGATCAACAAATTTATCAGCTAAACTAAGAGCCGTTCTCTGTCCATATCCAGTCGAAAGGAATAATATAGGAGCTATAATAATGAGCAATAGCAACAATAAAGCACACCAAAACCAACGTAGCTTAGAACGTTTTTTCGGTGATTCTACTTGTTTAGCCTGTTTTTCATCTAAAACAGATTGCTCTACTACAGAGTCTTGCTGTAGTTCGGTAGTCTCTTGTAGTTGTCCATTACTCATAATATGTACCTATTATAATTCTGAGCCTAAACCAATATAGAATTGCACACCTTTTTGGTTATTCGGCGAACGTACAGGTGTGGCAAGATCGAACTTGATCGCACCAATTGGTGACGCCCAACGAACACCCACACCTACCCCAGAATGTAATTCTTTACCTTTAAAGTGACGTGAGCTTAAGCCTGTATCATAGAATACAGCCCCCCACCAGTTTGGATAAACCTGATATTGATATTCCGCAGAACCCGTTGCTAAATGAGAACCACCGCTTAATTTACCAGCAGAATCCAATGGCGAAATTTTCTTATAGCCAAAGCCACGGACACTCATATCCCCCCCCGCAAAATAACGTAGGGTCGGAGTGATACGATTAAATTCTCCTGCATTTAAATAGCCGACTTCACCACGCAACACAAAACGGTGATTAGAAAAATAGGTGCGAATCCAAGCTGTTGACGCTTTAAAACTATAGAAATTTACATCCGAAGCCCATAACTTACTACCCCAATTGACGGTTAACTTTTGAGAATCGCCCCATAATGGAAAGCGATTACCGTCACTACGAGTACGATTAACTGAAGCTGTCGGATAAAGTAAAAGCGTTTTAGTTCGTGGTTCCATACCTTGCTGGAATGAGTCATAACGAGCCTTCATCCCCAATGAAAAGGCCCAGCCTGTTTCGTGATTCCAGAAACGCTGGAAGCCTAAGTGCGCACCTGTTGCCTTAGTATCATTCTGATCTTCGTGGTTAATTCCACCTGAAAATTGGTAATAATAGTGCAATGGATTTGATTTAACTGGAATGTTGTAACCAAATTCAAAACTTTGCTCCGGTTTAGAAATAAAAGTATTCGTCTCTAAACTATGCCCACGATCATTAATCCACGGCTTTTTCCAGTTAAATTGTAGACGTGGGCCAACATCTGTCGCATAGCCAATACCGATCTCCATTAAATTTTTCTTTCTTGGTTGAAGCAATACGTTTAAGTCGACAGTTTTTTCTTTTTCATTTATATCTGGCTCAACAAGCACGGAACTAAACCAGTTACTTGAAGTGTAGTCACTTGATAATTTCGAAAGATCGTTAATATAGTAATCATCACCAGACTGAATACGTAAAATATTACGCATATAGTCTTCGCGGATTTGACTATTAGTAAAAGTAATATCGCCATACTTATAACGCACACCGCTATCGTAGCCTAAACGCCAGTCAGCAAGGTGTTCTTTAGGATAAACTTCTAAACGATGGGTCGTCCAAATACCATCAAAATAACCTTTTGATTGGGCTAATTTCTCTAAGTTACTTTTGAAACCATCATAAGTTTCGTGATTAAGGATAGTTCCTTCTGCTGGAACATCTTTTTCGACAAGTTTTATATAGTCTTGATCTGTAACTAAGCCACCAGAGATTTTAATATCTCGCTCATCTAATTTTACAGGTTGATCAAGCTGAACATTTAAAACTAATAAATCTAGCTTACCTTTACGGGGAGTCTGTATAAATTGAAACTTTGAGTTGTAGTAACCTTTAGCACGTAAAGCTTTATCTACAGTTTCTTGCACTAGATATTGATAGCGCTCAGAACCATCAGCGTTCTCAGCGTCGAGTTGAGATAAGAAAATCCGTACATTCTCAGAAAGATCTTTTTGATCAATCCCTTTCACTTCTAATTCAACGGTCTGCTTGGCAAATGCGGTACTACTCAATACCAATAAAGCTAAATAATGAAGTTTTGTTCTCATAGATTTTCTCGTTGTTTTTCTGTTTAATCTTTTGGTACACCACGTAATAAAGGTACATAATCAAAAGGAGGCAATGATGTCAGTGCAGGCTCCGTACCAAAATGAAAAATAAATGGTTTTATAGGCGTTACTTGTTCATTCCGCCATAAGCTACTAATACTCACTAACTGAATATCTTGCGGTAAATTCGCAATACCTTTTTCTAGTACTGCAATACTATTTTTACGAGGGTGACCAATAATAATTGCTACACCGTGCTTACGACTATAATTGATAGCCGCTTGAAATTGGCGTTGGACATCCGCAAGCTCATCGCTATCATCTAAAAAAATATGACGCTCTAGCGCTTTCACCCCAAATTCTTTAGCCGTTTCAACAGCTACACTATCACCAGCTGTTTTGCTATCTAAGAAAAATAGTTTTTGGTGTTCTAGTGCCTTCATCAGATATTGCATACTTGCTTTATCCGTTGTTGCACGGCTACCCATATGATTATTTAAGCCAATTGCATAAGGCACATTTTGCTTTGCTTGCTCAACCAAATCCGCAATTTGCTCTTCACTCATTCCAACAAACAACGCACCACTTTCAATAGGTTGCTTGTTTTTGGGCTCCATCGGTAAATGAATCAAAACATCACGATTTTGTTTAAACGCCTGTTCTGCCCTTGCTTTTGCATTAGGTGCGACCGGAATGATTGCGACATTGACTTCTTTTGGCAAAGCATAAATCGCACTGTCTTCTTTGCTTCGATAGCCAATATCATCAATGACAATCGCTAATCTATTAGCCCAACTATTCGGGCTAAATAAACTAATAATCAACAGGATAAGATAAACTACAGACCCACATTTTGTGAATTTGTTCATTCGATTTGCCTAATTATTTTAACCAACGAGAAGGATTAACGGCCTGACCTTTACGACGAATTTCAAAATAAAGAGCTGCTCGGCTTTGACCACCTGAGTTACCAACACTTGCAATGGTTTGCCCTGCTTGGATTCTAGCCCCTTTACGTACAGAAACAGATTGATTATAGCCATACAGAGACATATCACCATTACCGTGGTCAATTACTACAACTTGACCATAGCCTTGTAACCAGTCTGCTAAAATCACACGCCCGCCAGCAATCGCTCGAACTGGAGTACCCGCAGCAGCTTGAATAACAATACCACTCCATTTTATTTCACCCATTTGAGTTGAACCAAAATGGTTAGAAATTTTACCCGCCACAGGCATACTATACTTACCAGAACCTAAACCGCTACCCGCACGAACCTGCTGTTTCTCTTGTTCTGTTGCTTGGCGTTTTTCTTCGGTATTCTTTTTCTGTTCAAGTTTAGCAATGTCTTTCTTTTCTTGCGCAGCCGCTTCACTTGCAGCTCGTGCTAACTTATTACGAAGGGCATTTTCATTAGCTTTCAAGTCATCTAAACGACTTTGATCTTGCGCTAACGTTTTATCTAATGAACGAATGGTGCTTTCACGTTCATTTTTCACTTTTTGAAGATCTTTCTCTTGCTTTTTCTGTTCATTTAATTGAGTTTGTTGACCTTTTTGCTGACCACGTAACTCATCACGACGAGCTTTTAATTCTTCTTGAGTTCGGCGTAGCTCATAAATAGCGTCAATACGTACTTGATTCATATGCTCATAATAAGCACTCATACGATCCGCATTTTTAGCGTCTTCAGATAATAAACGTTCAATAATAGAAGGATGTATTCCCGAACGGTATGCAGAATCTAATTGCTCTTTTAATTTCTCTTTTTGCTCAATTTCTTGCTTTTCTAACCGCTTGATCTCTTGTTCCGTACGTTGAATCGCTTGGCGCGTTTCCGATAGCGTCATTTGGGTTTTCTTTAAATCCGTCAACACCTTACCCATTTCTAACTCTTGGGTTTTAAGTGTCGATTGCAGACTATCGCGTTTTTTCTTTTGCTCGGCGATTTTAGTTTGCTGCTGCTGGATCTTTTGCTGAATTTGAGACAGGTCGTTATTGGCTTGAGCATATTGCGTTGCTAGCCCAAAACAAGAAAGGGATAAAATGAGAGAAAGATGATAATAACGTTTCACGAAAAAATCCTAACCGAAATCAAATGATTATATATAAAATGAGCTATTTTAAACGCTAATTGACCAAATGACTATATATTTATGATTTTTGGGCGAATACGCAATTCATCTGATGAATATCTAAAGCCATTCAGTTAGAATAAGCAAAAATAACTAAAAAGGAGTTTTATGAGCACATTTACTCATATTAACCAAAACGGCGAAGCCAATATGGTTGATGTTTCAATGAAACAAGAAACTGTTCGCGAAGCGAGAGCGGAATCTTTCGTCACAATGAATCCTGAAACCTTACAAATGATCGTTTCTGGCAATCACCATAAAGGCGATGTTTTTGCCACAGCTCGTATCGCGGGAATCCAAGCTGCAAAACGTACTTGGGAACTTATTCCGCTTTGCCATCCACTTTTACTTTCTAAAGTAGAAGTTCAATTAGAAGCATTACCAGAAAGCAACCAAGTTCGCATTGAATCACTTTGCAAATTGACAGGTAAAACAGGTGTTGAAATGGAAGCATTGACTGCCGCAAGCGTTGCAGCATTAACTATTTATGATATGTGTAAGGCTGTTCAGAAAGATATGGTGATTGGTCCTACTCGCTTATTACACAAAAGTGGCGGAAAATCTGGCGATTTTAATTTCAAGGCAGAATAAATTATGATTAAAGTACTCTTTTTCGCCCAAACTCGTGAGTTAGTTGGGCTTGATGAATTAACTGTAGAAGCAACATTTTCAACCGCTGAAGAACTTCGCCAACATTTGAGCGAACAAGGCAATAAATGGGCATTAGCACTTGAAGCGGGAAAATTATTAGTCGCAATTAACCAAACTATTTTACCACTTTCAGCTGAAATCAAAGATGGCGATGAAGTTGCGTTTTTCCCGCCAGTTACTGGGGGTTAAAATGGAGCAGACCTTAATTAAAGTTCAATCTGAAAATTTTGACCAAAACCAGATTTATCAATGGCTAAGTGAAAATCATAGCGTAGGCGCAACGACCATTTTTGTTGGCAAAGTACGCGAAATGAATTTAGGTGATAACGTATCTGGTTTATTTCTAGAGCACTACCCTGCAATGACTGAAAAAGCATTGAGCGAAATCGTTACAGAAGCACGTTCTCGTTGGGAATTAGAGCGTGTTGCGGTCATTCACCGTATCGGACAGCTTTACACTGGCGATGAAATTGTTCTAGTTGGAGTAAGTTCTGCACATCGTGGCAATGCTTATCACGCCAACGAATTTATTATGGACTATCTCAAAACAAGAGCGCCATTTTGGAAACGTGAAACCACTCAAGATGGCGAACGTTGGATTGAAGGACGCGATAGCGACCAACAAGCAGCGGATAAATGGTAACAAGCGGTCTATTTTTAGGAAAATTTTGCAAATGAATTTATATATCGACTTACAAATTGCGAGCGAAGACAGCTCAAGCCTACCAAGCGAAGAACAGTTCTTAAAATGGGTAAATCAAGCTTTAACAATGGAAGCTAAGAGCGAAAATTATCCCGAATCAGAAATGACCATTCGTATCGTAGATGAAGCAGAAAGCCACGACTTAAATCTCACTTATCGCGGTAAAGATAAGCCAACAAATGTACTTTCTTTCCCGTTTGAAGTCCCAGAAGGTATCGAATTACCTTTACTCGGCGACTTAATTATTTGCCGTCAAGTTGTTGAAAATGAAGCAAAAGAGCAAGAAAAGCTCCTTGAAGCACATTGGGCACATTTGGCAATCCACGGTACTCTCCATTTATTAGGCTATGACCATTTAACTGATGAAGAAGCAGAAGAGATGGAAAGCTTAGAAACTGAAATTATGCAGAGTTTAGGCTTTGAAGATCCGTATATTAGCGAAAAATTGCCTGAATAATGCGTCATCTAACCATTGTTTCTGATATTCCTACCGAATTAAGCGGGCGTACGCAGTACGCCCCTACGCTTTCCTTTGCAACAAATAACAATTCAATCCCCTTTTCTAATGCAAAAACATTGCTTGGGCAAGAGTTTCCCTATGCAATCTATGATATGCGCGCGGAAAATGGCGTTTGCTTAAATTTAGATGCTTTAGCGATTGTTGCAGGCTCAATCCAAGAAAATGGAACCCTATTCCTAGTTTGTCCTGACTGGGATAATTTAGAAAATTTAGTCGATTTTGATAGTTTGCGTTGGAATGATGGTAAAGCAATTACAAGCCCAAATTTCTATCAATATTTTAAACAATTAATAACTGAATTCGGATTTGATGGAAACACAAAAGCAGTCCCTACACAAGAATGTGGGGGCGTACTGCGTACGCCCGCAAATTTAACCACAGAACAACAAAAAATCCTCGATAACCTACCGCTTGCAGAAGCAGATATTCATTTAATCACTGCACCACGCGGACGCGGTAAATCAACGCTATCGGGTAAACTCGCGGAAAAATTGGCACAAACTCATAATGTACTAATTACTGCCCGCAGCCGCTCTGCTCTACCTAATTTCTGGAAAGGCATTGAATCAGCAAATATTCCATTTTACGCTCCAGATAAATTGATTCAACTTATTGAATCAAAACAAATTTCTGCTCAACAATGGCTATTTATTGATGAAGCTGCAAGTTTACCCTTGCCAATGCTCCATACATTTTGTAACTATTTTGATAAGGTTGTTCTCACCACAACTACGCAGAATTATGAAGGTACTGGACGTGGTTTTAGCTTAAAGTTCCCACAACAGATTACTCGTTCTTATCAGCAATGGCAGCTCACTCAACCATTGCGTTGGAGTGAAAATGATAAATTAGAGAAATTTATTAACCAATTATTGATTCTGGAAAATGGACTCGAGCACCGTGTTCCTACATTAATTGGTCGTAGGGACACAGTGCCCGTGTCCGAAAAAATTGAATTCTACGAATTACTCGCGAACGCTCACTACAAAACGACTCCAACGGATCTACGTCGCCTATTTGATGCAGAACAGCAACAATTTTATTCGATCAACGAAGAACAAAACCTTATTGCTGGCTGTTGGGCAATAGATGAAGGTGGACTAGAAGAAGAACTCATCCAAGCCATTTGGCGTGGTGAGCGTCGTCCACAAGGCAATTTAGTTACTCAATATCTCTGTTTTCAAGGTAACTTACCCGAAGCTTGTCGCCTACGTTCAATTCGAATATCTCGCATTGCAGTTCAACCGGAATATCAAAATCAAGGTTATGGCAAGCGGTTAATTCAACAGATTATTTTGCAAAATTCTAATGAAAACAAACCGCTTGTTGATTTTATATCAGTGAGTTTTGGGCTAAATAAAAAATTATTTAATTTTTGGAGCGCATTAGGGTTTCATTTGGTACAAATTACCGCCAAAGCAGAAGCTAGTAGTGGCTACCCAAGTGCAATGATGGTATATCCAATTTCAGAACAAGGAAAATTATTCGCAAAACAAGCTAACGCACTATTTTTTAGAGACTACCCGCTTTTACCTTATCCGATAGAAATACAAAATATACTTAAAATTCAATCAATTATAGATTTTCAACTCAACTCAAAAGATTTAGAAAATCTTGATGGTTTTGCGAATGCACAACGAACTTTATCTTCTTGCTATGCAAGCCTTACAAGATTGAAAATTAATTCTAAAGAAAAAATAAATATTTTAGATGAAACGCTTTCGAAAAAGACCTTTGAACTCACTCAAAACAAAAAGAAAACGATTTCGGAATTACGAAACTATGTAAAAAAACTTCTGTAAATTTAAGCATTCGTAAATATTAATTTTGATTTTGTGAATAAGATCACATTATCTGTTCACTTTTTGGAGTAAAATTCCACACCAGTTACCGCAGTGGTAGCAAAACTATTTCATTTAATTCCTTTAGGAGCCAACTTATGAAAAAAACAGTTTTAAGTGCAATCGCATTAGCAGTAGGTGTAGGTGCAATCGCAACTTCAGCACAAGCTAAAGATCGTATCGGTGTGACAATCTACAAATACGATGATAACTTTATGTCATTAATGCGTAGTGAGATCGAAAAAGAAGCTAAACAATTTAAAGGTGTTGAGCTATTAATGAACGATTCACAAAATGCTCAATCAATTCAAAACGACCAAGTTGATGTATTAATTTCTAAAGGCGTTAAAGCTCTAGCAATCAACTTAGTTGACCCATCAGCAGCACCAACAATTATTGGTAAAGCAAAACCTGAAGGTATCCCTGTTGTGTTCTTCAACAAAGACCCAGGTGAAAAAGCAATCGGTAGCTATGATCAAGCATACTATGTAGGTACCAACCCGCAAGAATCTGGTGTTATTCAAGGTGAACTTATTGCAAAACACTGGAAAGCAAATCCAGCTTATGACTTAAACAAAGACGGTAAAATTCAGTACGTTATGTTAAAAGGTGAACCTGGTCACCCAGATGCTGAAGCTCGTACTAAATACTCTGTTGATCAATTAAATAAATTAGGTATCCAAACTGAAGAAGTATTTGTTGATACTGGTATGTGGGATGCAGCTCTTGCGAAAGATAAAGTAGATGCGTGGTTATCAAGCGGTAAAGCAAACAGTATCGAAGTAATCATTGCAAACAACGACGGTATGGCAATGGGTGCGTTAGAAGCAGCTAAAGCTCACGGTAAAAAATTACCAATCTTCGGTGTGGATGCATTACCAGAAGTTCTACAATTAGTTCAAAAAGGTGAAATTGCAGGTACTGTGTTAAATGATGGTGCAAACCAAGGTAAAGCAGTTGTGCAATTATCTCACAACTTAGCTGCAGGTAAAGCTGCAACTGAAGGCACTAAATGGGAATTAAAAGATCGTGTTGTTCGCGTTCCTTACGTTGGTGTAGATAAAGATAATCTTGCTGAATTCTTAAAATAATAACGTTTTATTGGGGGAGGGCAACCTCCCCTTCTTATTTGTGAGGTTGGATATGACAGTACAACATCAAGACAGCCAAGTATTACTTACGATGGCAAATGTCAGTAAATCCTTTCCTGGTGTAAAAGCATTAGATAACGCAAATCTTACCGTTCGCTCTCATTCTGTTCACGCATTAATGGGTGAAAATGGTGCGGGAAAATCCACTTTGCTCAAATGTTTATTTGGTATCTATGCTAAAGACGAAGGTGAAATTCTGTTCCTCGGCAAGCCTGTAAATTTCAAAACCTCTAAAGAGGCATTGGAAAACGGAATTTCAATGGTTCACCAAGAATTAAACTTAGTTCGTCAACGTAACGTAATGGATAACCTTTGGCTAGGCCGCTATCCATTAAAAGGTGTATTTGTTGACCATACAAAAATGTATAACGACACCAAAGCAATTTTTGACGAATTAGATATCGATATCGATCCAAAAACGAAAGTAGCAAATCTCTCTGTATCACAAATGCAGATGATTGAAATTGCGAAGGCGTTCTCTTATAACGCAAAAATCGTAATTATGGACGAGCCGACTTCTTCTCTATCAGAAAAAGAAGTTGAACATCTGTTCAAAATTATCGATAAACTAAAACAACGCGGTTGCGGTATCATCTATATTTCTCACAAAATGGATGAAATTTTCAAAATTTGTGATGAAATCACTATTTTACGTGATGGTAAATGGATTAATACCGTAGCCGTAAAAGACACCACTATGGATGGTATAGTTTCAATGATGGTTGGTCGTGAATTAACTCAACGCTTCCCACCAAAAACCAATACACCAAAAGAGGTTATCCTTGAAGTTGAAGGCTTGACTGCTCTAAACCAACCTTCTATTCAAGATATTAGTTTTGAACTTCGTAAAGGCGAGATCTTAGGTATCGCGGGACTTGTAGGGGCAAAACGTACCGATATTGTTGAAACTATTTTCGGTGTCCGTGAGCGAAAAAGTGGTTCTGTTAAGCTACACGGCAAAGAGATGAAAAACCATACCGCTCTCGAAGCAATTAACAATGGTTTTGCTCTTGTAACGGAAGAACGTCGTTCAACAGGTATTTATGCGAACCTAAATATTGAATTTAACTCATTGATTTCAAATATGAAATCTTATATCGGCTCATTTGGTTTATTAAGTAATAAGAAAATGAGTAGCGATACCCAATGGGTTATTGATTCAATGAATGTTAAAACTCCGTCGCATAAAACGACTATCGGTTCTTTATCGGGCGGTAACCAACAAAAAGTGGTTATCGGACGTTGGTTGCTAACTCAACCTGAAATCTTAATGCTAGACGAGCCAACTCGTGGTATTGATATCGGAGCAAAATATGAGATTTATCAATTAATTATGCAACTGGCTCAAAAAGATAAAGGTATCATTATGATTTCATCTGAAATGCCTGAATTATTAGGTGTAACAGACCGAATCTTAGTAATGAGTAACGGTAAAGTGGCGGGAATTGTAGAAACAGCGAAAACGTCGCAAGAAGAAATTCTACAACTAGCAGCTAAATACTTATAAAAATAGAAGGAAATGAATTATGTCCGCTCTAGCTCAAAATAAATCAATGGACTTTTTAAAACAAAATGCGATCTATTTTGTATTATTGGTCTTACTTGCAATTATTATTATGCAAGACCCGAGTTTCTTAAGTCTAAGAAACTTCAGTAATATCTTAACACAATCATCAGTACGTTTAATCATCGCACTTGGTGTTGCTGGCTTGCTTATCTCACAAGGTACCGACCTTTCGGCTGGTCGCCAAGTAGGCTTGGCTGCGGTAATTTCCGCAACTATGCTACAAGCAATGGAAAATATGAACCGCGTGTTCCCTGATTTACCAGAGATTCCAATTCCTGTTGTTATCTTAACAGTTTGTGCTGTAGGCGCTGTTATCGGTTTAGTCAATGGTTTGGTTATTGCCTATCTCAACGTAACACCATTTATCGCCACAATGGGTACGATGATTATCGTGTATGGTATTAACTCACTTTACTACGATGCAGTAGGTGGTTCGCCAATTGCAGGTTTTAATGATAGTTTCTCAACTTTTGCTCAAGGTTTCTTCCAATTCGGGACATTCCGCCTGTCTTATATCACTATCTATGCTGCGATTGCCGCATTCTTAGTATGGGTACTTTGGAATAAAACTCGCTTTGGTAAAAACGTGTTCGCTATCGGTGGCAACCCAGAAGCAGCAAAAGTATCTGGTGTAAACGTTGCACGTAACCTTGTTGTTATCTATATGATTGCAGGTATGTTCTACGCATTTGGTGGTATGTTAGAAGCAGGTCGTATCGGTAGTGCAACCAATAACTTAGGCTTTATGTATGAGTTAGATGCTATCGCAGCTTGTGTGGTAGGTGGTGTATCATTCGCAGGTGGTGTTGGTACAGTAATCGGCGTAGTAACAGGGGTATTAATCTTCACTGTTATCAACTACGGTTTAACCTATATCGGTGTTAACCCTTACTGGCAATATATCATTAAAGGTAGCATTATCATCTTTGCTGTAGCGATTGACTCGCTTAAATATGCGAAGAAAAAATAGTTAAACTAAGATAAAAGTAAAAACCCTAGAATACTAAGATATTCTAGGGTTTTTCTATGGTTTTAAAACTTACAAATCAGCAGATTATGGCCCTGTTCTATCCTTAAAACTTGAGTTAATTGCAGTTCAGACTCATTACATATCAACTCAAAATCTCTCAAACTCACACTGTGATTTGTCAAAATTTCAAGCTGATCACCAACATTTAAATCCCTTACCGCTTTTTTAGTCATTAATAACGGCAAAGGACAGAGATATTGGCGAAGATCAAGCTGATAATGCACAGTTTAAACCTTACGGCGATCTGCCATAGTTTTGCCAATCGCTTGCAAATTTTCTTGCGAAAGATGTTGCTTACCTAGCTCAAACAAAGGTTCTTCAATAGCAATATGCTCGTCATAACCTGCAATAAATTGCTTAATAAGCTCTCTATCGACGTTATCACGTTCGCCATTTAACAAAGCGACTAATTGCGCTGAAAGTTTATCCCAGTTACTGTGTAAATGGATATGCTGACTTTCAAGCAAATCAATCTCTTTTTGTGCCTCAGGCAATTGAGCCACTAATGCAGGGAAAAAATCTTTCTCTTCATCATCGTGGTGCAATGGTGCCGCTTGGTTGAAGTAGTTTAAAATCTGCTGCACATCATTCTTCACAGCCTGATTTACTCCATTTTTCTCAAGATAATCAGGCAGAATACTTAGCTGACGACAGAAACTCTTCACACGCCCATGGCAGGCATAAAGCATATCAATAGGCTCTTCCCAAGTCACAAACTGTTGTGGCTCAAGATTAAGCATTTTCACTCTCTTTTGCTAATTGTAATGGCGGTACTTCTTTGCCAATTCGTGCATAGAATTCCACTACAAAATCATCAAAACGATCATCTTCAATTGCTTGACGGATTTCAGCCATTAAGCGTTGGTAATAACGTAAGTTGTGAATTGTGTTTAAACGCGCACCTAAGATCTCGCCACATTTATCTAAGTGATAAAGGTATGCTTTAGTGTAGTTCTTACAAGTATAGCAATCACACTCTGCATCTAATGGAGATAAATCATTACGGTATTTTGCATTACGGATTTTCACAATGCCGTCTGTGACGAATAAATGACCATTACGCGCATTACGGGTTGGCATTACGCAGTCGAACATATCGATACCACGGCGTACACCCTCCACTAAATCTTCTGGTTTACCTACACCCATTAAGTAACGTGGTTTATCCGCAGGGATTTGTGGGCAAACGTATTCTAAAATACGGTGCATATCTTCTTTTGGCTCACCTACCGCTAAACCACCTACTGCATAGCCATCAAAACCGATATTCACTAAGCCTTCGACAGAAATCTTACGTAACTCTTCATATACGCCGCCTTGAATAATACCAAAGAGCGCATTTGGATTTTGCAATTCATCAAAACGATCACGGCTACGTTTTGCCCAACGCAGAGACATCTCCATTGATTGCTTTGCATAATCGAAAGTCGCTGGATATGGTGTACATTCATCGAAAATCATTACGATATCTGAACCAAGATCGTACTGGATCTCCATTGATTTTTCTGGCGATAGGAAAATTTTCTCACCGCTGATTGGATTTTGGAAATGTACGCCTTCTTCTTTGATTTTACGTAATTTGCCTAAGCTGAAAACTTGGAAACCGCCTGAGTCAGTTAAGATTGGGCCGTGCCATTGCATAAAATCGTGTAGGTCACCGTGCTGGCGCATAATTTCTTGGCCTGGGCGTAACCATAAGTGGAATGTGTTACCTAATAGGATCTGCGCCCCTGTTTGCGCCACTTCTTCTGGTGTCATACCTTTTACAGTACCGTAAGTACCAACAGGCATAAATGCAGGGGTTTCAACGTGATATTCGCCCTTCGGACGAGAGAAAGTTAAACGGCCACGACGTGCATTACCGCTTGTTTTTTTTAATTCATATTTCATTTTTGCTTCTCGAAAAAACAGTTCAAGGGATAAAAATCCGCCTATAGCCAAGCTACAAGCGGTCGGTTATTCTAACTGATTTGCAAATATAAGTATAATTTTAGATATAACTTATCCTTCTTTTTCGGCATAATATACACTCTTTTTCGCAACTATCTTGCCGCTATGCAACCAATTCACTCTTTTGAACCTACAGTTAATCGTCGTCTATTAACATCGGCTTCAGCCGCCTTCTTAATGGTTATTTTTATGACAGGATTGGCCGGAGCATTACGAATCCCCGCTCTAACTGTTTTTCTGCATAATGAAGTCACCCAAGATCCTATGATGGTCGGGCTGTTTTACTCAATAAACTCTTTAGTTTCAATGATATTAAGCCAAATTGTGGCATATTTTTCAGATCGTTACCCTAATCGAAAATTAATTATTAGCTTGAGCTGTTTAATGCAACTATTTGGTTGCTTACTCTTTGCTTTTAACCGTGACTATTACGTGTTACTCATTTTAGGCACATTCATTATGGGATTAGGTTCATCAGTTACTTCTCAACTGTTTGCTCTTTCACGCGAATATAGTAAAGCTCAAAATCGTGATACACCAATGTTTAACTCCGTGCTACGTGCGCAGTTATCATTAGCTTGGATTGTAGGCCCGCCATTGGCTTATTTTCTATCAGATCAACTTGGCTTTACATTTATGTATAGCGCAGCTGCAACGATTTTTGCTGTATCAGTAATCATTGTGCTATTAATGCTTCCGCAAGCGGTCAGTTCTGAACAAAATTTTGCAAAAAATACAGATGATAATATTCGTGAAGAAGGTATTACAAGTAATCGTAACTCAGTGATTCTACTGAGTATTTCTTGTCTTGCTATTTGGACTTGTAACTCAATGATGTTTATCAATATGCCGATTTACCTTAATGAAACCTTAGGGCTATCTAGTCGTTTAGCCGGTTTGATGATGGGTACTGCGGCTGCGATTGAAATTCCTGTAATGCTAATTGCAAGCTATTGCACGCGTTTTATGAGTAAAAAAGCACTGATGTTAATCGGAATTGTGGCGGGTTTTGGTTATTATCTAGGGCTTTCGTTAACGACAAGCGAATGGCAATTGATCGCTATTCAACTTTTCAATGGCTTATTTGTCGGCATTCTAGCATCTATTGGTATGCTCTATTTCCAAGATCTAATGCCTTATAAAATGGGAACCGCAACCACTCTTTTTTCAAATACCGGCTCTGCGAGTTGGATTATCGCGGGACAATTAGCAGGACTAACCGCAAGCCATTTAGGCTACCATAGCACTTGGTATTTAGCGATGGGACTATGTGTTATTGCCTTTATTTTTATGTGGTTTGTGAGAAAAATCTAGCTTCAAAAACGGCATTATTTTATTTATAACTGAATAAATATACTGTATTATATTGCCCGCTATTTTATGATGATAATTAATTAAAAATTCTACAATATGAGCACTGAAATCAATTACGAAGGCGTTGAACAAATGCCGATTAAGCGTTTTACTGAAGACGCTTATTTAAACTATTCAATGTATGTCATTATGGATCGTGCCTTGCCATTTATCGGGGACGGTCTTAAACCTGTACAACGTCGTATTATCTATGCGATGTCAGAATTAGGCTTAAATGCGACTGCAAAATATAAAAAATCGGCACGTACTGTCGGTGATGTATTAGGTAAATTCCACCCACACGGCGATTCTGCATGTTACGAAGCCATGGTATTAATGGCTCAACCTTTCTCTTACCGCTATCCATTAGTTGATGGCCAAGGGAACTGGGGGGCGCCGGATGATCCAAAATCTTTTGCGGCAATGCGTTATACCGAATCACGCCTATCAAAAATTTCAGAACTATTATTAGGCGAATTAGGTCAAGGCACCGTTGATTTCCAACCGAACTTTGATGGTACTTTAGAAGAGCCAAAATATCTTCCTGCTCGCCTACCGCATATTTTATTAAACGGTACAACAGGTATCGCTGTTGGTATGGCTACCGATATTCCGCCACATAATATCAATGAACTGGCTGAAGCATCGGTAAAGCTTTTAGACAATCCGACCGCTTGTTTGGCGGATATTTTAGACGTGGTGCAAGGTCCTGATTATCCAACAGAAGCAGAAATCATCACACCTAAAGCGGATATTGTCAAAATCTATGAACAAGGGCGTGGATCAATTAAGGCTCGCGCAGTGTGGAAAAAGGAAGATGGCGAAATCGTTATCTCTGCTCTGCCACATCAAGCCTCACCATCTAAAATCATTGAGCAGATCGCTAACCAAATGCGTGCGAAAAAATTGCCAATGGTCGATGATATTCGCGATGAATCAGATCACGAAAATCCAATTCGTATTGTGATTGTGCCACGTTCAAATCGTATTGATTTTGACGCATTAATGGATCATCTATTTGCCACAACAGACTTAGAGAAAAGCTATCGTGTCAATATGAATATGATTGGCTTAGATGGCAAACCTGCGGTTAAAAATCTACTCACTATTTTAACTGAATGGCTTGAATTCCGCCGTTCAACGGTAACCCGCCGTTTAAATTATCGTTTAGATAAAATTTTAAGCCGTTTACATATTTTAGAAGGTTTACTGGTTGCTTACCTAAATATTGATGAAGTGATCGCGATTATCCGTAATGAAGATGATCCAAAAGCAGAATTAATGACACGTTTTGCTTTAACGGATATTCAGGCTGAAGCGATTTTAAACTTACGTTTACGCCACTTAGCGAAGTTAGAAGAGCACGAGTTAAAAGCAGAACAAGCAAAACTGGAAGAAGAAAAAGAGTATCTACAAGGTATTTTAGGCTCGCCACGCCGTTTAAATAACTTAATTAAGAAAGAGATCCAAGCAGACGCTAAAACTTTCGCAAGCCCACGCCGTTCGCCATTAGTAGAACGCGCAGAAGCGAAAGCAATTTCAGAAAGTGATTTAACCCCGACAGAGCCAGTAACAGTGATTCTTTCAGAAAAAGGCTGGGTTCGTTGTGCTAAAGGTCATGATATTGATGTTCAAAGCCTAAGTTATAAAGCGGGTGATGGTTATCTTGCTCACACTTATGGTAAGAGCAATCAACCTGTGGTGTTTATTGATAGCACGGGCCGTAGCTATGCAATAGATCCGACATCATTACCATCGGCACGTTCACAGGGTGAACCTATTAC
Organism: Pasteurellaceae bacterium LFhippo2; assembly: GCA_029852775.1. GTDB lineage: Bacteria > Pseudomonadota > Gammaproteobacteria > Enterobacterales > Pasteurellaceae. Next base: position 142,828 of record LEKJ01000061.1, read on the forward strand.
CAGTAAAATTAGCTTACCAGAAGGCGCATCAGTACAATATGTATTAATGGCGGAAGAAAACCGTAAGCTATTAATGGCATCAGATTCAGGTTATGGTTTTATCTGTACCTTTGAAGATTTAGTTTCACGTAACAAAGCAGGTAAAGCGGTGATTTCACTGCCTGAAAATGCAAAAGTATTACCTCCACAGCTATTAACTGAAGGTGATGATAATCTCTTAGTGGCAATGAGCAGTGTTGGTAAGATGTTAGTCTTCCCTGTAAGCGAATTACCAAGTTTATCGAAAGGTAAAGGGAATAAGATTATCAATATCTCGGCGCAAGCTGCGAAAGATGGTACTGAATTGTTGGCTAGATTACTTGTAATTCGTCCGACTAGCTCGCTAGTGTTTGTTTCAGGTAAGCGAAAAATCACCTTAAAACCAAGCGATATTGACAATTATCGCGGCGAACGCGCAAGAAAAGGATCAAACCTTGTACGTGGTTTAAATGTGAATACTGAAGTAGAAATTATCGATTAAACAAGGAACCCTATGGCAACCTATATTGTTGGCGACCTACACGGTTGCTTTGATGAATTTCAATTACTCCTTAAGCAAGCGAATTTCGATCCAGAACAAGATGAACTTTGGCTAACTGGGGATTTAATCGCGCGTGGCGATAATTCCCTAACTTGTTTGCGTTTTGTAAAAGATCTTGGTGAACGTGCCACCGTAGTACTCGGTAACCACGATTTGCATCTTCTTGCAACTCTACAAGGCATCAAAAAGGTTAAACCAAAAGATAAAGTAGATACTATCTTTGAAGCTGAAGATAGAGAAGAATTGCAAAATTGGTTGCGAAATCGACCGCTTGTAGCCCAACACCCTGTGCATAAATTTGTTTTAGCGCACGCAGGAATTAGCCCAGAGTGGGATCTAGAGACTACCCAAGCTTGTGCAAAAGAAGTGGAAAGCATTTTACAAGGCGATAATTTCAAAGAATTACTTGAAAATATGTATGATAGCCAGCCAGATCGTTGGTCGCCTGATTTGCAAGGATTTGAGCGTTGGCGTTATATCATCAATGCATTTACTCGAATGCGTTTTTGCTATGCAGATAAACGCCTAGATTTTGAGTGTAAATTACCTGTTGAAGAAGCACCCGAAGAGTTAAAAGCGTGGTTTGAGCTGGATAATCCACTCTATCAAGACATTGATATTCTATTTGGACACTGGGCAAGTTTAATCGGCTATCCAACACCTAAACGCATTTATGCTTTAGATACAGGTTGCGTTTGGGGTAATCATTTAACGATGATTCGTTGGGAAGATAAACAGCTTTTCACCCAAGCGCGCTTAAGTAAATAAATGAATTAAAAACAAGCGATTAGCAATATTTTGCTTGTTTTGATATTGAGATTTTACTAAAATAACGCCCGTTAATGCGACTATAGCTCAGTTGGTTAGAGCACCACCTTGACATGGTGGGGGTCACTGGTTCGAGTCCAGCTAGTCGCACCACTTTTCCTTAACGTAATTAAACGTATTTCAACAAAAAGCCCTTGATACACAATGTTTCAAGGGCTTTTTTAATGCTTTAACTCAACGTATTTCAACGCATTTAAACGTATCTAATCATAGTTTTTTGTAACCGTTATTGTAACCACGCTATAATAAGCTGATTTCGTGGTTACAAAAACTTACCAAAAGGAGCTGAAAATGCCTAAAGTAACAAAGCCTTTGACGAATACAGAAGTAGAAAAATCAAAGCCAAAAGACAAAGAATATACCCTTACTGATGGCTACGGTTTATTCCTGCTTATCTTGCCTAGCGGTGTTAAAAGTTGGCGGTTTAACTACATTCGCCCATATAGCCAAAAGCGCACTAAAATTTCATTGGGAACTTATCCTAGCGTTTCACTTGCTCAAGCTAGAACGATTAGAGAAGAATATCGGGCTTTACTTGCTCAAAACATTGATCCGCAAATCCACAAAGAAGAACAAGAAAGGTTACAAGCCGAACAAAATGATAATACGCTCTTGAAATTAGCTAAACGCTGGAAAGAGAAAAGAATTAATGAAGTTGAACCACTGACAATGGAAAAGAACTGGGCTAGATTGGAAAATCATTTGTTCCCTGCGCTCGGGCATTACCCTATTGATAAAATCACTCCGCCAATTCTTATTAATACTGTTAAGCCTATCTATAATAAGGGGCTAAATGATACTCTCCACCGTATCTTAAACTTAGCTAATCAAATTTTAAATTATGCAGTAACTATCGGGGAACTACCCTTTAATGCCTGCCAAAATGCCAGGGATGCGTATCATAAAGAAACGCAAACTCACCACCCCGCAATAAAGCCTGAAGAATTACCTAAACTTCTTTCTGATTTCCAAAATTCAAATAGAGATTTCCTAACTAAAGTGCTGTTTAAATGGCAATTACTTTCGATGGTTCGCCCTGCTGAAGCTGTTAGTGTGGAATGGTCGGAAATTGATTTTGATAAGAAGTTATGGAATATCCCTGCTGAAAAAATGAAGAAGACTAGAAAAGGACAATTTCCCCATACTGTGCCTTTATCATCTCAACTATTGAAGATTTTAGAAGAAATGCACCCTATTACAGGAATGAATAAATTTGTATTTCCCCATTATAGTTTGCCTAATCAGTCAATGAGCAAAGAAACAATTACTAACGCTTTAAGAAAAATAGGCTATAAAGGGATTCAAGACTCTCATGGTTTACGTTCTATCGCTCGAACTTATTTAGAAGATCAAGCGGTCGATTTTAGGGCGGCCGAAAGCTGTTTAGCACATCGAATAGGAAATGAAGTAAGTCAAGCCTATAACAGATCTGAATATATTGAGTTAAGACGGCCACTTATGCAGTTATGGGGCGATTATTGCGAATCGTGCGGAATGGTATTTCAGTTTAATTAACTACTTCGAATAAAATTTTTTATGGTTTCTAGTGTTCACGTCTTCACATTTGATTTTTGTTATTTAAAATCAAATAGTTAAGCGTGAATAGTGGGGTGTTAAGACTTCACAAAGCCTTCACACAAGTCATCACAAAAGCCAGATATACAAAAAAAGCGGGGTTTCCCCCGCTCTTTTAACCTGTTACTTCACTACTAAATTTGTAAAAGTCTTTAAAATGTATGTTTGTTCGTCTTCCCTCTCTAGTGTGTTCTTTTATATAATCGTGTTTGTTGTTATGCTGTTTTAGTGCCTGTTCTATACCTGCAACGAATGTATTTAAACCTAATTCATTAATATTCATTGCTCTAGTGTAGGCCATATATGCAGTGTATAAATGCGTGCGCATTTTTGTGGGGGCTGTTGCAGCAGTTCCCATAAAAAGCCCGTCCGCTTGCTCTGTCGTGTAGAAATATTCAAAAAATGCGGTAAGGTGATCTGCTTTCATCTTAATTTCTATAGACTCTCGGCTTTTCATCTGTTCTTCTAGCGCATTTCTCGCATCAAACGGATTTGGGAAAGTATCAAGCACTTTTCGAATAATACCGCCAACTTCTAAAGTGATTTTATCCATAAAATGCGGATCTCGTTCTTCTTGCGGTACAACTCGGGAAAAGCTGAAATTCACTAAACGTCTTTCAACGCCTCCGTTTCTGTCCGTCCATCTACAAGGCTCGTTATTGACTAGCATGATCATTGATTGAGCAATAGTATCAAACGCATCTTGATAGTTATATCTCACTCTAATTATATCGCCCCCTGTAACTTTCTTAATTCCGCTCCCATCTCCTGCGTATTTCGCTTGCTCGGGGCAAATAATCAGTTTCTTATTTTCCAATCCTGCTAAACCTCTTTCATCATCAAAATTTTCTAACCTTGCTGATGAAGTGTTATGCCCGCCAATAAGTAAAGTTGCAATATTCGCAAATACTGATTTACCGCTACCGCCTTTCCCTGTTACTTGAAAGAATATTTGCCAGTTGTAGCGGTTGGTTAAAATCGCATATAGGCACGCTAAAATATTCCTAGCCTTGCTCTGATTACCATCTGAAACAAAATCAAGCCACTTGTCAAAGTGTGGGGTTTCTTTGGAACGGTCATCATAATTATGCGGAATACAAGACGTTATCCAGTTATTGCGCTGATGTTGTTCAAACATCAAGGTATTACGATTTAGAACGCCATTATTAAAGGCGATCAAATCATTTGAACATTCTGCCATACGTGGTAGTTGTGCTTTTAGGGTATTGATTATGCGATTAATAGTATTGTCGCTATAACCTAAGTCGTTTTCATCAAAGAAAATTACTGCTTTTTCTTCTAGATCATCATCGTCTAGCTTGCTCCACATTTTGCCATCATAAGAGAATATTTCTCTTACGCCACGTTTTAACGCAATATCTAGCCCTAGCCAGTTCTTAAATGCTCTCGCCTTTTCATTGGTGCGGTCATTCTCTTTTATCGATCGGGGTTCTTCTGCTGTCGGTGCTACGCTTTCGCCAGTGCGCAATCTTTGAATATATCCGCTAAAATCTTCGATTACATCAAGGGAATGAACATCACATAAAGCTACATTATTGGCGGTTGTATGTTTCGCTAGGTTGATACATAACGCTGTTTTGTGCTTTTCTGATAGCTCACCGCATTTGATAAATTTTATAAAACGCTGATCTGTATGCGCTATGCGTAAATTGCTAACGTCTTCTAGTTGGTCGTTGCCTAAAATTACAGGCGTTTGATCGTAACGGTTCACTAATTCCCCTGATGAATTTTTGAAGGGGTTAATGCTTAAACCGTCCGCCAGCATCTGCCATTCTGTGCCTTTTCCTTTACTCCATACGCTCCACGCATTACTGCCTACTAGCACTTTCAGATCTGAAAAGGTTTCATTGTTCCACGCTTCCTTTAAGAACGGGGCATTTGTTAATTTCGCCATTGTTGCCCCCCTTGCGCTTGGTTGTTTTGGGTCGTTCTCATTGTTTCAAACTCAAATATAATTTGCTCTTGGATATTGCCTAGCTGTTTCGCCATAAAATGGCACACATTACAGGCTAATAAATTATTCGCTACTTCTTCTTCGCTGTAAGTTGCCATTAACTCGTTTAAATCCTTTGTTTTCGGTATCGGTGCAACTTTTAATAATTGTTCTCGGATAACTTGCAACTCTCGCACTAAAGGGGCGGTATTGCTTGGCGTGAACTTCGTGATACTTACTAATGTTTCCGCCAATTCTTCAAGCACTACGGCTATATAAGGAAATGTGGGATAAGTCGTGCCATTCTGTAAATTGCTAAACTCAATCCCTATCGCTTTTAGCTCGGTTTCATTGAATTTATCCCATGGCATTTCGTTATTCAGTTTATTCATTCTTCCCCCCTATGTGTCTATATTCCACTTCTTTTAAGCTCCATTCTTGGCTTAGTGAATATGCGGTGCTGTCGTTGTATTGTTGCGCTATATGGCGTAAATGTTCGCTCATTTGGTGTCCGATACTACATAACACTTCTATTAATTGCGTTGAGTTTTCCATATTTCCGTCCTTGCTCTTGTTGTTATTGTTGGTCTTGTAAGAAATTTAACGCTTTTGAGATTAAATCTAGTGCGTATTGCTCGTCAAATACATTTTTCTCTTTCCATTCGGTTAATAGCTCTAAACCAACCTTTAGATCAATAATTAATTGCTCTTGCTTAGATAATGTTAATTCGTTACGCATAAATGCCCCCTTTGACTTTACAACCGGTCGGATTTGACGGTTTTCTTGCAATTAATACTGGTTTTACTTCTGATTTCGGTAAACGTGCGTAGGCATCTGTAAGGCTCGTTGCGCCTACTGATACTCTAAGTTTTGATATAGGGTATAGAAATGAGTAGATCATAGCTGAAAACTCCGTTAGTAGATTTAAACTATCTACCGCAAGTTTCCACGCTTGGCGGTAGAACGTAGTGGGGTGGAAAACTGTCACTAACGGTAAACAGCCAACGATTAAACGTTGCCCACTACGCCCTACCATTGAGAGAAATGCAACAAACTCAAAATTGAGTTGGTTATTTTCTTTAGGTGTGCGTGTGCCACAAACAAAAAAAGCACGTTTATTAAAAGGCGTGCTGTTGTTCGCCGTTAGTTTATAAACAGGTTTCCACGCCTGTACACTAGATTTTGCTAGTGCGTGAGAAAGTTTATAAAAATCTTCAAATTTGTCAATTTGATTTACAGAATAACCGCTAGAAATATTTTCACTTTCAATAAAATTATGATGAATTTTATTCATAATGTTGTTATAATGCACTCGCATTTTGATTTTAAGACTGTTTGATTTTGGCATATTATTGAACTCCTTGAAGTTAAAATGCCCTTAAGTTGAATATTGCTAAATGTTCAAAACCAATATTCACTTGAGTGGTTTGGATGAAGACTGCTAGGCGGTAGTGTGTTGAAACTCTACCGCTTTTTTATTAGCTCTCTTTGGCGGTTTGTGCCTTTTCCTTAATTGTCTGAATAAAGGTTTTTTCAAAATATTCTGCCATTTCAACTATTACCCCCAATAATTCGTCTAAGTGTTTTAGTTCTTCGGTGATTTCTTGGATATGTACAAGGGCTAATTCTGCAGTATTTTCCCCCTCATCTTTGAGCTTTTGACGATTATCTGCTATTTCTTGAAATGCGCTTAGCTGTGCGTTTGCTCGTCCAACTACTTCAACGATTTTCAATAAATTAGCACTCGTTATTTCTTCAAATTTAGCGTAACCATCAACGGTTACTTTTTTATCTTTTTTCATAGTCATTCCCTATTTTGTTAATTGTTGCCATTCAATAAGTGCCTTGATTAAGTCGGGCAATAAATACAGTACCGCCAAAAAGAAAGTAGATACTAGAAAAGCCCACATAAATTTTTTGACTGTCTTTGATTTGTCCATTAGCTCTAACATCTTTCTAATCTCCGTTATTTCCCCTTAGCCGTTAGGATAATTCTCCTAACGGCTATTTTTTGCCTAGTAACTCGATAGCCTGCTGTATTTGTTGCTCGCTGATAAAGTTTACATCTTCATACTGCTTTTTATTTTTGCCTGCTTTACCTGCGGTTACTAGGTTGTTATGTAGGTTCGCTATTTTGCGCACCTGTTCAGCATTTGCCACTAGATAGCGTGTGTAGCTCCGTCCGTGTGGGCTTTCTTCCTTAATGCGCTGTAGCTCAATATTAGCCATTCCTTCGATCTTGTTTACTTCGTTTCGGGCATTAAGGAAATGCACTTCAAAATAGCTTTCCTTTTCGCTTATGCCTAAATGTACGTTTGAGATTAAAGCCTGTGTAATGGTTGTGAGTCGTGTCGCCATTGTTTACCCCCTTAGGCTCGCATTGCTTTCTGTTCTTCTACCCACGTATTGATTTCATCTAAATCCCATCTAACAAAAGTTTTTGAGAATTTGATCGGCTGTGGGAATGTTTGGTTTTTTACCATTACATTTATTTTGGTTCTGCCAAAACCTACAATAGCGGTTACTTCTGCACCTGAAATTAGTTTTTTGGGTTTTGTTTGTGGTCTTTCCATCGTTGATTACCTTTCATTTGTTGAGATATGTTGAATTGCGTTTAAATGCGTTTAGTTGAAAGATATTAAACCGAAAGCGAAGGGGAATTTGTGCGCACTTATCAGCTAATTTTGGGAAATTGTGGGAATATGAAGAAATGTAATTTAACTTATTGATTTTAAAGCAAAGCCCAAAATTGGGCTCTGTTATTTTGTGAAGGGCAAGAGATCGGCAAAAATCTTTATTTTATAAGGCTTTAACGCCTTTTTACGTTCCGAAAATATTCGTTTTTTCTCCCTGTATTAACGTTTTTTGCGTTGTTTTATGAAATTATTGAAATTCAAGGCAATAAAAAAGGGCGATTATTCGCCCTCGCCCTTGTAGTATTTGCTGATTTCAGTAAGCCGTCTTCTGTATCCGTCTAGGCTTTTAGGGGTTAAATGCTCTAGGCTGATTTCTTTTGCTGTTTCTTCTAGCATTTGCGCTAGTTGGTAGTTGTTGGGTAGTCCGTTGGCTTTTCTGTACTTTTTACAGTGTTTCGCTAATTCTTCCGCCAACATTGCGATCATCTGTAAATGGGTTGTCCTTTCAATCGGGTTATATTTTCGCTCATTCGGTGTATTGCCTACTGTATCGCTAAATGTGCTATATAAGGCTAGATTGATTTCAGCTATTAGTATTCCGTAGGTCTTCGCCTTTTTCTCCGATCTGTATCTCCCGTTATTGTGCGCATATTGTAGGCAATCTATTACGGTATAATAAAAAAGTTCTTCTAGTTCGTATTTGGTAAATGGGGGTTCTGTAAGAGTATAAAATATAGGGTTATTGTTTCGGCTTAGATAGTCATTAATCCTAGTTAAAATAAATAAATTAGCGGTTTTAAAATCTAATTGTTGCTCTGCCATTACTTTATTTACTAGGTCATAAATAGATATATATTTATCGGCTATTTCTCGCTTAAAACGATCTTGTTCTTCTTGAAATGTCATAAGTGCCCCTTTCGCATTTGCCCTTATGGTAGGGAATGCGCCAACAAGCTAAGGGGGCTTGCTTTCGGGGATCAGCCTAGGCGCACTCAATACGGTTATTTTAGCACCGTTTTCATCTCTTCTTCAAAGGTTTTTGCTACTGTGCGCAATGCTCGGTCTTTTGCCATATCTGCGCCCTTTTCCATAAAGTGCTGACCTTGCATTTTCTTTGTGCCACGATCAAGCATAAACCAGTAGAAAGGGTCGGTGCGGTCTTTGGTGTTTTCGCCTACTCTCGCCATTCGCTTGCCTTTCGGTCGTCTAATTCTAATGATGGTTTGCCCTGATAACTCTTTTCTTGAAATTTTTGTGGTGTGTCGTAGGTTGTTTTTCACTGTGCCTTTTTGTCTGAAATTGGTGCTATGCCCTAACACTGGGATTTGCGGTTTCATTATCTGCTTAGCCTCTTTCGCTCCTGCGTTGAGAGATTTGCGGATAGCTTTTTTCGCACCACGTTCAACATCTTTTACTTTTTTCTGTATTGCTCGCTCTAGCTCTTTCAAGCCTTTTACTTGTACTGTGATACTCATTTGATTTGTCCTATAAATTAATGCCATTGAAGTCCGCTAATGCTTGGCGTTGTTGGTCGGTCATCTCAAAGGCTAGATCGCCATACTCTAGCTGATATGTACCTAATGCCATTAAAAACGCTATAGCGGGGTCGATTTTGTTCGCTGATTTCTTTTTATTCGGCTTGATATTGGCGTTTGCGTCCGTTTCCATAACCACGTTAGACAATGCCCACGCTAACACTGGATCGCCGTTGTGTTCTATCATTTGGCGATTTATTAGCACTTCGGCTGATTTAGCAACGGGGCTGTAACGTTGGTAGGTTTGGGGGAATGGTTCTACTTCCAATCCGTAGCCTTGCAACTGTGTGCGTAAATGGGTTGCGTTCCATACGTCAAAGCCGATCATTTCGATATTGAATAGCTCGCTATCCTTGAAAATATCATCTCTTATTCGGTCGTAGTCGATACAGTCGCCCTTAGTTACCCTTAGCCAGCCCATACGCTCCCAGTTCCGATAAATAGCACGGTTTTTATTTGCCACGTTCTGTAACTGGTATTCGGGGATATAATGGCGTGTCACTAGGCGCACTTTGTTATTTTCTACAGGGAAAACATAGCAAAGGCTTGTAATATCGTTGGTGCTTGATAGGTCTAAGCCCATATAGCACGCCTTACCGTGTAAGTCGCTTTCGCTGTAGGTGCGCTCGCACTGTTTCCAACTCCCTTCGCCTAGCCACGGTGTCGAACCGTTGCACCATACGTTAAAGCGTTTAGTAAGCATTTCTACCCATTCGGACGGAATACCACGGGCTTTTGTGATGGTGTTCTCAAAGTCTTTAAATGGAATGGATTTACCTATATTCGGGTTCGCCTTGATCCATTGCGTAGGGTCGTCCACTTCGTTTTCATCGTCTAATTCATAAATCAGTATGAAGATACTTTCGTTTTGCTCCGCTCCGTCTAGGATTTGACAACAATAGTCATAGTGCTGTTTACAAGCTGAAATGGTGTTACTGCCTGCGGTTGTAATGGCAAATAGTAAGCCCTCGGGGCGTGCGCCTTGCCCTAGCTCTAAGGCTGAATAGACTGAATTGTCGGGGTGTAAGTGGTATTCGTCCACAATCGCAAGGCTGGGGTTTGTACCCTCGATAGTGCTTGATTTACTCGCAAGCGGTCGCATTACGCTGTTTTTTTGCGTGTATAGCATTTTGTGCTGTTGGATAGTCAAACGCTTGCTTAATGGCTTGGATAGGGTCGCCATTTTCTTGGCATCATCAAACACTATTCGGGCTTGATCTCGGCTTACTGCGGCCGTGTAAATATCTTGCTGTCCTTTTTCCATTACTAGCCACCAGTTAGCCAACACTGCGCCTATCGTTGATTTGGCATTCTTTCGGGCTACTTGAATATAGGCGGATCTGTACTTGCGTAGTCCGCTATCTCTGTATTTAAAGCCTAAAATGTTAGCAAATAGAAAGATTTGCCAGTCTGAAAGTATGATTTTTTGACCGTATAAATGCCCTTTTACGTGGGGGCATAGCTCGGAAAATTTGAGAAATTTAGTTACAATTTCTTCATCAAAGTAGTAACTAGGGTTGGATAAATCGGCAAAATAGCGATTAACCGCTTGCTTGATACGTTTACAAGCTACGATCTGACCGCTTTTTACTTGCTCTGCGTATTCGTGCCACGGTTGGATCATAGTTCGTCTAATTCGTCCTTTTCTTCGGTGTCTATCGGGGTTTTACGTCTGCTTACAGGGTCAAAGCCTAGCAATGAAGACATCTTAACTATAATTTTTTCCGCCTCTGATTTAGCAGAAAGGGCGGGGTTACGTGCTTCTGTACCTTGGCTGTTTGTAATACTAAAGCCACGTTCCGCAATATCCTGCACCGCTCGGCGATAAAGGGAGTAATTCACGCAATAAAGCTCTAGGTTAGTATAGTCTTCTGTGGTTATATCGCCACGTTCCGCCAATACCTTTATTTTTAACTTCCATTGTTCTTTGGCTATTTCATCAAGATAGCCTGGGGCTTTTGGGATTTTCTTTTTAATCATTTATGAAGTCCTGCTAGGTGTACGGCATCGCCTGATACCTATATTTTCTAAAAAATTGTCGTGCGTAAAAATTTGATGGGGGGGGCGGTTTTGGCTGTGTTGGCGTTTTCTTGCTCAACTCCCCCCACTCTATCGGCAAACGGTTAAATTTTCCGCAAAACGCAAAAGTTCGTTTTGTTTAACCGTTGCTTAACCACTCCATTTTTGGATTGGTTACTTCTTCGCTCCATATCCTCGCTTGTCGATTACTCTTGTTTTGTAGCTGTGACAATCTCTACATAATGCTTGATGGTTTGTTACTGCCCAAAACAACGGATCAGATTGCCCATTTTCTACGGGCTTGATATGGTCGATCACTGTTGCGGGTGTGTAGTCGCCTTTCTCTAAGCACATCACACAAAGCGGATTTTGTGCTAGATAGCCTTTGCGGTATTGACTCCAACGGTAGTTATAACCACGCTTACTTGCATTCTCTCGGTTATCCTTTGGCTTGTGATCTTCACATCGTCCGCTTTTAACTCGGTTTCTACAACCAGGGAAAGTACAACGTCTTAATGGTGCTACTGGCATTTCATCCCCTTAGTAAATAGCCGGTTCTCTATAGGGGTTCCATAAAGCACTAATAGCCATCGGCACTTCATACTGTTGATAGTCCGTTACTACTTCTCTATTTGCGTATAAATGCCCTATATACATTAAACAACCTACCTTAATCCCCTTAGTAAATCTCACACTCTCGGCCGTGGTTTCTTCGCCCCATCTCTTGCCTATATGGGTTTGTGCTACCTCTAAGGCTGATTCCGCCAACGTATCTAATAGGGCATCGTCTTCATCGTGATCTATGCGTAGATAGTTTTTAATTTCATCTATATCAATTTTTACTCTCTCCATTTTGTCGCATCTCCCTCTTTACACATTAACTGTAGTTCTTCGTGCTTTTCCTTTCCGTCAATAACAGAATAAATCTCTAGTAACCTTTTCCCATACTTCACCCGCATTTTGCGATCTATCACTAAATCGGGCTGATGGCGCACTCGAATTCTGATAATGTTTTCACCCATTAAAAATGGGCCACTAAAATATTCTCGCCCTTGAATAGGTTCTACACTCGCTCGCAAAGTACGCACATCTCGCCATTTATCCTTTGGTGCACCGTATTCATTAAGCTGTCGGATTTTCTCTTGAAGAGTGATAACCTTATCAAACTTACCAGCTCTAACCATTCTCGCCATCTTTCGCCCCTTTCTTCACTTCTACTGTTTGCTTCCAGGCTTGGCTGAATTCATCACCGCCAACATAAGGCAATAAGCCCTCACGCTTGCGCACTTCATTCGGGCTAAGTATTCCGCTTTTAATTGCCACTTCGTAGCTACTAAAGCGATCTTGTTGGTTCGTGCGTAGTAGGTCGCTTGTATCAAACTCAATTACATAGCGTTTCTTACTATTGCTGTTTAGATCAATCATCAAAGCATCTTTTAACTGCTGTTCGAAATTGACTAAATGCGGTCTTAGTGTCTGCCCTAAAAATGCTCGGCTCGCCTCTGAAAAGTTCGCATAGCTAGAATGCGAATAATCCTGTAAAAAGATTGGGCTAATATTGAAAATACGTGCTATATCTTCGATAGTGAATTTTCGGCTATTCAACCATTCCGCATCTTGATTACTCATCCCTAACTGCTTGTAATCCATTCCCCCTTCTAAAATAGGGGTTTTCCCTGCGTTCTTTGCCCCTTGATAACGCTCTAACGCTTGTAGGGCTTTTTGTCCTTTCGCTTGGTCGAACCATTCAGCCGTTGTTAATATGCCACCCGCTAGCAATCCATTTCGCATTACTTCCGAACCGTGTCGCTGTTGTGCCATTCCTAGCCCTACCGCCTCTCTACAAATCGTTACAGGCGAACGCCCCGTAAAGCCATCATTTGAACCATTGCGCAAGTGTAAGATTTCATCTTGGAAATAGTTTTTTACCTTGCCATTTGGATCGGTTAGCTGATAGATATAATCTCCCTTATAAGTACGTTGAATATTGACCGAATAAGGCGGATAAGGTGTAAGGCTTTCCGCTTGCCCTTTATCATTCCAACCAATCAGCGCATAGGCGTTACCATTTAACAATAAATGGCGCATCATCACTTCTTTGAATTGATAAGGGGTTTGATTGCGGTTTGGCATTTCATTTAGCAAGTATTCCACGCTGTGATTTTCTACACGCTTTCTACCGTCCGCCATCACTTCAAATAAATAGCACGGCATACTTGCCACCGCCTGCGCAATAACATTCACTGCATTTAAAACGGCTGGCAATGCCTCCGCTGTGTAGGGGCTGACAAATTCCCCTGCACCTGTATTTGTTGCCCCCATTACCGCCAAAACGTCATCAATCGTTAAACTTCGGATTTCGGGTTCTTTTTTCTTGAATAGTCCGAACATTTACGCCCCCACAATATCAAGCCACTTTCTGCGGTTCTCATCTTGCCAATCTGTAATATTTTGACCTTTTGCCACCGCTTGCGAACGTTTTACAATTTCTAAATTACTGTCGGGATAAGCTGGAATGCTTGTAACAGTGATTTCTACCAGTTCCGCCTGCTGTACCGTGCGTAAATTCGGTTCTACTGAAAAATCCCACTCGTTCTTAATGGTTCTAAATCCAAAACTCATACCGCTAATATCGCCACGTTCTACGCTAACCAATAGATCACGCCCTGTTTGTGTATCGGGCGGTATTAATTCAAAGCGTAAACCTGTTGCATCTTCTTCTAGCTTTAACGTTCCGCTAGTGGTGCGCCCTAGTAGTTTTGTGTGATCGTGTTCAAATAAGGCTCGAACATCTTTACCACTCTTTAAACTCTCTGCGAACGCATTCGGGGCAAATCGTTCTACATACTCGCCCCATATCAATTCACTTTCTTTGTTCCACTGCACCACATAGCCCACTAGCTTTTTGTTGTCGCTGTCGGCTGATAGCGTAGCGGATCGGATTTCTAAATCGCTCATATATAGTCCTTAAAGTAAAAAGGGGCGTTTTTATTCGCCCCTGTAATTGATTTACTAGGCTTGCGCCTCTAATACTTTGATTGCGTTGCTATCCACCACGCCACCGCCTAAATATTTGTCGGTGTGGATTTTATAAAAGCCTGGTTCTGTGATTGAATCGGGTTTTGTGCGTGTGCCTGTTTCGTGATCTGCGATTGTGTAACCACGCTTGAAATCGCCCACCGCTAAGAATGGGTTTGTAGCCTCTGCGTTTGGCATCGTTTCAACATAGTAAACAGGTAAGCCTAATAATGTAGAAGGTGCGCCCACTTGTAAGCCATCACGCCAGATATAATCGCCATTACCATTTTTAAGTTTTTGTAATGTGCCTGCTGTCTGTGAGTTCATTACCCATACGGCATTTTTGCGGTATTTGCTGTGTAAACTGTATAAAAGGTCGATCAGCACATCAGCCGTCAATTTAGCCGGTTGAACCGCCATTTTTTGAAGTGTACCGAAAGGACGTGTTTTATCGTTGGCGGTTGTGCGTGGATAAGCTAAAAAGCCTTTAGCCTGTTTTGTGCCTGTACCATTCGTTAAATCGTTTTCTTCGGTTTCTGTGAATGTTTCGCTGATTTCATCAGTAAGCCAGCCTAAAATATCCACCCCGCCAAAATCTAAGATTTCTTGCGTTGTTTTCGGGTAAGCGTAGATATTATGAAGTGTAATAGAAACTTCATTCATTTTTGGTGTGTTGGTTTCTGTGCGTTCTTCGCCCTCTGTACCACGGCCAACACTCGCACCGCCTGCGGATACTAATTTTTTATATTCTTTCGCACCTAAAGGCAATTTAACTACGTTACAGATTTGGCGCATTACGCTATCATCTGTTAAGCGTTTCATTACTTCTTTGTCTAATTGCGGAATAACTGAATAGCCACCATCTGCACCTGCATTCGTATTTGTCGCAAGTGAACGCAATTCGCCCGTTTTAATCCAATGGCGCAAATCTGCGTTTGTTGTGTCTGCTTGTGCGGTTTCTACGTCTTTCCCTGCGTGGTTGCGCTGTTCATCAGTTAAAGCCTCATAACGTGCGATTTCTTTCGCTAAAACGTCCGCTTGTGAACGCAATTCATCAAATTTTGCGCCCTCTGCCTCTGTTGTTGAACGTTGTTCTTTATCTGCGGTTTCCATAATAGAACGCATCTCTGCTTTAATTTGTGCCTGTTGCTGGCGTAGCTCTAATAGTTTTTTAAACATAAATAGGTTTCCTTAGTTGTAGAATTTAACTTGATAATGCAATGTAGAAGTTACCCACGCTGATTCATTCGGGTCATAATCGTATGTATAGCGTTTTAACTGACATTCCGCCACGGTTTCTAGATCTGCTCTGCGTAGGGCGTGTGATACTTCTTCCGCCACTAAATCTAACTGATCTTCTCTTGCGCCTAGCGGTAGATAAATTCCCACTTTTACAAAGGCATCAAATTCATCATCGCAATTTGTGTATTCGTCCGCATAGACTTCATCAATAAATACCGCAATAGCCGGTAATTCCTGATCTAAGTCTGTAAACGCTATGCGCCCACTATGAAAGTATTTAATGCGCTGTACTTCACGTCTTAAAACTTCCGTTATTTCCTGTCTGATTTGTTCATTTAAAATCATTGCTGTGTTCCTCTTAATTAAGAGGGCTTATAGAAAGCCCATAGCACATTATTCAGATAAAAAATGATGCGTAAATAGACTATTTTTCAAGCGTTGAAATACGTTTAAATACGTTGAGTGAAAAAAATTTAAGTGATGTTTTTTTGTACTTTAAGGAAAGAAAAATAAGGTATTTTTACCTTGTGAAGACTTGTGAAGACTTGTGAAGACTTAAAAAGATAAGTATTCACATATAATATATTGAAATATATAGATTTATTTTGTACTGTGAATACTTGAAGACTATAACAACAAAATAAATATATTTGGGATTGTTAATTTAATTATAAATGGGTTTGAATTTATGTAACCATAGTTGTAACCATCAATAAGCACTATATAAAAATCTATTTGTTTTAAAAAAGATTTATTCTAAAACTCGGGGACAGCTAGTAATCCCAGTTCTTACGGACTGGGATTTTTTATTGCGCTCTATTCAAAATACACCCTATACAAACTATTGATTAAAAGTTATAATCAGTACAATTTTAAACCTAATTATAACTTATATGTTTGAACTACTATTCCATCCTGAAGCATTTTCAGAGTTAGAAGAGTTAAGCGATATAATGAAAGCAAAGTTATTAGCTAAACTTGATAAGTTAGAAACTCTAGGAAATGAATTACGCTTTCCTGACACTCGTCCCATTCAAGACGGTTTATTTGAGCTGCGAGTAGGAAAGAAAGATATTACCCGCACATTCTTTGCTTTTGCAATAGGTAGAAAAATTTATATTCTCCGAACATTTGTGAAGAAAACACAAAAAACACCACAAAATGAAATTGAGCTTGCTTTAAAACGTTTACAGGAGATGACCGATGAAAGTTCAACCACTCTCGTATAAAACAGTAAAAGATAAATTACTTGCTGATGAAAATGTAAAAACACTGTACCTTGAAGAAAAAGCTGCTGATGAAGTGCAATCTCTACTTTATGAAATGCGTACTAAAGCAGGTTTAAACATTTCACAAGTAGCGGAAAGAATGGGGGTTTCTCAACCTGCTGTATCTAAATTAGAACGTAATGCAGATAAAGCGACTCTTGCAAGCTTACTACGCTATGCTCAAGCTTGTGGAATGGAATTAAAACTTTCAGCTCGTTATTAACCCTATTAAAGCAAAAATCCCTAGCAATCTTCAACTACTAGGGATTTTTTGTTTCTATCGACTTGCCTGTTTCATCTCTTTCACAAACTCGCCTAACTCTTTAATAAGATTTGCTTGATTATCTAAATTACGTTCGATAATTCTTACAATCGCTGAGCCAGAAATAGCACCATCTGCACCTAAACGTAGCGCCTCTTTCACTTGTTCAGGTTTAGCAATCCCAAAGCCTTGTAAAATAGGGGCTGAATTTGAGCGCTTGAGACCTTCTACTAAAGTATCTAAATTGGCTGCGTGGCTTTGGTTTTCCGCACTGGTTACCCCTGCTCGAGAAACTAAATAGGTATAACCTTCGGTTAATTCAGCCACCTTATCAATCGTTGCTTGATCAGCATTCGGCGGACAAATAAATACAGGCGCAATACCATATTTTTTCGCAGAACCAATAAATTCATCAGCGGCCAATACTGGTAGGTCAGCAATTAATACTGCATCTACTCCCGCTTGCTGACAACGTTGATAAAAATTATCCTGCCCTGCAACAAATACTAAGTTCGCACAAAGTAATAACCCAATTGGAATATCAGGGTATTTCGCACGAATTTTTGCTAACATTTCAAAACAAGCATCGGTGCTATAACCACCATCTAAAGCACGTTTATTGGCAGCTTGAATTACTGGGCCATCTAATAGCGGATCTGAAAATGGGAAACCTAGCTCCAAAGCATCGGCACCGTTGGCAATTAAGGTTTCAATAATTTCAAAGGAGCGATCAAAATCCGGGTCGCAAAGGGTGACAAAGGGAACAAATGCACCTTCATTTTTTGCCTTCAATTGTTGGAAAAGGGTATCAAAGCGGTTCATTAGTTACCTCCATTTAAAATTTTATCAACGGTAAAAATATCTTTATCGCCACGCCCAGAAAGATTCACTACTAAAAGTTGCTCTTTGTCTGGATTTTGTTTAATGAGTTTGAGTGCGTGAGCAAGAGCGTGGGAAGACTCTAAAGCTGGAATAATCCCTTCGTGTTTTGCTAAAGCTTGGAAAGCTTCTAACGCTTCTTGATCGGTAATTGAGACATAGTCCGCTCTACCAATCGCATTTAAGTGGGCGTGCTGTGGGCCAACAGATGGGAAATCTAAGCCTGCTGAAATTGAATAAGATTCTTCAATTTGTCCGTCCTTGTCCTGCATTATTGGCGATTTCATACCAAAATAAATACCTACTGTACCGTGCTTTAATGGTGCACCGTGTTCGCCAGTTTCAATTCCTTTTCCTGCAGGCTCTACTCCGATAAGTTTTACACTTTCTTCTTTGATAAAGTCTGCAAACATACCAATCGCATTTGAACCACCGCCTACGGCAGCAATCACTGCATCAGGTAAACTCCCTTCTCTCTCTAAAATTTGGCGTTTAGTCTCTTCGCCAATCATTTTTTGGAATTCACGCACAATGGTTGGGAATGGGTGTGGACCAGCGGCTGTACCGAGTAAATAGTGTGTAGTTTCGTAGTTCGCAGCCCAATCTCTCATTGCTTCACAACAAGCATCTTTTAATGAACAAGAGCCTTTTTCCACTGGAATTACCGTTGCGCCCATCAAACGCATACGGAATACATTCGGCGATTGACGCTCCACATCTTTTGCGCCCATATAAACGATACAAGGCATATCCAACATCGCACAAGCAAGCGCCGTTGCAACACCGTGCTGTCCTGCACCTGTTTCAGCAATAATACGCGTTTTGCCCATACGTTTTGCGAGTAGGATTTGCCCTAATACTTGGTTAGTTTTGTGCGCGCCACCGTGTAGTAAATCTTCGCGTTTTAAATAAAGTTTAGTCTTAGTGCCTTTGGTTAAGTTACGGCAAAGGGTTAATGCCGTTGGACGGCCAGCGTAGTTTTTAAGAAGTTCGCTAAATTCCTGTTGAAATTCAGGATCATTTTGCGCATCTACAAAAGCCTGTTCTAATTGTTTCAAGACTGGAACAAGAATTTCGGGAACATACATTCCACCAAATTCTCCAAAGTAGGGATTAAGAATTGTCATATTTGCGTCCTTTTATAATTTGATTGCAATAAGTGTACTTCTTAACTAGTACAAAAGTAAAGTTAATTTTAAAAAAATAAAAAAGCCTGTCTAAATAACAGGCTCTCGCTCTTAGCCCTTCGCCACAGACAATGGCGAGAATGTCTGGGCTACGGGCATTACTTCAATTCGATTAATATTAACGTGCGCTGGTTGTTGATTAAGCCATAACACAATATCCGCAATATCTTCCGGTTTTACAAATTCCACATTTTCATAAACTTTTGCCGCTTTCTCATCATCGCCTTTAAAGCGTACATTTGAGAACTCTGTGCCACCGCATAAGCCTGGTTCTACATTTGACACTCGCACTGCTGTGCCAGCTAAATCTGCTCGGAGATTTAAGCTAAATTGTTTTACAAACGCTTTGGTTCCGCCATAAACATTACCACCTGGATATGCATAATTTCCTGCTATCGAGCCTAAATTGATAATGTGTCCGCTATTGCGCTCAACCATTTGTGGTAGAATCAAGCGAGTGACTGTGACTAACCCTTTGATATTGGTATCGATCATTTGATACCAGTCGCTTAGTTCGGTCTTATGAGCTGGTTCCAAACCTAAAGCTAATCCTGCATTATTTACCAATAAATCGACCGCTTGCCATTCTGTAGGTAGACTGTTTAGTGCTTGCTCTGTCTGCTCTGGATCGCTGACATCAAAAGCTAAAGGAAAGAAATTTTCGCCTAGCTCAGTCTTGAGTTCCATCAAGCGCTCTACACGTCTGCCTGTGCCGATAACACGATAGTTCGCTTCAATTAATTTTTTACAAATCGCAAGCCCAAAACCTGCCGTTGCGCCTGTTACTAGTGCTGTTTTCATAAAACCTTCCTTATATTCTTGAAATATTTGTCAAAATACGTTCAACCGGTCTGTTTTTGCTAAAAATTTGCAAAACCAGACCGGTTGTTTGCTCAATGTTCATCAATCACAAACTCAAACCAGTCAATCACATCTTTTTCGTGAATACCGTTTGGAATTTGGATATTTGCCTTTTTAACTGAATTAGGATCATTTGAGATCAATGGGTGCCAATCAAACAATGGCTTTCCTTCATACAGTAAACGATAAGCACAAGTTTTTGGTAGCCAATAGAAGTCAGGTAAATTTCGCTTACTTAATTTTGTGCAATCATCTTCAAGCTTAAAGCGATTAGGATAATCACAGCAACGCCCTGTTTCCAAATCCAATAAATTACAAGCAACGGAAGTGTAATAAAGTTTTTCGCGCTTGCCACGCCCTTGGATATATTTGCGATAACAGCACTTACCGCACCCGTCACACAAAGCTTCCCATTCAGCTTCATTCATTTCTAACAGACTTTTTTTCTGCCAGAAAAGCGGTTCGATTTGCGTATTTTCTTGCAAATTACTCACGTTAACTTACCACTACCGCTGTACCTGTTGCCACAACGATAAACATTCCTTTATCGCCTCCCATTGATTGATATTCAAACGAGACACCCACAACAGCGTTAGCCCCAACTTTTTTAGCTTCAATTTCCAGCTCCTTTAAGGCCTCTTTACGAGAAGAATTTAGTTTGCTCTCATAAGCTCCCGAGCGCCCACCAATCACATCCGTAATACTCGCAAAAAAGTCTCGGATAAAGTTTGCACCTGAAACAACTTCTCCGAAAACTAACCCTTTGTATTCAATAATCTTTTTTCCATCAATAGATGGTGTTGTCGTAATAATCATATTTTCTCTATTTTATTATTTAGTTAATTGCTGTTTTAATGATTGCAATGCAATTGCACGGTGTGAAATCTTTTTCTTTTCTGTCGTTTCAAGCTCTGCAAAAGTACATTGTTTAGGTTCGTAGAAAAATAGTGGGTCATAACCAAAACCATTTGAACCACGTTCTTCACGCAAGATTGTGCCAAAACATTCGCCAATCGCAATTTTGGGCGTTGGATCAGTTTCGTGCTGTAACATCACGATACAGCTTACAAATTTTGCGCCTCGATTTTCATCAACTACATCGGCAAGTTCTGCGACTAATTTTTGGCGATTAGCGATATCATCACCATCTACACTTGCATAGCGAGCGGAATATAAGCCCGGCGCGCCACCAAGTGCGTCAACAGCTAATCCTGAGTCATCAGCAATCGCTGGTAATCCCGTCATTTTTGACGCATAGCGAGCTTTGATTAATGCATTTTCAACAAAAGTTAGCCCTGTTTCTTCTGGCGATTCAATCCCGAATTCTGATTGTGCTACAACTTCAAAGCCAAACTCTGAAAGAACATCCGCCATTTCACGTACTTTTCCAGCATTTCCTGTTGCTAATACAATTTTAGTTTTTTGCATTTTTTTATCTCTTATTAAATATTCTGAATTTTATTAAATAATTTTTGAACTTAATCCCAAAGCCCTAGTCTTACCAAGTGCTAGATGCTTGAATTTTTTTGAGTAGCAAGTTTTTTTCATTCCTTAGGTAAGACCTCCGCCCCGTATCACCCCTTTTGGTACGGGGCTTTTTTTGTCTTATAAAATCAATAAGTTATCATTTTATTACACATATTAAACCACTGTTTAAATTATTAGTATATTGTTGTTTTTTCGTGTTTTATCGAGTATTATCGTAAAGCGATTACACCAATTTTACACCAATCAGGCGGTTAATATGGCATCTATCCAAAAGCGCGGTAATAAATACCGTGTTCAAATCTTTAAAAATGGCGTTCGGAAAAACGCCACTTTCTCGACAAAGGCAGAAGCAAAACAATGGGCGTTAGCGGAAGAAAATAAAATTGATGCCGAAGATAAAGGAAAAAGAGTTGATATTCTTTTTTCTGATGTCATTATCAGGTATCAAAATGAAGTTTCTCCACATAAAAAAACGGGTATTCCAGAAATTCGTCGCCTAAATGTTGTGCTTGATGAACCTATTGCTAACTTGTATATCTCTGACATTACCAAAGAAACGATAAACGATTGGATTAATGCTCGATTAGATCGCGGTGTTAAAGGCTCTAGCGTACTCCGCGAGCTTACGATTTTGAGTAACATTTTTACCTATGCGCTCAAAAAGTGGGATTATATTACCAAAAATCCGATGGATGGTGTAGATAAACCTAAAGGCGAGAAACCAAGAACTCAACGATACACCGATGAAGAGATTAAAATTCTTGTGGAGAAAAGTGGGTATTTGGAGAGTTTACGTAAGCCAAGAGCAAGGATTGGGGGCGCGCTTTTATTTGCTCTCGAAACTGGAATGCGCGTTGGTGAAGTGGTTAAACTAAAATGGGATGATCTGCATCTCAAAAGTTGGACTAACTT